>CAMUZR010000003.1 GCA_947165255.1 uncultured Bacteroidales bacterium
ATTGCCGGATAAGCTTGTTGGTGTTCTCGATAAGTCCCTTTTCCCACGAGGAGTATGGGTGTGCAAAATAGACCTTGGTATGGAGCAATTTTGCGATATGTTTGTGGTCGGCGAACTCGGTTCCGTTGTCGGTGGTGATGGAGAGGACATGGTGTTCGAAAGGGCGCAGCATCTGTACGACAAGCCGTGCCACAGCCTTGGCATTCTTGCTTTTTTGGGGGATTTGGCCATAAGCATCTTCTTGGTGGCGCGTTCGACAATGGTGACAATGGCACCCTTGCCGTCCTTCCCGACTATGGTGTCCATCGCCCAGTCACCGAAGCGTGCCTTGTCGTCCACCACGGCAGCAGATTATTCGACAAGCTAATCAGTCTAACCAGCAAAAATCCGCCGAGCGATTTCTGGAAAACACAACCCCTTGTTTACCCAACCGATGTCTGCTGTTTCGATGGTAGTTCCCCGTTATTTCTTCGCTAATTAACGAAGAAGTAACGGGGAACGGTCGTTGTTCAACGGGAGGAGGATTGTGCAACGGCTTGGAGCAGTTCGTCGTACCATTCTTGCCCGAAACTGCGGATGAGGGGATTCGCGTAGATAGTAGATATTGGTAGAGCGGCATCCCGCACTCGTTGCCTTTGGCCACGGCAGCCAAATTCACCAACAAAAATCGGCCAAATTCCCCAACAAAAATCAGCCATATTCCCCAACAAAAAACGGCCAAATTCCCCAACAAACAAATCATGATACAATTGTTGCTGAGTGAACCCTGTTACCACGCAACTTCCCTTCTCCTCCTTTCCAGAGGGGAGCAAAGGCGGGAGACTAACCCTCGCAGAAAGATAGAGAACAACAGTATTGCAGTGAAAGCCATTCCCAAACAAACAAAAGGCGGCCGCTCAATTGAGCGACCACCTTAAAAGATTGAAAATCTGAATTATTAAACGTGAACTATTTGGCGTTCGGGTTTACTGCTCATCTGATATATCCCATGCATCACGAACAAGACGGACAGCACACTGGTCAGCCGAGTTCTGTCCCTGCATGTTATAAAGATTGAAACTGCCATTCTGGCAATAGAGCTGGAACGTAGTATTGTCCGAAATCCAGTTTACATTTGTTTCGCCAAGCCAATCAACATTAGTATGTCCAGTTGTAGTATAAGCTACGGTGCTGGTCTGATAATACAGCGCACAATCATACTCACCGTTAGCACTCACATTATTTTGATTAATAGCTGACTTACCTGCACAGGGAAGGAATATAACACCTTTAGCCTCCAACCGCTTGAACTGTTCCTTAGTCATAGTCAAACAACCATTATCATTCCACATGGTTGGGAAACTCCGAGGAGGATTATTAACCAGTTTGCCATTGAGAGTGGGAACACCTGTGGGCCAATCACTGGCGGAGAAGTCGTCGGGGAAGATAAGAAGTCCACAAATATAATGGGGCAGCTGAGTACCATTATTTTGTTCTGGGCCATAGTGGTCAACTATACCAATCGGGGCACAACGTACATCGGATGTATTGCCAACGGTGAAACTGGTGTGGCGCTCTTGCAGCAACACCCTCCAGCCAAAAATAGAGAGCGTGTACCATTCGGGGTTGCCGAGTGCAGCGCCATAATCAACAAAAGGATTACTTGGCACAGCAGGGGCATACTCGCCGGGCACTTCACCATATCTATAACCAGTCCATGAATAGTCAGAAGAGGTTGTAGAACGACCATAATTGGAATTCGTGACGCTCCAACCAAACAAATCCCACTCGTTGCCTTCGGTGCCATAATTGTCGGGAGAGTAGGTTTGGCCATGGAGAACTTCATATTGCTGATTGGCAAACTGCCAGTTGGTGCTGCGGTATTGCAGGTTGCCGGGTGCAATGTAGACTTTGTGGGTAGAGTTTCCGTTGGCATCAATAGCAGTGGTGAAAATGCCATTGGAGCGGGTGTAGTCGTCATGGTTGATTTCGGGGTGGGTTTTGTCCTTACCATTGCGGGTGATGGTGGTTATGACATTGCGGCGGATGCGCAGAGTATTGAAGTTAAGAACTGTGGTCTCATAGTTGGAGTTGGTGATGGTGATGGTGACATTGTGGTAGTAGGGGTAGGTCTCGTTGTCTCTTTTGATGGGCTGAGGCAGGGCGATAAAGAAGTCTTGAGAGTTCGTCACAGACACTGGGGTATGGAACTGCAGCTTAGTAGTGGTGTTCTCGAAAGAGGGGGTATTGACAGGGGTAAGGAAGGGTTCGAAACCACTGGCAACGGCAGAGTTGTTAACCCAAGTCAGCTCAAAGGCACCATTGGAAACCTCGTCAGCTTTGAAAGCGATCTCTTCGATGGGAGTATCACCTTGGATGGTGAGTTTAAGGATACCGCAGAGATTGTTGAAGTCGTACTTAGTAACACCTACGGCACGTTTAGCTGCACGGGGGAAACGGGTAAGGTGCAGGCGGTTGAGAGGGTTCACGTCATTGTCCAAAACCTGCTGGGCCGGAAGATCGACAACAAAGATGGGGTCGTCGATGTCGATGATGTCGTCATCCTCGTCGTAATCCACAGTGTTGTAAACAAAATCGTACGCAGAAGCGTTGGTTTTGGGCTTGAAATAGAAACTGGGGTAGAGACCATACAGTTTTTGGGTGTTGTTGTAAGCAGTGCGAGAGGCGTCGGACGGGATCAGCGTAACGTTTTGAGAATACTGGTCATCGGTCAACGTGTTTTTGTACTCCATGTTGTAAGAGGGATTGTACTGATAAATCTGCACATTGTCACCTTTTTTCCAATAGAGCTTGCTATTGAGGAAGAACGTCTTGCCGTCTTCGTCGTCGAGGAATTGTTCGGCAACAGCAACATCCTGACCTTCGTCAAGACTGTCTTTCTGACACGAAGTGGCTACCATGCTCATCAACGCAGCGGCCACAACAAAAAAAGAGATTTTTTTCATATATATAGTAATTTTAAAAATGGATAAAACTCAAATATTAGAATGATGGGCGCCAATCTCTTTGACCAAAATTGTCGGCAGTTATTCCACCACTATGGGGGGAGACATAGTCGCCATCATCTTCGCTAGGGTTTTCACCTGTACCTATTTCAGGCGAAGCTGCGAAACCATGTTCCACTTGGAACTTGACAACTTTAATCACTGGCTCTTCGTAGAGCTTAATTTCTTTATCTTTTTTCATGTTTTGATATGTTTATGTGTTTTTATTTTGATATGTTTATGTGTTTTTATTACGTATTTATGTGTTTTTATTACGTATATGGTTTTCTAATATTCAATATATTATAACAATATTACAATCTTATTTGACTTTACAAAGATACGAATTTATTTTGAAACAACAAATAAAAATGTAGATTCAACCTCGAAGTGCAACACTGTTGTGCAAAGATAGCAAGAATTTTTGTTTTGGCGAAGAAAAGTTCAGAAGTTTTCTTGGCCGGAGGTTGATTTCAGTCTGGACGTAGAGGATGTAATCGGCAGAGAGGGAGGAGAAATCGGTGTCCTTTGGGATATACTGACGGATGAGCTTGTTTGTGTTTTCGATGAGGCCTTTCTCCCAGGAGGAGTATGGGTGTGCGAAATAGACCTTGGTGTGGAGCTTTTTGGCGATATATTTGTGGTCGGCGAACTCGGTTCCGTTGTCGGTGGTGATGGAGAGGACATGGTGTTCGAAAGGGCGCAGCATTTGTACGACAAGCCGTGCCACAGCCTTGGCATTCTTGCCTTTTGGGGATTTGGCCATAAGCATCTTCTTGGTGGTGCGTTCGACAAGGGTGACGATGACGCCCTTGCCGTCCTTCCCGACGATGGTGTCCATCTCCCAGTCTCCGAAGCGTGCCTTGGCGTCCACCACGGCAGGGCGCTCATCGATGCTCAGGCGGTCCTTGATGGGGATGCGTGAGCCTACGGGTCGTCGCCTGTGCTTGAGGCGGTTCGGCAGGTATGTGTAGAGCGAGCCTCCCCGTGCCTTGTCCCGCCTGATGATGTGGTACATCCACTCGATTGAGACGCACGTCTTGCCCTCACGTTTCCGGACACCGGCAATAGTCTCGGGCGACCAATGCCGCTTGAGGCACTGCTCGATTTCCTGCCAGTCCGCTTTCGACAGTTTTCTCGGCCTACGGGGAACCGACTTTTTCATCTCGGAGAACTGCTGCGCTTCGATCGCGACGTAGTGGCAGTGCATGTTGGAGTTCCTTTTTATCTCCCTGCTGACGGTTGACTTGTTGACATTTATCAAATCCGCTATCTTCGAGAGCGACATTTTTTCTTCAGACACACAGAAATTGTGTATCTTAGCTCTTTGGTAATGTGATTATATTTTTTCATTTGACAACACAAAAGTAGTCATTTTACCTGAGAGTACCAAATTCTGGTACTTTTTTTTCTACTCAGTGTTGCACTTGTAACTGGAATTTAGGTTGTCACCACCCCTGTCAAGTGATTCAGTACGGCATCGTATAATTTGACAATCTAATCAGTTTAACCAGCAAAAATCTGTCAAGCGATTTCAGGAAAACACATGGTCTTTTTTTGTCCATTTCACAATCCCTGTTATTGTAGGTAAGACCCCATTCCGCATCATCTTTCGCTTGGACGTTTTATTAAGTCGGTAAGCAAAATTAATGTGCATATTGTTTAAACACGAATTACCATTAATAATCCATTAATTTAAAATGGCTCTAGTTTGATAAAAGACTGATTTTTAGCAGCCTCGAAGAGGCTGAATCTCAATAACCCCATACTAAGCGACCAACGGGAGCGCAGTGTGGGGATAGCGAAACCCCTACTACTCAGCGTGTCGAAGACACGCCACATTGAGAAATACGAGCAAGAATCAGTCATACTTTGTACTAGAGCGTTTAAAATTAATGGTCAATTAGATGGCAATTATATGTAAAATAAATTTGAGCAATTACTTATTATTTTGCCGAATGGAAAAAAAATAGTATTTTTGCAATCTGAAAAAAAAGAATATGCCATGAACGCTCCTCGCCGCAGATACCCCATAGGGATACAGACTTTTGAACGTATCATCCAGGACAAATATGTCTATGTGGACAAGACCGATTTGGTGTGGCAACTGGCCAACGGAAGCACTTTTGCTTTCCTCAGTCGTCCCCGCCGCTTCGGCAAGTCGCTGCTGACCACCACGCTCAAGTCCTACTTCGAAGGCCGGAGAGATCTGTTCGAAGGGTTGAAGATAATGGACTATGAGGAAGAATGGCGGCAGTACCCGGTGATACACCTAGACCTGAGCACCTGCAAAGGGCAGGGGAATGCCGAGGGGCTGCGCGAGGCCATTCTCTTCGAAATGGAGGATTTGTGCTCTCTGTATAGGGTGGACAAGCAGGGAAGGACACCCGGGCAAGTCCTCTCCCGGACAATAAAAAATGCAGCCGGACAGGACGGGAAGGTGGTGGTACTCATAGACGAGTACGACGCGCCGCTGCTGGATGTGCTGCACGAAAAAGAAAGGATGGAAGGGATGAAGGAAGTGATGAAAGAGTTCTTTCAGCCGCTGAAGGCCTGCGAGGCGATGATACGCTTCTGTTTCCTCACAGGCATCACCAAGTTCAGCCAACTGAGCATCTTCTCCACACTGAACAACATCATGAATGTCTCCATGATGCCGAAATACTCTGCCATCTGCGGCATCACCGAGGAGGAACTGACCACGGTTTTGAAAGAGGACATCGCCATGCTGGCAGAGGCTTACAAATGCTCGCCCGAAGAGATGCACACACTGCTGAAAAGGCAGTATGACGGATACCATTTCTCGGGGCGCGGGCCAGAGGTATACAACCCCTACAGCTTGATAAACTGCTTTGATCAGAAAGAAATAAAGAACTACTGGTTCGAGAGCGGCACACCCACCTTTCTGTTTCACCAGATGCAGCGTTTTGGCACCGACATCACGAAGATGGACGAGATTCGAGCCTCCGAAACCGCCTTTTATCTACCCACCGAGACCTTGACTGATGCCTTGCCCCTACTCTATCAGGCAGGTTATTTGACCATTAAGGACTACGATCGTGACCTTGGAGACTATACATTAGGCATACCCAACGACGAGGTTCGCATCGGCCTTACAGAAGGGCTCCTACCTTACTATGCAGGATTGAAAGGCAATAGTGTCCGTCAAGGAGGAGCACGAAAGATGTGGCTGGCACTGCGCGACGGCGACATCGACCGCTGCCTTGAGGAGTTGAAAGCCTTTCTGGCAGGCGTGCCATACGTGGAGGGCTTCAAGGAGAAACTGAGCGAGGCCGCCACCAAAGAGGGATTCTACGAATACACCTTCTACCTCATCCTCTCCATGCTCAACGTCTATGTGCAGACCCAGGTGAAGTGCAGCACTGGCCGCGTGGACATGATAGTTTACGCCCCAGACACCATCTATCTCTTCGAATTCAAGGTGAAGAGTACCGCTGCCAAGGCCGTGCGCCAAATAGAGGAACAGAGCTATGCCGACCACTTTGCCACCGACCCCCGCCAAGTGGTGAAAGTGGGCGTGAACTTCGACATCGACACCTGGACCATAGAGGACTGGCAGACAATCGAATCTAATAACCCTATTGGTTAACCTAATCGCTCTAGTACAAAGTATGACTGATTCTTGCTCGTATTTTTCAATGTGGCGTGTCTTCGACACGCTGAGTAGTAGGGGTTTCGCTATCCCCACACTGCGCTCCCGTTGGTCGCTTAGTATGGGGTTATTGAGATTCAGCCTCTTCGAGGCTGCTAAAAAATCAGTCTTTTATCAAACTAGAGCCAACCTAATAATCATGCAAGAAAGATGAACACGAACTTACCCAGCCGCAGATACCCCATAGGGATACAGACTTTTGAACGTATCATCAAGGACAAATATGTCTATGTGGACAAGACCGATTTGGTGTGGCAACTGGCCAACGGAAGCACTTTTGCTTTCCTCAGTCGTCCCCGCCGCTTCGGCAAGTCGCTGCTGACCACCACGCTCAAGTCCTACTTCGAAGGCCGAAGGGATCTGTTCGAGGGGCTGAAGATAATGGACTATGAGGAGGAATGGCGGCAGTACCCGGTGATACACCTGGACCTGAGCACTTGCAAAGGGCAGGGAAATGCCGAGGGGCTGCGCGAAGCCATACTCTTCGAAATGGAGGATTTGTGCTCTCTGTATGGGGTAGACAAGCAGGGGAGGACCCCTGGGCAAGTCCTCTCCCGGACAATAAAAAATGCAGCCAGACAGAACGGGAAGGTGGTGGTACTCATAGACGAGTACGACGCGCCGCTGCTGGATGTGCTGCACGAAAAAGAAAGGATGGAAGGGATGAAGGAAGTGATGAAAGAGTTCTTTCAGCCGCTGAAGGCCTGCGAGGCGATGATACGCTTCTGTTTCCTCACAGGCATCACCAAGTTCAGCCAACTGAGCATCTTCTCCACACTGAACAACATCATGAATGTCTCCATGATGCCGAAATACTCTGCCATCTGCGGCATCACCGAGGAGGAACTGACCACGGTTTTGAAAGAGGACATCGCCATGCTGGCAGAGGCTTACAAATGCTCGCCCGAAGAGATGCACACACTGCTGAAAAGGCAGTATGACGGATACCATTTCTCGGGGCGCGGGCCAGAGGTATACAACCCCTACAGCTTGATAAACTGCTTTGATCAGAAAGAAATAAAGAACTACTGGTTCGAGAGCGGCACGCCCACCTTTCTCTTCCACCAGATGCAGCGTTTCGGCACCGACATCACGCAGATGGACAACATCAAGGCCTCAGAATCTGGATTCAACCGCCCTACCGAGACACTGACCAACGCCCTGCCGTTACTTTACCAAGCCGGATACCTGACCATCAAGGGTTACGACCGCGAGCTGGGTAACTACACATTGGGCATTCCCAACATGGAGGTGCGTGTAGGCCTGACAGAGGGCCTGCTGCCCTACTATGCTGGCTTAGAGCAGGAAGACGTTCTACAGGGCGGTGCGCAAAAAATGTGGCTGGCACTGCGCGACGGCGACATCGACCGCTGCCTTGGGGAGTTGAAAGCCTTTCTGGCAGGCGTGCCATACGTGGAGGGCTTCAAGGAGAAACTGAGCGAGGCCGCCACCAAAGAGGGATTCTACGAATACACCTTCTACCTCATCCTCTCCATGCTCAACGTCTATGTGCAGACCCAGGTGAAGTGCAGCACTGGCCGCGTGGACATGATAGTTTACGCCCCAGACACCATCTATCTCTTCGAATTCAAGGTGAAGAGTACCGCTGCCAAGGCCGTGCGCCAAATAGAGGAACAGAACTATGCCGACCGCTTTGCCACCGACCCCCGCCAAGTGGTGAAGGTGGGCGTGAACTTCGACATCGACACCTGGACCATAGAGGACTGGCAGACCCTCAAAGACTGATAAGTAATTGCTCAAATTTATTTTACATATAATTTCCATCTAATTGACCATTAATGATAATTAATGGATAATTCATGATAATTCGTGTTAAAAGATATGCATATTAATTTTGCTTACCGACTTAAGTAATTGCTCAAATTTATTTTACATATAATTTCCATCTAATTGACCATTAATGATAATTAATGGATAATTCATGATAATTCGTGTTAAAAGATATGCATATTAATTATGCTTGCCGACTTATTTGACAAAACAAACAATCCCACTTAGCAAAAAATAAAATGATTATCCGCTATCGTCAGAAATATGAAATCGCGTCTCTCCGAGACGCAGTCGGATGATTGGTTTTCAAGCACCACACTGCGCTGCGCTTGTATGGTGTTATTGAGATTAAGCCTCTACGAGGCTTTTTCGGGCCATTACGGATAATCATAAAAATAATACTCAATTCGAGAAAAAGCAATAGAAAATCACTCTTTAATATCAACTTTATCCTTATGGTGGGTTCTATTTATTTGTTTTCGTGTCGCGTCCCTATCGGGACGCATCTGTTTGCCTCAGATAATCACCGCACTACGTACGGTGTTATTCATATCTCACCCCGATGGGGTGATTAATAGAAGTTTCCTTATGAAGAAAGTTCTTTTAGCCCTTGCTGCCGTGGCCATGGTTGTCTGTCTCAGCTCCTGCAAGAAAACCTGCACCTGCACCTCCTATGTGGTGGCTCTGCCGTCTCCACCACAGAGGTAAACCTCAGCGACTATAATGGCGTGAAGAAATGCAGCGACCTGCCGCTGAACAACTACTCCACTGCCCTTGAGACCGGAGTGAAGTGCAAATAATGCCTCGGCCATCTAGGCAAGAGAAAACCTCCAACCGCAACAAATAGCGCTTGGAGGTTTTATTTATCGCTCTAGTACAAAGTATGACTGATTCTTGCTCGTATTTCTCAATGTGGCGTGTCTTCGACACGCTGAGTAGTAGGGGTTTCGCTATCCCCACACTGCGCTCCCGTTGGTCGCTTAGTATGGGGTTATTAAGATTCAGCCTCTTCGAGGCTGCTAAAAATCAGTCTTTTATCAAACTAGAGCCTTATTTATTATAGGCCGCCGAAGATCTAAGCGGGGGCTCAATCCTGTTTCTTCTTACCAAAACCAAAAGTGGGCAGCTCCACACTGCGGAAGGCCGAAAGGATAGGATTGCCCGAAGAGGTCTCGTTGCCGTAGATTTCGGCTATCAGGTTCTTATACTTCTCCATAAGCACCTTGCGCCGTATTTTAAGCGTGGGGGACAGCAAGCCGTTATTGGCGGTCCACTCGTCGGCCACCAGCCGGAAATTCTTAATCTGCTCGTGGGCAGCAAAGTCGCGGTTGCTCTCGGCAATCACTTCGCGATATTTTTCTTTCACCTCGGGCAGGGTCAGCAGGGTGACGTTGTCGCGGTAGTGCAGGTGATGCTTCAGTGCCCAGTAATGCAGTGTGTTGAAATTGGGCGAAATGATAGCGGAGGCGCTCTTCTCGTTTTCGCCTACCACCATCACCTGCTCAATATACTCCGACTCGCGCAGTTTATTCTCCAACAGTTGCGGGGCGATGTACTTGCCGGCCGAGAGTTTGAAAATATCCTTCTTGCGGTCGGTGATGCGCAGATAGCGGGGGCCGCCGATGCCGGTGCCCACCATCTCGCCCACGTCGCCGGTGTGGAACCATCCCTCCTCGTCAATCACCTGTGCCGTGTACTCGGGGTCTTTGTAGTAGCCCATCATGACGTGGGGTCCACGGGTGAGGATTTCACCATCCTCGGCAAATTTCACCTCCACCCCCTCCAGTATGGGGCCCACGGTGCCAATCTTCACCCAATTCTTAGCCGGATTGTTCACCGCTATCACGGGCGACGTCTCGGAGAGGCCGTAGCCCTCGTGAATATAGATGCCCGCGGCGGCAAAAGTGCGCAGCATCTTGGGCTGAATGCTGCTCGAGCCGGTGATGACGCAGAGCTCATGGCCGCCGAACTTCTCGCGCCAGTGGCGGTAAACCATGCGGTCGTAGAACCACTGCGACAGCTGGTAGAAGAGCTGCATCCGCTGCAGGTTGGAGTAGTCCCAGCGTGAGCCATGGACAAAAGCGCGGTCGTAGATTTTCTTCTTGATACCCTTAAAGTCCTTCCCGGCGGCATAAAGTTTGTCATACACCATCTCCAGCACACGGGGCACGGCGCAGAAACCGTCGGCATGCAGCTCCTGCATATTCTGCTGGATGGTGCCCATGTTCTCGGCATAGTAGATGCCCACGCCGCGGAACTGATAGTGGTAGTTCATGCTGCGCTCGTAGATATGGTTCAGGGGCAGGAAGCTGAGGGCCTTGGAGCCGGCCGGCATATAGTTCACCTTGGCATGAGCGAGGAAATTGCTGCAAAGGTTGCGGTGCGAGAGCATCACCCCCTTGGGGTCGCCCGTGGTGCCCGAAGTGTAGATGAGCGTGGCGCAGTCCTCCGGACGTATGGTCTCCTTCAGCTGTGCCAGACGGGGGGCGTTCTTATCCTTGCTGCTGATGCCCAGCTTCAGAATGTCGAACGTGCGGGGATAGCCATCAATCTTCTCCAGCGTGTACACCTTGGGGGCGTTCTCCAACTTCTCCAACGCGGGAGCCACACGGCGGAGCATGATATGGTTGCTGATGAACATATACTGCGCCTCGCTGTGGCGGATGATGTGCATATAGTTCTCCACACTCAGCGTGGGATATATGGGCACGTGAATAACGCCGGTGAGGGCGCAAGCCATGTCGGTGAAGTTCCATTCGGGGCAGTTGGCCGTCATGGTAATAATCTTGTCGCCGGGCTTCAGACCCATTTCCAAGAGTCCGCAAGCCATATAATGGGCAATATCGTAGTACTTTCTGGAACTGTATTTAACCCACTCCCCTTTCTCTTTAGCGCATAGAACATCTTCTTTCTCAGGGAATTGTTCCAAAAGGTAGTCCAACAGGTCGAATGTGCGTGTTATTTCCATTTTTTATTCCTTATTAGAAATGCAAATATACGACATTTTTTTAGAATACAAACATTATTTTTTCATTCCTACCTTCCTGTCCGTCCCCGCCAGCCCTTCGGGCGCTTTCAGCCAGCCGCCTTCCAACCCCTTTCCTGCCGCGGCCGAACCGCCGCCCCATCCCCTCCCTTCGTCCGCTTTTTCTCCAACGCTTAGTTTAGTTTTTATTTGCATTTAGTTTTTCAAACATAAACTAAATGCAAACTAAATACAAACAAAATGCAAAATAAAAGGCGAAGAAAGGGGGGAGGTGGCGGGGTGGAACGGGCGGGCTGCTGAGGCGGCTCGGACGGCGCTTGGAAGCGGCGGCGAGGGGGAGAGTGACGGGGACCGACATTATTTTTTGTTCAGTAATGGAATTTTTTTTGTATTTTTGCACCTTAATTTTTTGAGCGAGAAAAGATGAACATAATCATTGCAGGTGACGGCGAGGTTGGGTTTTACCTTGCCAAATCGCTTACCGAATTGGACCACAACATCACCGTGGTGGACCCCAATTCCGAGTTATTGAAACGGCTGGAGAAGGATTCGGACCTGATGACAATAGCGGGTTCGTCCACTTCGCCCAAGGTTTTGGCCGACGCCAATGTGGGCGACTGCGACCTTTTTTTGGCCGTGCTGCACGACGAGAGCATCAACCTCATGAGCTGTGTGCTGGCCAAGAAGCTCCGTGCAAAGAAAACCGTGGCCCGCATCAGCAACACCGAGCTGCTCTACCCGCGCCACCGCGACATGCTGCGCGACCTGGGCGTGGACGAGATGGTGTGCCCCGAACGCATTGCCGCCAAGGAGATTACCAATCTTATCGACAATTCTGTGGCCACGGAGTTTTTCGATTTCTCGAGCGGGCTGCTCACCATGTACCTCATTCACCTCGAAGCCGACTCGCCGGTGGCAGGCCACAGCGTGAAGGAACTCATACAGAACTACAACAACCTGCACGTGCGCATCGTGGCGCTGCTGCGCAACGGACAGACCGTCTTTCCCCATCTCGACACCACCTTTCAACAGGGCGACCTGGTGTACCTCATCAGCCGCCCCAACCAGTTTGACACTATTAAACGCGTGGCCGGCAAGACCGACGTGAGCATCAACAAGGCCATGATTGTCGGCGCCGGGCGCATAGGGCGTTTTGCTGCCCAGACGCTGGAGGACAAGATACACATAACGCTTTTCGAAGAGTCGAAAACACGCTGCGACGAGGCCGCCAGCCTGCTCAACAAGACTCTGATCATCAACGGCGACGCCACCGACATAGAGCTGCTGAAGGAAGAGGGTCTGCAAAACACCGATGCCTTCATTTCGGTGACCGACTCGTCCGAGACCAACATCCTCACCTGCCTCCATGCCAAGAAGCTGGGGGTCCACCGCACCATTGCCCTGGTGGAGAACACGGGCTTTATCAGCCTCTCGCAGGACATAGGCATAGACACTATCATCAATAAGAAACTTATCACGGCCAGCTACATCTCGCGCTTCATCGTCAAGGGCGACGCCGTGCGCAGCAAATGGCTGAGCGGCACCAACGCCGAACTGGTTGAGTTCAACGTGGGCAAACGCGCCCCCGCCACCCGCCACACCATACGCGAACTCGCCCTGCCGCAGGGCTCTACCATCGGCGGCATCATCCGCGGCAACCAGAGCATCCTGCCCACCCGCGACACGCAGATTGAGGCCAAAGACAAGGTCATCGTCTTCGCCCTGCCCAAGGTGATGGACAAGGTGGCGCGACTGTTCGAATAACCCCCTTACGGCCAGTGAGCATGAGGACACACAGCAAGAGAGAGGATTGGCCCACCGAGCGGTTGGGGCTGCGGAGGTTCAACTTCCGCCTCATCGCGCGGCTCACGGGCATGCTGCTGGTGTACATGGCGGCCAGCATGGTGCTGCCCCTGGCAGTGTCGCTCCTCTACCAGGACGGGGCGCAGTTCTCGCTTCTGGTGTCGGCCATGCTCATTCTCATGATGGGTCTTTTCCTGCGCAACATAGTGGGCCACAACGCCACTTACGACCTCAAGGAGATGGAGAGCTATTGGTTTACCTCCATCATCTGGATTACGGTGCCGCTGTGCGGCACACTGCCCTACCTCATTACGGGTACCATAGGTACGTTCACCGATGCCCTTTTCGAATCCTTTAGCGGTTTCACCACCACGGGTTCCTCCATCCTTTCGCGCCCCGAGGAGCTGCCCCAGAGCCTACTGGTCTACCGCTCGTTCACCCAATGGATTGGGGGCATAGGGTTCATGCTCTTTGTGGTGGCCATCCTGCGCAAACTGGGCATCGGAGGGGAGCAGTTGTACGAGGCCGAGTTCTCCGGCACACGCCAGCGCAAGCTCCACCCCCGCCTGGCCAAGAGCGTCACCCGGCTGTTCACCATCTACACTATCCTCACCGTGGGCATGATGGCGCTGCTGATGGTGGACGGCACCTCGGTGTTCGAGTCGCTCTGCCTGGCCTTCAGCACGGTGTCCACAGGCGGATTTGTGCCCAACAGCGCGGGCATCATCGCGCTGGGCAGGGGCAGCCTGATAATGGTGACGGTGTTTATGATACTGAGCGGCATCAGTCTGGCGCAGCTCTACTATCTGTTCACCCTGAAGTGGCGCGAGTATGGCCGCGACGAGGAGCTATGGACCTACCTGGGCATTTTTGCGTTGATGGTGCTGACGAGTGCCGCGGCCTTCACTTCGGCGGGGAACGACTTCCTTTCGTCGCTCTCCTACAGCATTTTCCATATAGCCTCCACCATGTCGTCGTGCGGCTACTACCTGCCCAAACCACAGCACTGGTCCTTCCTGGTGAGTGTGCTCACCTTCCTGCTCATCCTTATGGGGGCCTCGGCAGGTTCGACAGGCGGCGGCATCAAGATTTTCCGGGCCATAGCCCTCTATAAGTACATCGGGAACTACTTCACCCACATGATACACCCCAACGCGGTCACCTGCGTAAAGGTGAACCGCAAGGTGGTGGAAGACGACTATATCAACAAGATATTCGCCTTTGTCTTCCTCTACCTGGCTTTCATCATCATCGGGGCCTTTGTGCTCACGCTGTGCGACTGCTCCATTCCTAACGCCATCTGCATGGCAGCCGCCAATATAAGCAACCTCGGACCCTCGCCCCTTATCAACAACCTGGGCGGAGCCCTTGACTACGCCTCCCTGCCACATCTGGCCAAGTGGACGCTGGCCGTGCTGATGGTGGCGGGGCGGATAGAGCTCTTTGCCCTCATAGCTATTTTCTCCCCCGCCTATTGGAAGCGGGGATGATTCGTCAGTATGTCAAATCTTTAGTCAACACTAATACCATCGCAATATCTCACAAGTCAAGTACATATTAAGGTTCCTGGGCATTATGCTGGTAGTGGAGGGGGCGCTGATACTCTCCTGCCTGATACCTGCGTTCCATTTCGCCGATGGCACGTGGCCCGCCATCACAGCCTCGGGGCTGTTCACCCTTTGCGTCGGCCTCCTGCTGGCCGTCACCTTCCGCCAGGCCCGCCGCATCACCGACAAGCGCATGGCCTATTTGCTGGTGGTGCTGATGTGGGTGGTGCTTTCGCTCTTCGGCACGTTGCCCTACCTGGCCACGGGTGTGACCACCTCGTTTGCCGACGCTCTGTTCGAGTCCACCTCGGGCACCACTTCCACCGGAGCCACCATTTTCTCGGCAGTGGAGTGGCTGCCCGCTTCCATCCTCCTGTGGCGCAGCATGACGCAGTGGTTTGGCGGTTTCGGCATCGTGCTGCTGGTGCTAGCGCTGGTGCCCTCCATGGGCATTAATAAGTACAGTCTCTACACAGCCGAGGCCTCGGGCGCCGACAACACGGGCAAACAGACCACCTCCATGGGGGCCACCGTCCGCCACACCCTTGGGGTCTATATCCTCCTCACCGGGCTCTTCATTCTGGTGCTGTGGAAGAGCGGCCTCCACGTGTGGGACGCGGTTAACATCACCTTTACCAATATCTCCTCCGGCGGTTTTTCCATCTATAACAACAGTCTCGAACACCTCACCCACGCCCAGCAGTATATCGTGGCGCTCATTATGCTCTTCAGCGGCATCAACTTCTCTATGCTCTACTACTTCCTCACCCTCCAGTGGAACCGCCTAGAGGGCAAGCACGACCAGATCCGTTGCTACCTTGCCACCTTCCTCCTGGGAGCCCTCTTTGTGGTGTTGGCGTTGGCACTGCGCATGGGCTACAGTTGGTCCGATGCCCTGCGGTGCGGTGTGGTGCAGACCATTAGTGTGCTCACCACGACGGGGTCGCTGGTGGCGGACACCTCGCAATGGTGGGTGCCCATTACGTTTCTTTTTGTGGTGCTGATGCTCTGCGGCGGTATGGCCGGTGCCACCACCGGTGGCCTGAAAACCATGCGGGTGCTTATCCTGCTGCGCAACGTGCGCAAGATATTGCGCGACCGCCTCCATCCCCGTTCGGTCAATCCCGTCCGGCTCAACCGGAAACCCGTCTCTGAGGATATTATCACCAACGTGATGGTCATCTTCTTGGTTTATGCGGCTGTCATCTTTGTGGGCATCATGTTGCTCATGCTCAGCGGTATCAACGCCACCGAATCCATCGGTGCGGCCATTGCCTGCACCACCAGTTATGGCCCCGGCCTTGGTACTTCGGGCGGATTCGGCTGCTATGTGGGATTCACCACCGTGGGCAAACTCATCTGCACCCTCCTGATGCTCATGGGCCGCCTCGAATGCCTCACCCTCCTCATCCTCTTCGTCCCCCGCTTCTGGTCCCGCGGATAGCAGATGCGGCATTCCCCTTCTGTTCCATTACCTATCGGCTTGGTTTGTTTTTTCACAAAATGGTTGGCGGGCCAGGAAAAAGATTCCACACGCCGAGACACCGCATTGCCATGACAATGCCTGTAAACAACGTCGCGTTTAAAAAAAAGTACAATAATGTAAAAAGTATAGAAAAAAAGTAGTACTTTTGCATTTTGAAATAATGCGTTTATGGATACCCCTATCATATCACTTAAAGACGTTACTATCAGCCACGAAGAGGGGCCGCTACTGACTCACGTGAACCTCTGTATCAACCCCGGTGAGTTCGTCTACCTCATTGGCAAGAGCGGCGCAGGCAAGACTTCGCTGCTGCGCACTCTCTATGCCGACCGCGAGATTGACGCAGGGGAGGCCCATGTGTGCGATTTTGACTTGGTGCACCTCAAACGCCGCCAGATTCCCCTGCTGCGTCGCCGCATTGGCATTGTCTTCCAGAACTTCCGCCTCTTGAGGGACCGCAACGTGCACGACAACCTGGCCTTTGTGCTGAAGGCCACCGGATGGAAAAATGCTGACATCGAGACCCAAATCGAAAAGACACTGGCCGCCGTGGGCATTGCCGACAAGGCCGATGCCCGCGTTACGGGGCTCTCGGAGGGCGAACAGCAGCGCGTCGGCATCGCCCGCGCACTGATTAACAATCCCGCCCTGCTCCTAGCCGACGAGCCGACAGGCAATTTGGACCCCAAGACCTCGTCGGACATTATGCAGTTGCTGGTGGACATCAACCGGCAGACAGGCACGACGATGCTGATTTCGTCACATGACTTCATGATGATAGATAAATACCAGTCGCGCATTTTGGTATGTGAAAACGGAACTATTACCGACCCCCAACAATAAAAAAAGTTTTTTTGCGTTACTAACCCAAAAAGAAATCACAATACGATGAAGAAACATCTCTTGATAGTCCTGCTTGCCGTTCTAGTGGCCTTTCCGGCAGCCAACGTGCAAGCACAGTATCTTAAGAAGAAACCGACCACCGAAATTGCCCGCGAAGGCAATAACAAACGCCTCTGGCTACGCAGCAAGGCCGATACCAACTGGCATCCTACCCCCGGCGGCCTATATGAACAGGTGACCCTGCCTAACACTAAGAAGGGAAAGAAGGTTGAACCCATCATCGATGAAGGGGGAAAGCATAAGGTGCGCGAATCGGCCTACGACACGGTGTGGAAATTCACTGCCTTCGACGGCAAGAAATTCTATTTCGTAGACTACAACTACAATAATTTCCGCCCGTTAAAATGGCTGCGCGACGACCAGCGCGACTGGGGCAATTTCGACCCCGTGATGGACTATCTGCGCAGTGCTGGCCGCATACCGATGCACATGTGCGCGGTATTTGCCATCAACCCCTCCGTCACCGACCAGGACGAACGCGACGAGCTGATTGCCAACGCCCAGATGGAAGCCGTCATCTCGCTCGACTATTTCCGCGACATCCTTATCGAGCTGGAAATGAAAAATAAAATCTCTTATAAGGTGGCCGAGGTAGACTGGCGCTACTGGAAAGGCGAGGACTACTACAACCAGCCCCAGCCCGATGACCCTCTCATCCGTGTGGGTATCATCTGCGACTTCAGCTCTAAAAAAATCGACCTTCTGCCCAGTGCCGCCAAAGACGCACGTTCGTTTGCCGAAATCAAGTTTTTCTCCAACGATGCCACTATCCAGGCTTCCTACATTCCCGAATTGGACGACCTGGCAAACTACCTAAAGCAGGAGAAAGGGCTGGAAGTGCTCCTGACCGGCTACTGCGACAACGTGGGAACCGAGGCCTACAATATGGGTCTCTCGCGTCAGCGCGCCGTAGAAATTAAGAAAGCCTTGATGAAACGCGGCATTGACGAACACCGCATCGAGATTATCGCCCGTGGCGAGGACGACCCCGTGGGCGACAACAACACACTCAGTGGCCGCTCAGCCAACAATCGCGTAACTGTGAAGATACAATAGTCGGGTCGGATTCAGTGTGGCCAACGCCCACAACCATTCGCTGCTTTAGACATTTGCCCCGACCGAAATGAATAGTAAAGAACTATACAAAACTTTATGCGAAACAGAGGGACACAACATCCCTCTGTTTTTGCAATATTGGTGGATGGACACCGTATGCCACGGCAAGCAGTGGGACGTAGCCTTGGCCCTGGACCGACAGGGCAACATATCGGCCGCCATGCCCTATCTCATTGGGTCCAAAATGGGGCTGCGCTATGTTTTACAGCCACAGCTGACTCAATACAGCGGGCCTTGGTTCCGTACAGATTGCGACCAAACCCACGCCACTCGCCAACTCTGCAACCACTTCCGGAAACTCCGACTAACCATTTTCAACCAAAACTTTGCCCCCAGCGTCACCGTGCTCAATGGTTGGGAAGGCTACCGTTCCACACCCCGCATCACCTACCGCATTGAAGACATCGGCGACCCCCAACAGGTATTTGCCCATTTCGACAAGCGCCACCGTCAACGGCAGATACGCCATTGCGAGCACCTTCTGCACCCCGTCGAACTCTCGCCGGCCGATTTTGCCGCCTTCCACACGCGCTACTGGCAGTCGCGCGGAGAGAAAGACCTCCTTTCGTCCGAATTCATGACGCGGGTAATCGGAACCGCACAGCAACGGAATCAAGGGCTCTTGCTAGGGCTACAGGACGACCATGGCATTCTCAGGGCCGCCCGGTTTGTGGCCTACGACAGCCGTTGCGCCTATTCCCTCCTCTCTGCCCTCCATCCCGAGGGGCACCCCAACGGAGCCTCCCCCCTGCTCTTCTGGCAGATGATAGCAAAACTCTCTTCCCTCACCCGCAGCTTCGACTTCGAAGGAAGCATGGTCCCTAGCATAGCCTATTCCTACAGCCTCTACGGCGCCCAACCCACCACCTATTTCCAACTCACCCGCTGCCCCAACCCCCTCCTGCGCGCTTTGATAAAAAAGAAACTATGATACGCGACGACCTCCGCCATATCGACTACTTCTCACTAGACATCAGCGACTACAGCCGGAACTACATCCTGCGGTTGCTGCCCAATCTCGACTACTACCTTCAGATTTACGACCGCTGCATCTCTATACTGCTCTCAACCCTCCGTCGCCAACCCAGCCAACTCACCGTCGTCGACTACGGTGGCGGCCACGGCTTCCTCTCCTGCCTGCTGAAGGAGCGTGGGTTTGCCCGGGTCATCTACATCGACTTCAACCCCCAGGCAGCCTCCGCCGTCACGGCCGTCAGGCAATGCCTTGGCTACGGGCCGGACGTCATCCTGCAGGGCGATGCAGCAACCCTCCGCCTCTGGTGCCAGCAAAACGCAATCCGTCCCGACGGCCTCCTCGGCATGGACGTGATAGAGCATATCTATCGCCTCGACACTTTCTTTGCCGACCTCTATGCCATCGCGCCCATGCCCATGCTTTTCACCACCGGCTCCACCCCCTATAACCCCCATGTGGTCCGCCGACTCCACCGCGTGATGCGCTCAGACGAACACGGGCGTAACGGCCAGCCCGGATTCTGCCAGCTTCGCCGCCAATACCTGGCCGAGCACCTGCCTCAGTTTTCTGCCCAAGAGCTAGACTACTGGGCCGAGCACACTCGCGGACTCCGCTATGACGACCTCATTAAAGCCGTGGTATCGAAAACACCTGCCCCCGCCGTCGACCCCTACAACACTTGCGACCCCACCACAGGCAGTTGGACCGAACGCATTCTGCCCATCAAGGCCTATAGGCAATTACTGACCCCCTATGGTGCGCGGCTCTCGGTGACGGGAGGATTTTACAACACCCACCGTTCCCCCTTCAAAGCTCTCCCATCGCGCCTATTGAACCTCATGCTGCGCATTGGAGGCAAAGGTTGCCTCTTCCTGGCTCCCTTTATCATTCTGCAAATTGACACCCCTGCTGCCTCATGAACATCACGCTACTAGTCATTTCCAAGACCGATATAGCCTACCTCCAAGCAGGCATCGACGAATACTGCAAACGACTGAAACACTATGTCCGTTTCGACATAGAGGTAATCCCAGCCCTGAAAGACCAGAAAGGGGCAAGCCCCGACGAAATCAAAGAGCGCGAGGCAGCCCTCCTGCTGAAAAAGCTGCAAGGAGCCGACCGCGTAGTACTTTTGGACGAACACGGAAAAGAGCACACCTCCGTGGGCTTCGCCGAGTACCTACAGCGGCAGATGAATGCGGGTGTACGCTCTCTCGTCTTCGTAGTGGGCGGAGCCTTCGGCTTTGCACCCAGCGTCTATGCTGCCGCCCACGACAAAATATCGCTCTCACAAATGACCTTCAACCACCAGATGGTGCGGCTTTTTTTTGTAGAGCAGCTATACCGCGCCTTCACTATCCTGCGCCACGAGCCATACCACAACGGATAGGCCTGGAACAGAAATTGATATACCCACATTAAAAATTAGAACCTCATGCAACTGAAACTGACCTACCACGAAGTAGAACACCTCATCGCCGAGAAATCGGGCAAAGAACTGCCCCTCTGTTTTGGCGGCCCCCACACCGTCCGCATCAGCCATAAAGTGCCCCTGATGGGCTCTGTAGGCATCGACATTAACGTAGAGCGGGTACAGGGTTCCGATGTCATTCTCTCCTTTGGCGGCGGAGCGGGCATCGAATACATGCTGCGCGCAGCAATCACCCAGGCTCAGCAGCAAAATCCCAACGCCAACATGGTAGAACTTTTCGACGGAAACAAACTCAAACTCTCCCTAGGCAGCAACCCCAACCTCTCGTCCATGTTCGACAACATCACGCTGCAGGACATCCACTTCGACGAGCAGAGCATCATGATAGACTTCGTTCCCCGCGCCACATTTTCCTAATGCCACTCACCTATATCCACCACAGCTGTTTTGCCTACAGCGACCCCTCGTTCCTCCTAGTCTACGACTATTGGCGCGACCCCAAGGGACGGCTACAGCCTCTTCTTGACGAGGCTTTGGCCCAGAAAAAAGCGGTCTACTTTGCCATATCCCATTTCCACGAGGACCATTTCAACCCCGACATCCCCGAATGGTGCCGGCAGCACCAGCAGTGGCATCTGCTCCCCTCATACGACACGGTTCGACGCCGTCGGATCGACAAGAGCCTCCCGCTGGCAGTGCTGCGTTTTGGCGAAGTAGTCGAGACACCCCATTTCGTGCTTCACGCCTACCGTTCCACCGACGTGGGTGTCAGCACAGTCACAGTGCTGCGCGACGGAACAGCCCTCTACCACGCCGGCGACAACAACAACTGGTACTTCACCGATGAGGACAACCCCGATGCCGACCGCGTGAAAGTATCGCTGGACCAAATGGAGAAACTCTACCTCTCCACCCTACGCGACATCCGGAAGGACTTTTCCCACATCGACCACGCCATGATTCCTGTGGACCCACGGCTGGAACAGGAAATGCTGCGCGGCCTCTTCCAATTCCTAAAGACCTTTAGCGTGGGCCAACTGCATCCCATGCACTTCTGCCTTCCGCAGGAAGAAGCCTAGACCCTCCTATTTCATTCCGTACCACACATCCCTCAGCAGCATCAGCAGCCGCGGAGTGACGTGGATGCTGGCAATGCCCAGCGCCAGCACTCCCAAGGCCACCCAAAGCCCTTTGGTGCAAAGGAATACAACAAAGGCCACAATCATATAGAGAAACGTGGCAAAAAGCCTTATGCCGAAATTCACCGAACTGCGGAACTGGGGGTCCTTAATCTTAGACTTAGTAATGAGGTGTGTAGGCAAGTAGACAATCAGATTGCTCAGCAGCCAATAATTCCAGATAGGTACGATAGCCCACACCGTCAAGGCCACCGTCAGCAACGAGAGCAGCCCCTTGCCCCAATTCCAGCCTTTCGAGGCAAACCACAGCGGCACACCCCTGCGTTTCAAGTCGGCGGCAAAAGCAGCCCCCTCGGCATAAAGAGGAGCGCGCTCCTCCTCCGTCATCTGGGCAATCTGCTCGCTAATATGCTTTCGCGCCATAAAGCGACCCCAGGGGTCATTCTTCAGCCGCAATGCTTTCAGGGTTTCCTGGGTTTTCAGGTGGCAGTAGGCGTATTCATCCTCGTAATGGTCACGCGACGACACGTTGTGCATCTGGCTGCCCAAAGCCTCGGCCAAAGCCTCCCGCATCTGATTCAAAGCAACGGGCTCATTCGTATCGTACTCAGCCATGAAAGGCCGGACGTCAATCGGCTTGCCTATATTCAGACACACATTGTGGTACACATCCTCATAATCGTCATAGTCAATGCCCACAGGCACAATAAACAGTGGCTTGTCGCCCAACTCCTTCTGTGTGCCGCAGGCTATGCGGAACATACCCTTCACCAAGGGCAGCATCTGGTGCTTGTCGTTGTGCGTACCCTCGGCCATGAGGCACAGCGGCACCCCCTTCTCCAACACCTCGCGCGAATTCTTGAACACCTCGGCGTTGCGCGACAGCTGGTCCCGGCCGTCCCGAATGCGGTACACCGGACCTATGCGCAGAAAGTTCAAAGCCTTCGCCTGAGCCTTCTTCTGAAAGATATCGGCACGGGCCAGGAAAGCAATCGGCCGCGGCTTCACCAGCAGTATCAGCAAGGCATCCATCAAAGCATTCTGATGGCAGGGAGCAATAATATAGGCCTCGTTTTCGGGCAGATTCTCCCGCCCCCTGACTGTCACCCTACGGTAGTGATTCCAAGTGCCATAGTCCACCAAGGGACGCAAAATGGCGTAAAAAAAGTTAAAATCGGCCAAAGTATTTTTCATGGTGCAAAAATACAAAATAAAAATGACATTTTTGAGTTATTGAAGAAAAATATGAAGACTGTTATGAAAAGAACCCTCTCGGTAGCCATATACCTTCTGCTCCTCGCAACCGCCCTACCGCTTCAAGGCCAAATCGTTGCCGAGCGCAAAGTCCGTTTCGGCTCCATCCTGGACGGCGACACGGTTCCCTACTACCACCTCAAAGAGGTAAACATACTCGAATCCGCCTCCCTGCTTTCCGATTTAGAAATCCGCAAGAACCAAAAACTCATCCGCAACGTCAAAAAAATGCTCCCCTACGCCAAGATAGGCAAACAGCGCCTCGACCAACTGGAACGCGAAGTGGCCCAATTGCCCAAAAAACAGCGCAAGGAAGCCATCAAGGCGGCCGAGAAGACCCTCCTGGCCGACTATAGCGACGAGCTCAAAGACTGCACCATCTCGCAGGGCAAAGTACTGCTCAAGCTCATCGACCGAGAAACGGGGCGTACCTCCTACGTACTGGTCAACGAACTACGCGGAAAGCTGCGCGCCGGCGTCTACCAGACCTTCGCCCGTCTCTTCGGTTACAACCTCAAAGCCAGCTACGACCCCAAGCACAACAAAGAGGACAACCTCATCGAGCGCATCGTCCTTTCCGTTGAGCGCGGCAAACTCTAACCCTCCTCCCCAACCCATGCAAGCCTACTGTTTCCTCAGCGCCGTGCCCTTGCGCAGCCAACCCTCCGACCGAGCCGAGATGGTCAACCAACTGCTGCAGGGCGACACTTTCGACATCCTAGACCGTCAACCCCTTTGGTCCTACATTCGCTGCCACTACGACGGCTACGAGGGGTGGGTGGACAACAAGCAATGGCAGCCCCTCGACCCCTGCCATGCCGCCTCCGAGCACACCCTGCCAGCCGCCGACAGCCCTGCCTCCGTGGCCGAACAGCAGTACCTCGGTGCCCCCTACCTCTGGGGCGGACGCACACGGATGGGCATCGACTGTTCGGGACTCACCCAGGTCTGTTTCAAAGCCTGCGGCATACGCCTTCTGCGCGATGCCTCGCAGCAGGCCACACAAGGCACAAAGGTGGCTACCCTTGCCGAGGCCCGTCGCGACGACCTGTGCTTTTTCAGCAACGACCGCGGCAACATCATCCATGTGGGCATCTACCTGGGCGAAGGCAAAATCATCCACGCCTCCGGCCAGGTGCGCATCGACACCCTCACCCCCGAGGGCATCGTCAACGACAGCCCCCGTGGCAGCCTCAACCGCAACCCCATCACCCGCCAACTCACCCACAAGCTCCACTCCATCAGACGAATGAGCATCTGAGCGCATACCGTACTGCCCCAATCCAGTGCCGATGCCCCCAATCAGTTTCCTCCCCAACATTTTTAAGGCATGGAGCCGTGGAGCCATTAGACTCATTTTGAAAACACTAGTATATTTGCACACAGCACTGAGTTTTTCCATGCTGTATCAACTCGCCGTATGCCAACCACATCGTCAAAACAATGCCGTTAGTTCTTCGTCTCTGAAACGAGGAACTATAGACGAACTAAAGGCGAACTAACAAAGGACGGGCGAAGCCACGGTGGAAAGTCAGTCCGAGGCAGAAGAAAACTATTTTTCGAAGGGAGTTCACTTTTGGGGCTGCCCAGGCAACTATATGACAAAAGCCTATCGTCAAAGACGCGTCACGAAACGGCACCGCAACTTGTTCAACTTTTAATAATTGACAATCAATGAAGAAACACAACAAAACCACCATTATGGCCTTTGCCGCCATGGCCATGCTTGCCCTGGCAGGCTGCGAAAAACACGACACCCTGCCCACCGCGGATTCCGCCGACTTCGGGAGCGCCTACGGGATGCCATACATAGAAGTACTGTCGGTAGAGAAGGATTACTATACGGTTGGCGAAAACGGCCGAATCTACACCACACGCGACCTCCTGTTTTCAAAAATACATGCCAAGGTGAGCTTGACAAAATACAGCAAACGAAAAGCCACCCTATTCTCGCTGCAGGAAACAGAAACGGCCTATGTGGTGACGGCCAAACGCATGAATGACTATGCCTGCCCAGCCAATGCGGCACCAGCAGTTTCCACCAGCGACCCGCATGAGATAACCGAGTGGGTGCTGGAAGCAACGTTGGATGGAGGGAAAGCGTGCATCTGCTTTGACGAGAAAGCCGGCCGATGGAGCGGGCAAATAGTAAACGAGGCGTGACAGACAAAATGTAATGGACGCAGGGAAAGGGGTCTGCCTTTCCCCTGCGCCCTAACCCCAAAGAACGACAGCCCTGTGGAAGACCTCTTTCTGGAAATGTACGCCCTGCTTCTTCATCGTTCCTCCTCAATCGTAGGCAACGACGAGGATGCCAAAGACATAGTTCAGGACTTATTTGTTCTTATCAAAACACAGGAATGCCCTTCCGAAACAATCTCCAATCCGCGCGGATACCTTTACGGCATGGTCACCAACATGTCAAGGCAGTTTATCCGACGCCAGAAGAACCACTCGGAACTGGAATGGGAGAACCGCGACCGCACCACCTGCGCCACTATCGGTACCAACTTCTACGTAGACGACCTGCTGATGCCCCTGAGCGAGTTGCAGAAAAACATTGTCCGCCTGCACGACATTGAAGGCTACACCTGCATCGAGATTGCACTGAAGCTGAAGCGGACCCCCGCAGCCGTAAAAAAACAGCTAGCCCTGGCACACAGAAAAATAAGAGAAACATATAAGCAATAAACCATGAGAGAAACGGAAGAATTGATAGGGAAATTTTATGACGGCGACATCAGCCAAAGGGAGCTGGAGCGCCTATTCGACTCCTTCCTCAGCAGCCAAGAGGTACGCGAGAAATGGGCCTCAGAAGCGGAAATCATCATACCGCTGGCATTGGCCAGAAAAGACGCACAGAGGCAACCTGCCAAGAAGCACAGCCACACACCCCAAACTTGGCGAGCGGCGGCCGCCATTGCCACATTGCTCCTGTTTGCGGGCACGGCCACTGTATATGCGGTGGAAGCAAGGCCCAGCGTGTATTCAACTGACAGCAACTGCGACATGGTTTGTGCCGAAAAATGGTTGAACCGTACCTTAGAAACCGCATTATGAAAAAGACTGCCATACTTTTCTTTCTGGCCATAGGGCTGCTGGCCTCGGCCCAGTCGGCATTCTATAAAACTTATGCCCTACGGGAGCAGGTGGTCCAGGCGGCATACATGAAAAACTATAAGATAGAGGGCATAAGGGTCGACATCACCCTGCTGCGCGCCGCCGACAGTGCTGCCTTCCGTCAGTTGCTGAGCGAATTGGACATGGCATACTCTCCCTCGGCCCACACTTTGGGAATGCTTTTCTGCCTGCGGCAGAATGATGTCCCAGGTAGAAAAATAAGGCCAAAGGAAGGCCGGATTGCTTTGAGAGGAGCCTGTCTGGTCGGTGCCTCGGAGGCGGAGCTGACCATATATGTCTTCCACAATCTGCGAAACGAAACACGACTCCATAAGATACTCAATTTCATCCTTCGAAAACAATGGCAAGGGACAGCGGCAAAGGATGATTGAAAAAAAAGACGCCAATCAAAAAAAAAGTCGTATCTTTGCACTTTAAAATATACGCGCGCACGAGGGCTTCGATGCCCAAACACATCCAAGCAAAGTTACGATGGTCCTGACTGAAAAACAACTTATTGACAACCTAAAAGCCGGGAAATACCTCCCCGTATACCTCATCACCGGCGAGGAAAACTACTATATAGACATTGTCTCCGACTACTTCGAGAACCAATTAATCGACGAAAGCTTCCGTGATTTCGACCAGACCATAGTATATGGCCGTGACGTCACCATGCACTCCGTTGTTTCGCTTGCCCAACAGTTCCCTATGATGTCGCCCATTCGGCTCGTTCTGGTGAAAGAGGCACAGGATATTAACCTGAAAGAGTGGGAACTGCTGTCGAAATACCTCGAATCGCCGCAGTCCCAGACACTCCTCGTCTTCTGTTACCGCCACAAAAAGCTGGACAAACGCACTGCTGCCTACAAGGCCATTGCCAAAGTGGGCGGCATCTGCGAACACGCAAAGCTACGCGACTACGAAGTCCCCGACTGGATTGGCTCCTATGTCAATCAGCACGGTTTTGCCATCACCCAGCGGGGCTCTCTGCTCATTGCCGAATACCTGGGCAACGACTTAGGCAAAATATCTAACGAATTGGCCAAAGTGTTTATCTCGCTTCAGCCCGGCGACACTATCAACGAAGACACCATCGAGCGCAACATAGGCATAAGCAAGGAATACAACGTATTCGAGTTGCAGAATGCCATCGGCCGCCGCGACGTGGTGCAATGCAACCGCATAATCAACCATTTCGCCGCCAACCCAAAAGAGAACCCCATACAGCTCATTCTTCCGAACCTATACAACTACTTCATTAAAATAATGGAGTACCACCAACTGACGGACAAGAGCCAAAGCAGCGCCGCCTCAGCCCTCAAGGTCAACCCCTATTTCGTTCGCGACTACGCTACCGCTGCCGGCAACTACCCGCTCGGCAAACTGGCCTCCTGCATTGGTTACCTAAACGAGGCCGACCTCAGATGCAAAGGCATCCATAGTTCAAGCACCGTTACCGATGGGGAAATACTCAAAGAACTTATTTTCAAGATTATACACTAGTAACTAATATGAAAAAATACGTATTTTTCATCTTTCTTTGCCTCTGTGCGGCAATTCATGCCCAGACCGTCAAAGGAGTGCTCACAGAAGACGAAACCGGTGAGGCCATTCCCTTTGCCAATGTGGTGCTTGACGGCACCCGCTACGGCAATGCCACAGATATTAACGGATTCTACCTCATCAACAAAATGCCCGAAGGCACCTACACGCTCCGTGTCCGATATGTGGGTTATCAAGAATATACCGAGCAAATCACGCTGAAGAAAGGTGAAACCCTCACCCGCAATATTTCACTTAAAGCCGAGGCTAAAACCCTCAAAGCCATCAATGTGTCTGACAACCGCATTGAAGAGCGGAAACTGCAGACCCAGGTTTCTGTGGAGAAAATCACCGCCTCACAAATACAGCAGATGCCCTCTATTGGCGGCACTAGCGACTTGGCCCAATACCTTCAGGTGCTCCCTGGCATCAACTCCACTGGCGACCAAGGCGGTCAGCTTTACATCCGTGGCGGCTCGATGATTCAAAACCTCTGCCTCCTCGACGGCATGATTGTATACAATCCCTTCCATTCCATCGGCCTCTACTCCATCTTCGAAACCGACGTCATTCTCAATGCCGACATTTATAGCGGTGGTTTCGGTGCCGAATATGGCGGCCGGCTCTCTTCTGTGATGGACATCACTACGCGCGACGGCAATAAAAAACGCCATTCGGGCAAAATCGGATTCAACACCTTCGGAGCCAATCTATTGCTCGAAGGTCCCCTAAAGAAAGAAAAAGCCTCCAGCCGCAGCACCATCACCTATCTTCTCTCTGCTAAAAACTCCTATCTCTCAACCACTTCCAAAGCCATCTATCCACATATACAAGGAGGCCTGCCTTTCGATTTTCTCGACCTCTATGGTAAACTTTCCATCAATTCGGGCACAGGCAGCAAAATTAATTTCTTCGGCTTCCGATTCGACGACAAGGTGCTTGGCTACCAATCCCTTGCCGACTACCACTGGCAAAACTACGGTGTAGGAACCAATTTCATGCTCGTGACGGGCTCCAGTTCCATCCTCGAAGGTCATGTTGCCTACTCCGACTACCGAATTAACCTAACCGACTCCACCGCCGACGACAAGTTCAGCTCAATCAGCGGGGTCAATATGGGGCTTGATATCACAAACTTTGTCGGCTCTAACCGACTCCGTTACGGCCTCTCTATGGAACTCTATGCCACCGACTATAAATACACTAACAACTATGGTCTCACAGCACAACAGAACCAGAACACAAACAACATCTCGGCCTATCTGACCTATAAGATTTCTGCCGGTAAATGGCTTATCGACCCAGGCCTACGCTACATCCTATACGCCTCTATCAGCACCAGTAGCTTCGAACCTCGCATTTCAGCCAAATTCAACGCCACCGACAGATTCCGACTAAAGATGGCGGCGGGTATCTACAGCCAGATTTTTCTCGACGCCCGTTCCGACAACGACATCGTCAACCTCTTCAATGGATTCCTCACTGGCTCTGGCGACCTCTACAAACCCTCTACCTTTAGAGATAATGAGATTCACAACAGCTTGCAACGCTCTCAACACCTTATAGCCGGTGCCGAGTACGACTTCTCCAACCATCTCACAGCCAATGCCGAAGTCTATTTCAAGAATTTCAGCCGACTGCTAAATGCCAACCGCAATAAAATGTTCGACCCCAACGATGGTGCCTATAGGCCTGGCGGCGCATACGAGAAACCCGAATACTATCTCACCGACTACATTATCGAAAGCGGCATGGCATTTGGTACCGACTTCAGCCTCTGCTATGACATCGACTGGCTCTACATTTGGGCCACCTATTCACTGGGGTGGGTCTTCCGAACCGATGAAATCCAAACCTATACGCCCCACTACGACCGTCGGAACACGGTCAACCTCCTCACTACCCTTCGCCTAGGCGAATCGCACCAATGGGAGATCAGCGGCCGCTGGAGCTATGGCAGCGGATTCCCCTTCACGCAAACCCAGGGCATGTACGAGAATGTCACCTTCTCCGACGGCATTAATACCAACTACTCCATCGTCAACGGCAACTACGGCATTGCCTATGGCGAACTTTACGGCGGTCGCTTGCCAAACTATCACCGTCTCGACCTCAGTGCCAAACGTCGTTTTTCCATCGGTAAACGCTCCATTCTAGACCTTAACTTCAGTGTAACCAACGTCTATAACCGCAACAATATTTTCTACTTCAACCGCCTTACCTACACCCGCGTCGACCAATTGCCCATCCTGTGGTCCGCTGGTGCCACCTTCAACTTTTAACAAAAAAAATGGGTCGTTTCCTTTCTGTAAAAGAAACGGCCCATATTCTGTTTTAACAAAAACAGCGTATCAGCCTATCTCATCCCATCTGATAGGCGTTTTACCCTGCTGTTGCAGAATGGCATTGCATTGCGAAAAGTGCTTGCATCCAAAGAAGCCTCTGTAGGCAGAGAGAGGCGAAGGATGAGGTGCAGTAAGTACGTAGTGCTTTGTGCGGTCGATAAACTGAGCCTTGCTAATGGCAAAACTACCCCAAAGCAGAAAAACAATGCCTTGCCGACGCTCGTTGAGAGCCTGTATGGCAGCATCGGTAAACTGCTCCCAGCCATGGTGCTGATGAGACCCGGCCTGATGTGCACGTACCGTCAATGTAGCATTGAGCAGCAGCACACCTTGGTCCGCCCAATGGGAGAGGTCGCCACATGTGAGTGGAATCTGAGTACCCAAATCGGAATTAATCTCCTTTATTATGTTCACCAATGAAGGAGGGACTTGTACACCCTGCTGTACCGAAAAACAAAGACCATGCGCCTGTCCGGGCTCGTGATACGGGTCCTGCCCCAAAATCACCACCTTCACCTTATCGAAAGGAGTACGGTCAAATGCAGCAAAAATGTCGCCACCTTTGGGGTAGCACACATATCGCTCCCTCTCGGCAACCAAAAACTCCTTCAGTTGGGCAAAATAGGGAGCCTCAAATTGCGGCCTCAGCACTTCCAGCCATGAAGGCTCAATCTTTGGATTCACCGTGGTCATATACACTAGTTTTATTGCAGAAAACCATTGTACATCTTTTCCTCACCTACAGAAGTGACGTCGCCATGACCTGGAAGTACCTCATAGAGATCGTCAAGAGTAAGGATTTTCGTTCTAATACTCTTAATCAACTGGTCATAATCGCCTCCAGGCAAATCGGTACGGCCGATACTCCCTCGGAAAAGTGCGTCGCCGGTAAAGACCATTCTGTCCTCATGCAGCACAAAAGCCATACTGCCGGGGCAATGGCCAGGAACGAAGCGGCACTCAAATGGCCCCACGTGGTCGCCATCTGCAATAAGAACCGTATCCAAGTCGCCCATATTGGGCACATTCTCAAACCGCATCACCGAGCCATAGACCTCGGCTTGGCTCAGCAATTTCAGCCCATCGGCATGAAGGGTCACCGGCAGATGGAATTGTTTGCAAATTTGGGAGAGCCCTGCGATATGGTCAATATGGGCGTGGGTAAGTAGGACATGCTTCAGCGACAATTCATTCCGTTCAATAAATTGCACCAGCTCATCCACCTCAAAAGTCTGGTAGGCGCCAGGGTCAATCACGTAGGCCTCATGGCTTTCTTCATTCCACACCAGATAGCAATTCTCCATGAAATGGCTAAAGACAAACTGTTTTACCCGCATAATCCTCGTGGTTATTAGTCAGGGAAAATGGCAGACTACTCTAGCAAGCGCCCATCCACTGTTCCAACTCCTCCTTTTTCACCGGCGGCATTTCCAGTTTATTCTTTTTGCGCAGGCCGTTCAAATCGTTGTATAGCTTATTGGCATTGGCCTCTTTAAGGGCAGAGAGCGTGTTGATGCCGGCTTTACGCAGCAAAGGAACCCATTCGGCCGGAACACCGTGATTGACAAAATCCTCATCGGAAGTCACAGGAGCCTTCTTCTCAGGCTTCATCTGGGGGAAAAGAAGCACATCCTGAATGCTCTGCTCATCGGTCATCATCATGACAAGACGGTCAATACCGATGCCCATGCCAGAAGTGGGAGGCATACCGAATTCGAGTGCGCGCACAAAATCCATATCGATGAACATAGCCTCGTCGTCGCCCTTCTCGCTCAGGCGCAACTGTTCCTGAAAACGGCCCAGCTGGTCAATCGGGTCGTTGAGCTCGCTGTAGGCATTGGCAAGTTCCTTCCCGTTCACAAAAAGCTCGAAACGCTCCGTTAGGTTGGGGTTATTGCGGTGGCGCTTGCAAAGGGGCGACATCTCAATGGGATAGTCGGTGACAAAGGTGGGCTGAATGAGATTGGGCTCGCATTTCTCGCCGAAGATGGCATCGATGAGTTTGCCCTTGCCCATCGTCTCGTCAACCTCAATATGGAGGGCGTTACAAGCGTCGCGCAGCTGCTGCTCATCCATGGGCAGCACATCGTAGCCTGTGGCCTCCTTAATAAGCTCGCACATGGGGGCGCGGCGGAAAGGACCGCCGAAGTCAATCAGATTGCCCCATACCTGCACCTTCGTAGTGCCATGCAGGGTCATGGCAATGCGGCTAAGCATCTTCTCCACAAAGGTCATCATCCAATTATAGTCCTTATAGGCCACATATATTTCCATGCAGGTGAACTCGGGATTGTGGGTACGGTCCATGCCCTCGTTGCGGAAGTCGCGGGCAAACTCGTAAACGCCCGCATATCCGCCCACAATCAAGCGTTTCAGATATAACTCGTTGGCAATACGCAAGTAGAGGTCAATATCCAGCGCGTTGTGGTGGGTGATGAAGGGACGGGCGGCCGCACCTCCGGGGATGGTCTGGAGGATGGGAGTTTCCACCTCCAGGTAGCCCTGCTCGTTAAAGTAATCGCGCATGGTATTGACAATCTTTGCTCTCTTCAGGAAAGTCTCGCGCACATGCGGGTTGACAATCAGGTCCACATAGCGCATACGGTAGCGCTGCTCGGGGTCGCTGAAAGCATCGTACACCTTGCCGTCCTTCTCCTTTACAATGGGCAGGGGGCGCAGACTCTTGCTGAGCACGGTGAGGCTCTTGACATGGATAGAAGTCTCTCCCATCTGTGTAACAAAAACATAGCCCGTAACACCAATAATGTCGCCTATGTCAAGCAGGCGCTTGAAGACCGTATTGTACAGGGTTTTGTCCTCCCCTGGGCATATTTCGTCACGTTTGATATAGAGCTGGATTCGGCCATAGGCATCCTGCAACTCGACGAAAGAGGCGGCTCCCATGATGCGGCGGCTCATGATACGTCCGGCAATGCTTATGTCCTGGTATAGCGTATTATCTTTGGGATAATTTTCCAAGATTTCGTTCGACTTGGCATTCACCTCATACAGTGCTGCAGGATAGGGATTAATGCCCAGTTTCTTCAATTCGTTCAACGAATTTCTACGGATTTGTTCTTGTTCGGTCAGTTCGGCCATATTGCAATATATTATTTATAAAGTAATTACTAATAGAATACACATCGTGTATGAATAACAAAAATACAAAAAAACACCGACATGACAAAAAAAAATCCCGATTGTCGGCCACAATCGGGATTACAGGTCGGTTTTAAATACCAGAGGGGACTGTGCCTCATTTGTCCAGCACTTCGTACTTAGAGCAGCGGCTCTTATATTCGGGCACTATTTCTTTCATTATCTTTACAATTGCCATGTCGTCGAAACTGTGCGAAGCGGCCATAAGGCGCTCCTCGTTCTGCAAGGCTGTGGCGTACTCATATTCGCGCACAGTGGCTATCATAATCTTCGGATGGTGCGTCGGCATGGTCCGTTCGGCTTCGCTGAGCACCTCTTCGTAGAGCTTCTCGCCGTCGCGCAGACCGGTAAACTCTATCTTTATATTCTTGGCTCCGGAGAGCTTAATCATGCGCTCTGCCAGTTCGACAATCTTGACGGGTTTGCCCATATCGAAGACAAATATCTCGCCTCCGTGGCCCATGGTGCCGGCTTCGAGAACCAACTTGCAGGCCTCGGGGATGAGCATAAAGAAGCGGATGATGTCGGGGTGCGTCACCGTAATGGGGCCTCCGCGTTTGATCTGCTCTCTGAAGATGGGGATGACCGAACCATTGCTCCCAAGCACGTTACCGAATCTTGTGGTGACGAACTGCGTAACTGGCAGCGAGCCATCCGCCTGGCGGGGACCGCTGACGGCTGAGGAATCATGCTGAGATTTCCCCTCGGCGTTCATACGCTCAATCTCATGATTAAGCGACTGGCAATAGATCTCGCAGATGCGTTTGGAGCAACCCATCACATTGGTTGGGTTGACTGCCTTATCAGTCGAAATCATCACGAATTTTTTCGTGCCGTATTTCACGGCCAGGTCAGCTATCACCCGAGTGCCATAGATATTGTTCTGTACCGCGATGGCGGGGTTGTCCTCCATCATGGGCACGTGCTTATATGCGGCGGCATGGAAGACATATTCAGGCCTATAGCGTGAAAATATCCTCTCCATGTGCTCCCGGTTGGTAATAGAGGTGACGATAGTTTCGCAGGGTATGTAGGCATAGTCTTTCTTCATCATCAGCCGCACGTCGTGCATCGGGGTCTCGGCCTGGTCGATAAGCACTAGGCGGGAGGGTTGGTAGGGCGCTATCTGCCTGACCATCTCGCTCCCGATGGAGCCTGCCGCACCCGTGATGAGGATGCACTTATTGCTCAGCATAGAGCCAATAGCATCCATGTCCACCTCGATTCTGTCTCGCGGCAGCAGGTCTTCAATATTCACTTCGTGCAGATGTTCCCGCTTCAGTTCGTCCTTGCCGTTCCACTCCTCAATGGTCGGAAACATCATAATCTTTATACCCTGGGTAATCAGGTCGTCCACCAATTTCGCATTGCTCCGGAAGCGTTCCTCCTGCAGTGGAGAGACTATCAGAATAGAGGCGTGGGCATCTTTGATATGCTTAATCAGGTTGGGGCCATCGCGCCGCACCTGCAATCCCATAAGCCATTTGGTTTGCAAGTCGCCGTCGGGACTGACGAAGCCCACCACGCTGAACCGCTGGGGCATTTCGTTCTGCAGGCTCTTGGCAATGGCAATGCCGCCCTCCTTCACACCATAGATGAAGACCCGCTTGGCCTTATCGTCGCGAACAAACCCGTCATAGAGGTATTTGACCAGGATGCGCTCAATCCACATCAGCACCGTTGCCACCAGGAACATCTCCAAACACCCCAACGCCTTGGGGAAGCAGACGGCGCTCCATTCCTGCCATGTGGCCAGCAGGCCCAAGAGGTATGTGGTGGTAGTCCCAATTAAGGTGGCCAAAGCCACATGGACCAAATCCATCATCGAAGAATAGCGGATGACGCCGCTATAGGTATGGAACAGACGGAAATAGACAATGAAAAACACCTCGGAGATGATGATGCCCCGGGTGGCCAGCCAAAAACGGCCCGCCAGGCCGCTACCGCCCCACTGCGTGTAGAAAGCAGCATAGCCGGCAAAGGCCACTATCAGGCAGTCTATCATCAAAATAATCCAATAGGGCAATGCGCCCTTAGAAAAATACCACGATGTCAACTTGTTAATAATCTTACGCATAACTCTTCTTTTTTGTCCTTAACAATTGTTCCCATCAGTATTGCGACCCGCCCGTTCGGCACTCCTTCTCTCGAAAAAGCAGAAGAAAAGGGCGATGCACCCAAACTGAAAACAATAAAAGCAGCCGCACGGTCAATCCCAACTAAGAGAGAAGGCTCGGAATGCAACAAGCAACTCGCTAACCGACTGACTCTTGTGACGACCATTTGCGCTGACAGCAATTATTTCAAATGCAAAAATACTATTTTTTTTTAATATAAAACAAAAAAATATCAAATTGCAATCAAACCGCTGGAGCGAAAGTGGGTTGCGAAGGGAAGCATAAGGGTAGGTCCGCCTGTTCTTTGATAGTTGCTCTATGGTTGTTCCTACCGTTCTTTGTCTCTATGTATAGAGGAACTAATGGCGAACAAGAACGGGTGTATGGAATGCATACACTGGTTAGTGGAAGGACGAAGCGGGGGAACAAAACCTGCTAAAGGTCTTGAGGAAAGGTTATCTTGATGTTCTGCTCGGAGCCTGGGACGACTCGAATGGGGACTTCGGGGCAGTAGCGGAGCAGGACGCCGCAGTCGTCGGTGGCATGGAAGGAGGGGTCGCCGAGTGCCCGGCGATATGCTTCGGCAATCACTGGGAGGCGGAAGGCCTGGGGGGTCTGGGCACGGAACATGGTGGCACGGTCGGGGACGGCGGCGATGGTACGGGTAGCTGGGTCCACCTGCCAGACGGTATCGGTGGAGGGTGCGCCGACGCCGACGGCCTGGGCCTGCTGCAGGGCGGCGACAACGTTGGCAATGATGTCCTGCGACACCCAGGGGCGGGCCGCATCGTGAAAAATGATGTTGGTGTCGGCAGGGGCTTGGGCATAGGCCCGGAGGGCATTGACGCTGGACATGTAGCGCTCGCTGCCACCGGGAATGACCCGGGCGAGTTTGCTCCAAGTGTTTCGGGAGGCCACCTGGAGCATGAAATCGAGCCAGTCGGGGTGCACCACAACGGCTATGCTGTCGATGCCGGGGGCTTGCTCGAAGGCATCGATGGCATGTTCGACAACCATGCGGTCACGGACTGTGAGGAACTGTTTAGGCCTGTCGGCTCCCATTCGAGAGCCGGTGCCGCCGGCCAGGACAACAGCTAGGTTCATAAAAAGGTATATTATATGCGTACAGAAACAGCCGGCCTACATTTCCTGCACAAGTCGCACAGAGAAGCCTGTGGACTTGAGGGCAGAGCGGCCTTGGGGAAAATAGGGGTCGAGAAGGAGGTAGAGGGCCTCGGAGCTCTTTTTGATGCTAGGAGTGGCGGTCCAATAATGGCAGGAGTGGGGCGAGCCCTGCAGCGCAGTGCCCATGCGTTTGCCCTCGGCCGGAAGGAAGACGGCTCCGGCGGCCTCCAGCTTGGCCCATTTCTCGTCGGTATACCAGTTGGCGCTGTCTTCCTTGGGGCCGGGCTTGACATAGACTCCCTTGGGGCACTGCCAGCCGTCGGGGAGGAGCAGGAGGCCGTACTGATTGTTGACGTAGGCGATGGCGTAGAGACGCCGAGCATGCTTGCGCTTGGACAACAGATAGTTCCATTCGTCCATGGTCATGGTGCGCCAGAGTTTGCCGCCCTGGGTGGGGAGCGCACAATAGCGACCCCAATCGATAAAGCTGTAGTCGGCCGCATTCTCTGAATAGTTGGTGGGGTTCATGCCCGTGCCCCAGCCAAAAAGGTCTATCCAGCCTTTGTAGCGGGGCGAGGAAGACTTGTCGCTCCAGCCGAGGGTCTCGGTCTGCGAGGGGGCGAAACGCCAGAGGTGGGTGGAGGGCTGGTACTGGAGGTTGCCGGGTGAGAAGCGGACCTGGACGGAGTCGGCAATGGAGAAGAGGCCCTGACATTTGGGGAGAGAATCGCTGACGGATTCTTGGGCCGAGAGGGTGAGGCCTAAGGTCAAAAGAATTAGCGAGAGTATTTTCTTCATAGCGGTAATCTTATTTGCACTAAGCATTTAAAAATGCAAAAGTACAAAAAAATATCCATATAATAATTAAATTCAATATTTTTGGTATCTTTGCAGGTTACTAACGACAAAAAGAAATATGAAAAAGACGCTGAAAATCATACGTATAGTTCTTCTATCCTTGGCAGCCCTAGTGGTTGCGGTGGTTATCTTCGGCTCGCTGTTCGGTGGCTGCGTGGCCAAGAGCTACGTGAATGGCCATGGCCAAGACTTGATAGGGCGCCAGATAAATGTAGAGCATGTGGGGCTGAACCTCTTCTCGGGCAATGTGACGGTGCGCGACCTGACGGTCTTTGAGGATGACGGCATAGAGAAGTTTGCCGGGTTCGACACATTGGATGTGTCTGTTTCACTGCTTCGCCTACTGGGGCAGACGGTGCACCTCCGCCACATTACGCTGGCGGGCTTGAAGGTGAACGTGGTGCAGGATACGGACAGGATGAATTTCTACAGCATAATTGACCATTTTGCCAAGGACAGCACAGAAGCGGAGGAGGAGCCGGACACCACGCCTAGCAGCTGGGTGATAAGCCTGCACAAGATTCGCCTGTCGGACGGAAGCGCGGACTACACCGACCTCCGACGCAAGACCCATTCGGGGGTTCATCACCTGAACCTTTTCGTGCCCGACTTTGTAATCGGTGGGAAAGAGCACACCGATGCAGGCCTGACAGTGCAGCTGACCAAAGGCGGCACCCTGAAGGCCGATGCCACTTGGAACGCCGAGACACAGGACTTTACCGCCGACCTGGTGTTGACCGACCTGCTGCTGGACCAGCTGAAAGACTTTAACATGAATTTGGACTTTGTGAAAGAGATAAAGGGTGCCGTGGGGCTTACGGCCCACGCAGCGGGCAACCTGAAGCAGGCCCTGGACATGAATATTTCGGGCAAGGTGGACGTGAGGGGGCTGGACCTGATTGACAGTTCGGCCACTTCGCTGGCATCGATGAACCACTTGGGCATAGACCTCAACAGCATGGTTTTGAGCCAGAACCTTTTCGACCTGAACAGCGTTGTGGTTGACGGACTGAATGTCCGCTACGAGTTGTTTTCCGATAGCACCAATACGTTCTCGCGTATCTTTAGCCAACCCGAAGAGGAGCAGGACAGCACCGCGGCAGCGGCAGCGGCAGATCCCGACCCTGACACTGTGGCTGTCGACACCACGCTGAAATCGATACCGCTGCAGCTGCGGCTGGGACACCTGGACCTGAACCATATAAACTTTACCTATGCCGACCACACGATGCCCGACGAGTTTGAATTCCCAGTTACCGACATACACGTTTCGGCCGACAACATTACCACTTCGGGGCAAAACAACGCCAAGGTGTTTGCCAACCTACCCAGCGGTGGAGTACTGCTGGTTGACTGGTCGGGCGATATTTCGCAGTGGAAACAGCACCAGAACCTGCGCTTGGACGTGAAGAACCTTCACCTCACGGACTTGAGCCCTTACATGGTGAACTATTTCGGGATGCCATTTACGGAGGGTATATTCTCGTTCAGCAGCCTGAATATTATCCAAGACAGCCGGCTGAACGGGAAGAACCGCATAGACATTTACAAACCCACCCTGGGCGACCGCCGGAAGGAGGTGACGCCGAAGCAGAAACTGCCCGTGAAGGCAGCCCTGTACATTCTAAAAGATAAGGACGACAAGGTGATACTGGACGTGCCCATAAAAGGCAATGTCGACAGTCCGGAGTTTAACTATATGAAGCTGGTGTGGAAGACATTGGGCAACCTAGTGGTGAAGGTGGCGACATCGCCAGTGCGGATGCTGGGCAATCTGGGTGGGGGCAAGGACAACGAGCTTTTCATCACCATTGACCACAAGAATCCCGACTTCACCAGCGAGCAGTTCTACCAGATTGACCAGGTGGCAGACGTGGCGAAACAGGATGCCAACTACCGCATGTCGCTCGTGTTACAGACCCACCCGACGGAGGACTCGGTGGCACTGAGGAACCTGAAGATTCGCAACAAGCTTTTGCAAAAACATCTGACCGACCTAGGCGTTCCTAGCGGACAGTTTAAGATTGTCACCGCACACCCAAGCGACACCGTTAAGATGGAGGGGTACAGAGTGAGATTGGATATGGAGGACTAGAATACAACACGAGGTTATAAAGACTATAATTGTCGACAAATGAAAAAAGGATTGACATTATTTGTATGTATAGTATGCTTGGGGGCAGCGATGGCCGCGCCGGTACTGCCACATACTGCCCTGACGGAGGCACTGAAATATGCCTCGCAACTGAAACAGGGCCAAACGGTGACACTCACTCAGGTGAAAGTGGATCAGTTGGACCACCTCTATCTGTATAATATTGACCAGGGGGGATTTGTCATCGTCAGCGGCGACGACCGAACCCGCACGGTGCTGGGCTACAGCCGGCACGGCCGGTTGGATGCAGCCACGCTACCCGACAACCTGCGCTATTGGCTGGATGAATACGAGAAGCAGATTATGCAGTTGGGCGAGGTTTCTTTGGAGGAGCTCTACCATGCCTACCAACCCGCCGCCAAACCCACCCTGCCCGACTCTGTGGGTCCCCTGCTGACCTCGGAGTGGAACCAGTACCGCTACGGCTATAACAGCCTGGTGCCATACGACAGCACATTCGCCGCCGACAGTTCTTTATTTGTTTTCGATAACCACCCAACCGTGGGTTGCGGAGCCCTGGCCATGGGACAGATCATGCGCTACTGGCAATTCCCTTCGCACGGCTATGGAAGCCACTCTTACACCTACGACTACGAATGCTGGCGCTACGGTACCCTCAGCGCCGATTTTGCCAACGCCACATACGACTACGCCCACATGCCCGGCAAACTAAGCGACAGCAGCTCGGCCGAAGAGGTGACCGCCGTGGCCACCTTGCTCTCGCACTGCGGCATTGCGGCCAACATGAACTACAACAGTGACTGCAGAGGTAGTTCGGGGTCTACGATAATGGGCAACCTGATGGGGCTGCAACGGTTCTTCCACTATAGCAACAATAGCCGGGTGGAGATGATTTTCTACCATAGCAACAACGAGTGGCAGAACTTGCTGAAAGAAGACTTGGCCAACGGCCGCCCCATCTACTACTGCGGACAGAGCTATGAAAACGAGGAGGAAGGCACACTGGCTGGAGGCCACGCCTTCGTGTGCGACGGATATGACGACGACCTTTTTCACTTCAACTGGGGTTGGAATGGCAGCGCCAACGGATACTACGCCATTAACGTGCTGCGCCCACTCACCTCTTACGACTTCAGCAACTACCAGTACTGCATTCTCGGCCTGGAACCCTGCCGCTCGGCCATGCCCATAATGGTTATGGGGTCTGACCTAACCCTGGAGAGGACTACAATTCCCCAAGGGGGACACATCAGTGGCCGTTACTCCATAGCCAATATTGGCGACAGCATACTGAACACCTTTGTGGGTGTGAATATTTACGGACGGGACGACCACCAATACTACGGCTGCGTGGACGGGCGCCGTATCATCGTCAACCCCGGGGACACCGTGACATGCGATTTCTCGTATGCGCTGTCGCTTCCAGAGGGGTCATACGAAGCACTGATGCAATACAGCCAGGACACTTTCTATGCAGGCATAGAGACGGATGAAACCATGTATATGGACGACCTAGACTATAAAAACTCGGCTGTTTTCAACGTCACCAATAGTAGCGCAACCACCCTCACCAACCTGATGATATTTGTGCGCTTTGCAGACGACCCCGAGATAGGAAGAAGTTTTGGGTCAATCGACATTATGTTCAATGGCGAAGGCAACAGCGTGGCACGGTATTTCAAGGAGATGTCCTACGACAAAATCCATTTCAACACCGTCTACACCAACGGGACAGAGCCTGACCATATCGAGGCCTACGTGGATCCGTACCCACGTGGCAACTTCCAGCCCTACAGCCCTTCAAACCCCATAGGCTATACAGAGCCGATGCCCCAGATAAGCATTTCTATGCGGGAAGCCAGACTGATAGAGCGCATTTGCCGCTACGTTGACTCTACAGGAATGGTGGACACATCTCTCAACTTGGACGGAGACGGAGACGGTGACATTGACAACATCAGTTTCGTCCTTCAGGGGGCTACGGATGGTTGGGGCGACCTGCTTTGGCCTCACATGGAGTACTATCCACACGATTCTATCGGATATCAGCTCACTATCAATGGCAAATTGGTGAACTGCTTTAACTTCGAGTTTGAGGGGGATTCCTTATATTTTTCGGTTCAAACATTCTGCCACGAGATGGGGCACTCAATAGGGCTGCCCGACCTTTACCACTACAACCACCACACAAATGTCATTACCGTACCATACGATATCATGCACTCCTCGGTCAACCAGCCCGCAGTTATTTACAAGCATAAGATTCTTCACCTCACTGAAGAGCCTATCCGTATACAACAAGACGGAACCTTCACTATCTATAGCAATGGCAGTAGCCCCAGGAATAACCTCTACTATATCAAATCTTCGATTGACAGTAACCAATGGTTCACTATTGAGTACCGCTCCACGGACGACTACTACGAGAGCTCACTCCTTCAGAGCGGACTGCTCATTGGCCGCTGGATAGATACTGTCCCTATGGACCAGAACTACATTGGTAACGCCTATTACGACTACTACACACGGCCTAACACCTACTGGATTTTCCGGCAGGGGAGCGATAATGACTCTGTTAACGGTAGGCATTTGTTGTCGATGTTCGGTTCAAACGGGCTCAGGTCTTTCGGTCCGAACTCCGACCCCCACCCCTATCTGACAGACGGCACACCCGAACGGAGTTTTGAAATCTATGACATAGCAGAAAATGGCAGCACCTGTACTTTTTCCGTTCGTTTCCTTTCACCAGAAGGCATAAACGAAATGAGCACCGAGAGCTTGCTGCAACCTCGTCCCAACCCCGCCACTGGATTCATTGCTATAGAAGGCCTGTCGGCAGGAAGTCCCGTGAAAATTTATGACACGAAAGGTACGTTAGTTGCCAAGACACAGTACAATGGCACAGAAATTGATGTGAGCAGCCTTAGTGCTGGCCTTTACTTTATTGCCACACCACAGGGGGGTTGCAAGATGATTAAGAAATAACTGCACAGTATAAGTACACACCACACAAACAAACTTAGCATGGGTTTAGGAAAATGGATTTTAGGCGGTTTGGGATGGGCTTTTCTAGGTCCTCTGGGCGGCCTTTTGGGCTTCTTTTTGGGCAACACCATTGAGAACATAAACAGTAGACAGATAGGCGACGGCGACTACCATTCGGACGCAGAGGGACAACCTTTCAGTTCTCACCACGGACGCTACAAGAACAACGGTTCGCAAAACGACATAGACATTGCGCTGATAGTGCTGATTGCCTCAGTAATGAAGGCCGACGGCAATGTGGCACGGACAGAGTTGGAATATGTGAAACAATTCTTGCTCAAAAATTATGGAGAAGAAAAAGGCAAAGAACTGCTGCTAATGCTACGAGACCTGGTGAAACCAGAAAGATATATCGATATTGACGCAGTATGCGCTCAGATTAAGCACAATACCGACTACACCACCCGCTACCACATGGTGGACTTTCTCTTTGGCTTGGCCACAGCCGATAGCGAATTCAGCCAGACCGAGAATAATCTCCTGCGCAACATGGCCAGAAATCTTGGCATAAACATGGGAGACTTTGCCTCTATTTATGCCCGGCACATTGGTTCGCGATGGGGAAGCAGCTACGGTTATAATCGCTCCTATTCTAGTAGAGGCTCGAGCTACTCTGGGGCAGGCCACTCCGGCAACTATAGTAGTTCCAGCAACACTTATAAGAAAGACCCTTACAGCGTCCTAGGCCTCACGTCCAGTGCCACCGACGAGGAGGTGAAAAAAGCCTACCGCCGTCTGGCCATGAAATACCACCCCGATAAAGTGGCAAACATGGGAGAAGAAATCAAAAAGAATGCTGAAGCCCAGTTCAGAGAAATCAATGAGGCATACGAGCAGATAAAGACTGCCCGCGGTATGAAATAATTTCTGTACCCAATCCTTTCAGAATACTTGCAAAACAAATACAGGACAGCATTTCGGCGCTGTCCTTTTTTATGTATTGCCACTATTGTTGTGTAATGATGGTTTTAGATTACAGATAAAAAATCAAAGCCCTCCATTCCGAAAGGAAGGGGGGCTTTGTGTTGTCCAACCAGGATTCGAACCTGGACTGACAGAACCAAAATCTGGAGTGCTGCCATTACACCATTGGACAATCTCTAAAAGGCACCTAACGCCCACTGGCATTACAATCAATCGATTACAATCGCTTTTGCTCAGTCTGACGCTCGATTTGAGAATGCAAAGATACGACTTTTTTTTGAAATGGCAGAAAAATAATTACAATTATTTGTCCACAGAAGAAAAATCTCTTATAAAACCTATCATTTAACGAATGGAGCCTGAAGCCATTACTATTGCTACAAGCGACCACTCAAGAGGGGCGTAATTGTGACTTCTGGCTCCAATTACTAATGTCTACTCGAAAATAAGGACATTAGAGGAATCGCCTAAAGAAATCAAAGACGGCTGATTGCGCCAGACTTGGAAGTATTTGTCATCCTTCAGGGTCTTGGTGCATTTCTTGCCATCAGTGTTCTGTAGAACAACTTGAAAAGTATTGAAGCATCCTGGAGCCACTTGAATGTAGAGGTAATATCCCTCGTTGAAATCATATTCTTCAATACCCTGGACGGTTATCTGTTTTTCGGACTTGTCCGTGAAGTTAAGTACCGGGGCTGGGTAGTTGCTGACTTGGAAATTGCCTGCAAGATAGAGATTGGTGTCGCTAGTGATGAACATGACAGAGGCGAGTCGTTCTTGAGTAGTAAGATGAAGTTGGACGAGTCCTCCGAGTGGTTTGAAGTACGCTTTTCCATCTTGAAGTTCGGCATAGTATACGAGGTCAGCAAGATTGGCATTTCCATTCTGAAGGGCGGGGATGTTGACGAGTCCCTGACCCACATAAGCACTTGCGGGATAGACAAGGTGGCATACTCCGATGTGTGCAGAGTTATCGGCAAGTTGCAGACGGCAGGAAAGAGTGTCGTCGGACACTAGCGCAACTGTCACTTCCTGGGATGTGAGGCTGTCATCCCAAGACATTAGTTGGGACTGTGGAGCCCACACTATTGGGCCTTCTTCCTCACTTCCAAATGCTTCTATAGTAGCAAGGATTTGGTTGGAGTTGTTTTCATTGTTGCCATTCTGGCATGAGCAAAATAGCATTGCCATGGCTAAAAGGGAATAAAAAATACATTTTTTCATGTGAATAGTTTTTGATTTAATATACTATGGATTATCCAATGATTGACTATCTTTATATCAGTCTCCGGATTGCACGACAGATACTTTGAGCAACGTGGTTGTTGATGGGGTGACACGAGGATGATGGGATGTGCGACGCCCCACTAACCAGATGATACGTCCTGAGGCATCTAGCAGAAGCAACTGGCGCCGTTTGTCTATAAGAGTGTATTTGTGGTCGGAGAAGAAATCGCTGACGAGCTGGGTACCATGAGGAAGACCCAGCGGCTGGAATCGGTCGCCTTCATGCCAATGACGAAGTGTAAGGGGAAGGGTTACCTTGTCAGCGTCGAAGTAAGCAGTGTTGGCCGGAATAGATTTCCAATCGATGGTGTGAAAGTCGAAATCTTGAGTACGTGATACCTGTAGCCGAGGGAGTTCTTCTTCGGACTTTGGGTCTAACGGAACGATAATGAGGCAGTGGCGGTCGAGTATGGCGCGATGAGAGTTAGAAAAAAATTGTCTGCCCGACTGAGTCGCTGAAAGAATCTCCACAGCAGAAGAAAAGTTGAACCCATAGGGCCGAATGAGTTCAAAAAGCAGTTGTTCACGACTTGTCTGGATGGGTAGTTGGAGGGATATCTTTACTGTACCATCGGGTAGTGACGATACTAGCTGGCTGCGTATAGGGTCAAGGAGTGAGTTGTAAAGACGCTCAAGAGACTGTAGATGGAGAATGGTCTGCTCTATAGCATTATCCGTAGTGGGCACCAGCTGATGAAGCAATGGCAGAACCTGATGGCGAATTTGGTTGCGGCGATACTGAAGAGAAGTATTTGTCACATCCTCTACGTAACGAATATTATTTTGGGAAGCATAGGCTTCGATTTCGTCTCTCCCGAATGGCAGCAACGGCCTTACTATATGGCCTTGGACTGGAAGTATACCATGGAGTCCAGATATGCCTGTACCCCTCAAAAGATTGATAAAAAAAGTTTCTATCGAGTCATTGCGATGATGTGCGGTGAGAATGGCAAGAAAGCCCTGCTGAGAACGTATCTGCTCGAAAAAAACATACCGAAGCCTTCGTGCCGCATCCTCCACACAGAGATGGGAGCTTCGAGCGTACTCCTGGGTATTGAATTGGGCAACATAAATGGGAACCTGATATTCCAGAGCCATCTGACGGACAAACTGTTCGTCGCGGTCGCAATCGCCGGGTCTAAGGTGAAAATTACAATGCGCAATAGCGAAAGGGAAACCGGCAGAATACATCAGATGGGCAAGTACCGAAGAGTCCACACCGCCACTAACAGCAAGCAGCACCTGCTGCCCCGTAGGGAAGAGATGCTGCTGCTGAACGTGCGATATGAACCGAGGTAGCACTACTATTGAATTATCATCTTGTGCATACGACGCTTGCCATCAAATTCGACGCCATAGTAGTATACACCAGCGGGCAGGTTGCCTTTGTCGAAGGCGATGGTGTGACGGCCGTTGGAGTATTCCCTAACTTCCTCATAAACCAGTCGGCCAACGACATCGGTGACGAAGAAGCGGGTGGAACCGGCAGTGGGCAAAGCAAACTCTATCCGGGTAGTTCCGTCGAACGGATTAGGATAGTTTTGCTCGAGCACAAAGTCGGTTTCTTCAACTACCGGTATATCCTCAAAGTAGTTCAGAACCCTCATAATGGTAGTCTGGTTGTTACTCTCATCCCTATCATCACTGACACGATCGAGGATAGCAGTACCATTATAGGTTCTAGTAGGTGACTTCGGAATTTTTTTCCAATTGCCCATAGCATCTATAATGGGAATACGGCGAGTTTCTCCAGGTGCAATGTCGTAATCAAGGGCAGCCACATTATACTTGATTTGTTCATATCCATTGATATACATCTGAATACGCATCACACCGATATAGTTGATGTTAGAGTGATTTGTAACCACGGCTCTCAAGCGGCATGAATCTGACATATTCTCCTCAATCTCCACAGCATCTATCGAGAGGTCAGTGTAGTAATCTTGGATAATGGTAGACGTATCATTGTCAGAGTTGACATCGCCAGGCACAGAGACGAAGACCGTTAGGTAGTTCCATGCAGCTTCACGACCCGCAGTGTCCCAAGAGAAGGTATGTACAGCATGGCCACCTGATGGCAGACCATGTTCACGATAGAATGTCTCAGTGAAACGGGTGTTAGTGTCGCGGTCATACCAGAAACCTACGGTAAAGTTATTGGCGACCAATCCACCCACATTATCGAGCACAATAGAGAACCTCGTAATAAGATGGTCACGCCTATCGATAATACCGGCAGTGGCCGAAATATCCATCACGTTGGTAAGACCAGCTATCGACTTCCTAATGGTGTCATTATACGGATATGTATCATCCTCATAATAGCACCAGGTTTCAAGCTGCATGGTACCCATAGTTGCACGTTCGCGATGCTTGAAGGTGTAGTTAAAGAATTCGGTAGAAGCCAAAGGACGGCCAAGATAGTCATTGAAATTAATAAATTCTACCACAGGATCGGCACCGTTATAGCTATAGAATACACGGCAACTGTCAATTCCAACTTGGCCGAAGTTACGAAGGCGTAAGGTGATATTGATGGAGTCGCCAGCTACAGCATGATCAAGTGGAGAAGTAACATCGTAGAGATAGAGGTCATTCTGAAGAGGCGCAAGCGCAAACATATCACAAACAGAGTCGTTGTCATTATAAATATCACCCGAAAGAGTTGTGGTAGCACAAATCTGGAACGTGTCGGGGAAAAGATTTGTAATGACAAAGGGGTGATTAAACGTGTACTCTATACTAGTGTCAGGAACCAAGCGGTGATCGTAGTCAAGGCGGGCTGTGTCAAGAATGTAGAGGTATGCACCATAAGGACGATACTGAACCTGGAACTCAGAAATAGTATCGGTACCATAGTTGTGGACCATTACACGTGGGTAAATGGTCTGTCCGAACTGTGGGTCTGTAGGATACGTAATCTGAGTAATACCAATATCACGAGGACGACGTGCACGGCCTATAGCGAAGTTATCGATAGCCACACCATCGCCGAAAGCGGCAGCAGGAGAAGCCGAGACTGGCGTGGTATAAACAAATCGGAACTGGAGGTCCTGCCCAAATTCACCACTAATAGGCATAGAGGCTAATACATGGCTTGTATAGGCACCATTGATAGAGGTTCCTGTCCATCCGTTTTCTTCGTCATACCAGTGATAGTCGGGTCTTTCATCGGGTGCATTCCAACGGATAGAGGGGTCATCAACCTTTACCCAATTACCACTAAAGTCACGATATTCAAGCCAGAGATAACTACCCTCGGCCATATTCTTACTCAGTTTGAGCGTTATCGTGTCGGGACGTATTTGACGGATGCTGATAATAGGAGTATATATCACACTACGGTTACCGTGCTTACCAGTCACCACTGTCTCTGTGGCATTAGTCACATAGGCATTGGGCTGAGAGTAAGCAGAACTGATAGTGCTCTTGGCTGGAGTGGCACGTACAAAGTAGTTGCGTGTGAAGTTATTGTATCCAACTGGCACATACCACTTGTCTATCGTCTGGTCAAAACTATCGATGAACCGCAATTCGATCGTGTCATAGAGATGGTACTGATAAATAAGGGTATTGTTAGTGACATGGAACGTGTCGCCAGGCACACTGACTGTAGCAGTGAGGTCTGTAGTGCCCTTATAGAAATCAACGGGATTGAGTTGTACCAATTCACTCTGACCCGGATCCAAATTGCCAGTCCAGGCCACTGAACCAGTCTGCGTCTCGTGGAAATGGTCATCGAAGGAATAATCAATCGTAGCAGATGTCAAGGGGGTAAGACCCTTATTGGCCAGCATGACACTGACCTGCTGAGTAGAGGCAGTAACTATATGGTTACGTGGTGAGGCAACACGCGTCAGTGCAGCGTCAACAGTGTCTAAGTGAATGTCCTCAGTAACGTAAATCATATATTGTTGCAATTGTCCATTTAGAAGCTGGGTAGACGTTCTGCCATTGATGAATGTAGTGGAGTCGGCATCAACCATTACTAACATTCGCATATAACCATACTGCGCCGAGTCTGGCGGTATTGTAATGGCTTTCTTAAATGCACGACGACTGCGGACCTTGACTCCCTTCGTAACGGTCAAACCTCTTGCCATTAATATATTCTCGTAATTATCGAAATTGAATTGTCCGTCTCGGTTGTAGTCAATCACAACGAACAAACTGGCCGGAGTCGTGGTATCCATCTCGTTTTGGTTATTTGCCACCTCGATAGTGAGGGTGTCGGTAGTACCCTTGCGAACCACCAAAGTGGGAACCTCTGCGCTGCCGGGGTTATAGCTACCCAACCACAGATTATCGTAACCAATCATATCCGGCATGACGTTATCCAATTCGTTAAACGAGACTCTCGAAATATCAAAACCAGTGACTTCTGAAGGAGCCAAACGGTTAATCGAATCGTATGTCGACTCGGCCAACGTGCGGAAGGTATGGAAAGTACGGAGGGTGTCGTTGCCACGCTGTTGGTCGTTAGGGTGCATCACCCATGCATTGAGCTGATAAGTGGTGTTGGAAAGTGGCTGATTAATGGCAAGCAGATGTGGGAACGAGAAATTGAACGTATCGCAATTGTCGCCCACACGGCCGCGCAAACCGTTGTGCCCATGGTTAGCCATATTAATATGGACAGTATCGGTAATCGAATCCAAGATAGTGCGGCCGTTTGCGCTCAACCATTCAAAGTGGATGGGGACAGTGGTAATTTCAGCAGTACCATAGTTAACCACTTGCAGTGTAACGGTGTCGTTCTCTACGTAAACACGTCCTGTGGCTCTCGGCGAAACAACCTTTGAGATAGAAACATCGTAAGTCAACGGAGGATTAACCGTCACGCAAATCTGAGAGTAATAGCTCGTGCAGCCACGACTACTAACAGCGCTAAGATAGTAACATGAGTCGTGGAAGTATTGAGGAGTATTACTCCAGTGAGTAGAACGAAGGTAATTGTTGTTACCGTTATAGAAGAATGCACCCGAAACCGTATCGTCACGATGCCAACGGATTATACGATTCTCGCTTTGGGTAGCCCAGAGGTTACCATAAGAGCCATAGTCAATCGATGTATCTGACGGGAAGGGCATGTCAGGCGTATGGTTAGAGGTGAAGTTAATATAGTTAGAAGTGTCATTATGCGGTTTAATATCAAACTCATGCGATACCCATCCACGCAGTCTGACCGTAATATCCTGCAAGTATCCTGTCGGGTAGAGGTTGGGGCGGCAATCTGGCGCGATCACAGTGTCGCGAGTAATGCCCACGGGTAGTACGGTTCCCCATGTGATAGGCGCACAGGTATTGCTGCCTGGGAAGTTAGGCATTGAAAGATTGTTCGGCTGGTAGCAGTAGTAGTCGTAGCCCAAAGCAAACTGATAATCGGCAGGAAAGTCTTTCTTACCGGCATTCTTAATCGTATAGCGTATGGGCGTGGCAAACATTCGGCAGTGGTTGGGGTCGACCGTCGAGTCAAGGGCAACGGCAGTCACCTGGAGGTCATAAGCAGGATAGATAAAGACTTCGGCCGTATCACGGTTGTCATGCGGATTGGCATCAGGAGTGCCATTAATGTCAATCACAACAACTATTTCTTGTGTGTCGACAATGCCCAGGGGCGAAGGAACCATTACGGAGCAAAGAGCCGAATCCTGAACCCCTATCGTGATAGTCTGAGAAGCCGAAATGGGAGTAGGACTGACATTGCCCATATAGGCATACCATGTGCAAGTCTCAGCAGCATTACCGTTGTTGAAGAAATTGACCAGCACTTCAATAGAGTCGGTCTCAATATTCAACACTGTGGGATTATTGCCTGTGGTGACAGCAGGAACATAAGGCAGGTAAATCTTTGCCACTGCCACATCGTGCATCACACGTTGGGCATTGAACTCGTGGGCACCAATTGTGGGCTGAGGAATCTGAGGTCTGATGTTGCCATAGACATCAAGCGTGACATCGGGGTTATACTGTGCCCTATCGGCAAACTGCGCCGTGCGGCATCTGAGGTCGTAGGGGGCATTCTCAAAGAAGATATAAGCCTCATAAGAGTTCATATCTTTACCGTTCACCGCGCGTAGGCTGTCGATATAGGTGCAGTTGCTAGCACCCCAACGAGCAAAGTTGCGGGCACCAGCGGCGTTGGTATCACTATTCGAGTAATACACATTGAAGTTGGAACTGCTGACGCAGGTGTCGACAGCCACATAGTAGGCATAGCCCTTACTAGCATTCTCGAAGATATTATTTAACACGTGTACGCTAGAAGAGTTCTGGCAACTGAAAGTACGAGTGGCTGCCTGTGTAGCACCAGCATAAAGTCGTGCAGTATTATAGTACACATTAACGTGGCGGCAGAGCGAGTCAACCCAAATACCCGAAGAGGCAAGAGAAGCCACACCCGTACCATTTAATGAAATCATATTATTATATACCATCACACGGTCCATGTTAGTACCGCGGCACTTGTTCAGCACTATACCGCGCTTACCGCCGGTGGCCTGGTCGATGAGGGTGACAAAGTTACGCTGGACACTTGCACGGTTGATGCTGGCAAGGTAAATACCGGTTAGTGCTTTACCATTGGAGGCAACACCCGAATGGATGTTATTAGCCATAACGGCTACTGTATCGACGTTACGCAGATACACACCCTGGAACCAGAAGTTCGAAATCTCAGAATTAGAAATAGTAATGTTGTTACTATAGACGTTCAGCTTCGTCCGGATGCCATAGTATCCACTATCTATAACGCAGTGGTCAAAAGTAATGTAGCGGTTCTCGTCGCCCAAAAACACCACATTGGCATTACTAGAGGAAGCGGTCGTGGCTTTCGAGCGAAGTTCAGAATGGCGGAATGCAATATTAGTCGAACCGTCAATTTGAAGAACATTCGCATATATGTTGTTACCGCTACCACTGGTATAGTAAGCATAGAAATCAACGCTGTCGAATGTGATATAATTCGACGAATTAATATTCATGACATAATTGGCCGTATTCGAAGGAGCATAAGTAATCACAGCATGCTGATTAGCGCCAGCAACGGTCTTAAAAGTAATCGTATTGGTAGCATCGGCTCCGGGCACATTACCTATCGAAATCTGTTCGTCGAATGCCTGAGGGCAGAGGCGGAACACAATAGGGCCGCTGACACCGGCATTGTGCAGGGTATCAATAGCCGTAGAGAGGTCGGGGAAGTCCGTACCGAGACATGAACCAACAACGTACTCGCCTGCACAGAAACGAACATTAATCGAACGGAAAATAGTATCGTTAGTCGGAATCGTATCGCCTGCCACATTCACCACTGCCGTAATCGTATGGCGGCCTGGTGTGAAGTGGGTGCGCAGCAACTCCACTCGGGCAGAATAGCTCAACGTAAGGTTAGACAGCGACCCGGTAGTCTCCTGCCAGGCTTCGTCATCAATCTTGTAGCGGAGAGTGTAGTCACGGATAGTGTCGTTACCCATATTGGTGATACGGGCGTAAACAACAGTCGTGTCGCATGAGCTGAAAACGCCTTGTGTGTTACCCGTGCCGGTCGAGTCGTCATCCCAAGCAAAGGTGGCATCATTGTCAGGAACGCCCGTCACGTGGACAAAGACTGTGCCCTCAGCGCTCTCGCAGCCTACCGGCTCAAGGAAGCCCAGAAGCATATCGGGACGGTTATTGCCCCTCGTACCTGACGTCTGTGCGGCCTGGTCGGTGCTGGCATGCTGCTTCGTGATAACCGTATTGGGCTGTGCAGTGAAAGTGGTGGAAGAAGCATTTGCAATACCTGCGGTACTCAATGCTCGGGTAATCTCTATAACAATGCTAGAAGTACCGTCCCAAACAAAATCCGAATCCAGTTCATGTGTCACCCAACCCACATTATCGGGAGTGAAGGTTAAGTTATTGGCACTGTACACCTGGGTGAGACCCGTAAGATAGGTTCCATTTGCGAAAGTCGTGTTAGGCGTGGTGCCCATCTTAATGGTGTAATAGTCGAAAGTGAAGGAAGAAGTGGTAACCGAGTTCAGGTAGAACGCCAGCGAACTAATTCTTCCTGCGCCATGACCAGCTGCGGCAATCTGCTCTGCGGTGTACAGATACTGCTCTTTCACATAGCGGGTCTTGGGCGAGTAGGGCGATGGGTAATTATTGGTAATCACTGTGGCCTGAGTTCCCAACTGGACCTGAATGGTCTTCAGGGCAACAGCTTTATAGTAGAATGTGTCAGGATGATAAATATATGGAGTGGCTATCGAACCCGAGGTAATTCCCATGGGGTTGTGCGAAGCGTCGTACCAAGCCACCCAGTCGGTAGCCGGATTGCCAATCGCCGAAAGCACAAGGGTGTCGCCATAGGCAACGTCGCGGGGCGAAACAACATAAGGCAATTCAGGAGAATAATGGGATATGGCAGCAATTGTGGAAGTGTCGTTAGCCCGTGCCACATCGCCACTGACAGCGTCAACCCATACCTTAATATTGAATACCGTATCGGCACCGGCATGCATATTCAGCGTGTTCGAGAACGTGTGGGTCACTTCGCTTAACGAAGTCAAACCGGGCAACGTATCGGTGCAGGCCACGGTGGTGCCACCGTCAAGGCTGTATTTCAAAATCACATCGGAGGAAGTCTGAGAGCCATAGTTATGCACCGTAACCGTGATAGGTTCTTCCGTGCCCAGGTTACATCCGGTGTCCACCACAGGCTCGTCAACAGCAAGGTCACAGACTGGACGGTTAATAACGTGCAAGTTGACAGCAGCACGGGCACCCTCGCACCCATTATCGAAATAACGAATCAGGTTAGACTCGGTCTCGCCCATCTGCATCAAATTCGTAGCCGTGGCCACCTGCCAAAGGGTAGCCGTGGCAGTGGGAGCGCCCGAAGTGGAGTTCGTAGGCCAAGAGATTCGGCGGGCACCTGCGGTGGGCGTATTCGCAGTACCGCCATTTCTGGCCAAGTCAATGGCCGAACCTGACCATACAGCAGCAGGAATGCTCTGGTTATTCCAGTTAATCGCCTGGCTAGAGGGAGCGGTAATCACACCGTTGAATGGCACAGCATCGGCAATACCATGGCCGTCGCGATAGATAACGCCGAAATTGGCAGTGTAGACTGGCGAAACCACAGCCGAACTGGGAGCACAGATGGTGCGTGTTGAATCAGTGGCGGTCGAAGAGGTACGGAACTGGAGAACAAGATTCTCACCCGGCTGGATTGTCACGGCAGGAAGCACCCACACTTTAGCGGCTGCCGTGGGCTGGACCACGATGACCGAGTCGCCCTCCAGGTTGGCGGGATAGTCACCGCAGTTGGTCAGCTCGATGGCAAAGGTACTACTGTTCATCCACGACGGGATGGGGTCGGTAGCGCCGGCAGCCGTGCGGCTCACCTGCACCTCAGTAATCTTAACCAACGGCAAATTACGTTTCTGCGAAATATAGAAAGTAGTGTCGTCATAAATCGGAGTGGTCGTCAGCGTAGGTCCATAGTAGAACTTTGTCGAATCGCTGTCGTCATAGTACCACGAGATACCCGAACGCTGCTGGCGTCCATTGCCGGAGGTGTAGTAGCTCACCGGCCATGTGTTGACGCCGGCCGTGGGGGTGATGGTGGCCACCGTATTATAGTTCACATTTTGATTAATAATAGTGGGAGCCGGAGCCGCATAGCGCGAATTGACCGTCCAAGTGGCTGTGTCGTTCAAGTCGTCGGGGTCCTGATTGCACTTCACCCACCATTTAATATTATAGACCCGGTCCGTGTTGCCTGCGCCGCTGGGGAGCGACATGGTGCGAGTAGAAAGGTATGAAAGCGTGTCGCTGGGGCCAAAGTTCTGATTCATAACAAAGGACTGCACCGGGCCATTGTCAATGCTGTAGTAGACCGTGATGGGCGAAGTCGTGGAATAGGTGTAGTTACCGGTACCCGTATTGGTAACGATAACCTCCACAGGAATGGAACTAGAGGCACCGCAGTAGTTCTCCATAGGGGTAACAAAGCCGATGGGCTTAAAGTCAACCGTCAGAGCGGTCACCTCGTATGCGCCCAAGCTGGGGGCGGTAGCATTACGGGGCGAACCAAAGAGGTCTATCGTAACCTCGGGAATCGGCGTACCCACATTGCGGAGCAAAGTATTGAACGAACGCAAGTCCACACGGCTGACCGAACCATTGGTATAGTTGGGGTTTCCGGTGACGGAGCCCATATCGTAGGGAACCGCATTGCGCCAAGAGTTAAGGTTAGTGTAGTTAATACCGCTAAGCTTATTGAGCACACCGCTGACCGAATAGTAGCAGTTGTGGTCCACATGCAAGTTATCGGTATTGTCACCAGGAATGAAGGAGAATGCGTAGTTAGAAGTATCGAAGGTTGCAATGACGTTATTCTGGAAATAACTATTCGTGATCACATCACCGCCGAAAGTGGCAGCTGCAATATTCACGCGGTCGGGCGCATTCATACGCACCGAGTTAAACACCGTCTTAATATACGAACCCTTAATAATATTGAGGGGGGTGGTGAGCAGGTTAGAAGTACCGTCGTCGGCCGAAACAATCATGTTATTGGCCACGATGCAGTACTCCGAACTGGTACCATGCATGTCCGAAACACCGATACAGCAGGCACCCTTCGACGAGAAGACCTTATTACGGGTGATTTTCGAGCCCTGGTAGCAGTACTGGCCCAGAATAATATAACTGGTATTGGTCAGCACGTCGTTGGCAAAGTTGCTGTCCACCCACACACCATTCTGGTTCACCACACGGATAGCCGTATTCACCTGGTTAGAAAAGTCACAGTACTGAATGGTATTGCCGCTGGCCCTGTTATCAGGAGCCGGACCTGCCACATCGGCACCGATGATACCGCCGTAGAAGGTACAATTCTGAACCAGCGTGCCGCTGGCGCCGTTAGCACGGAGCAGAGCCTGCGACGAGAGGGCTGCCGTATTACTATCGGCAAAGGTACAGTTGAGGAACTGGCAGTTCAAAGTATTATTGCCAGTCAGAACCAGGGTATTACAGCGGTTGTCGCTGTAGCGGCCGTTGTAGAAATTAATGTTTTTAAAACGGACGCTGTGCGCCTGAGAAATGTCAACCAACGAAGGAGCATTGGTATTCACACCCAAACGGGGGCGGCGGAAATTGACCACTCCGTTCGCCGTGGCAGGTTCAAACTGCACGTAATTCGTTTCCGAAGTGCCAGGAATAAATGGGAAAGAGGTAATTCCATAGTTTCCCAAGGGCAACTTCACCGTGGTGGGAGCGTCAATACCGCAACGGCTGAGCACATACAGGCATCTCTCCAGGGTGGTGAAATCATTTGTCGAACTGGATCCGATGGTCAGCGTGCCGCTGTATGGACCGTTACAGGCCGCAAACGGAGTGGTCGCAGTGTCGTTATAAGGCTCGTGGTCGATATAGTCATGGTGCCGCGAATCAACCATACCGTTGGTCCATGCCGAAATGGTGTGGTAGCCAATAGTGAAATTCTGGGTAGTGGACACAACCACGCGCGTAGAGTCGCCGCCGTTCAGCGATCCAGTCCATTCGTAAGAAACCGGAGCACCGTTATCGACCGAATAATAAATAGTAGTACCATTCAAAATCGAGTCGCCATAGTTTTTCAGCCAAACCACCACGCTGTCGGTACCCATATTGCAAGGCGTGTCATAGCTAGGATAAGCCAGAGCAGCCACACCGGCATCATAAATCAGCGGCACATTCTGCGTCTCGTAGAACTGAACCCATGGACGGGTCGTCCAGGTGTTGCCCGCATTAAAATTGACTGCGTCGGCACCAAAGGCATTAAAATTATAGGTGCCCTCAAAACCCGCCAAAAACAGCGATTGGAAATTAGTACTGCTAGTAGGAATGTGTCTGACAGGTGTGCTCTGTACTTCGGCATTGCCGTCATAGTAGGTCTGTACAACCAGATTTGCACCACCATAGAAGAACGTATCCTGCAGGGTAATCATCTTATACGAACCTGCGGCCGCCTGCTCGATGGTGAAAGAGCCATCATACAAAATCTGCATGTCCTCAGTAAAGGTAGTATTTGCAGCCGTGCGGGTTATGGACTGGGGCTGGTTAGCCAAGCGGAACTGCAAACGGGGGCGGGTGACATTCTGGGGCGAGTTAACCAATATCATACGGAAATTGGTGATATACCCGGGACCGAAACCCATCATGGCCATTTGAGAGCTATCGTACACAAACTCGGACCTGTTGTCGGCATAGGTGGGAAATGGGAACGCTGTCGAACTGGACATGCCCAACAACGACGGCTGCGACGTGTTATTCTTACCACGCACACACCTGTATCGCTTCCATTGGCTGGAATTCTTGGGGTAAGTCCTAGTGTTTGCATTATTAGTCGAATCCTTAGCCACAATGTGCCAAGTCATAATCGTGTCATAGCCATAGTAAGGAATGCGGCCCACAAAACGATTGGAATTGGGAGCCTGGCGGTGCAAGTAAGTAGTGTCCATAGTGGTTCTGTCGCCCACGCGGTACTCACAGAAAACCGAGTCGCCGTTGATGCCCTGCAGCGCGGTAGTGGTAATATCGGCCACCAACTTGGCGCCGCGGCTGCTAGGATAGTTGATATAGTCGGGGAAGGCGCGCATTTGAATGACGGGCGCCACAATCTGCTGGCTCGATGCCCGCACCTTTATGTCATCAAGATACCATCCGTCTGCGCTGTTAGGCCAGGAACGTTGGGTGACGACGAAACGGATAATCAACTGTCGGTTCATCGGCGCAACCTCCTGAAAGAGGTAGTCCAAGTCGAAACGTTCCGACTTCCACAGCTGGTTGCTGGCTACGGTAGCATTACTCCAATCGGTATAAGACTCCTGCGAAAACGAGGCCGTATAGGTGAATTCCGAACTTCCGCCCTCAGTCATGTTGTAATGCGTACTGCTCAGGGGAGTCCAGACGGTCTGGTCGGGACGCTTCACCTCGATTTTACAAATCGTATACGGATCCAGCATAGCAAGGGGAGCGATAAAGGCAATGTGCTGAAACTCGAGTGTGTAGTAGTTAAAAGTAGCATTTTGCGAGAAGTCAATCGTGTCCAACGTCAGGATATTGACCGAATCATGGTCACTTGTGATCTTCATAGCCCTGCTGCCTCCAGAGTAAATCGTACCCTGTGTGGCCATCATGGGCGAGTTCGAAACAGTGTAGTTCACTGTCGAACCCGACTCAAAGTCCTGGGAGAACATTTCATAGATTTGAGCCTGGGACGTGACCGCCGTAAGGGCAAAAATCAGTCCGAAGAGTAAAAATCTTTTTTTCATTTTAATATTTATATTTAATTTATTTACAAAACATTATACGTCCAAAATACCATTTTTGGGAGGCCCAAAACCGGTATTTTTGAACTTACAAATTTACAAAGAAAAATTGATTCAACAACATTTTTTTTATTATTATATTTATTTACACTATCTGCCAATCCAATTCCACCCCTGCCAAACCCGCCACAGAGCCCCATCACCCCCCTCCTACCCTCCTACTCGCCACCACTGCCTTGTCACCAATCTCCATCGAGCGAAGAATAGAAAACCCGTATTAATAGAGTCCACTACCCAAAAATAGTTACCCCTAATGCCCCCAAATTTATATTTATTTAACATTCTTTTCGGAAAATGCCCCTCAAAATGGTTTTGGTCTCCTGCTCCGCACCCCCGTTTGCCCAACACTTTTCAGCGCCCTTTCATCCCCTCTTTCCCAGCCATTTTGTTTGCATTTAGTTTATATTTAATTTGCATTTTATTTGTTGACGAAAAACAAAATGCAAAACAAATGTAAGATAAATATAAGAAAAAAACTGGAGAAACAGCGAGCCAACGGCGCACTATCCGGTTGGCCACATGGCAGGGGGTGATGTGGCTGAGCGGGGGCAGGGACGGATGTCTGCCCGGCTGCTTGTCAGCTAGCATGAAATGGGGAAAAAACCAACGTGAGCCATCGGAGCGGTTGGGCGGCGACGGCTAATTATAAGGTGGGGCTAAGAAGATGGGGCGGCGGCAAGGGAGTCCGCGACGGAGGGCGCGTTAGCGCCGTTGCCGCAACACTTCGTACATAAATACGGCTGCCGCCACCGAGACATTGAGTGACTGCACCTGGCCTAAGATGGGCAGTTTGGCACGGCAGTCGGCCATCTTGAGGAGTTCGGGGCTGATGCCGGTTTCCTCTGCCCCCATGATGAGGAGGGTGGGCTTGGCAAAATCGACCTCTAGGTAGTCGGTGGCGCCCTTCTCGGTGGCTGCTACAATCTGCAGGCCGCACTGGCGCGCAAGGTTGAGCACAGTCTTGAGGTTCGGCTCGCGGCAGATGGGCACTCGCAGCAGGGCTCCAGAAGAGGTTTTCACTGCGTCGTCGCCCACCTGGGCCGTTCCATGGTCGGGAATGATGACGGCGTCGACCCCCGTACATTCGGCCGTGCGCACGATGGCACCGAAGTTACGCACGTCGGTCACGTGGTCCAGCAAGAGCAACAGGGGCGCTCGGTCGGATTCCATAAGCCTGGGAATCAGCTCCATGGCCTGCTTGAATTCGATGGGCGAAATGAGGGCCACCACCCCCTGGTGGTTGCCTTTGGTGAGGCGGTTGAGTTTCTCCACAGGCACGAACTGAAAGGGGATGTTCTTGTCGCGTATGCGTCCTTTCAAATCGCCAGCCAGCGGGCCGGAAAGGCCGTTCTGCATTAGTACACGGTCTATGCGGGTATCGCCGTCGATGGCCTCTATTACAGGCCGAAGGCCGTAGATGATGGTTGAGGACTTGGGGCCGTTGGATTCCGAATGGCCGCCTGAGGTTTTATTTACTATCATTTGTATGGGGTTCTTTTACTAAAGGTTGGTAAAACAAAGAATTGGGCTGCCATTACAGGTCACTGCCCACCGACCACCTGCCCGTCCTGCAGCATTATCTGGCGGTCGGACTTTTGAGCCAGGGCGGTGTTGTGGGTGACGATGACGAAGGTCTGCTGGAACTGGTCGCGCAGCTGGAAGAAGAGGTCGTGAAGTTCCTCGGCATGGCGGGTGTCGAGGTTGCCCGAAGGCTCGTCGGCCAGCACCACGGCGGGACGGTTGATCAAAGCCCGCGCCACGGCAAAACGCTGCTGCTCTCCGCCGGAGAGCTGGGCGGGCTTGTGCTCGGCCCGGCTCTCCACGTTGAGAAATTGCAGTAGCTTATGTGCCTCGGATTTGGCCTCTTCCATACTTTTGCCCGCAATCAGTGCCGGCATGCAGACATTTTCGATGGCGGTGAATTCGGGCAGCAGGTTGTGGAACTGGAAGACAAAGCCAATATTTTTGTTGCGGAAGGCAGCCAGGGCTTTCTCGCCAAGTTTGGTCACATCGGTGCTGTCATACAGAATGCGGCCGCTGTCGGGGCGGTCCAGGGTGCCCAGCAGTTGTAGGAGGGTTGTCTTGCCAGCCCCCGAAGCACCCACCACGCTGACAATCTCGGCCTGCGCTATGGTGAGGCTTATGTCGCGCAGCACGTGCAGGCTGCCGTATGACTTGTTAAGGTGCTCTATGCTTATCATACTTCCACACCGTTGAGGAAAGTACGGCTGACCTTGTTCTCGCCGTAGGCGTATGGCAGGTATTCGTAGGTGGGGATGGGGGTGGTGAGGTAGAAATTGGCCTTCTTGCCCACGGCAATGGAGCCCAGTTGGTCGCTCACGCCCATAGCGTAGCCGCTGTTGATGGTGGTGGCGTTGATGGCCTCTTCGGGCAGCATGCGGTAGTTGACGCAGGCAAAGGAGAGCACCAGCTGCATATTGCCCGAGGGGGAGGAGCCGGGGTTGAAGTCGGAAGCCATGGCCACAGGGAGGCCTGCCTCCATCATGCGACGCACGGGAGCATGCTGCATGTTGAGGAAGAAGGCAGCGCCGGGCAGGACGGTGGGCATGGTGTCGGAGCCCAGGAGGCACTGTATCTCCTCTTCGCCGGTGAATTCCAGATGGTCGCAGGAGAGGGCGTGGTGGCGGACGGCGCATTGGATGCCGCCGGAGCAGGCCAACTCGTTGGCATGGATTTTGGGACGCATGCCGTAGCGGGCGCCGGCCTCGAGCATGCGGTCGGTGTCCTCGACGGTGAAGAAGCCTTCGTCGCAGAAGACGTCGATGAAGTCGGCCAGCCCTTCATCGGCCGCTTGGGGAATCATCTTTTCGATGACAAGGTCGACAAATCTCTCTTGGCAGCCGCGGTACTCCATGGGTATGCCGTGGGCGCCGAGCAGGGTGGCGCGGATGGTGAGGGGGCTGTTCTCGCGCAGACGGCGGATGACGCGCAGCATTTTCAACTCGGCTTCGGGAGTCATGCCGTAGCCCGACTTGATTTCTACGGCGCCGGTGCCAAAGCAGATGATTTGCTCGAGACGCGCCATGGCATCGTCGTATAGTTGCTGTTCGCTGGCCTCCTGCACTCGTTTGGCGCTGTTGAGGATGCCGCCGCCACGTTTGGCGATCTGGTCGTAGCTGAGTCCGCGGATTTTGTCGATGTATTCGATTTCGCGGCTGCCGGCATAGACGAGGTGGGTGTGGGAGTCGCAGAAGGAGGGCAAAAGCATTCGGCCGGTGGCGTCGACCTCGCGGTCGAAGGTTTGCTCTTTCAGTTCGGCCATGGGGCCAAAGGCGGCGAATTTGCCGTCTTCTACGATAAGGTAGGCGTTTTCGATATGGTCAATATGGGCCATGTCGGCACCACATACTTTCTGGCGGGGAGTGGTCTCAACCTGCAGAAGGGACTTGATATTTTTGACTAATGTTCTCATGTGTTGTTATTGGGATTAACGGGGGGTTGATGATATAATATGATGTAAAAAGAAAAATCGATGAGGGGTTAGAAAAGTTCGGGCTGGTCGCCGGTTTTGATTTTGCCGAGGTGCTGGTAGGCGAGGGAGGTGGCTTCGCGACCACGGGGTGTGCGCTGCAGGTAGCCCTCCTGTATGAGGTAGGGTTCGTAGACCTCCTCCACCGTGCCGGAGTCTTCGCCGACGGCGGTGGCTATATTGTTGATTCCCACAGGGCCTCCCTTGAACTTGTCGATGATGGTACTAAGGATACGAAGGTCCATCTCGTCGAGGCCATTGCTGTCCACGTTGAGGGCCTTGAGGGCATAGCGGGCAATGTCGAGGGTGATGGTGCCGTCGCCTTTGACCTGCGCGAAATCGCGCACACGACGCAAGAGGAGGTTGGCGATACGGGGGGTGCCACGGCTGCGACGGGCAATCTCGAAGGCCGACTCGGAGGTGATTTTCACCTGCAGCAGACCGGCGGAGCGATTGACAATCTTGGCCAAGGTGTCGGCATCGTAGTATTGGAGCCGGCAGTTGATGCCGAAACGGGCGCGCAAAGGGGCGGTGAGCATGCCGGAGCGGGTAGTGGCCCCGATAAGAGTGAAGGGTTTGAGGTTGAGCTGGACACTGCGGGCGGCGGGGCCGGACTCGATGAGAATGTCGATTTTGTAGTCCTCCATGGCGGAGTAGAGGTACTCCTCAACGACGGGCGAGAGACGGTGGATTTCGTCGATGAAGAGCACGTCGTTGGCCTCGAGGGAGGTGAGCATACCGGCGAGGTCGCCCGGTTTGTCGAGCACCGGGCCAGAGGTCATTTTGATATTGACGCCCAATTCGTTGGCAATGATATAGGAGAGAGTGGTCTTGCCTAAGCCGGGAGGACCGAAAAGGAGGACATGGTCGAGTGGCTCGCCTCGCTGTTTGGCCGCCCCGACGAAAATCCGTAGGTTGTCAAGCACCTGCTGCTGCCCCGCAAAGCTGTCGAAACCTTTAGGACGGAGGGCGCGTTCCACCTCACGTTCTTGCGCCGACTGGCTGTAACCGGTAGCATCTAAGTTGTTGTTCATTCGAGTAGACTTTGAGGGTGCAAAGATACAAAAAAAATAAGATATAGTGTTTTTTTTGCATTCAGGGCAATAATAAAATCGTGGACAACGCGTTATTTGGATAAAGAATATAAAAACATAAATTATGAGATCTATTATCGTTGGTACTGACTTTTCAGAGGGGTCGTACATTGCACTTGAATTGGCAATAGACATAGCCAACCGAATGGAATGTGGCGTTGAGGTCATTTGGGTGAAACGCCAGAAGAGGCTGATGGATGACGAACAGGTGGACATGCTGGCCCACTTGGCCGAAGAGAAGTTGGCGGCCATCTGCAAGGAACACGAGCCCAAACTGAAATACGGAAAAATACGGTGGGAGGTATGCGAAGGCAAGGTGGCCCCAGTGCTGGCCCGCCATGCCATCCACGCCAATGCCCCACTCATTGTCATTGGCACAAATGGAGCCTCCGGATTTGAGAAATACTGGATGGGAAGTACCGCCGTGCGCATCGTGCAGGAGGCCACCGTGCCAGTGATTACTATCCGACAGGGCTTTAACTTCCATAAGGAATTGGAGCGCATAGTGGTGCCGCTGCGCGTGAACCTCAACTCACGCCAGAAAGTTACGCCCGCGGCCGAATTGGCCCGCCTGTTCGGAGCCGAGGTGCACCTGCTGGGTCTCTACGATGCCGAGGCGCAACTCAACGAATTGCAGATATACCTGATGCAGGCCGCCGAACTCATGGGCAAGCAAGGCGTCCGCTGCACTTCTACCATACAGAAGTACTCCAACTATAGCGATGCCCTCCTGACCTATGCCGAGGGCATAAATGCCGACCTAGTGGTTATCAATACCGAGCAGGACCGCAAGTTGGCACAGCTTTTCCTCGGCACCAATGCCCAGCAGATTGTCCATAACGCACAATTGCCCGTACTCAGCGTTCACCCCAACGACAAACTCTTCTTCCTCTCCAAGTCATGAGCCGGGTAGTCATAGTGGGAGCAGGAGCGGCCGGCATGATGGCGGCCGTGGCAGCCGCCGAACAGGGGGCAGAGGTGGTGCTGCTGGAAAAGATGGACCAGGCGGGGCGGAAACTGCGCATCACCGGCAAGGGCCGCTGCAACCTCACGAACACGGCTCCGCTGAAGGAGTTCATCACCCATATCGGACCCGACGGCCGCTGGATGCGCAATTGTTTTGCCCAGATGTTCAACACTCAGTTGATGGACTTTTTTGAGCAGCGCAATGTGCCGCTGGTGGAGGAGCGCGGCAACCGCGTTTTTCCTAAAAGCGGCAAGTCGCTGGACATCTTTCTTGCTCTCATAAACGACTTGGAGGCGCGGCCGAATGTGGAAATAAGGAAAAATTGTGCCGTCAAAAGCCTCACCGAAGACTGCCACGGGGTACGCCTTCAGGACGGCACCACAGTGCGTGGCGACACCCTGGTCATCGCCACTGGCGGACTCTCCTACCCCACCACCGGCTCCACCGGCATTGGCTATCGTCTGGCCGAGGAGGCCGGGCACACGGTCGTTCCGCAGGTGCCCTCGCTGGTGTCGCTCACTTGCGAGGAGCCCATACCTCAGGAGCTGGAAGGTTTTGTGCTGAAGAACGTTGGACTGAGCATTACCAAAGCCGACGGAAAGAAACTCTACGACAATTTCGGCGAAATGACCTTCACACGCCACGGCATCGACGGTCCCATTGTGCTTTCGGCCAGCCGGCAGGTGAGCCGTCGGCTACATGACGGCGAGAAGCTCGTTGCCCACATAGACCTAAAGCCGGCCTTGGATGATGACAAATTGGACCACCGACTGATTGCCGACCTAGACGGCAACGGCAACCGACTCTTTCACGACGCCCTCCGCCTATGGCTACCGGCCGAGCTAGTGCAGTTGGCACTCGACCGCTGCCATATCGAATATTACAAACGGCTGCACCAAATCAATGCCGCCGAGCGCAAACGCCTCCTCGGCTTTTTAAAGAATGTGCAATTTACCCTCATCGGCACAGGCGACTACAATACCGCCGTGGTCACCCAAGGAGGCGTGGATACCAAGGAAATCAACCCCAAGACAATGGAGTCGAAATTGGTGGGGGGACTCTATTTTGCCGGCGAGGTGCTCAACTTGGATGCCGACACAGGAGGATTCAATCTCCAGATTGCCTTTTCTACTGGATTTGCCGCCGGCCGCGCCGCGGCTGGGCAGCAGCCCCTGTCTTAAAACCCACCAAATCAAATGCCAATGAAACATATCGTATTACTGCTTTCTTTGTTTGCCGCCCTTGTCATGATGGCACTAACGACCGAAGGACAGCCGCTGCGGCATTACGAGACCCAGGTCAATTCGTTCAAACTGTATGATGCCGCATCGATGGCCAAGTACGCCTTTCGTATTGACCAGCAGCGCAATCGGGTGAAAGACAACCCCGAAGACTGGGAGGACATTATTTTTACCAATCGCGACCACACCAGCCATATCCGGTTGATTCACCACCCGGGCGACGCAGCCTACGAAATGGCCGGATTTGAAGTTCGCCGTGGCCTGCCCGATGCCGACGAGACCCACTACGCCACCCTCCCCGACAAGGTGTTCATGACCCCCAACGGCATAATGATAGGACTTAAAGAGAATGAGGTAATTGACATCCAAGGACAGCCCCACAGCATTTTCAGAGAGGGCGACTATACTGTTTACAACTATATTGACGAGAACCCAAAATCGTGGATTTTACGCAGATACAACCAGGTGGGCTATATCATTCAGTTTTGGTTCCTCGACGGAGTGTTAGTTAGATATAGTTTTGGATTTGAATACCCCTGATATTCATTGTATGGCATAGGGGGTCACCCTTTCCCTTCCTGAAAATCGTCGACGGCAATGGTGGCATCCTCCCAGGCCTCCATCTGTTTGTCAAGCTGTTCTTTGAGCGATTGGTACTGGGCGTAGAAATCGGCATCCTGAGCATTGCCCGAAGCAAGGAGGGCCTCTTTTTCCGCAATCAGTCCTTCCAGGCGCTCTATCTCCTTTTCTATCTTCTCAACCGCATTGCGCAGTTTGCGCAGTTCACGCTCGCGGTCCTTACTCTGCTCGTATGCCTGGCGTCCTTGGCTTTGGGCGGCTTTGGAACTTTCCGCGGTTCGAGATAGCCGAGCCCGTTCTTTGGCATTCTCGGCCTCACGCCAGTCGAGAAACTCGTAAATGTCCCCTTTGAACTCATGGACAGTCCCATCGCGGAATTCATAAAGCATCTCGGTAAGGCCGTCGAGAAAATCGCGGTCGTGCGACACTAAGATAAGGGTGCCGGTGTATTGGAGAAGGGCATTTTTAAGGATGTCCTTAGAATCCATGTCCAGGTGATTGGTAGGCTCGTCGAGTACCAGGAGGTTAGAGGGTGTCAACAGCAGTTTGGCCAAAGCCAAACGCGCCTTTTCTCCGCCCGAAAGGACTTTCACCTTTTTGTCGCAATCTTCGGTATCGAATAGGAACTGACCTAAAATGTTGCGTATTTTTGGGCGGATGTCGCCGGTGGCAATGTCGTCGATAGTTTGGAAGACGGTCTTCTCGCCGTCAAGCATGGCAGCCTGATTCTGGGCATAGTAGCCCACCTGCACTTGCGCCCCTAACTTGAAGGTGCCGGTATAGTCCTTGATGTCGCCTACGATAATCTTGGCCATGGTGCTTTTGCCCTCGCCATTCTTTCCCACGAAGGCCACTTTTTTGCCAGAAGTGAGCAGAAAGTCGACGTTGTCGAACACCTGCAGGTCGCCGTAGGCCTTGCCCAAACGTTCTGCCTCTACTACAATCTTGCCACTGTGTGGCGCAGGCTGGAACTGGAAATGGATGTTCGCGGTGCTTACCTCGTTAATTTTTACCATCTCCATCTTGTCTAACATTTTGATGCGGGACTGGACCTGCTTGCTTTTGGTAGCCTTGTAGCGGAAACGCTCGATGAACGCCTCAATCTGCGCCACCTGCCGCTGTTGGGCAGTGAGCTGTGCCATCTGGGACGCACGGCGTTCCTGCATCTGAATGACGTATTGGGAATAGGAGCATTTGTAGTCGTAGATGCGGCCTGCCGTAATCTCGATAGTGCGCTTCGTGATGTTGTCAAGAAATGTGCGGTCGTGGGACACCAGCACCACGGCTCCCGGGTAGCCCTGCAGGAAATCCTCCAGCCACTGGATGGATTCAATGTCAAGGTGGTTGGTGGGCTCGTCGAGCAGAAGAAAGTCGGGCTGGCGCAAGAGGAGTTTGGCAAGTTCGACACGCATCTGCCAGCCCCCGCTAAATTCTGCCACTGGCCGATGGAAGTCGGAATGTTTGAAACCTAAGCCTAACAAGACCTTCTCCGTATGCTCCTGTCGGCTGTCGGCACCGAGCAGCATCATCTGCTCCGTCACTTCGTTATGACGGTTGAGCAGACGGGTATAGCCGTCTGATTCGTAATCGGTACGTTCGGCAATCTCGTCGGCAAGACGCTGCCCAAGTGCCATCAATTCGTCAATACGGCTGAAAGCCGTGAGCGCCTCGTCTATCACAGTGCGGGAGGTGTCGGGAACCATCTCCTGGGGCAGATAGCCCACCTCTTGGCCAGCGGACATGACCAAAGAGCCTGTTTCGGGCTGCTGCAAGCCACAGAGAATCTTCAGCAGTGTAGACTTGCCGGCGCCATTCTTTCCCACCAAACCCACTCGGTCGTGGTCGGCAATATTAAAAGTAACGCCATCGAAAAGGTTGGTGCCCGTGAACTGCACCGAGAGATTATTTACAGCTATCATGTTGTGTTTCGGATAATGAGTTTTGTCCACCTAGGTGTCCCTAGGTTATAGAGAACCCTGGCAGCCCTGGCCGAGTCCCCTCTTTATACTATCGTTTACAAAAAAAGACTTAAGAATTAGGACTGCGTCTTAATTCTTAAGTCTCTTTCCGATGTCAGAACAAACCTACTGCAGGTTGAAGTTGACAGGGAGGTTGAACTGGGAACGAACGGGTTTGCCGCGCTGTTTACCAGGTTTCCAACGAGGCATACCTTTGACGACGCGCACAGCTTCGGCACCGCAACCGCCGCCGATGTCACGCAGGATTTTGATATTTCCTACGCGGCCGTCCTTCTCAACGACGAAGGAAACGAACACACGACCAGTGATGTTGTTCTCCTTGGCCAGCTGGGGGTACTTGATGTTCTCGGCAAGATACTTGGAGAGGGCTTCGAGACCGCCAGGGAATTCGGCATCTTCCTCAACCACGAGGAAAATTTCCTCTTCGGCCACTTCTTCTTCTTCTTCAACCTCGACGCGAGTGAACTCTTCCTGAGCCTTGTTGGCGTTATCGTCGGCGTTGATCAGACCTACCTCATTGGTAAGTTCGGCATCGTTCTCCACGACCGTAAGGTCTGTGGCAACAACCTCGGGCTCTTCGGGAGGTGGCGGGGGGGTCTCTTCCGGCGGCGTATTGAGAATATCGGCATCAATCTCCGAATCGACGGTACGGGTGGACACTTCCTTCACCTCCTTGTCGTACTTGCGGACATTGAAAGCGACCAACACAGCAGCCAAAATGACTACCAAACCAATTTCCAAGAACAATCCTCTGCGATTTTCAAGGTCTGCCTTTGGGGTTTTCTTTGCTTCCATGTTATTTATTTTTAATTTGTTATTTACACTTAAGGACGCTTTTAGGGCATCTTTTTTCAAGTCCAAAGATAGCAATTTTTCTTGAATTATCAACAATTCGATGTAAAAAATTTTTTCTTGGGAGGTGAAGAAGCCCTCCCCTACAGAGCACTAACGCAGTTCGAAGTTGACCGGCACCGTATAGGAGGTTCTGACAGGGCGACCGTTTTGACGGCCAGGCGTCCATTTGGGCATCATCTTGATGACGCGCACGGCCTCGACACCGCACCCGCCCCCAATTTCACGAGCTACCTTTACGTGTGACACACTTCCGTCCTTCTCCACGACGAAGGTGATATAGACCTTGCCTGTGATGCCTCCGTCCTTGGCCAGCTGGGGATACCTAATGTTATCGGCCAGAAACCGCATCAGGGCGGCCACACCACCTGGGAATTCAGCCTCCACCTCGGGAGCAATCTGAACCACGTCCTCATCATCAATTTCCTCAACAGGAACCTCTACCTGCACAAACTCCGGCGCAGCTCGGTTAAAGGCATCACCATAGTCTACGGGAATGGCCTCATTGGCGGGAGTCTGATTGTCGCTAATCACCTTCAGATCGGTCATAGGCGTTTCAATCTCGACAGGCGGATCGGGAGGGGTTGTCTCGGTGGGAGGGACGATGAATTCTTCGGGAATTTGCCAACGGTCAGCTCGGCTGAGCCCCTCGTTGGCCATGCTGTCGTATGACCTGACATTGAACGCCGCTAAAACGGCTGCCAGCACTACTACCATTCCGATTTCACCGAACAGCACCTTGCTCCTTTCAAGGTCTGCTCTTCTGCTTTTCTTACTTTCCATAACTTTGGTTTTTAAAGGGTTAGTATTATAAAGTTGAAACCTGGTAGTAGTCTGTCATGTCTAATGTGATAAGGATTTAGGTCTTTTTTTATTATGATAACGTCAACTTTGCACTTTTATTGTATCATCTTTTGAAAAAAGTGAAATAATCCTAATTTTTTATGTTTTAAAACAATCAAGCAATAATGCAAAAACCTCCAGTTGTCCATCCATTCGGCATTGATCGGAAAGCATGTCAACACTGGAGATAAGGTGGTGGGGGGGGGAAAAAAAAAAACTATTTTTCGCCCCCTGTGCGGGCTTTGCCCTCCAGCTCCATCTTGCCCAACCGAAGGGTGAGGCCCAGGGAGACATAGCGCGAGCTGTTGCGCTGGGTTGAGGCAGAGGCCAGATAGGGGTTGAGGCCGGTAAAGGTGCTGACATAGCTGCCAAAGAGGTCCTTGGCGTTGAGGTAGAGCGAGAGCCGGCGGTCCAACAGGTCGGCGCTGACCCCGAAGTCGGCCACGAAGGTGGGGTCGGAAAAGTACATGAAGGTGAGCTGCCGCGTATTGTAGCGGATGTTGCCAAAGAGCTGCAATTTGTTCCACAGTTTGGTCCAGACGTTGAGTCGGACCGAGGCGTTCCATTGGGAGCGGTCGTTCCACTGGTCGGGACGGAAAAGCACGTGGTAGGCATAGTTGTTGAGCGACAATTCGAGGCGGGCGTTGAAGAAGGCGGTGGGACGGTAGGTGAGGTTGAGAATGGCCCCGGCAGTGTGGGAGCGACCAATGTTGGCGGGCACGGAGAAGGAAACAGCCCGTCCATAGACGGGGTGGTAGACCACGTCATTGAGGGTGCCTATCTGGTTGGTGGAGGCGCGGTAATAGAAGTTGAGCCCGAGAGAGCCGAAACCATCCCAGTACTTCTGCCAACTGCCTTCGACATTATGGGTGTGGGCGGGGACCAACTGGGGGTTGCCGGTCGTGAAGCTCCATTCGCCGTACTCGATAAAGTCGCTCAGGCTGACGGCTCCGGGGCGCGAGGAGCGGTGGGTGTAGCTGAGTGCGAAGTTGTGCATGTTGTCGGTGTGATAGGAAAGATGGAGGGACGGCACCCAAAAGGGGAAGCGGGCTTGGGTTTCGACGGAGCGGTAGCCACTATAAGAGGTGGAGGAATGGTCTTGCCCCAGCTGCAGGCCGGCCTTGGCGGTGAAGTGGCCCAGGCGGCGCTGGAGGGTGGCGAAGGCGTGGTAGCTCAGATCGGTGTTGGAGCGGGTGAAACTGCGGAGGGTGTCGCGACGGAGGCCGGGAAGGCTGTCGCGGGTGTAATGGTAGTGGCTGGGGAAGTTGTAGTTGAAACTGCCACCCACCTCGGCCTCCCAATCGTTTGCAAAAGGGAAGGCGTAGCCGCCGTCGAGGTTGGTCATGGCCCAGTTGTCGAAGCGCATCACCTCCCACAGCTGGCGGTCGAGGGTGGGCTGCTCGGCATACTGGCGCACCATGGTGGCGGTGCTTTGGTAGCCATAGCCGTTGATGCCGCCTCGCAGCCACAGCTTGCGCCCCTTGTCGTCGAAACGGCGGGTGTAGTCAGCACCCGCGAAATAACCACCCTGCGGCACGGTGCCGTCGTTGGTGGCGTGAAAGCTGTAGTTGCCGGGGGCATAGATGTACTCACGCCAGTCCTGCTCGACCACAGTGGCACTGAGGTAGAAGGAGGGGTAGCCGCCGGCCCAAAAGGTGAGCGTTCGCTGGGTGTCGAAGTCGTAGGTGCCGCTGAAGTGGAGGTAGCCGCCATGGCGGTAATAGTCGTGGCGCGAAGTGGAAGACTGGGTGGCAGTGAGGTCGCCCGAGGGGGTGAGGAGGGTGATTGAGCCCTGTCCGGTGTTCCAAGTGTGGCTGTAGTCGTATTCGACGTAGGCGTTGAAAGAGAATTTCTTGCCTCCATAGACATAGGAGAGCCAAGGGGAGACCTGGGGGCGCTGGTTGCCACTGGCTCCGAGGGCCAGGAACTCGTTGCGCTGAATCCGCTTGGTGGTGACGATGTTCACCACCGGTCCTCCGCCACCGTAACGGGCAGAGGGATTGGAGATGACCTCGATGCGCTCGATGCTGTTGGCGGGCAGGAGTTTGATGTACTCTTTGAGGTTCTCACCGCTGAGGTGCGAGGGGCGGTCGTTGAGCCACACCTCTACGCTTTGCGAGCCGCGCAGGGTGATGTTGCCTTCGGCATCGACCTCTATGCCAGGGGTGTTCTGCAAGGCGTCGGTGGCCGAGCCGTTCTGGACGGAAGGGTCTTCGGCAACGTTGTAGAGCTGCTTCTCGCCATCGACGGCAAAGAGGGGCCGCTGGGCAACGACCTGCACCTCCTCCAGAGCCTTGGCCGAAGGGGAGAGGTAGATGGAGTCGGTCTGCGAGGTGGCCAGAGTGTCGGTATTTTGGGCGTAGGTCGCGCCCGCTGCTGTCAGGAGCGACAGCAGCAACAAGAGTTGCTTTTTCATGGGAATTAGGTATTTACTATTTGGTGCGCTGTTTGGATTATTGCTTAGAGCATTTTCAGCAGTTGCCGTTCAATCTCGGTCTCCAAGTCCTTCGAGTAGCCTACGTACACCTGCATTATCTTGCCTTTGCGGTTGACAAAGAACAGGGTGGGATAGCCCGAGACATGATAGGTCTCAGCTAGTTCACGGTCGGCGAAAGCCACGGTGTAGGAGATGCCCCGCTTGGACAAGAAGTCGGCCATCGCGTCTTCGTCGGGGTCGTCAAAGGGGTCGATGCCCACCATGACGAAGCCACGGTCCTTGTACTTCTCGTGGAGGCGTTGCAGCGCAGGCAGGGCCGCACAACAAGGGGCGCAGGACTTGTAGAAGAAGTCTATCAGCACCACCTTGCCCCGCAGGTCGGCGAGGCTGAGGGTGTCGCCCGACAGCGTGGGCAGTGCCCAGCCGGGCGCCACCGACCGCTTGCGGAGCGGCTTGGGGGCTTCGTAGGGAACGTAGTTGGAGAGCTTCACGTTGGCGGGGACGGCATTGAGGGTCAGCAGCGACTCGTCGAGGGTAGGCTCAAAAGAGAGCAGGCGACACTCTTCATACTCATACATTGTATCCAGCCCATCCACAATGTCATAGGCGTTGGAGTATCTGACCTGCAAATAGTCCTCCTTGTCAATCCACAGGGTGGTTTCGTTACGGATAATCTTCATGCCGAAGTTAGCATCAGGCTCATCAGACGTGGGTCCGTTGATGACAACCTGATAGCAGGGCCTTCCGTCGATTGTTGTTTCCTGCATGTCGTAAGTATAATTGCTGTCGACCAGCAATTCATCACTCATCAGCATAAAAGTACTTTGCTCTGTGAGCGGTTCATAGAATTTATAGTTGCGGCGGAAACGAATGATTTCATCCGCCCACTCCGCAGTCGGCATGGTGGTTCCCGTACCGTCATTGAAATCCACCAATTCGTTGCCAGTGTACAGTGAGCTCCAATCCGAACCGTCAGGATTTCCCATCAGAAAGTATTTCCCAAAGATGGTATCGGTTGGCACTTTCTTGAAGTGGCAATACTGACGTTCCACCGTGGTGTCCTTATCGCTCATGTACTTCATTCGGCGTTCCATCTCGTAATGGCCGCACTGGACGGACTGGCACTTTTGGCGCGACTGGCGAATGATGCTTTTTGCATCTGGGGTTTGGGCCGTAGCACCGGCACAGAAGGCCACGAGCGCAACGGTCACTAAAAAAATCTTTTTCATAGACAATCCGTATTTATGGTAAGTACTCTATATTAACGATTCCACAAAGTGCCGGCCTTCTTGACACGCCGCAGGGTGACCTGCAGGATGAAGCGGTCGCCCTCCATGCGGGGGTTGAAATAGCCGGTGGTGTCGTAGCGTTGGCGGGCATCGGGCACGAGGGCATTGTTCTGGAATTCCCACAGGGTGCCTGTTTCCACCTTGGTTTTGCCCAGAGCAGTCCGCTCCTTTGTGCCGTAGGTGGTTTGTCCGTCGGTGGCAGCGCCCAACAGACGGTTGCCGGTGCTGTAGGTGTAGAGGCTGTCCTTGGGGCTGGGCACCACTACCTGGGCAAAGATGGTGTCGACCTGCTTGCCTTCGTATACCTCGATGATTTCATCGCCATTGGTTCTGGTGGTGGAGGAGACCTCGACGGTGTCTATGCGGTAGCTGCCGTCAGAAAGACCCGTGAGCATCTTGCCCAGCCCACCCAATGGGTCGGCATCGATGAAGCGCAGGACGATGCTGTCACCGTCACAGTGGAGAGTTTCCAACATCATGTTGAGCCAGGGGTTGCCATTGCTATCGTAGAGATGCAGACCGTTGTCGTCGATGCGGTAGGAAGCCAGCTCTTTTTGGTCTATGTCATTGCGGAGGAAGATCTGCAGCTGACCGTCGCGGTGGAAGGCAAAGATGCGGTTCTCCAGCCCTATGAACTCGCTGCAATGGAGGGTGGGTTCCTCGGGATTGTCGGACTGCAGAGCCATGCCGGTCACTTGGTAGAAGCCTTTGAGCGTATTGGCAGAGGCACATCCGGCCAGCAGCATCACGGCCACGATAGGCAGGGCCACCAGCGGCAGCATCCAGCCCCGACGGGAACGGCTACGTGCCATCATGGCTATGCGGCTGCGGCTCATGCTGTAGTCAAAGGTGTTGGCCAGTGGGCTGTAGGGTCTGCCACTTACCTGATGGTAGAAAAGTTGGGCATAATCAGCCCCTTGTTCTGAGCACAGCATCGTGCTGTCGGCAATAAACTCATGCACCCGTTTCAACTCACGGACATAGAGCCATGCAAAAGGATTGAACCAGAGCATCACTTTGACCAGTTGGCCAAAGAGGATGTCAAGGCTGTGAAGGCCGCGCACATGCACCCGCTCGTGCCCCACCAACTGTTTTACTTCCTGCGGGGAGAAGCCTTTCGTGCCCACCACGATATGCCTGCCGAAGGAGAAGGCTGGCGTGTCGTCGGGCAAGAGGCTGACACGGATGCCATCTTCCACGCGATAGGGCAGCTGGCGCAGATGGCTCCGCAACCGCAGCAGCCGCACAGCCAACAGCACCAGCATCACGGCAAAGCCTACCCAGTAAACTATGCCTAGGCCTGTAAGCAGATAGTCCCACCCGCTGGGCGAGGCATATCCTTCGCCGAAGGCAGAGGGTAATTTCTTATAATAGGTAGCCGTTTGGCTTTGTGTGGTGGATGGAGTGCCCAAAGGTAAAGCGGATTCCTCCACTGAGGGAAGTTCTTCGGCAGGCATCAGCCGTTGGGCAATGGGTGTGTCAAAGGGGATAGAGAGCGGCAGATGCACCAAGGGCAGCAGCAAGGAGAGCAGCAGGGTACCCAAGAGATAGAACCGCCGCATGGCAAAGCGGGTTTCGCGCCGCATCAGCAGCCAATAGGTCCCAAAGAAAAGCACCGTGGCCATGGTGGAAAGCAGTAGGTATCTCATTGCTTGTCCTCCTTTCCTTTTTCTTGACTGCGACGTTTCTCCTCTATGATACGGCTCAGCGTTGCCAGCTCCTCCTCGCCCACAGCGTCTCCATTGACAAAATAGGAGACCAGCGAAGCGTAGGAGGCATCAAAATAGTTCTGCACCAGCGAACCAAGCATCTTGCCGGAGTAAGCTTCCTTGCTCACCAGCGGATAATACTGGTTGTTTCCATTAAATTCTTTGTGACCCACGAAGCCCTTTTGCTCTAGGATGCGAATCTCGGTCAACACCGTGCGATAGGCGGGCTTGGGCTCCTCCACAGCGGCAGCTATATCGCCTGCAAACCCTTTGCCCAAACACCAGACAGCCTGCATGACTTGCTCTTCAGCTTTGGTCAGCGTGGTGGTCAGTTCTTTTTTCTTTCTTGCCATAATTATTAAGATTTTAAATTTAACCTATGGACTAAATATTTAATCACCCTATCAAAACGAAAAAAGAAAAATATTATTGTCCCATTAGGATTATTTTTTTAATCCAAATGGGATATATTACATCAAACATCTAGTCTACAAATATTTAAAGAACGAAAATTTTCTCAAAAAAAGTGTTGAAAAAGGGTCTTTTTTATTGGTTGAAAGGGGCTCGGCACTACACTATCGGTGAAAAAAAGTTTTTGTGGGGTCAGAAAAAAAGCGTACTTTTGCAATCTGATATGGATAGTAGCCGTTTCATCATTTGTCGCGCCGCGGCCGGTTCCGGCAAGACCTACACCCTTGTGCGCCAATACCTGCAGCTGGCCTTCTCGGCCGAGGAGAAAGACCTCCGCAGCCGCTTCACACGCATCCTGGCCATCACTTTCACCAACAAGGCTGCGGGTGAAATGAAAGAGCGTATCATGCGCGAACTGGACAATATGGCTGCCCACGGCACTGCCTCCAGCATGGGAAGCGACATAGCCCATTCCTTGCAGCTCGACGACAACACCCTCCGCCGCTACGCCTCCATCGTGCGCAAAGCCATCCTACACAACTACTCCGACTTTGCCGTCTGCACCATCGACAGTTTCATGCACCGGTTGGTGCGCACCTTCGCCCATGACTTGAACCTGCCGCTGGGTTTCGACGTGGGCATCTCGGACAGCGACCTCATCGAAAATGCCGTGGACGACCTCATGGCCCTAGTGGGTACCGAGGGGCAGGAAGAGCTGACCGAAGTGGTGTGCGAATTTGCCGAAAGCCGCATGGCTGACGGCAAGAGCTATATGATAGAGAAGGATCTGTCCGACCTCGCAGCCGAACTCTTCAAGGAACAGACTCCGGAGTACCTTCGAGACCTCTCGCATATCGACATGGCCCGCTTCCGCCAGACTGGCCGTGAAATGCGCCAGGCCAACCGCCTCTATGAGCAGCAGATAAAAACGCTTGGGCAGGAGGGTCTACAGGCCATCTCCTCAGCCGGCCTCGACCTCTCCGACTTCTACCACGGCGCCACCGGGGCTGGCAACTATTTCCGCAAACTTTCCGACGGCATCCTCTCCGACCCGGGCAGCCATGTCCTCGCATACCTCGAAGGCGACAAACTGGGCTCAGCCAAGTGTTCCCCCGCCACCAAAGAAGCCCTGGCCTCGGTAAAGCCCCGACTACAAGTCCTCTATCGGCGCATTCAAGACTTCCGCAGCCACGAGGAGATACGCTACAACACCCGCCGGCTACTGCTGAAAAACCTCTACTCACTGGCCCTGATCAATAAACTGGGCGAACTGGTGAGGCTCTACTCAAAAGAGAACGAGATCGTGCACATCTCCGAATTTAACAAACGCATCGCCGAAGTGGTGCAGAACGAGCCCACCCCTTTCATCTACGAGCGCATCGGCAACCGCTACTATAACTACCTCATCGACGAATTTCAAGACACCTCGCGCATGCAGTGGCAGAATCTCGTGCCCCTCGTGGAAAACGGCATAGGTGCCGGCCATACCTCCCTAGTCGTAGGCGATGGCAAACAGGCCATCTATCGCTTCCGCCAGGGCGACGTAGGCCAATTTGTCAGCCTGCCCCATGTGGAAAACCCCGTGCATGGCCGGCTCTTAGAGAGTCCCGGTGTGGGTGTGGCCGAACGACTGGAGCGCAACTTTCGTTCTGCCCGCACGATAGTAGAATTCAACAACCGCTTTTTCGAGTGGGCCATCCGCAACCGTTTTGCCGACAATGCCGAGTTGCAAAACATCTACATCGGCAACGGCGACCTGCCCGACCTCCATCAGGTGCCTACCAAAGAGGGGGGGTATGTGCAGGTGGGCTTCTGGGAGTTAGAGAAAGACCGCACCCCCCTGTGGGAGGAGATGCTGTCCGACATTCGCGCCCTCACCGACCAAAAAGGCTACCAATTGCGCGACATGACCATTCTGGCCCGCGAGGGCAGCACCCTGGCACAAATATCCACCTTCCTAACTGAGCATGGAGTGCCCGTAGTGTCCAGTGAGTCCTTCCTGCTGACCCAAAGCCGCGTAGTCATGCTCATGCGCAGCCTGCTGCAATACCTCCTAGACGGCACCGACCGCATTGCCGTCATGCGCGTACTCCAATATCTGAAAAGCCTTGGGCTGATCCAAAACCTCCATGAAGAAGCATTTGCAAAAACATCCGGAGCCGTCGACCTCGACGGGCTGCTGCAGAGCGAAGGGCTCCCCCTCCACTGCAACCTACTGCGCAACCTGGGACTCTACGACTGCTGCGAGGAAGCCCTGCGCATGCTGCATCTGGGTACTGTCGAAACCGCCTACACCGCCACCTGGCTCAACGTGGTGGCCAAATATGCCAGCAACCATCGCCATGACCTGAGCGAATTTCTCGAGTGGTTCGACGGGCAGAAAGACCGTCTCTCCACCAGCACGGCCAGCGACCTCAACGCCGTGCAGCTGATGACCATCCATAAGGCCAAGGGCCTCGAAAAACCTATCGTCCTCTACCCCATCCTCACCAAGCGCGAACCGCAGGACAGCATCTGGGTGCACATTCCACAGGAAGACCATCTCCCGCTGCCCGCCAGCCTCATCCGCCCCACACAAAAGGACCACACCCTTTTCGACAATGAGTACCAAGAGGAACTGCAAAAGTCCGACATGGACCGCATCAACGTGCTCTACGTCGCCCTCACCCGCCCCAAAGAAAAACTACTCGTCTACTGCCAGTCCAGCAAGAAAGAAGAGGGAACCGACTACAGCTCCCTTCTGCGCGACTACCTTTCGGGGCTCGACGGGCTGAACGAAGTGCGGGGAGGAGTGGTCTCCCTCGGCGAAAACAGTGCCAAAGCCCCCTCCGCCCAAAGCCAGGACGAGAAAAACGGTCCCGGCAACGTGTCCGTCCACTCCGTCACCTTCCCCGGCTGGTCCGACCGCATTGCCATTGCCGAACAATCGGCCAAAATCTTCGGACAGCTCGAGCAGGATCCCGTCCGGCGGGGAAACCAAATGCACGAGCTGCTCTCACTCATCCATAGCACCAACGAGGCCGAAGAAGCCCTCAGTCACTACCTTGCCCGCAACCCGATGGAGGCAGCCGAGGCCGAAGTCCTCAGCACCTCTCTCCGCCAAATGCTGAATCAGCCCGAAGTAGCCCGTTTCTTCCAGCCCCAACACAGCTGCAAAAACGAATGCAGCCTAGCCTGGCAGGGCGAAGTGCTGCGTCCCGACCGAATCATCTTCACCCCCGACCAAACCTGGGTGGTAGATTTCAAAACCGGCCTGCCGCAAACCTCTCACCACGCCCAGGTGCTCCACTATTGCGATGCCATCCGGGCCATGGGTTTCCCTTCCGTCAAAGGCTACCTCATCTACATCGGTTCCGAACACTGCCAGGTGCTGCCCTGCGACTGACCTCCCACCACCCTTCCGAGAGAGTCAATAAACACATAATTATAAAAAATTTATCAACAATTAAAAAAAAGTTGTATCTTTGCTTGTTTATTGACCGAAAATACAAAATAATTAATATAATGGAAGACAATAAATTATTCACCGAATTTCCTCCCGTTTCCACCGAAAAATGGGAAGAAGTCATCAACAAGGACCTTAAAGGCGCCGACTACGAAAAGAAACTGGTATGGAAGACCATCGAAGGTTTCAAAGTAAAACCCTACTATCGTGCCGAAGACCTTGAGAACCTCGAATATCTCAACAGCAACCCCAATCAGATGCCCTTCACCCGCGGCAAACACGCCGACAACAATGTGTGGGACATCCGCGAGGACATCCTGCCCGACACCCTCGAGAACATGAACGCCACCGCCCTTGAAGCCCTCAACCGCGGTGCCAACGCTCTCGGCCTACGCGCCTGCAAAGTCGACTCGCAGGAGAAGATGAACACCCTCCTCAAAAACATCGTCCCCGAAGCTTGCAAAGTCAACTTCGTCTGCAGCAAAGACATGCTTCAGACGCTGAAATATTTTGTCGAATTCATCAAAGCCAACGGCGGCAATCCCGCCAATGTCGAAGGCAGCTGCAACTACGATCCTTACGAGCATGCACTGCTCAAAGGCGAATTCAAAGGCGGCGAAGATAACGCCTTCAAAGAAGCCAAAGAAATCATCGAATTTGCCAAGGCCAACCTGCCCAAATTCCGCGTAATCACCATCAACGGCAAGAACATCCACAACGCAGGTTCCAACATCGTGCAAGAGCTCGGCTTCACCCTGGCCGCTGCCAACGACCTCATCGCCCACCTCACCGACATGGGTCTTGCCATCGAGGACATCGCACCCCGCTTGGTATTCAACTTCGGTATCGGCAGCACCTACTTCATGGAAATAGCCAAATTCCGTGCCGCCCGCCTCCTCTGGAGCAAAATCATCGAGCAGTACAAACCCACCTGCGACTGCTGCTACAAAGTATACATCAACGCCACCACCTCCACCTGGAACACCACCGTCTTCGACCCCTACGTCAACATGCTGCGTTCCACCACCGAAACCATGTCGGCCTGCATTGCCGGTGTCGACAGCATCACCACCAATCCTTTCGACATCGCATTTGAAAGCCCCGACGGCTTCGGCTACCGCATCGGCCGCAACCAGCAAATCCTCCTCAAGGAAGAGAGCTACATGGACAAGATAGTCGACCCCGCCGCCGGCAGCTACTATATCGAAAACCTCACCGACAGCATCGCCCAGTACGCCTGGCAGAACTTCCTCAACGTCGAGGAGAAAGGCGGATTCGCCAAAGCCATCCGCGAAGGCTACGTGCAAGACGAAGTGGCCAAGATTGCACAGCAGCGCGACATGGACATCGCCACCCGTAAGACCACCATTCTCGGCACCAACCAGTACCCCAACCTCAACGACAAAGGGCTGGAGCGCGTCAAGAAAGAGAGCGCCTACTGCTGTGGCGGCGACTGCCCCGCCGGCACTGAAATCAAGCCCCTCCGCCTCTATCGTGGTGCCGAGGCCTTCGAGCACCTCCGCCTGGCCACCGAGAAGAGCGGCAACCGCCCCAAAGTCTTCCTGCTGACCTACGGCAACCTGGCCATGCGCAAAGCCCGCAGCGGTTTCGCCACCAACTTCTTCGGCGTCGCCGGCTACGAAATCATCGACAACGTAGGCTTCGAAAATGCCGAAGACGGCGTCAAAGCCGCCCTCGACGCCAAGGCCGACATCGTAGTGCTCTGCTCCTCCGACGACGAATATGCCGAAATCACCGAAGCCGCCTGCAAAGGCCTTAAAGGCAAAGTCAAGAGCATCGTCGTGGCTGGCAATCCCAAAGAAATGATCGAGACCTACAAAGGCTACGGCGTGGACGAATTCATCCACGTGAAGACCAACGTTCTCGAATGTCTTACCAAATATCAGCAACTCCTTGGCATCGTAAAGTAAGTGAGATCTTTCCCAAAACTTGATCAGTATATACTTCTCAAGTACCTGAAGACCTTCTTACTGGCGATGGCACTCATTATCGTCATCGTCATCACATTCGATATTTCCGAGAAACTAGACGATTTCCTGAGTGGGCATGCCCCATTTCAGGAAATCGTTTTCGATTACTACCTCAACTTCATTCCTGGCTTCGTCAACCTCTACAGCCCTCTTTTCATCTTCATCAGCGTCATCTTCTTCACCTCCAAAATGGCAGGCAACACCGAGGTCATAGCCATCCTCGGCAGCGGCATCAGCTATCGGCGCATGCTCCGCCCCTACATGTTCGGTGCCGCCATCGTGGCCATCATCGTCCTGGCCTTCGGCAACTTTCTCATCCCCGTCAACAACCGCACCCTGGACCAATTCGACAGCAAATACATCCACGTCCACCAACCCAAATACTTCAGCAACCTCCATTTCCAAGTCAAACCCGGAGTGCAGATATACGCTGAAAGTTTCGATGCCAACACCCTGCGTGTAAACAACTTCCACCGCGATGTCTACGACAGGCACTATCGTCTTGTCGACCGCATCTCCTGCTCCAAAATCACCTACGACACCCTCACAGGCAAATGGGACTGCGAAAACTTCGTCCACCGCACCATCGACGGCCGCAAAGAGCACCTGGCGCGCGACGCCCGCTCCCTCCGCCAGCTCGACATCCTGCCCGAAGACTTCAGCTCCTCCTCCGTCAACATCACCACCATGAACTCCGTCGACCTATATAAATATATTGTACGCGAGAAAATGCGTGGCTCCTCTGCCGTCATAGCAGCCAAAATCGAGCTCTACCAGCGCCTCCTCAACCCCATCTCCATCTTCATCATGACCCTCATCGGCGCTGGCGTATCCAGCCGCAAAACCCGTGGCGGCATCGGCATCCATCTGGCCATCGGCATCTCCCTTGCCTTCGGCTACATCGTCTTCATGAAAGTCACCACCGTCTTTGCCGTCTTCGGCACCCTCAACCCCTTCCTCTCCGTGCTCCTCCCCCAACTCGTCTTCGCCATCGTGGCCGCCTACGTCATCCGCACCGCCCCCAAGTAACCGAAAAAAAATCAAACCCCAACATAATGACCATACAAGAAATCTCCAACAATATCATCGACGAATTCGCCTGCTACGAAGAGTGGCTCGACAAATATGCCTACATAATCGAACTGGGCAAAGACTGCCCCGTCATCGACGAGAAAGACAAAACCGAGAGCAACCTCATCAAAGGCTGCCAAAGCCGCGTGTGGCTCAGCTGCGAGCACCGCGACGGAAAACTCTGGTTCAAGGCCGACAGCGATGCCGTCATCACCAAAGGCATCATCAGCCTGCTCATCCGCGTCCTCAACGGCCAGAGCCCCCAGGACATCCTCGATGCCGACCTCCATTTTATCGACGCCATCGGGCTAAAGGAACACCTCTCTCCCACCCGCTCCAACGGCCTCACCTCCATGGTCAAACAAATGAAAATGTACGCCCTGGCGTACACCGTGTCAAAATAAACAACACCTCTTCTTATGGAACCCACCCAAGAAACCCTCCGCTCGGCCATCGTCAACTGCCTCAAAAACATCTACGACCCCGAAATACCCGTCAACATCTACGACCTGGGGCTCATCTACAACATCGACATCGACGACCAGTTCAACGTCAAAATACTCATGACCATGACCGCCCCCGACTGTCCCGAAGCCGAATACATGTTTCAGGAAGTCAAACAAATGGTAGGCTACATACAAGGCATCAAATCCGTCGACGTCGAGCTCACCTTCAATCCCCCGTGGGACTTCAACACCCTCAGCGACGAAGTCAAGATAGAACTCGGCCTGCTCTAAGCCCCCCAACCACCTAACAGGCAACCGCATTGAACCTCCAGGCGCTCCTTTCCCGCAGCCACCGCCGTTTCCTCCGGCAGACAGCCCCCGCCCGCAGCACCTCTCTCTCGGGCATGGCGTGGCGTCGTTTTGCCCAAAACAAACTCTCCGTGGCCAGCCTGGTAGTCATCGCCCTCTTCGTGCTCATGGCGCTGTTGGGCTACCTCATCACCCCCGACGGCACACCCTACTGCAACCAGCAGTACCTCGAGTTGGCCACCCTCAAGCCCATGACCCGCATCCAATTCACCTACGTCGACGACCATCTCCCGCAGCCCGCCACCGGCTGGCTCCACAAAATGCTCCACGGCCAACCCCTGCCCTACACCGCCATCCCCACCTACCGCGCCACCGCCGTGGGCGACAGCGTCGACATCGAGAGCTACACCGGCGGCATACCCAACGAAGGCGTTGTGCGCCGCGTCTCCCGTGCCCAAATAGTAGACAGCCGCACCCGCACCTTCCTCCTCGGCACCGACAGTTACGGGCGCGACGTGCTCAGCATGATAATGATAGGCAGCCGCGTGAGCCTCTCCGTAGGACTTATCGCAGTGCTCATCGCCCTCCTCATAGGCATTACCCTCGGCTCCCTGGCCGCCTACTACGGCGGCTGGGTCGACAACCTCATCACCTGGCTCATCAACGTCGTCTGGTCCATACCCACCGTACTTTTGGTCATCGCCATCACCTTTGCCCTGGGCAAAGGCTTCTGGCAAGTATTCATCGCCGTGGGGCTCACCATGTGGGTCGACATAGCCCGCGTGGTGCGCGGCCAAGTCTACAGCATCAAAGAGAAAGAATACGTCGAAGCCGCCCGCGCCCTCGGCTTCAGCACCTTCCGCACCATCTTCCGCCACATTCTGCCCAACATCACCGGCGCCGTCATAGTAGTCACCGCCTCCAACTTTGCCAGCGCCATCCTGCTCGAGGCCGGCCTCAGCTTCCTCGGCATCGGGGTGCAGCCTCCCATGCCCTCCTGGGGCACCATGGTCAAAGAGAACTACAGCTACATACTGCTCGACAGCGCCTACCTCGCCCTCCTGCCCGGACTGGCCATCATGCTTCTCGTACTGGCCTTTATGCTCCTCGGCAACGGACTGCGCGACGCCCTCGACATCAAAAAAGGCTGACCGACATCTCCCAACACCCAATCAGTCAATGAAAAAAGTGTACATAACCAAGTCTCAAAAAATCGTAAAAAAACAAAAAAAGACAACTAGAAACAAAAAAAGTCGTATCTTTGCAAAATAAATAAACAAAAGAATAGTACAAACATAATTTATAAACATTTAAAAATCAACACAAAAATGAAAAACGTTTTCAAATTCTTCAGCATTGCACTTGCTGCAAGTGTCATGATGTTCACCTCCTGCAAACCCAATGACGATCCTGACAACCCTAACACCCCCACCACCTACACTGTGACCGTCAACTGCAACGACGCCACCCTGGGCACCGTCAGCGTATCTCCCAACAAGACCGAGTACGAAGCAGGCGACGTTGTGACCATCACCGCCACCCCCGCCAGCAACGCCAACTTCCTCTACTGGAACGGCACCATCACCGACAACCCCTACACCTTCACCGTTAGCGAGAACGTGACCTACACCGCTACCTTCGAGGCCAAACCCCAGCCCTCCTATGCTGTTACCTTCGACGGCACCGCTCTTGACGTTGCCGGTTGGCATGATGCAGTGTACGTCAACCAGGAAGGCACCTACCTTTTCGTCTTCCAGTGCGCTAAACGTGCTGAGGGCACACAAGTTTACTTCCCCTATTTCGTAAACCAACTCGTCGGCTCCACCACTACCGACATGGGCCTCTACAACACCGAGCTCTACAAAGACAACTTTTACACCGCTGGTGAAAACCAGTATGGCGACTGGCAGCTCTACAGAAATGGCACCCACACCGTCAACTGCACCGCTCTTGACCTGACCACCGCCACCATGAGCGTCACCATGAGCGCCGAAATGTACTCCCTCACCGACGTGGTTGACAACGGTGCCGCTACCGATGGCTCCGACGCCACCCACAAAATGCTGGCCATGACCCTCACCAACATGACCTACGAGCCCTACACCGGCAAAGGCGCCGTTAAAAAATACAACGTTGTAAAATAAATTTCTCAACTGTATAACAACCTAATACAATGAAAAGAAATTTCCGTTTTGCAGCTGTTGCCCTGACCGCCATGGCCCTCATGGCTGCCTGCAACAACAACGCCCCCGAAGAGGTGGCTCTCGACACCCTTCCCGCTGTGGACACCACCGTGGTTGAGGAGGTCATCGACACCGTCATCGAAGAAGCCCCCGTTGAGGAAGCACAGCCCGTCAAGGCCGTAAAAAAAGCCGTCAAGAAAGAAGCCCAAAAGGCCGAGAAAACCGTGAAAGCCGCTGGCGCGAATGTCAAGAAAGACGTTCAAACCGTTAGCAACGAACTGAAAAAAGGCGAAGGCAGCTCCGTGAACGTTCAGAACACCGGCGCCAAACAAAACATGGATCCCCTCGGAACCAAAAAGAAACCCGCCTCTGAAGTCACCGGCTTCACCAAACACTAATTCATCCAACTGAATTGAAACCTCAAGAGAGTGCCTCCAAAGGCACTCTCTTATTTTTAAACCACCCTATGATGAAAAAAAGAACCCTCACCCTGCTCTGCGGCCTCCTGCTCATGGTATCCTGCGGCAGCGACACCAAACAAATCCAACAGTCGGCCCAAGGCTACCTCGAAGCCCTCGGCAACTACCGTCCCACCGATGCCCGCCCCTACGCCACCGAGCAAACCTGCGACATCACCCTCAACTTCTACGAAAAACTACTCACCTACACCGACAGCGCCGTCTACGCCAACAACATGCCCGCCACCATCACCCTGGGCGACATCACCCTCGCCGACACCACCGCCGACGTATCCTACCACAAAAGCACTCCCAGCACCCAGCAGGACGGCACCGTCCACCTTGTCAAGCGCGACGGCAAATGGCTGGTAGACCAAGTCATACAGGTGCCCGGCATCATGCAGGCCATCATGGACACCGCTGCCGCAGCCCCCGCCTTCGACCAAGAGACCATCGAAGAAATGCGCCGCAACGGCCCTCACAAGGCTACTGAAATGACCCCGCAGCCAAAAAACAAATAAAACCGAAAGCCGTCGCCTACTCGCCAGGAGTCAGCCGCAGCATCACCGAGTCGTGCACCCGCTGATAAATCTCGGGGTGGCGCGTATACCACGAAACCGTGGTGTCAAAAACCTCCTCGCTGATGCCATGCCGGGCCAGCAACGAATCATACGACGCTATCATCTCGGGCTGCAGCGTGTCGAACCGATACTTGCTCTCGAAGGCATAGAACCCCTCTAGCAGATAGGCTTCGGTCAGAAAATCGACAAATTGCCCCTCCTCCATCACCGGAGGCTGTGGCCGAGGCTCCGACCCACACGACGAAAAGAAAGTCGCCACTGCCAGCACAAAGGCACAAACAGCTGAAAACGAAATATTTCTAACTTTTTTCATAGAACCATTATCTAAACTAACAAAGTGCAAAAATACACTTTTTTTGACGTTCCGACAAAATAAACTGCCGCCCACGATGCCTCGCCCTTCCTTCGCCCCACCTTTGTTCGTTGCCCTATAGTTCGTCTATCGTTCCTCTATCCCCGCACCAAAGAACTGCACGGCAACAAACCTCTCGGCCGAGAAGCCAAAGCGCGTCCAACCAAACGCCAAACGGCGGCGGCAAAGGCATGAAAAAGCACCCCGGAGAAAAGAAAAAAGAAATTTGCAAAGATTTTTCTTGCTATGTCAGAAAAAAGTTGTATCTTTGCACTCGAATTTAGGAGGTAAGAATTCGCCTAAAAAGAACTTAAGGGAGTATAGCTCAGTCGGTTCAGAGCATCTGCCTTACAAGCAGAGGGTCATTGGTTCGAATCCAATTACTCCCACAGAAGCCAGCAAGAACATCTCTTGTTGGCTTTTTGTTTAAGCAGAATTATAATGACGACACTGGATAGAGCCACCGGCACAATACGGCCCACCCAGTGGGCCAAAGAAGGGCACAGAGTAGAGATTTAACACTAATTAACATGTTTTCTGCAGCAAAATGGCAATTTCCGTGTCATGATGGAGAAAAAATTGGCCATTGGCCACTGAAAATAATAGTAAATAAAAAAATAACAACAAATTAAATAATAACGCAATGTCTACTAAATGCTATTTGAAGAGGATAATGCTGCTAGGCATGACTCTTTTTGTTTCTGTAGCAGCAATGGCACAGATGGACTACTGTAAGGGACTGAAAAATCCCACCAGCTTTGTAATAAACAGCGCCGGAAACGCCGCCAACGCCTCGTGGTACGGCTTCACCGGCACCAAGAACAGCCAGGCCAGCACCTGCGCCAACTGGGGCATGTCGAGCTGGGGCTCACAGATACCGGCCACCCAACTGGCTTCAGAGGCCTCTGGTTCGAGCTGCACCATGGCCAACCCGGCATCGACCGACATCAACGGCAACAGCGACTACATGAACCGTTTTGTCATTAAAGGACCGGGCTACGACCACCTCACCTACAACCATCTCTCCTACCTGCCGCCCGACTCCACTTTCACCAGTTCGGTCCGCTTGGGCAACAACTGCGGCGGCGGCGCACAGGCCGAGATGCTGTGCTACCAGTTGGATGTCCGCCCGCAGAACTCTCTGATTTTCATTTGGTACGCCCTTTCATTACAGAACGGCCAGCACGCCGTGGCCGACAACCCCGAGTTTGCCATCATTATCGAAAAGAAGGTGGGCAACAACTGGCAGCGCATTGGCGGCGACACGCTTTGCTACATCCGCCCCACTCCGGCCGGTAGCGGCTCCGACGTTTCGCCATTCTATGTAGGAAGCACCGGTATGCAAAACTCCGGAGCCTCCAATGGCTGCAACATCTATCTGCCCTGGAACAAAGTAGCCATCAACCTGAACAAATACATCTACGAGACTATCCGCATCAAGATAGGCGCCGGCGACTGCAGCATGACCGTCCACTATGCCTGTGCCTACATTGCAGGCGAGTGCCAACCCATGGAAATTAAGGCTTCGGGCTGCCCGGCTGGTTCGACACAGACGGTGCAGAAACTGACAGCCCCGTCGGGATTGGACAGCTACTCATGGTACAGATGCAACTCGGGCACTGAGGGCATTTCCAGCCTTTTCAATGTCCCTGACAATATCAACTTCACCCAAGTGCCGTCGGATAGCAACGTGTACGAATGCCAGGTGGAGGATTTCCTACTGACGGAAGGTTCCAGACCTAACCAGTATACCAACGAGCAGGTGTTCCGTTGCGACATGACCTCTCACATGAACCCAGACTACCCCTTCACTTCGCGGGTGTACGTGAGGGTACTGAACACCAAGCCCTCCATGGCTATCGACACCCTCAAAGAGTGCAATGGCAGCGTCACCCTAATCAACAAGAGCTTTGTGCCCAATGACCGTAACGCCAGCGACACCGCCAGGAGCAACTGGTGGTTCTACGCCGGTAGCGACACCCTCTCGCCCATTCTCGACAGCATCGTCGACTCCAGCATCCATGCCCACAACGGCATCACCCGGTTCCGCTGGGAAGAGCCCGGCACCTACGCCGTGAAGGTGCGTACCTACAACACCACCGACCGCAAATGCTTCTCCGACAGCACCTACAAAATCTTTGTCCTCGGCCGTCCGCACCCCGGTTTCACCATCTATCCTGGCCGTGACGTCTGCGCAGCCGAAACGGTCATCCTGCAGGACACCACCTCTAACAGCGTCCGCCGCGACTGGATTTTCTACGACTACCAGGACGGCGTGGCAGTAGGAGCCGACACCGTCAGACGCTATGGCAGAGGTACCAACGACACCATCAGCCGCGTGTTCGAAAACTACCGCAACCCCATTGAAATGGTTGCATACAACGGTCTCTACACCCGCGACAGCGTCAACACCTACGACACCATCTGGTGCATCTCCAGCGCCTTCGACACCGTCGAAGTGTTCCAGCACCCCGAACTGCAAGTCACCGGCGACACCGTGGTGTGCAACGGACAGCAGACCGACATCCACGTCAGCACCGAGACCGAAGGCTGCCGCTACCGCTGGTATCTCGACACCCTCGGCAACGGCTACATTTCCGAAGGCCAAACCCTCAACACCATGCCCTACGCCGACACCTGCCGCTACTACGTGAAGGTCATCAGCCCCATGCAGTGCGAGGCCTGGGACAGCGTCAACGCCTACCGCGTCAACCCCGTCCTCTCCATCTCGCGCCACGACATGTGTGAGGGCGATGCCGTCACCCTCACGGCCGACAACGCCTACAGCTACAGCTGGACTGCCTCGCCGGCCGACTCATCCCTCGACATGCTGCTCGACCCCGACGGCCACGGCCCGCAGACCATCACCGTCACACCCCACCAGACCACCGTATACACCATGGTGGGCCACGGCACCAACGACTGCAACGCCTCGCCCCTGACCGAGCAGATAACCGTGCACCCCGTGCCTACCGCCACCATCGAGGCCTACCCCAGCTTTGTCGACTCCGACAACCCAGTGGTGACCCTCACCGACGCCTCGCCCTACAGCGTGCGCCGCGTGTGGCACTTCGAGGACGGCCTGGCCGAGGAATACACCTCGCCCTGCAGCCACAACTTCGGCGAGGTCTCGTCCGACTCCACCGCAGTCACCCTCGTGGCCTACAACGACCTCGACTGCTCCGACACCACTACGGTCAAACTGCCCGTCACCCAGTTCACCTTCTACGCGCCCAACGCCTTCACCCCCGAACGGCCCGACAACAACACCTTCCGCATCTACACCGCCAATGAGCAGGAGAACTTCTCCATCTATATCTACGACCGCATGGGACGCCAGGTGTACTACAGCCAGGACCTCCACTTTGCCTGGGACGGCACCTACGAGGGACAGAAGCTGCCGCAGGGCTCATACGCCTATGTCATCCGCTACCGCCGACCCGGCACGGAAGACATTGTCACACAGAAGGGCTCGATCACTCTGATAAGATAATACTATCTTTTTAATGACCACTATGGTATAGGGCGGGAGCCGCAAGGCTGCCGCCCTTTATACTGAAAACTGCTGAAAACAAAAGGGACCACCTATGCCACAAAGGAGCGCCAAAGAGATTCTGAAGAGATATTGGGGCCACGAGGCCTTCAGGCCGCTGCAGGAGGAGGTGATTGACTCCGTGATGCAGGGCAACGACACGCTGGTGCTTATGCCCACCGGCGGGGGCAAATCGCTCTGCTATCAGATTCCGGCCATGGCCATGGAGGGGATCTGTCTAGTGGTGTCGCCACTGATTTCATTGATGAAAGACCAGGTGCAGCAACTGAACGACCGCGGCATTAAGGCGACGTGCCTGATTTCGGGCACGACCGGCATTGAGCAGGAGATTATTTTCAATAACTGCATCCACGGGAACGTCAAGCTGCTGTACGTCTCGCCCGAACGGCTGCGGCAACGGGTGTTTATAGAGCACTTTAGGCAGATGAAGGTGTCGATAATTGCAGTGGATGAAGCCCACTGCATTTCGCAATGGGGCTACGACTTCCGCCCTTCTTACCTGGAGATTGCCCGCATAAGGGTGTACTTTCCTTTGGTGCCCATCGTAGCCCTGACGGCTACGGCGACCCCGGAGGTGGTGGAGGATATTCAGCGGCAGCTGATGTTCAGACCCCAAAGACACGTTTTCCAGACCAGTTTTTGCCGCAAGAACCTGGCCTATATGGTCTTCCACGAGATGGACAAGGAGGGGAGGATGCTGCGCGTGATTAGCAGAATTGGGGGATGCGGCATAGTGTACGTGCGCAATCGCCGTCGCACACGCGAGATGGCGGATTACCTCACCCACAACGGCATAACGGCGGCCTACTACCACGCAGGGCTGGAGCCGCGGGAACGCGACGTGGCCCAGGGGCGTTGGATGCGGGGAGAAGTGAAGGTGATGGTGGCCACAAACGCTTTTGGCATGGGCATCGACAAGAGGGACGTGCGCTTTGTTATCCACATGGACATTCCGTCGTCGATAGAGGCTTACTTCCAAGAAGCGGGCCGGGCCGGCCGCGACGGGCAGAAGTCCTTTGCCGTGCTGCTATATAACGAAAAGGACCTGGAGACACTGCAGCAGAACTTTGAGACGAGTTTTCCCACGCGGCAGAAGATTGCCAATACGTACCGCGCCATTTGCAACTACTACCAGCTGCCTATTGGGTCGGGCGAGAACTGCCAGTTCGACTTCGACTTGGAGGGGCTGTGCAATACTTATAATCTCAAGGTGTTGGAGTTGTTTAGCGCAACGCGATTTTTGGAGCGCGAGGGACTACTGACCCTTCCGGACAGGGAGGAGAGCGAGTCGAGGGTGTTTGTGCCTATCAGCCGCGAGGAGTTGTACAAGTTTCAGGTGGAACAGCCGAAATATAGCGACCTGCTGCTACTGCTGCTGCGGATGTACGGAGGTCTGTTTACAGATTTTGTTCCCATCTCGGAGCGGACTATTGCCCGGCGCATGTTTATGGACGAGGAGGTGGTGAGGAAGCTGCTGCTGCACATGGACGCGCTGAAGGTGATAGTGTATAAGCCCAAAAGCAAGCGCCCACAGATTGTGTTTTCGGCCCCACGCATAGATGCGAAGGACCTTTACCTGAGCGACGTGAACTACCGCGAGCTGAAGGAACATGCCGAGCAGCGGAAAGAGGCTATACGTAACTACGTGACGTCACAAGAGGGATGCCGCAGCCAGATGCTGCTGAGCTACTTTGGAGAGCGGGAAGCCGAGGCCTGCGGAATTTGCGACCTCTGCATCGCGGCCAATGGCAGAAGCGAGAAGAGGCTTCTAAGGGACCGGATTTTGGAGCTGTTGAAGGTCCGTCCCATGCGCAGCGACGAGTTGATGGGGACGCTGTCCGAACGGGACGAGGAGAATGTGAAGAAGGTGCTGAGGGAATTAGTGGACGAGGGCGCCGTGAGCGTGAATGAGGCCCTGGAGTTCACGATATAGCCGCGAAACGGGAAGCCCCATGACGTTGTAGAAACAGCCCTCGATTCGTTCAATGCCCACCATGCCTATCCACTCCTGTATGCCGTAGGAGCCAGCCTTGTCGAAGGGGCGATAGTGGGTGATATAGTAGTCGATTTCTTGCATTGAGAGGGGACGGAAGTGGACCTGGGTGCACTCGGTGAAACTGACGGTGCGGGAGGAGCTGCGAAGACAGACTCCGGTGTAGACCTGATGGGCACAGCCGGAGAGCGACTGCAGCATGTCTGCCGCCTCCTGACGAGAGTGGGGTTTGCCCAACACTTGTTCCTGATGAACCACCACGGTGTCGGCGGTGACTAGCACCTGGCCTTCGTCCAAGGCTGGACGGTAGCCACCCGCCTTGCGCAATGCGAGCGACTCCGCCACCTGGGAGGCAGGGAGCGGAGTCGAAAGATGTTCGTCGACGTCGATATCGACGATGGAAAAGGGGAGTCCCATTTGAGCCAGGAGCTCGCGACGACGGGGGGACTTGGAAGCCAATAAGAGGTGCATCAGCGTCGGCGGGAGTCTTTAGCGTCTTGTTTTTGGGCGGTTTTGTCTTCCATGGAGGTCATGAAACCGTCTTTGAACTGGGCTACGATGCCCTCGTTGCCGTACTTGTCGTACCATATCCACTTGCCCTGTTTGCGCCCCTTGACGAAGGTGCCTTTCTCTTCGGGGTAACCGGCTTCGTTGTAGCGGATGTAGTTGCCGTCACGTTCGCCGTCGACATAATTCTCGGAGATTTCGACTTTGCCGTTTGGATGGTAGCGGACGGTCTTGCCATGCTGGAGGTCGTTGTGATAATTCATTTCGTAGCGGACGCTGCCGTCTTCATATACGCCACGCCAGAGGCCTTCTTTGAGACCTTTATGGAAGCTGCCGGTATAGTCGACCTTGCCGTCTTCATACCAGGCTGTCCAGGTGCCCTCCTCTTTGTCGTTGACATATTGACCCTCGTGGAGTTTTTGACCGCTCTCGTACCATGTGGTCCAGAGGCCCTGTTTGAAGCCGTCGGAGTACTGGCCTTCGCGCCATTTTTCGCCCGTCTCGTAGTAATAGGTCCAGAGGCCGGTTTCGTTGCCGTTGGTGTAATGGCCGCGGATGCCTACTTTGCCGTTGGTGCGCCAGTAGAAGACCCATTCGCCTTCCTGCTCGCCCTGAACAAGGCGGCCTTCTTGGTCCAGTTTGCCGTTGGGTGTCCACCAGGTGGCAGGGCCTTCGAGTTCGTCATCGACGTAGGTGCCCTCGAACTTGAGTTTGCCATTCTCGTGCCACTCGTGGGTCTTGCCCTCGCGGACTCCGTCGACGTATGGCACTTCGTCTTTCTGCTTGCCGTTGGGATACCAGGATATGAACATGCCTTGCTTCTTGCCGTCGACCACGGGCACTTCGCTCTGCTTAGCGCCGTTGGCATACCAAGTGCGAGAGGTGCCGGAGCCGCTCATGACGGTCTCTTCGTGTTTGGTGCCGTCGTTATAGAAAGTGCGCCACACGCCGACTTTGCGGCCTTGGTTGTCGTATTTGCCCTGACGGAACACCTGTCCGTTGGGATGCCACCAGGTCCAATTGCCGATATGGACACTGTCGTCGTTGAGTGTGCCAGAAACATAGGTTTGGTCAGGATGGGTGGCATAGGCTTCTTCGTAATGAATTTGAGCGCTGGCTGAGAGAGCCAGGAGGCACCCGAAAGCGAAAATGAGTGTTCTTTTCATATTAATAGCCGATAATGGGTTTATTCTGAATATACAAAATCAATGCGGATGGGGTTATCGGTGGCTGTGCCGTTTACGATGGTGCGGAAGGCCGAAGAACGACGGGCGTCGATAACCAATTCGGTGCCGTTGTCTTTACCCGAGCGAAGCAGTTCCTGAAGATGGCGGGTGACACGCAGGCGGTATTGTTTCTTCGAGCGGTCGTAATAGCCGTCGAAACCGCCATAGGTGTAAGGGTTGCTCAACACGTTGGCATCGGTGACGTAGGTGAAGGTGCCGTCGGCTAACTTTTTCAGTGCGAGAATTCGAACTGGGGTTGAGGTGTCGGAGAGGTCGGTATTGACCGGGAGTAGGAGCTCGGCATAATGCACTACGGCATAGGGATGAGCGGCTCGGAAATTGTCGAGGAAAGACTGCATGTTGAGTCGCACACGGGTGCCACCCAGGGGTTCGAAGTAGAGTTTTTCGGTGCCACTGATGGAGTCTTGCCGGTTGGTGGCAAATGTTTCCAGGGGGGTGCCGGAATAGTCGTGTGCGTAGTACATGGAATGACCTGCACCGCTGTTGATGGTAAAAATAAACTGGAGTGTGCTGTCGATTGTGGTGGTGTGGTAGAAAAGGGTCAGACGGGTATTGGAGGCCGAGAGGTCGACAGTGACGGCCGTTTGCGAGTTGTCGGCCAGCTTGATGGCAATGCCCTTAGAATGAGTAAGGAATTCGTCGTAGGAGCAGGAGTCGCGCAAGACAGAGTAAATATTCTCGTTGAGGCGCAGACGAAGGCTGTCGGCGATGAAGGTGACTTCGTCGTCGAAGAAACAGAGGGCGCTTTCCTCAAGCTCAGTGGTGGAGAAGAAAGAGCTGTCGGGCATCATTGGTTGCTCCAACTGGTTGATAATGATATGAAAGTTGCGGGGGGTAGAGTCTGGCAGTACGGGGTAGACGGTGTCTATCACTAGGGTCATTATCACAGAGTCGATGATGACTTGGTCGGTGATTTTCACGCCTTCGCTAGGAGCGGCAATTTGAGAATAGAGGATGGCCTTGAGGGAGCCGAAATTGTTGTCGGAATAATCCCCGAAAACGCCGGCCAGATAGCCCACGGTGGAAAGCGAATCGTCGAGAATGGTGCAGGCCGAAAGCGAAATGGTATCGCGAGTGCCTTGGTAGAGAGTGAAAGGGTCTTGGAGAGCCATACCGATCTCGGTTTCTTTCTCATTACAGGCGGTAGGCAAAAGCAGCAAGAGTAGACCCAAAGGGAGGATGAGTTTTTTTAAAGACATATTTTGACAAATGTTTTACAAGAATTCTTAATTATTGAGTGCGCTGCCACAAAGCGTCTCGTAAAGTTTGTTGATTTTGGTGTAGAACTCGGTGGCATCGGGATTGTAGTCCAGTACGAAACGTTTGTTTTCCTTGGCGAACTGGACTAGCTCGGGATTAACATTAGGCGAAGCAATCACGATACCGTTGGCATAGGTGATTGCCGCCTTCATAAGGGTCATGTAGTCGAGATGCTGGTAGAGGCGCAGATCTTTGGCAGTGGCACCGTCGGCGCGCATTTTTTTCTCCAGATCCTCGGAGAACCGGCCTTCAAAAGCATCGTCGGCCAGCGAAAGCACGGTCCGCGCGCCGCTGAAGAAGGCGTTTTCCTTATTGATGCGCCGCAGATAGAATGGCACCATGCAGCTGAACCAGCCGGTGAAATGAATTAGATGGGGCTGCCATGCCAGTTTGCGCACGGCCTCTAGGGTTCCTCTTCCGAAGAATAAAATGCGCTCGTCGTTTTCGGGTTTTAGTATGCCCTTTTCGTCGAAAGTGCTTCCGAAACGGGTGAAATATTCTTCGTTATCAATAAAATAGACCTGTAAACGGGCAGAAGGGATAGAACCCACCTTAATGATGAGCTGATGGTCGCAGCTATTCACGATAAGGTTCATTCCAGACAAACGAATGACCTCGTGCAGCTGGTGCTTACGCTCATTAACGTCAAAAAAACGAGGCATGAAAACACGAATCTCACGGCCTAACTCTTGAGTAAACTGGGGCAGATGACGACCCAGAATGGCAGCTTCGGACTCTTCCGAAAACGGCACAATACTCTGGTTTACAAATAGTATCCTTCCTTTCGCCATAATTATTATTGTATAGTATTAGTCATGCAAAGATACGATTTTTTTTTAGAATAGTCGAAAATATTTTGGCCACAGCGCTTTGTTATACACTTAAATAAGCGTTCATTACTAGGTGTCCTTCGGCCTACCCTGAGTTACCACCAACCCTGGCTATAGAACGGAAAGTGCTGTATTCCATTACATTAAGTACTGTTTAAATAAAACCTAATGCCACATATTAACCAATTGTTGATAAAAAATATATAAAAATAATATCTGGCATTCATTTTTTTTGTACTTTTGCAACATGGTTCAGAATATGTCAGAAGAAGAAATGTCGCTGTTAGCCAGAGCAGAACGCTACTGTGCCAACGAAGAGCAATGTCGCACATCAGTAAGAAAAAAGTTGAGTGACTGGGGTGCTTCCATAGAACTTTCGGGCAAAATTGTCAACCGGCTTATCGACCAAGGTTATATCGACGAAAAGAGGTATGCTCGCGCCTATGTCAGTGCAAAACTTCGCACCCAGAAATGGGGGCGCCTGAAGGTGATATATCAGCTACGATCCAAACAGGTTCCTCCTAAATTCATTACCGAAGCCTTGGGCGAGATACCTGACGATGAGTATCGCAACATACTGCTGGACGTGGCCAATACAAAATGGCAGACTTACGACCCCAACGAGACAAAGGCCAAACGCCGCTCAAAATTAGTCACTTTCTTGGCTTCTAGAGGCTACGAGTCGCCAGAAATCCAAACCATGCTGGCCGAGCACTTTGCCGACGAACCCGCAACAGCCCCTCAAGAGTAGCATCGCTGCTGCCATTGACACCATTCCTTCTAAAAAGGGTTTTGTCTAAACCCTTTAGTGCTTTGTTTATATAGCTAATTGTTTTTAAAGGTAATAGTCACCGTATGAAACACGCCTAGGCCGAACAGCTGTTCCACCGATCCTTCCCTAATTGCAACCTGCAGATTGCCAGTCGAAGAAACGGTTAGAAGCAAATCGCCCGAGCGCACATCGGCATAGCTGTGGCAGACCTTATTCAGAAGAGTTTCACGTACCAACATGGTAAAAGGCCTCCCGCGGCGAAGACGCTCAAATTCAGAATATTTCATATTGAGATAGGCATTGCCGTATATGTCGACATGTATGACTGGCACCTTGATTACATCACTAGACACATCAGTCAGTAGTGGGGTTCGGATATCCAATTCATATTGCGAGCCTATGTCGTCAAGAGAAGCCCCTTGTGCCAACATCGAAGCCACCTTGCAGAACAAGTCGGCGGCTGCAAAAGTAAAGAAATCCGTTTCCTGTGGCACATCGACCATGACCGCCCGAGTGTAATCTCGGCCAAAAATGGCACCCGGCATACCATTGTCTATACAGATAAAGAAATGCTCCCTATACTCGACCACCACAAAAGGTGTCTCCGCCGTCTCTGACGAGTTCACATCGATAATATGAATTGTTCCCTTTGGAAAATCCATACAAGCATTCTGAGCCACAAAAATGGCCTTTAGCGATTGGAAAGGGTCAATGTTGTGCGTGATGTCCACCACTCTCACTCCAGGGATATACGAGTAAAGCTTACCCTTCACTTTTCCGGCAAAAAAATCACGGTCGCCCCAATCTGTAATCAGCGTAACTATTGGTGAATCCATAGAACTGTGTGCTTTTGACTTATTTAAATAGTATCTGCGGTCATTTGTGTAGTCTGCAAAAGTACATATTTTTTCTCAACTGGAGAAATACAAATTGTTATTTGTCCAAAAATTTGTATCTTTGTACTTTAGTACTAAGAAAAACACATTATTATAATATTGTAAAAACTAACTATTTACATTTTATATGTCATTACTTTCCATCCGCAATTTACACGCATCTATAGGCGACAAGGAGATTCTCAAAGGTGTAAACCTAGAAATCAACCTCGGCGAGGTCCATTCCATCATGGGTCCCAACGGCAATGGCAAAAGCACCCTTGCAGGCATCATTGCAGGCAACACAAAATATACCGTCACCGAGGGTGAAGTGATATACAAAGGCAAGAATATCCTCGACATGCCCGTCGACGTCCGTGCCTGCGAGGGCATCTTTCTAGGTTTCCAATACCCAGTAGAAATTCCAGGCGTGAGCATCACCAATTTCATGCGTACTGCAGTCAACGAACAGCGCAAGTACCGCGGGCTTGACCCTCTCTCGGGAGCCGAATTCCTGAAACTTATGAATGAGAAAAAAGCCATCGTGGAGATGACGACCAATCTGGCCAACCGTTCCGTAAACGAAGGATTCAGCGGCGGAGAAAAGAAAAAAAACGAGATTTTCCAAATGGCCATGCTAGACCCTACCCTTGCCATTCTTGACGAAACCGACTCAGGACTCGACATAGACGCCCTACGCATTGTGGCCACTGGCGTCAACAAACTGCGCCGCCCCGACAATGCCACCATCGTCATCACCCACTACCAACGTCTACTTGACTACATCGTCCCCGACTTCGTCCATGTCCTATACGAAGGCCGCATCGTCAAAACCGGTCCCAAGGAATTGGCACTGGAGCTCGAAACCCGTGGCTACGAATGGATAAAAGAGGAGTTGGAACAAAAAGCCTGAAAGATTAACAACTATCACTTATGGAAAAAATCGTACAGCAGTTTCGCGACATACAGCCTACCATGCGGAAAAACGAGGTATGGCGCCATGTAGACTTTTCCGCCCTCCTCACCGACGAACTCTCCCTACCACAGGGTGAACGCCAAACTGCCGAATATCACTGCAACATACCTGACCTCGAAGCCATCCGCTTCGTCACCGAAAACGGCCTGTGCCATCAGCCCACTCTCCAAACCGAAGACGGCACCATCATTTCCGGATTCCGCAACTTTAGCAGCCAGCGGCCCGACCTCGTGCGCCAATACTTCGGCAAATGCACCCCAAAAGAAAATCCCTATCTCAAAATCAATAGCGACAACTACACAGACGGACTCTTCGCCTTCATCCCCGACGGCGTCCACCAGCAGAAACCCATCCAACTCCAGTCTGTCATCAACGCTGGCCACGGTCTCTTCCTGCAAGTACGCAACCTCGTGGTGGTGGGGCGAAACAGCCACGTTGTCATCATCCACTGCGACGACTCCTACGACCACTCCCCCGCCTTTGCCAACAATGTTACCGAGGTATACATCATGGAAGGTGCCCAAGTGGAATACTACAAGATGCAGAACCTCAACAACCAGACAGGCCTTCTCAACCACACCTACGTTGCCATGCAGCAAGGAGCCTCGTTCCGCTCCGTAGCCCTCACCCTTAACGGAGGACACATACGCAACCACAGCGAGATACGCATGCTAGGAGAGCACTGCAATGTCGAAGCCCACGGTCTCTATCTCAACGACCAAGAGCAACAAGTGGACAACTATATATTTGTAGACCACGCTTCCCCCAACTGCCACAGTCGCGAACTCTTCAAGGGAATCCTCGACGACAACGCCCGTGGCACTTTCAACGGCCATGTGCTTGTGGAGGACGGGGCAGTCAAAACCGAGGCCTATCAGTCCAACAAGAATATACTCCTCACCGACAAGGCCCACATCACCACTCAACCTTTCCTTGAAATATACAACGACGACGTAAAATGCTCCCACGGAAGCACCGTAGGCCAACTGGACGAACAAGCACTCTTCTACATCCGTTCCCGCGGCATCAGCGAGCGCACTGCCGTCACCATGCTCTCCTATGCCTTCTGCGACGAAGTGCTGCAGCAAATTCTTTTGGAACCCCTCCGCAACAACCTCATCGACCTAGTCAAAAAACGCCTCCACGGCGAGCTGACCCCCTGCTCCGAGTGTTCGCTCCACTGCAGTTCACCCTGCAATGGTCCTGAAGCCAACTTCCACATCGATCCTTCCAAACTATAGTCGGCTCCACACATCATACTATCCACTGCCATGAAGGACATCTGGAGAGTCTTCCGCTACCTCAGGTACTACCCCGGCCACATTGGTTTGAACCTTCTCTTCAACACCTTGGCCGTACTCTTCAACATGTTCACCTTCATCATGATAGTACCATTTATCGAACTTCTCTTCGGCACTTCCCAGCCGGTGCCAACAATGCCTCCATTCAGCCTCAGCCAAGACTATCTTTCGCTGTGGCTCACCTATACTTTATCTCGCTACAAAGCACTTTACGGCCTTTGGCCCTGCCTCTTGTCCATCTCTGGAGGCTATCTTGCCTTCTCTTTCCTGTCCAACCTCTGCCGCTATCTAGCCCAGTTTTTCATCAGCCCCATGCGCAACGACATCACCATGCGGCTTCGCAACGACATCTACCAACACATCACCATCCTTCCTGTATCCTACTTCACCTCGCAGCGCAAAGGCGACATCATCAGCCGCATGTCCAACGACATAGCCGATATCGAGTGGGGGGTGCTCACCTCCGTCATCTCCCTTGGCAAAGACCCAATCAACATCATCCTCTTCTCCGCCGCACTCATCTTCATCAGTCCCCGGCTCTTCCTTTACTTCCTAGTCATCATGCCCGCCGCCGTGTGGCTCATAAGCCTCATTGGCAAGAGTCTGCGCCGTAATTCAGCCAAAGGCCAAAACAAACTGGGACATCTTTTTGCCCTTCTGGAAGAATCCCTTGCCGGCATCCGTACTATCAAATCATTCGGACAGGAGCAACGCCGTTCAGACCGTTTTTCTGAAGCCAACAACGATTATGCCCGCCTGATGATTCGTGTGGCCAAGCGTCGTGAATTGAGCAGCCCACTGTCCGAAATCTTTCTCACCCTGGGGCTGGTATTCATCCTCATTCTAGGCGGCATGGCAGTGCTCAACGGTGAAATATTATCCTCCGTCTTCATCCTCTTCGTCATCCTTTTTGCCAGACTCATTCCTCCAGTGCAGTCAATGGTACGGGTCTACAACAACCTACAGAAAGCCAATGCTGCCGCCCAACGTGTATTTGAGGTGATGGATGCCGACGAAACCATATACGAGAAAGAGAATGCTGTTGAAATCAAAGACTTCCAAAAAGAAATCACATACAGCCACGTATCCTTCTCCTATCAGCACAGAGGCCAAGCCGAGCCCACATACGTGCTGCACGACATCAACCTCACCATTCCCAAAGGCAAAACCATTGCCATCGTAGGCCCATCTGGCGCAGGTAAGACCACACTGGTAGACCTACTGCCCCGCTTCTACGACTGCACAGAAGGGCAAATACTCATCGACGGCCACCCACTCCCAGACCTCAACATCAACAGCCTTAGAGCCCAGATAGGACTAGTGTCTCAAAACTGCATCCTTTTTAACGACACCGTAGCCAACAATATAGCTTTCGGCCGAACCGATTTCTCCAAGCAACAAGTGCGCGAAGCGGCTCACATAGCTCACGCCGACGAATTCATCAACCAAATGGAGCAAGGCTACGAAACCAACATCGGCGATCGGGGGCTCAACCTCAGCGGTGGGCAACGCCAACGCATCAGCATTGCACGTGCCGTACTGAAAAACCCACCTATCCTTATCCTCGACGAAGCCACCAGCGCCCTTGACACCGAGAGCGAATTGGCCGTCCAGCAAGCATTGGAACAACTCATGTGCGGCCGCACCAGCATTGTTATCGCCCATAGGCTCTCAACCATTTGCCATGCCGACGAAATCATCGTCATGGACAAAGGTCACATTGTCGAGCGCGGCACCCACTCCGAACTCCTCTCCCACCCCAACGGCCTCTACAAAAAACTCATCGACATGCAATCCTTTGCCAGCTGACCCACATAGCCTCTCTCATCTCAATAACCATAAAAAAAGAGCGTCCCAAAATGAGACGCTCTTTTTCAATACCGAGTTTCAGGCTGATTATTCGCCTTTCTGCTCTTTTTCAATCTCTTCTTTCAGGTTAGCCAGAACACTGAGGTCGCCGAGAGTGGTCTTTTCAAGAGTCTCGTTGATTTTCTTAACGGTCTTCTTGGTAGCGCGCTCCTTCTTGGCCTCGTCGTTTTCGACCTTGGCGCCGCCTTCAGCTGCATCCTGGAAAGTACGGGTGTGGGAGAGGATGATTTTCTTATTCTCCTTGGAGAATTCAATCACTTTAAAGTCAAGAGTTTCGCCTTGACGGGCTTTCTTCTTGTCTTCCTTCTCGAGGTGACGCATAGGAGCGAACCCTTCAACGCCATAAGGCAAAGTCACCGTTGCGCCCTTGTCGTTGATACTGCTGATGGTGCCTTCGTGGACACTACCAACGGTGAACAGCGATTCGTACACATCCCAAGGATTCTCCTCAAGCTGTTTATGTCCGAGGCTGAGACGACGGTTTTCGGCATCGACTTCCAAAACAACGACATCAATCTTGTCGCCAATCTTGGTGAACTCGGCAGGATGCTTGATTTTCTTGCTCCAGCTCAGGTCGCTGATGTGGATCAGACCGTCGACACCTTCTTCAAGTTCCACAAAGATACCGAAGTTGGTGAAGTTGCGCACGCTGGCGGTGTGCTTGCTGCCAACAGGATACTTCTCAGTAATAGTCAGCCAGGGATCGGGCATCAGTTGCTTCAGACCCAGACTCATCTTACGCTGCTCGCGGTCGAGTGTGAGAATGACAGCTTCCACCTCCTGACCAACTTTCAGGAAATCCTGAGCGCTGCGCAGGTGCTGGCTCCAGCTCATCTCGCTGACGTGGATGAGACCTTCAACACCGGGAACCACCTCGACAAATGCACCGTAGTCGGCAATGACAACCACTTTACCCTTCACATGGTCGCCCTCTTTGAGGTTGGGATCGAGAGCATCCCAGGGGTGAGGAGTGAGCTGCTTCAGACCCAGAGCAATGCGGTGCTTGGCCTCATCAAAGTCGAGGATAACGACATTGATTTTCTGGTCGAGCTCAACAATGTCCTTAGGATCGGAAACGCGACCCCAGCTGAGGTCGGTAATATGAACGAGACCGTCAACACCACCCAGGTCGACAAACACGCCGTAAGGAGTGATGTTCTTAACGGTTCCCTCAAGCACCTGACCCTTCTCGAGATGGCTGATAATCTCGGCCTTCTGGGCTTCGATTTCGTCCTCGATAAGAGCCTTGTGAGAGACAACGACATTCTTGTATTCGTGGTTGATTTTCACCACCTTGAACTCCATGTTCTTACCAACGAAAACGTCATAGTCGCGGATGGGCTTGACATCGATCTGAGAACCGGGAAGGAATGCCTCGATATTATCGAAAACAGTAACGATAAGACCGCCTTTGGTGCGGCTCTTGACGAAACCGGTAATAATTTCCTGATTCTCGAAGGCCTCATTGACGCGATCCCAAGACTTGAGGATGCGGGCCTTTTTGTGTGAAAGAAGCAGCTGGCCATTGGAGTCCTCCTGGCTTTCAACGAAGACCTCGATCTTGTCGCCGGCCTTCAAATCGGGGTTGTAACGCAACTCGGAAGCGGGAATAACACCGTCGCTCTTGTACCCGATGTTGACCACAGCCTCGCGGTCGGTAATGCTGACGATGGTACCCTCAATCACCTCCTGCTCGGTGAAAGCATTAAAGGTCTGCTCGTACTGCTCAGTCATTTTCTGAGCCTGTTCGCTGTTGACTTCTTCTTTTTTGTCGATAGCACTCCAGTCAAAATCTGCTAACGGCTGCACATTTTTATAATCCATGTGTGAGATTTATGTATTTGCGGACGCCTGACCGTCCAGGTTAAACATACATAACACGCTGTGCACTATCGAGTTGTCAGGCACTCGACTACACCCACGTGAATTGCAAAGATACAACTTTTTTCCAACATAAATAGTTTTCTTTCAGAAAAAAGCAATCTGTACATTGCTGCCCGGCGGATTGAAAATCCTTATACTCAATGGGCCTGGATTGCAAATCCAGACCAACGGCACTACATGGAACATCCGCCAGATAGGGATCCGTCTCAACGAACATTCGCTGCGACAGCCCTCGCTTTTTTTGCCATAGACTCTCCTTCCATGAAAAACGACTCTTTGTCTACGACAAAGATCTGCCCAAATAGTACAGGGTCACCCAAAGGATTAATGTTGTCAAAAGATTCAGTATGGCATCGTATAATTTGACAATCTAATCAGTTTAACCAGCAAAAATCTGTCAAGCGATTTCAGGAAAACACACAAATGGTCTGTTTCTCCACTCTTTCTCCAGTATTTTATTTGCATTTAGTTTGCATTTATTTTAGCTATTATTTAGCTTAGCTAAAAGAAATGTAAAGAAAGAATAACATAAATGAAACAGAAATATTGTAAAAAGGACTTCGCTACCATCACTGTCAATAAGAAGAATGCTGTCGAATATTGGAGTTTACTTGCAATTTATTCGGGTTGATGTGGCGGAAGAAACGTTTTTATCCATTTTGTTGGAAAAAAAGTGTATATTTGCAAAGTGAGATGAATAATATTGCGGTAGTTTAATAGATAGCTAGATGGATAGATAGGCGTTTTTTTTGATACTTCAATTAACAATAAATACTAATTTTACCTATGAAAAAAATCATTCTTATTCTTACGATGGTTGCTGCAGGCTGGAGCGCAGCGGCACAGTTTAGGGAAGTTCCGCTCCTTCGCGAAGGCGAGCGGCAGATTGGGTTTAACGTTGGTACCTCATACGGCTACCACCAATGGCTTGCATTTAGACCACAGGCACCGCAAGGCAGCGCAGCCACTATCAGCTGTTCGGCGGACAGTATGGTACGGAACAATTTGGGTTATCAGGTGGGATTTTTTTGGGGGCATGAGACTCAGCACGACAGGTTTTTGGAAACGGGCGTCTATTTCGAGGCATATTACAGTGTCAACCCCTTCCATAGCAAAGTGGCTTTCACCCTTAATGGGCAGGAACAGAATGTCGACGTTAGTTACCTTTTGCAACGGGTGATGGTACATGGTATGGGTTTCCTTTCACACCGTATCAATGACGAGTTTTCGGTAAGTGTCGGTATGGGTCTATACGTCGCCCCATCTTTCAATTCCAAACTGAAGCTGAACGGGGTGGAACAGACCATAGCTGACCGCGACAAAGGTGAGGCTTTGCTTGGGAACATCCTGTCTTCCTTCGGTGTCGATTTAAACGCGGGGATGAAGTATTGGTTCTCTGACACGTGGTTTGCAGGTGCTAGGTTGCAATATAATATCACTTCACTCGGTTTGTTAAAGTTGTTCGGCAAGCTAGAACTTGAGGAGGGTGAGGACTATCATACTCTTCCCATCGGCTCAGTGCTGTATGATGTAGATTCAGGCACGGCCCAACCCTCTGCCCTCGTCCCAAGAAACAACATGCAACTCGTTTTGTCCATCGGGCATACTTGGTAACAGCCTGTTTTGGGCGTTGTATTGTTTGTTAGGTGTGTTTGCCATCAGGTAAATACGGACAGCCATTTGTTCACATGGTTAATGCAAATCCCCAAATTTAGTATGAATTTGGGGATTTCATTCTCCGTATTTATGGTGGGTTCTATAAATGACGTGTCGTTTGTTCGTTGCTCTCCGTTATCGAAGAGCCCATCTGTCGGGATGCAGATTTCTGATGTCTGAGTGTTACGGCACTACAAATGTACGGTGTTATTAATAGTCACACCTCTTCGAGGTGATTTATAGAAGTCACCTTTAATATTTTAATTGCCCTGATTGTTCGAAATATTCTGAACAAGGCGTACAGAGGCCCCGTATTGACGTGTATCAGACCCAAAATCCACGGCACGACAAGTGACTTTAAAGTTGTACGCCTCGTTGTTACTAACAGAGGTTGATGACCAATACATGCCGCGGGTGCCCAGATTGATTATAGTATAAAGATTTTGGCGTAAACCCGCTGCAGGCAAGAACACCGCACCTGCTGCCTCCATCTGCGCCCACTGTTCAACTGTGTAGCTGTTGAGTGTCCAGTCAGTACTCGTCGACGATACAAAACCAGAATTGAAATGACCACCTGAAGGCAGCGTCCATTCGTCAGGCAGGATAATCAATCCGCCCACACCGTTGATATTACCTGTGCCACGTTTGGAAGTAGCACCGTCGCGGGAGTTTAGCAGGTAATACCATTCGCCATAGTTAAGAGTACGCCATGGGTTGGCTGGGTTGCCACCGTTGCTGATAGTGTTGGTACCCCAGTCAACGAAAGGGGTGTAGTCAATAGCATTTCCGCAATACGTGGGTCTGTTGCCCGTGCCCCAACCAAAGAGGTCCATCCATTCGGCGTAGCCCAGGGAATTTAAATATTGATTGTTACTACCCACATAGTCGTATTGGTGCTCGGCAAAACGCCAGTTATTGTCACTACCAACCTTGTACTGCAGGTTGCCCCGCGAGAAATGAACCTGCAGCGTGCCACTTACGGAGAAGGCACCAGGTAGCACTCCTTCGCCCAAAGCCTGCCCTTCCAACTGACTCACCGTCAGGCTCACCGTTGCCATTTTGTTGTGGCCTAGCGACACGCCAGGCTTCTCAAATGTGGCATATTGACCAGTGGTAGTGTGGAGCGTGATGGTCACATTATCAGGATCTTCTACTGTACCAAACGCTGGTGCCACGATGTAATAGACGTAGGTGTCCCTATCCCCATTGCCTATGGTGGGTCTGTTAGTTGCTGGGAACACCAACGACACATCGTGGTTGGCCGTAGTCGCCATGTTTCCAATCTGGTCATTCGGACTTCCCGTCACGGTGGCACTGCACGCCCCGCTGAGGTAGGCGTTATCAGCCTCAACGGTAATACGTTCAAGGTCGAAGCTATTAGCCATGCTGTTGCTGATTACCACCTTGATGAGCGAGCAGAGGTTATAGAAGGTCAGCGACTCGGTTCTTGAGAAGGCCCCCATCGGCGCTTTCACTTTTTGGTCACCAAGGTTGTCCGCCTCGTACTGTTGTTCTTGAGGCAGGGTAACGGCTATGGTGCTGCTGCTGGTGATGTCCACACCCCCCACCAGGTCGGCAGGATATATGGCGCGGTAGTTTCCGCTCTGTGTCACATCGGTTATCTGTGCTGACGAGCCGTCAGCACCACTGGTGGCGCAGGTTTGGTTGTTGACCCGTACCTGATCGTTGTTATGCCAGCAGGGGGTCAGGTTGTCGATATACACCTTGGCATCCCTACTGTTGACAATAGTGGCACCCAGAGTAACAGTGCGGTGTTCTTTTTTGCAGCCCGCCAGCAGCACTGTACCCGCAATCAGGCCAACTATCATTATTGTATTAATTCTCTTCATAATGTCAATCAATTTTAATTTTTACTCTTTACCTTTTAGTTTAATCCGTTTACCATCTTTCCATTTCATACGACGTGGTGCTGTTACCATTGTTAGACCAATCGTCACTCCCGTAAGAATTGGAATGGATTCCCGGCAGGTCATCATCTCCTGTCATTGGCACGTAATTGGTAGTGGACATGGTAAGTCCCATTTCTACCACGAAACTTACAGTTTTGATTACCGGAGGGCTGTAAACTACCTTGCGTTCTCGATTCATAAAAGTACTTTTGGTGGGTTCTATTTATTCACTTTTTGGTCATCCAAACAGACAGAACCCATTAATCTGCCAGACAACCGTTGTTTAACAATTGGTTTACGGGTGCAGAGATACGACTATTTTTTTATTTGACAATAAATTATTTATCATTTTTTTGATGGGGGGGGATCATTTGATATTCTGCCTATTGAATCGCAATTAAATTAGGTTGGTTTTTCTTAATCTGCACAAGTCTGCACATGTTGTAGACAAGGTTTGTCAGTGCAATGTTACCTATGGTGACATTGCTGCATCTCGGCATATCAAGCAAGCTTGCTCTGCGCTCGACTTTCGCAATGTTGGCTTTGGCCCTCACCATTCCCACTCCTCGGAACACTAAACCTCCCATTGTTTGTTCCATGAATCCGAAGACATGCTCCACGCGGCTCCGCACCTTCGACTTCTGACGGTTCCGCTCCTTCTGCTCTTCCGTCAAGGGATGGCCCTTCTTGCCTTTCTCGCAGATTATCGGAGTCATGTGTTTCGCTCTCACCACATCCTCCATCCCGGCATATCACGCGTCGAGCCATGCCGGTTCTCCGTGGGCCTCCTTGGGCGGCTCTGTCAGTACGCGCTCCGTCTCCTTGGAGTCGTGGCGGTTGGCGGCACACACCGTGTAGTTTCGTATGAGCTTGGTTTTGTTGCATATTTCCACGTTGTCCTTGTACCCGTAGAACCGCTCGCCACGTTTCTTCACCCACCGGGCATCTATGTCCTTATCTTCGATGACGTTGCTTTAGCTCGGCAATGGGAACAAGTTCCCACTGCTCTCGCTTTGTGCAACGTTGTGGCACTTCTTGTGTGGGTTGTCATTGAACAATTCTTTTCCTTTCCCCTCCTTTATCTTCTTGTTCTCCTCGCGCGTGTTGCGCTGCCGTGGGGCAATGACAAAACTCGCGTCGACAATCTTGCCCTCGTTCACAATCAGTCCTAGACTGTCGAGGTACCCGTTGAATCTCTTGAACAATTCGTCGTATGTCCCGCTTTGTGCCAGCGCATCCTTGTATTTCCACACGGTTTTCTCGTCGGGAACATCGTCGACACTCTGGATGTCAAGAAAGTCCCGGAAACTCGTCCTATCTTTGATAGTGGTATTCTATCTGTGGGTCGCTCATGCCGTAAAGCCTCTGCAGGAACAGCACCTTGAACATGAACACCGGGTCGAACGGCTTGCGACCTGCATTACTCTTCCTCCTCGTGTTATCAAATACAGGCTCAAGAATGTCGCGGAACTGCTCGAAGTCTATGATTTTCTTTAACTTGGGTAGTGGATTGCCGTTTTCGAGTAATTCCTGAAGGGTGTTCTCCTTGTCAAATAACCCAACGCCTTGATTCTTACGGTATTTCATATATGCTGCATTATTCTGTTAATACTGCAAAAATACGAAAATACATTGATATAACAAAATGAAATTTAGTCATTTAATTTATAGAACTCCCCTATATTCATCAATTATGAACACACCACCCAAATCTAGACCCATGATAAGAAAAGTAGCATCTATATATACTAGCGTCTTCCACCTTCCGCCAATTATGCGTTACGGAGGCTTATGCCCCATTGCCGTGGCTTTTCAGCAGAAGGCAACGGGGCTATTGAAGCATAATCCAACAGCCATTACACAGTCGGAATATGCGGAACTATAGGTGACAAAGTGGTTACTTCGATGGAACCACTGTCAGTTTGTGCACTGTGGTGCCACTAGGAGTGGTGACGCTAATAAAGTAGATGCCAACCTGCAGGTCTGTACGTTGAATGGTGAGGTGATCGTCAATTGTGGTCGGAGCCATCACCGTGCGACCTGTGAGGTCGATGACGGTCACCGTTGCACGTTGCCAAACGCGCACCGTAACATTGCCCGACGTAGGGTTGGGGTAGACTATGGGCTCTTTGCTACGACACTCTGGGTCAGCAATGCTCAAAGTGTCTTCCACTGGTCGGAAAAGTGCGGTGAAGGCGGTATCGCTCACCAGCAACACATAGCGTGGGTTGGCGGAGTCGCCATCGTGCCAGTGGGCAAACTCATAGCCTTCGAAAGCCGTGGCCGTCAGGGTGACGAGGGTGCTGTCGGGATATATTCCACCACCTTCGACAATACCCATCGTTGTGTCCACACTATTTGCTGTAAGAGTGCGCCAGACGGTATCAACAACGGGTTGGAATATGGCGGTAAAGGCGGTGTCGCTCACCAGCAGCACCTGCCGCGGGTTGGCAGTGTCGCCGTCGTTCCAGCTGGTAAACTCATAGCCGTCAAATGCCATTGCCGTCAGAGTAACAAGGGTGCTGTCGGGATATATTCCGCCACCGTCAACACGACCCATCGCTGTGTCGGCACTACTTGCCGTTAGGGTGTGCCAGACGGTATCAACAACAGGTTGGAATATTGCGGTAAAAGCGGTGTCGCTCACCAGCAGCACCTGCCGCGGGTTGGCAGTGTCGCCGTCGTTCCAGCTGGTAAACTCATAGCCGTCAAATGCCATTGCCGTCAGAGTAACAAGGGTGCTGTCGGGATATATTCCGCCACCGTCAACGCGGCCCATCGCAGTGTCGGCACTACTTGCCGCAAGGGTGCGCCAAAGGGTGTCAGGGACAAGTCGGCCCACTATCATCACGTTGTCAAGCCAGGCGTTGTTGAAACTACTAGTACGGAAGGCGATACGGATGGTCTGCCCTGCGTAGGAGTCCAACGATACGGTGTGCCAACCGTTGGCATCTGCCTGAAGGAGGGTGTCGGTGAAATCGTGTGGGGTGTCGAACCGCCCATTGGGTGACAACAGCACGGTTAGTCCCATAAAGTTAGTACTCTGCTGCCATGTCAGCGTCATGCTGTCGGCTCTTGCGGGCAGGGCTATGCGGGGTGAAATGAGCCAATCGTAGGTGTAGGTCTGGCTCTCCATACGGTGTGCGGTGCTGTCGCCAGCGAAGTGCCAGCTGTTTGCCACCTCGGTGCGGACAAATTGGTACAGCGAATTGTAGTGGTAGGAAAAATTGCTCCAACAGCCAACTGTGGTGCTGTCTTCGAATTCTTCGAGCCAAGGTATTGTCTGCGCAGGACAGTCGTGCACCATCATGACCACCGTCTGTGTGTCGCTGCCAAAGGCATTGGTGGCCACGCAGGAGATAGTGTCTGTGCCTGCGGAGAGATATACGATGTTCACCGTGTCGGCAGATGGGGTAAGTGAGGCGAGGCCTCGTGCCGCCATGGTGGAGTGCCAAGCGTAGGCAAGGCTGTTTCGCGCACCGGAGAGGCATTGCGCTGTGACGCGGCACACCTCGTCCGTGTTCAGTGCTGCCGGGGGTGTAAGGGCAATCTGGGGACGGCCACCGTTCTCTATCCTGATAGAGTCGATGTTGATATAGCCGCCGCGGTTTTTGCGGTGCACAAAGGCGATGTGTATCGTCTGCCCGGCGAAACTGTCGAGCGAGGCCTCGTAGGTTCGGCTGGTGCTTTCGCCGCCGCCTGTATTGATATAGCCGCTGAAGAGTACATGGCTGAAGGTGGAGGTGTCGGTGGCATCGGTGGTGCTGAGAAGCACGTCCATATGGGCATGGTAGATGGTGTTGTTAATCGTCTCGGTAGTCGACTTTAGCGTCCAGCGCAGGACGGAAGCGTCGAGTGTGTCGGGCAATTCGATGGCGGGCGAGACCAACCAGTTGTTCGCCGATTCGAACGATGCTGAACGGCTGGAGCGCAGATAGCCATAGTAATCGTTGTGCCAGTTACTGTTGTTGGAGACGGTGTAGTTGTAAAAACGCCAACAGGTAATGCTGGCACGATAGCCGAGTACCCACGGCAGCGTGTCAATGGTGGCGCAGGCCTGCACTGCAAGGGTAGAAGTGGCGGTGTCGGAGCCGTATGCGTTGGTAGCCACCACAGTGATAGTGTCGGTGCCGGCGGTTGAATAGACTAGGCGCAGGGTGTCGGCAAGGATGGTGACTGAGGCCAATCCCGAGTCGGCCATTGTCGAATGCCACGTATAGGTGAGCCCGGAGGGCGAACCGTCGGTCAGTTCGGCACGCACAGTGGTACTTTCGCCTGCATGGGCAACAGGAGGCATGGCCAGCCTGATCACGGGCTGGCGCAACGAGTGAATGTTGACATTGGACACATAAAGGATGCGATTATCGTAATACATGGAGGCCAAGGTAATGGGGTTGTTGACAAGGGCAATGTGTATCACCTTGTTGGCGTATGCCCCCAAGGGGGCACGATGGGTTATGGGCTGATAGTAGACGGAGGTATCGGCCACCAGTGTGTCGTAAAGCGAGGGGTTGGTGTAGTCGCTATCGGTGACGAGGAGGTACATGGTGTGCGCCTGCAGTGAGCCCGTGGCTCCCTGCTGTGAGCCCGTGGCTCTGGCCGTACATTCCACCACCAGACTGTCGTCGGCATTTGCAGGCACCCTGATGGCCTGCGAGATGATGCGACTGTCAAACGGGGTGGTTCCAGACGAACAGATGGAGTTCGACGAGCGGGTCCAGTTACATCCAACGGGGCGGTACCAGCAGTCGTAGTCGTTGGAGAAGTTCACCGTCCAGCCCTCTGCCAGTACGGTGTCGCAGTCGCTGACAGTGAAGATGGCCCTCGCACTGTCGCTGCCAAAAGTGTTCGCGACCCGAGCCCAGACGGTGTCGGTACCAGAGGTATGGTAGCGGATGGCAAGATTGGTCTGCGTGGGGGTGAGCAGCGTGGCATCTCCCCGGCTGGCCATGGCCGAATGCCATGAGATGGTAGAGCCTGCCTCGCCTCGGTCGTAGAAGGCACGCACTGTGGCAGCACCGTCGGCAAACACATGTTGCGGTGCACTGAGATGCACCAATGGCGCATTTCGGTTGGTGAGAATGAGGCTGTCAATACGCACTACAGTGTATTGGTGGTCGAGATGGAAGGCTACTCGGATAGTGTCGCCAACGTAGGGGGCGAGGCTGATGCTGCGGGGTTGGAAGCCGTTTCTTGCCGTATCGTACAGGACGGTAGTGTAGGTGCTCCAGTCGTCGTAACGCCCGGTGCTGATACTGACGGTGTAACGCGAGGTGCCATCAACCTTCCAGGTAAGCACTGTGCCAGTGTCGGTAGGCACCACCAGTGCCGGCGACACCACTGTACCCTCAAAATAATGGTCTCCCCACACCTGAAGGTAGTTCCCTGAGAATTCCCAGTCGCTACCAGGCATGTTGTACCAGCAGCCCTCCGAACTGAAGTCGGCCTGCCAAGGGAACATGTTCACTGGTGGGCAGACAAGCACCGTTGCGGTGTCAGACGAGGTACCATAGTTGTTAATGGCCTGCACTGTGAGAGTATCCACACCGCCTACATGATAGACGATGGTGCTGTCGGTGTTTGACATGACGGCTCGCCCTGTGGAGTCGAATACCGAAGTCCAAAAGTAGTGGAGGCCGTCGGCCACGCCCTCGAGCAACGTGGTCTGCAAAGGTATTGTGTCGCCCACATACACACGTTGGGGCATGTTGTGTTCCACCAGTGGCACGCGGGCGTAGCGCAGCACGATGTTGTCGATGCTGACGCTACTGCACGAAGTTGCCCCAGGCATAGCATGTTGTTCCAGCACCAGTCGGCCTGTCCGCCCGGCAACTGAGTCAAGATAGATTATATAATCACCCAAAATGCTTGAGCTTGAGAGGCGGGCAATCGGTATATCCGCCAACAGGGTGCTGACGCTGTCCTCCTCAAAACGGATGGCCAGCATAGGAGTGTAGTTGCCCCACGAAGCCATCTGCCAAGCCAACGCGACACCGTGTCCCTCTGGCAGCGACGGCACCGTGATAGGTCTCGACACGATGCTGTTGCTGAAGCCGACGGGCTTGTTGACGAAATTGGGAACGTAGAGGTATTTGCCGCTATTGAAATTATTGGAGGTGGCCAAATGCCATCCCGACGGGGTGGTGCCACAGTCGCGCAACTCCCAGCATTCTACGCCGTTCTCAAAGTCTTCAGTCCATGTCAGGCCGCGTGTAGAGCAGTCCCTTACGCGAAACGTCACCACGTCGGTGTCCGCACTGGTGGCGGTGGCGATGACCGCAGTCACAGTATCGATGCCGTCGACCAAGTAGGAGAGGGTGAAGTGGGTGTCGCTTTCTCCGATATACGCGGCAAGGCCGCGGTCAAGCATCGTCGAATGCCAACTCACAGTGGCTGTATCCCCCGTCGGCACGATGATGGCGGCACGGATAGTCGTCCCCCCGCCAGCATCGGCAATAGGGATAGGCTCCATCCTTATGCCGGGCTGGCTGGTGACAACCACCGACACATTGTCGACAAAGGCCTTTTCCCCACCCGTCGAGTTTCGCACGAAGGCCACTCGCACACGGTGTCCACGCCACTGGTTCAGGCCGACTCGGAAGGTCTTGTATGTCGATATGCTGTGGCGGATGGCAAAGATTGTCTCCCACTCGGCGCTGCTAGTGTCGACTGTGTTGATTGAATCGCACACCATCACCTTAACCAACACCGTGGGATGCTCCATTCTGAAAGCATTGGCACGATAGTCCCATTGCAACTCGGCATCGCCTGTGGCGGGCAAATCTATCATTGGGCTCACCAGCCAGCCACTATAGGCAGTAATATTGTCGCTGGCGTAGAAACTGCTCATGGCACCGCTACTGACGTCCCAGCCTCCTCTATAGGGGCTGGGGCTGCGCAGTGTCCAACAGTTGTTAAATGCCGTGGTCTGAAAATTGGCCGTCCACGGCAGATGGCGCACCGTTCCGCAACTCGTGTTAAACGAGAATGTGCGTGTACGGTAGCTGCTGTGCACGCTGTCGCACACGCCGCCAAACGTGCCGCTATAGGTGGTGGCCCCATTCAGCACATTGGTCAGTAGCAGGGTGTCGCCTGTCACTATGGTGTCCAACCCGAGGGGGTCAAGGGTGATACGGTAGGCCGAAGCCGCACTGTCGGGGACCCATGTGATGCTTACCGCATTGAAATTGCTTGTACTTACGCTGACTGCAGGTGGATAGGGGCAGGCCTGAGCATCGGGCATTAGCGAGTAGCAACGCCACTGTATGGGCCATACTCCCGCGGCATTGGTCTGCGTTATAGACGTTGTCGCCCGAAGGGTACCGTGTGTTGCCAAATCAATGAAGATAAGGTCGTTGTAACTCGCCACCACACCTGTCTGTGTGGTATGGGTCGGCAGGGGACCTTCAGTTACGCCATAGACGATGCGCACCTCGCCCGTGGCCTCGTGCAACTGCACCTGAAAACTAAGATGGGTCGAGTCCATGCCGTACACACCCATGCGCGTCTGCACCACCAGTATGTGGCTGTCGGCAGTGCCGAGGGTGGCAAAACGGGTATAGCAGGTGCTGTCCCACTGCCCACGGTAACCGAAAGGCTCCACCTTAGGCAGGGAGGAGCCGGTCCTCCGCTGTGCCCCAAGGGGGGTGTCGTAATATCCGCTCGACGGAATCAAGTAGTTGCTGAAGCTGACAGTACCGTTCACGTTGGTCGAGAAATACTGGCACAGTGTGCCAGCCAACCTGAACTGAAAGCCAATAGGCAGCAGTGCGCTGCGGGCGTAGGTGTATGTGGTTGCCGTAGGCTCGACAATAAGGCTGTCGACACCCGTGATGTCAATCCATGCCGTCGAGTCCACACGTGTCGCCAAACTGTAGTTGTCGACCAAAGTCTGTGCCTGTACACAGCCAGCCAATACCAAGGCTGCATAGAGTGATAATAGTTTAGTCTTCATTTTATATTAGGTGTGTTCTATTTATTCACTTTTTGGTCATCAAAACAGACAGAACCCATTAATCTGCCGGACAACTGTTGTTTAACAATTGGTTTATGAATGCAAAGATACGACTATTTTTTCATTTGACAATAAGTTTCTTATCATATTATTGACGGTGGGGAGGTAATCGTTTGATATTCTGTCTATTGAATCACAATTAGATTAGGTTGGTATTTCTTAATCTGCACCAGTCTGCACATGTTATAGACAAGGTTTGTCAGTGCAATGTTACCTATGGTGACATTGCTGCATCTCGGCATATCAAGCAAGCTTGCTCTGCGCTCGACTTTCGCAATGTTGGCTTTGGCCCTCACCATTCCCACTCCTCGGAACACTAAACCTCCCATTGTTTGTTCCATGAATCCGAAGACATGCTCCACGCGGCTCCGCACCTTCGACTTCTGACGGTTCCGCTCCTTCTGCTCTTCCGTCAAGGGATGGCCCTTCTTGCCTTTCTCGCAGATTATCGGAGTCATGTGTTTCGCTCTCACCACATCCTCCATCCCGGCATATCACGCGTCGAGCCATGCCGGTTCTCCGTGGGCCTCCTTGGGCGGCTCTGTCAGTACGCGCTCCGTCTCCTTGGAGTCGTGGCGGTTGGCGGCACACACCGTGTAGTTTCGTATGAGCTTGGTTTTGTTGCATATTTCCACGTTGTCCTTGTACCCGTAGAACAGCTCGCCACGTTTCTTCACCCACCGGGCATCTATGTCCTTATTTTCGATGACGTTGCTTTGGCTCGGCAATAGGATACAAAAAGGATAACATCGAGATTGGCTGTTTTCGATGGAAACAAGCAGTATCTGTCCATGAGGCTCTCATAATTTCTGTTGGTGTTACTTTAATTGTGTTTTTGCAAAGGCCATCCTCAAAGTGTAATTCATTGTACAATAGATCCTTATTTTGCGCATGGCACATTGTAGTTAAGTAAACAAAGAAACTTATTATTAGTGTATTCGAAATCCTCATAGTTCCTAATGTGTATTAGTTGAGTTCATTGTTGCCCGGCGGATTGAAAATCCTTATACTCAATGGGTCTGGATTGCAAATCCAGACCAACGGTACGGCATGGAACATCCGCCGGGTCGGAAATCCAGACCAACTGCACGGCATGGAACATACGCCGGGTCGGAAATCCAGACCAACGGCACGACACGAACATCCGCCAGGTCGGGTCCTATGGGTTGGACCGGCGGGGTGACAACGAGTATCCGATGGGTCGGGATTTCTTTCAATAAGTATGAAATGTTCCAAATCTCACATGCCCATACCCTTTAAGAGAAATGGCTGTTTTGAGTAGGTTGTCAGCGATGTTTCTCCCACAAATCAGCCTGTCTTGCAAAGTTGAAACCTCTGATAGTTCTACGAAATCAAATCCAAGATCACTCGCGTAATCTTTTATCAACACGACAAACTCCTTCCGGCTATGTGCTTTCGCAATTAAATTAACATATGCTCCAGTAACATCGCCAAGCATCTCATCGTTTTTTTTGGTTGTCTTAATATGGAGAATTCCATACCATATATCTGGACAATTAGTATTATTAAAATTCATGATGAGTGCTATTTGGTTTCTTTAATCCGTTTCTGTCTGTTGGACGATAGTGTGGTTTCCCCAATTTGGGAGATTTGTGTTTTACTGGTCGACCTTTCCCTTGGTTTCTTGCCGCATCTTTGGCTTCCTTTTGTGTGGGGTGATGGACTGTATTTACCCTAGGCTTACCACTTCCCCCTAATACATTTCCATAGCGATCTGTTTTCTGTCCAGCAGAGGTTTGAACATCATCATTGCCATTATCTGTGGCACATTGACGGGTATCACCAGAGACTAACAAGCTGACAGGTATTATCCATGCAATTGTAGTAACTGCTTCTATGGCTGCTCCAGCAGCAGTGGAGATGTGTTCCCTCAAAAAAGCACCGATTGGAACAGCAACAGGAACAGCAATGTTTGCCAAGTTAATAATACTTTCATTTTGTATTAGGGATAATTCTGATTCATCGCAATTTTCGTAGCCTCCACGAAATTCACCCCCGACTATACTACCAATTTCAAGATTTGGGTTCCACCGTTTGGGCTGCAGTCCTTCTCCATAGAGATACTGTCCGTCAGGTGTCGCCCTATAACCATCACCTACGTTGGCAATTCCATTTGGCGTGTGAACAGAGTCCATACCACTAGGATCTATGGCTATTATGGGATTCCACGCACAATATGCATACGGTGAGATTGAGGGATATTTATCCGCCAGCGGGTCAACACTCAGCCACATGGTCATCAGTTCGTGGTCCATATACCTCGCACCGAAGTACCCATACCCTGTCTCCTCATCGCGCTCTTTGCCCGTGAAAGAGCAGTTGTCTTGTATGCCGTTTTTAGTCATCATCAGTAGGATAACAAAGACATGGCTGTTTTATTGCTTCAGGTGCCATTTCGGTTCAGTTCATTGCTTTTGCGGATTGAAAATCCTTATACTCAATGGGTCTGGATTGCAAATCCAGACCAGCGGCACGGCACCGAACATCTGCTGGGTCGGGTGGGTCGGAACGAACATCCGCGGGGTTGGGACATCCGCGGGGTCGGGCTCCAAACTCAATAAATGGAACTACCTGATTAATCATGCCTGATCCTTTTACCTTATTTTTTAACCGTTACTAATTACATTTCCTAATAGAAAACTGCTTTACTTTATAATCATCGAAAATGAACCATTCAAACTCTTTTTGATAGATGTTTATTCTCTGATAGGAATCGGTAATGTCCCAATAACAATTTAAATTACGCGGATCCACATGCCAAGAGTGCACTATGCACAATAATGAATCGTAATAAAAGCATCCCGCAAGATTCACTCCTGATCTTTGGGCTCCAGACAATAGGTTATACATGTAATAGTTTAAATGGGGACTTACTTGTACATCAAAAGAATCTTGACTTTTATTCTGTATCAATATATCTACCAAATAGCCCGAGCTGTCATAATGGTCTGAAGTGGATGGGGCAGGAAAAAACATATCTGAAATTGGTTTTTGCAGAGCGGACTTAAGTATACAGAGCAAATCATTCTCCTTGACGGATAACAGTGGAATGCTGAGGGACATTTTGTATACGTTGTATAATTTGTCAGGGATAACACTTATCGGTATGGTGTCAAATACGGTGTATCCTTCAAAGAAATTCCGGGCTTCCAACTTACTATTTGTCGTATCCATATTATAATATTCAGCGCAGTCTGGATAATAGTTCTGAGAAATGGCAGGAGTTTCAGTCAATAGGATCAATATCAAGGTAAGTAATTGTTTTAATTTGCAAATGTTCTCCATATCTTTGCATATTTTATCATATTAATGTATTTGCCTTCTTCCGTTGGCACCAAGTGACCAAACTCCATGGATTTCCCTTGAGAATATAAAAAACATTTTGAGGAGGGATGTTTACGTGCGAAATTTTGATCTGAATGAGACGGATAATAACTTTCATCTTCATTAAATGGATGAAAATGATGCATTTTACATCTGGGTCAACTAGCTTGATGGGGTTCCACATGCAATAGTTATACGGACTAATGTTCGGATACTTATCCGCCATCGGGTCGACGCTCAGCCACATGGTCATCAGCTCGTGATCCATGTACCTCGCGCCAAAATAACCATAACCTGTTTCCTCGTCGCGCTCTTTGCCCGTGAAAGCAACACTATCTTGTATGCCCTTATTAATCATCATCAGTAGGAAGGATAACGAAGATGTGGCTGTTTTATTGCCACACGCGCTATTTCGGTTCAGTTCATTGCTTTTGCGGATTGAAAATCCTTATACTCAATGGGTCTAGATTGCAAATCCAGACCAACGGCACGGATTGAACATCCGCCGGGTCGGGTATCTCTCCCGTTGGGAAACGGCACGGCACGAACATCCGCCGGGTCGGGATCAGTGCTCAGTGAACATCCGCCGGGTCGGGATTAAGGTATAAGCAGATTGACTACTACAATCATCACTATTACAATTATAGTACCCAAAAGTTCGTTCTCAATTGTACTGATTATCGGAATATTTTTAAACCAGCCATCAATACAATTTATTTCGTCCCGATAGTCTGTGCGGCAAAAGCGACATATCCACCTAAACTCACCTCCGATGATATCTATCATGGTCTAAAAGTTTTTACTAATGCCTTGTTCTTCTTAAAAGAATACATACCTAACTTAGTCATCATTTATTACCTCTCTAATGTTCTTTGTATTAGTAATGAATGAATAAGCATCTTTGATAGTATGCATATTCTCTTTATTACGCCTATACTCTCTACCTATATCTTCAGAACGACTGCATTTTCTTCCTCCTGTTTTAGAAATAAAATCTTCATATTCGGAGAAATTAGCTCCTTTTGTGGCAGTTGTTCTTATTAATCCAATAGGCTTTATTGTCTTATTCATACCAACAGATGCAATATCAAGAAAGGCACTAGTTTTCTCCATTGGATTGGCCTCGGTTCCAGCCATAGAGAATCCTGTAATATATTGGAAACCTCCATTAATAGTCCCATATGCTATTGACAATAAGGATTTTCCAAAGTCCCCCATAAAAGTACCTGTCGTTTCGTCTAGCCATGATTCTATCCTAACAAAAGGATCATTAGTTGAGTAACATACTTCCTGGTCGGTATACCCTCGTGGTCGAAACATTTTTTCTGATATTGTGACATTGTAGTTTTCAGTAGAATTAGAACTAACCGAAGCGAATACGCACCCACGATGAGTTTCCCATATGCTTAAATCCCCACCATGTTTTATTTTGTACAGGATAGCTTCATACACATGTCTTGATGTCGCTGCTCTAAGCCATAATGGCAATCTTGGCATCTCTCCATATGGATCCACTAGTTTCATCGGATTCCACGTACAGTATGCATACGGAGAAATGGACGGATACTTGTCCGCCATCGGGTCAACGCTCAGCCACATGGCCATGAGCTCGTGGTCCATGTACCTTGCTCCGAAATAGCCATAGCCAGTTTCTGAATCCCGTTCTTTGCACGTGAACATAAAGCGTTCGCTGTAGCCACTTGTGCGCTGGTTGATGTACGGCTCGCCGTAGGGAAGGTACTGCAGGTGCTGGATGGCTTGTCCACCATTGTCGGTTATCCAGCTGGCACTGCCCAAATGGTCGGAGTGATAATAATAGCCATCGGTTTCAGGGTCGTCATGGGTGGCATAGTATGCCATTTTCCCGACAAAGGGCGTGGTTTCAAACGCTGGGCTGACTTTCAGCATTTTCGGGCTGCCCACTATCGGGGTTCTGAATACTTCGTCATCCCAGCCTATTCCGTGGATGCACGCAGGATTGTCGCTGTCGAGCCTCCGGCCAAGACATTGGTTCAGGCAGCCAGCAAACAGGTCGTCGGCCCTGCTCGACATCGGGGCATCACGCGTCGCCATCGGCAGCCCCCCGCCTCCGGTACGGGCGCACACCCTGTCGCCACCCGCATAGTAGTGCTTGGTATACCCTTTGTTACTCAGCACCACGTAGGGGGACGGGTATATCGTTATCTCTGACAGGACACTCGCCGTCCGCATCAGGTCGGCATTGACATCGAGGACACTGTTCCTGCCCGTCAGCTTTATCGTCCTCTCCCCGGCATAGTCGTAGGCATAGTGGCTGCAGTCCACGGCGGCGTGCATAGGGTTGGCTACGCCACCGCTGCTTTGGCTCGGAAAAACAAACGAGTTTGTTCTTCTCTCGCTTTGCGCAGCTCCGTCTTCCGTCCTGCCGCTGGTGCTATAGGTGTATGTCACGTCGTTTCCCGTCATGTTGCTATAACGTTTTCGATAAGCCGAGCACAGAGGGCAAATCTCGCAGCGTTTGCACTATGCCGAGGCGAGAAAACGTCATGTAATAACGTTTTCGATAAGCCGAGCGCAGAGGGCAAATCTCGCAGTGTTTGCACTATGCCGAAGCGAGAAAACGTCATATAATAACGTTTGTTTAACAGTCTGTAGTATGTGTAGTCGTAATTTATTTCGCCCAGAGAGTTGGTCTCCTTGGTCAGGTTGCCCGCGGGGTCGTAGGCGTAGCGGGCTACAACGAGACAGGGACGTGGCCAAGATGCCGAAAGAAATGCTAATATAGCATAAATAGACCTTGAACGACCAAATGTCGGTCTAATGGTTAATCTTGCACGATTCCTGCCCAAATCACTACCATTACCACTACGTTGCCCACTCAAAAGAAGAGCGAGTAGGAACCTATCAGATAGCATTTTAGTTGCGTTGGGAAATCTGGGGCGGGGTTAGGCGTGCCGCGTGGTAGAAAAAACAAGGCCTTTCTGCCACGGATGGGAGAAAGGCCTTGGGTATAGGACTATTGCGAGAGAGGGTTACTCGACTGGAATGTCTTTGTTGACGTTTTTGCAGCCCACCATGGCATAGAAGAGGATGTAGGCCAGCATGGCCACTACAAGCCAGTAGCTGCCCATGTAGCCTACGCCCTTGGCTATGGCGTTTTGGATGAACGGCATTACGCCGCCACCCACTACCATCATCATGAAGATTCCGGAGGCTTGCTCAGTGTACTTGCCCAGTCCCTCGACGGAGAGGTTGAATATGCAGCCCCACATGAGAGATGTGCAAAGGCCGCAAAGGACTAGGAAAAGGGCACTGATGGGCACCTGGAACATGGCAAAGCCATCGGCCACGCTGTAGCCGGGCATGGAGACCCGGATGGTGTCGGGCAGGATGATGGCCACAACGATGAGGATGATGGCCAGAATGGAAACAAAGGAGAGCTGGGCCTTGGTGGAGACTTTGCCGCTGATGGCGGTGCTGAGGGCACGGCCTACCATCATGAGCAGCCAATAGATGGCTGCCACCGCGCCACCGATGGCGGCACCGCAGGCGGGGTCGTCGGTGAGGTAGAAGTTGAGCTCGTTAGGGATGCCCACTTCGATGCCCACATAGAAGAAGATGGCCACCACGCCCAACACCAGATGGCGGAAGCTCCAGGCACTGTGTTTGTCCTTGCTTTTAGGCTTGATTTTGCCCAGGTTGGGCTCGACAAATTTGACACAGCAGATGATGACAAACGCCAGCGCAAAGACACCCATGGCAATGAACAGCAACGGGGCCACGTCGCTCATGGCGGTCTTGTCGGTCACTTGACCGATGAGTGCACCCACCAAGAGGGGTGTGAGTGTGCCAGTGAGGGAGTTGAAGGTGCCGCCGGTCTGGATGAGCTGATTGCCACGGTTGCCGCCGCCGCCCAGGATGTTAAGCATGGGGTTGACCACGGTGTTAAGCATACAGACACAGAAGCCGCAGACGAAGGCACCCAAAAGGTAGATAACATAGTTAAGCATTACGGGCTGGCCAGACACCGAGAAGGTGGCCACATTGGCACCCACACGGCTGGAAAGGTACTGTATGACCATGCCCACAAAACCTACTGCAAGGGCGATGAGGGCAGTCTTTTTATATCCGATTTTGGAGAGCATCTTACCTGCAGGAATGCCCATGAAGAGGTATGCTAGGAAGTTCATCATGTTGCCCAGCATTCCGGCCCATTCATAATGGTTGCGCCAGATGTTGCCAAAGGGGGCAGCCATATTGGTGACAAAGGAAATCATTGCGAACATGAAAATCATGGTCACAATTGCTACTACGTTACTGTTTTTCTTTTCCATAATGGTGTTGAAATGTGTGTGAGTTTAAATTAGTTAGAAAAAGGCAGCCACTCGTTGGGCCGGCATGTCCCCGATGCGCACCATGTAAACTCCGGCAGCAGGCAGCGGGATGGGACTGCCATCGTAGCGCTCGGAGAGATAGACGCTGCGGCCGAGGAGGTCGTAGACGTGCACGGAAAGGTCTGGCGCACCGGATATATGTAGAGAACGGCCTTGTGTGGTAATTTCAATGCCGGCGGCATTGGGGTTGTCAATAGCCACCTCGCCTTCGCCAAAGATGGCACGAATGGTAGAGTCGCTTTTAACGACCACGTTACGTGGGTTCTCAGTGCTGTAGTCATTCCAACGGACAAAATGGTGTCCTTCGGTTGGGAGGGCTTGGATACGAACGGTTTCACCATAGCGGAATTGGCCACTTCCGGTGGTTGTGCCCCATGAGGGACGGGTAGAGGATACTCTGAGGGTATACTCATGGTGGTCAATAGGCATGACGGCGCGTACCATCCAGGTACCGGTGGAGGGTGGGTCGAGAACGCCCCAAGTGCTGCCACTGTTCTCGGAATACCAGCTGCCATTTTCATTACCGCACCAGGCAGTTAAGGCAGCTGGGGTTCTGACGCCAGGAGCCTCGATGAAAATCCAGAGGGAACGGCTATGGTTTATGGTGACTGGTGTGTCGAAAGACATATAGTACCATTTGCCGACATTGCGCCAAGAGAGGTTGATACTCTGTGAGTAAACTTGCATAGACGGCATGGAGCCCGCATTTTGATAGACATAGACGTTGTAACGGCCACGAAAGCCACAGTAGAATTTAACCCCATTCAGTGTGGGGCGGCCAATGAGATCGGCAGGATTGACCTTTATACCCCAGCGGTAACCATCACCGTTACCTGAGAAGGATTGGTAATGGTCATTGTCGTATTGAAGGGTGTCTTCCTGTAAATCGTAGAAACGGGCTGTTAAGGATCTGTCGCGAATAACAATTACATCACGTGGATTGTCGTAGACATTGTCGCTCCAACGGTAGAAGCGGTAACCTGGATTGGCCACGGCCTGAATGGTACGGTACTCGCCAAAACGGATGTTGCTGTCGGCTCCTGTAACTACACCATAGGTGGAGTCGCTGGGTTCGACTTCTAATCGATAGGTAAACGTAGGCGTTCCTCCGGTACTTGCACATGGGGCAAGAATGGTGTCGGACGGGACAAAGGTGGCTCCTTGTTCGTGCTGAAGCCACATTATGCCATCGGCATTATCGACAAAAAAGGAGCATTGGTCGTCAGAGTAACCGCTTCCGTGCCAAGTCACGACTACTGTGTCGGGACAGACCTGAACAGATTGAGTGCCATAGGAGCCTGCGCGGAGAGAGGCTGTTCCATACAGAACGCCTGAGGTGGAGGAGAATGAGAGATGGCTATCTCCCCATCCGTCGCCGGAACGGTCGGTCATATTGACATTAAGGATACACATGCTGGAGAATTCGCAGGCGTGCTGGTGGACGGGTACAAGGAGTGTGTCGTTGCCCTGGACAACGGTGATGGTAGCCGAACGAGAAGCACCTGTGGCATTGGGTGTTGCTGTCACATTCACCGTGGTGATAGCACCACTGCCCAACCCAGCGTTGGGAGTGAATGTCAGCCAAGAGGCATCGACAGAGGCAACCCAGTTGTCTTCAACTCCAAAGTCACTCCGTACTTCGAAGGAGGCGTTGCCGCCGTTGACATCGAAAATGAGTGGCGAAGGAGTGGCGGCAAGAGTCGGTTTGGGCTCGATGCCTATGAGAGCCTGGTTGGAATTGTTGAAAGTGTTGGAAGTATTGGAACCCACTCCACCACCGCCTGGATTGAGAGCTCCCATTGCAAAATAGCCGTCATAACTGCCACCCCAACCCCAGTTGACGTGGAACTGACTATTGCTGCTGTAGCCGTCGAAAACAAAGGCATGACCAGCTTCACTGTCGTATCCGGCATAAAGGATGGGACGTCCCTCGTCAAGCTCGGATTTGAGTAGCTGCACCCATTCGGCATCGCTATAGCTGTACTTGTAGACGCCACTGAGCGTATTCTCATAGTTAAAGTAATTCACCAAAGCAGACTGAGCAGAAGCACCATATCCTAACACAGAGGCCCCACTGCCGTCAGGACCATAGTTCATGTCAACTGCTACACCAACATGGTAACAGAGGGTTGCCACTGCGGTACGCTGATCAGAGGAACTGGAGCCAGTAAGACGGTTGGGCATATTGTCCCAGTCGTAGGTAGTATTGCCAAAATCGGCACTGAGCATGCCATATCCGCTGGCGTAATAAGAATGAGCACCATTGCCCACTACGGGGTGGTTCCAGAACTTCATAATTTGAGCCGTCGCAGTAGCAGTACAGCCCACCGGGGTACCTGAGGGACATAGGTCATTGTAATATGGGCTCTGGTTCCACTGAGTGGTAAGCAGTTGTGGTACTGTGGTAGTAGCCTTAGGGAGTTGCCACGAGCCTTGCGTCATTTGGTTCCACTCTTCTTTCACGTATTGCTGCAATGCGGGTTCTACCTCAACGGTGCCGGCCGCCAATGCCACTATTTCAGCAGCATACTGGTTGAGCCAAAAACGGGTTTCGGGTCCCATGTCGGATGCGGGGGAATTAGTGGAATAGCCCAAGATAGGATAGGCGGCATCGTCAGCAGATACAATAACGAATCCACTGCCCTGATTGACATCGAAGACATAGAATTCAGAAAATCCAGTATTGGAGAGTGCGTGTATCTCCTCAACAGGTTGGGAACTGACGGCCGTCCAGAAATGGCTGGCCACACGGGTTGCTTCATCTAGCTTCACTGGGGATGCCATCACCGCAACCGAAGTCAGCAGAAGGAGCAACAGGGTTGTAAGTCTTTTCATTGATTCTTGGTGTTAAATTATTAATGATTATTGTATATAAAGTATTATCCCTTTAACGCTTCAGAGCCACTTACGATTTCAATAATCTCGTTAGTAATGGCAGCCTGACGCGCTTTGTTATAGCTAAGACGCAACTCCTTAAGCAACTCGGTAGCATTGTCGGTGGCTTTCTGCATAGCATTCATTCGGGCACCATGTTCGGCTGCCAGCGAGTCTAAAAGCACACGGTAGAAATGGGCTCGTAGCGTAAGCGGAACCATTTCACGGAGGATTTCTTCTTTAGATGGCTCGTAAATATAGTCGTTGCCTTTCCCCAAGGTATGTGTGTGTGCCACCTGGCGGGGCTCAATTGGAAGAAATTGCTCGGTAGATAGAATTTGCACAAGCGAATTCTTGAACTGATTGTATATGAGTTCAACGCGGTCGTATTTCTTCTCACAAAACTGCTGCATGACCTGGTCAGCGAGGTTGGCAGCCGAATCGAAACTAATAGAGTCGAGCAAATCGTCGTAAGAACTCACGACATTGTCGAAGTGCTTTGCGAAAAATTCGCTCCCACGCCTACCAATAGTAATCATACTAAGCTGGACAGACTGCGCATTGGTTGCAATGCCTTTGTAATAGTCCACACGAGCCTGAGCCTGCTTGATGACGTTACTATTGAAGGCACCGCAAAGCCCTTTGTTAGAGGTAACCACCACCAGTAGGACATGTTCCAGTTTGCGTACCTCATGATAAGGTGTCTGCACTCCGTCGCCTGTGTCAATATCTGACACAATATCGGAGAGTTGGTTCGCGTATGGACGCATACCGATAATAGCCACTTGGGCGCGCCGGAACTTCGCGGCCGACACCATCTTCATGGCAGAGGTAATCTGCTGGGTGGAACTCACCGAGGCAATGCGGGTGCGTACTTCTTTTAAATTTGCCATATGCCTATAGCGTTCATGTTACACGTATCGTTCTGCCATCTCCAACGCTTCTTTCCTCAAGATATCCAGGTCGGAATCCAAAAGTTTGCCTTTGCCCAAATTTTCCAGCACTTCGGGGTGGTTCTGATGAAGGGCAAAAAGAAAATCTTTCTCAAACTCCCGCACCCTGTCCACTGCAACCTTCTGGAGGAGCCCCTTCGTGCCACAGAAAATGATGGCCACCTGATCGGCCACATCCATAGGACTGTACTGGGGCTGCTTAAGAATTTCCACATTACGGGCACCCTTGTCCAGCACGGCCTTTGTGGCGGCATCCAAGTCGGAACCGAACTTGGAGAAAGCCTCTAACTCCCTGTACTGTGCCTGATCAAGTTTCAGTGTGCCGGCAATCTTCTTCATCGACTTAATCTGAGCCTTACCTCCCACACGTGACACCGAAATACCAACATTGATAGCAGGGCGTATGCCGGCGTTGAAGAGGTTAGTCTCAAGGAATATCTGTCCGTCGGTAATAGAAATCACATTCGTAGGAATGTAGGCCGATACGTCACCCGCCTGAGTCTCGATAATAGGCAGTGCGGTAAGGGATCCACCACCTTTCACGCGGTCTTTCAAACAGGCCGGAAGGTCGTTCATCTGACGGGCTATTTCGTCACTTTGGATGATGCGGGCAGCACGTTCTAGCAGACGGCTGTGCAGGTAGAAAACATCACCAGGGTACGCCTCACGTCCCGGTGGGCGACGGAGAAGCAACGAAACTTCACGGTAGGCAACAGCCTGTTTGCTCAAGTCGTCATAAATGACTAGGGCATTACGGCCCGTGTCTCGGAAATACTCTCCAATGGCGGCTCCAGCAAATGGAGCGTAAAACTGCATGGCCGCAGGGTCGGAAGCTGTGGCGGCCACAACTATTGTATAAGCCATCGCACCCTTCTGCTCGAGATTCTTCACCAGATTGGCAACCGTTGAGCCCTTTTGGCCGCAGGCCACATAAATGCAGTAGACTGGGTCCCCAGCCTCGAAGTTCTTCTTTTGGTTGATAATCGTATCTATGGCAATGGCCGTCTTGCCTGTCTGGCGGTCACCGATAATCAGCTCGCGCTGGCCACGGCCAATAGGAATCATGGAGTCGATGGCCTTGATGCCGGTCTGCAGGGGTTGCTCCACAGGCTGGCGATATATGACACCCGGGGCTTTGCGCTCCAGCGGCATGTCGAACAGCTCGCCTTCGATCAGGCCCTTGCCGTCAATGGGAGCACCTATGGTATTGACCACGCGACCCACCAAACCTTCGCCCACCTTAATAGAGGCAATGCGTTTAGTACGTTTGACAGTGTCGCCTTCGTTAATCGTGGAAGCCTCGGCCAGCATCACCACACCAACATTGTCCTCCTCGAGGTTCTGAACGATTCCCTGCTCACCTGTGGAAAATTCAACCAATTCACCGGCCTGCGCGTTGTTAAGTCCGTAGACGCGGGCAATGCCGTCTCCCACAGTCAGCACAGTGCCTATCTCCTCCAGCGCCACGTCCAAATTGACCTCGGCCAGTTGCTTTTTCAGAATTGCCGATACCTCGGCAGGTTTTATTTCTGACATATTAATGATAAGTTTTATTCTTTACGTTAGAGTTTGCTTTCGTAGACGTTTTCTTCAAAACGGCGGCGCAGTTTTGCCAACCGGGTGGCAACAGTGGCATCATACAAATTGTTGTCGAACTCCATTGCCAGACCGCCCAAAACCTCCGGGTCTGTCTTCGCAACTAACTCCACCTGTTTATGGGTGTACTCGGCAATAGTCTTCTCTACCAACAACTTCGTACCCTCGTCCACGGGTTGGGCCGTAGTGAGGTGTGACAGGACGATATTGCGACTTTCACGGTAGAGGTCCAGATACATCGCACTAATGCCTTTCAGGTTCACCGTGCGCTTCTTTCGCACCACAAAGACCAAGAAAGCCATCGTGGTTTTGCACACATGCTCTCCGAACAGAGCGGTTAAAATGTCTGCCTTCTTTCTCGATTTCACTTCGGGATTGTCAAAGACAACATTCAACTCTCGGTTCTCCACGCACACCTGATGCACCAACCGCATATCCTCACCCACTCGCTCTTGCTCATGTGTTTCGTCGGCCAGTTGGAAAAGGGCTTTTGCGTAGTTAATATTGATACGGTAGTCTTGCACGTCTAATAATAATTAGTTTAAATGAGCCTCCTGTAGTTCTCTTCTAATAATGTCGTCGGCCTTCTGGCGGTCGGACAGTTCCGACTCTATCAGCCGCTGAGCAATGTCTATCGAGAGATTCGCAATCTCATTGCGCAAGTCCACAATGGCACGTTTCTTCTCGTTCTCAATGTCCTGACGGGCTTTAGCAATAATGGCATCCGCCTCGGCCGCCGCTTTTGCTTTGGTCTCCTCGGCAATGCTTTCTGCTCTCAAGTTGGCCGTGCGTATTATTTCGTCGCGTTCCATTTTTGCCTGGCGTAAGATTTCCTCGTTGTGGGCAGTCAGATGCTTCATCTCCTCACGTGCTTTCTGTGCCTCGTTCAAAGAATTTTCAATGTCCTTCTCGCGTTTCGTGAGGGACTTTAGCAGCATGGGCCATCCCCATTTGCCAAGTATAAACACCAAAACGGCAAATGAAACCAGCATCCAAAAGAAAGTGCCAATGCCAGGATTGATTAAAGGGTTATTCATCGATGCGTCTTATTATAAAACTTTTTTTAGTCAATCGGTTAAAATGGATGCTGACGCCAATCGCGCCAACATCCATTCCTTTTTTTCGGAGCTACTTAAGGATAATCACCAAAAAGCAGGTAATCACGGCGAAGAAGGCAACACCTTCCACCAGTGCGGCAGCGATAATCATAGTGGAACGGATGTCGCCGCCAGCCTCAGGCTGGCGAGCCATACCCTCCATTGCACCCTGACCAATCTTACCAATACCTAGGCCGGCTCCGATAGTGGCCAGACCTGCTCCGATAGCTGCACCAAGATAGCCAAGGGCAATCTGACCGGCAGCCTGTAACAAAATGAGTAATGACATAGTTGTTTAATTAATAAAGTTAATAACTATTTAAAATACTATCACACAATATGCTATATGCTGCCAGCAATGCCAGCAAAGCACATAGAAACAGGGTAACAAAAATAAGAAAAAAAAATCAAACAGATAGTTTTTTCTTCATATTCTGTCACATTTTTCACACAAAAAAAAGAAAACCTGTCATAACAACGTCACTTCCAGCCAGTAAACACAACCGTCATTTTGACCTTGACCCAAAGCCGGGTCTACGCCCTACCGCATGGCGGCTGCTATGCGTTCTAGTGCCTCTTTCAGCGTAGCGCGGGGCGTACCTATATTGAGCCTAAAACAGCCCTGATAGGCCTTGCCGCCAAAGGTAGTCCCATCGTTCAAAGCCACCCTAGCGTGGTTGAGCAGGCGATCTTTCAATTCCTCATGCGTGAGTCCCAGCCCATTGAAATCAAGCCATGGCAGGTAGGATGCCTGTGGCAGAACCGCCTGCACATACGGCATCTGCTCCGCTAAATACTGGTGAAGGAAACCCACGTTACGCTGCACGTACTGAAGCATCTGCCGCAGCCAATCCTCGCCATGTCGGAAAGCAGCCTCTGCTCCCACATAGGCAAAAATATTCCCATTAGCTATCTCATATCCGTCCAAGTAGCCATAAAAACGCTTCCTTAGCGACTCGTTCGGACAATAGCAGACCGAGCTGCTCAGTCCGGCAATATTAAACGTCTTGCTCGGGGCAATAAAGGTTATCGAAATATCGCGGGCATGGTCGCTCACAGTGCTGAAACTCACGTGATGATGTCCTGGCAGCGTAAGGTCGGCATGAATCTCATCCGAAATGACGCTCACATTATTTCGGTAGCATATCTCGGCAACCTGTCTCAGCGTTTCCTCACCCCATACAGTGCCGCCCGGATTGTGCGGATTGCTAAGAATCATCCAACTGCACTGGCGGGCGCGCCACTCTAAATCGTCAAAGTCTATCTTAAATCGGCCGTCCACCACATGTAGCGGACTGGCCACCAACTGACGGGCGCTATTGCTTGGCAAATCCAAGAACGGCGGATAGACCGGCGTGGTCACGAGAATTCCATCGCCCGGTTTCGTCATAGCCTGCAACACGAAGGCAATGCCAGCCACAATCCCCGGAATAAAGTGCAGCTCTTCGCGCTGCGCCTCGACGCGGTAGTGTCCTCTCAACCAGTTCCGTACCGCTTCCCAGTAGCCGTCCGACGGCACAGCGTAGCCCAACACCTCGTGCTGGCAACGCTCTCTAATGGCCTCCATCACAAAGTCGGGCGAGCGGAAATCCATATCCGCCACCCACATCGGAAGCAAGTCGTCGCGACCGAAGAAAGCTTCCAGCGCATCGTGCTTCACGCAACAGGTACCCTTGCGGGGAATTATTTCGTCAAAGTTATAAGTCATCCGGCAGATTAGGAGTTCTAAAGCGTATATTTGGAACCAAAATTATTTATTTTCTAGCAAATCAATACTGTAGTGAAGACCTACATTCTGTCGGCGGGCGCGGGCAAACTTGATAATAAGGTATGCGCAGGCTATCAGGTTGCGCAGTTCGCTCAACTCCTCTGTAAGCACCGAACGGTTATACAGGTCCTCCGTCTCACGGTAGATAAGGTTCAGTCGGTCGAAAGCACGTTGCAGACGCAGGTCGCTGCGCACGATACCCACATAGTTCCACATCAGTTCCTGCAACTCACGTTTGGTCTGAGTGATAAGCACCATCTCCTCATTCAGCACCATGCCGTCCGAGTTCCAGTCGGGCACCTGATGGCAGAAATCAATCATCTTCACCTGTTCAATGGCTCTCATGGCGGCATTGTGCGCATACACCACCGCCTCTAGTAGCGAGTTGCTGGCCAAGCGGTTGCCGCCGTGCAAACCCGTGCATGAGCACTCTCCGGCAGCATACAGGTGGTGAATCGACGACTCACCGTTACGGTCCACCTTAATGCCTCCACACTGGTAGTGCGCCGCCGGGCGTATCGGAATCATATCCTTGTCAATCTTAATGCCCAGCTCCAAACACTTTGCGTAAATATTGGGGAAACCGTTAATCAGTTCTTCCTTGCCGATGCCACGGGCATCTAGATACAGATGGTCCACACCGGCTATCTTCATCTCGTTATCAATCGCACGGGCCACAATGTCGCGCGGAGCCAGCGAAAGGCGCTTGTCGTACTTCTGCATAAACTCGTTGCCGTGGTAATCCTTCAGCACTGCACCCGCTCCACGCATAGCCTCCGTAATCAAGAAGGCAGGCTTCTCGGCCGGATTGTAAAGCGACGTGGGATGAAACTGCATAAACTCCAAATCCTTCAGCACACCTCGGGCGCGATGCACCATGGCCACACCGTCACCCGTCGAAATAATGGGCGTCGTGGTCGTAGTATACACATTGCCCATGCCACCGGTTGCCAGAAGGGTCACCTTGGCCAAATAAGTATTAATCTGGTTCGTCGGGCAGTCCAAGGCATACACGCCATAACACTCAATGTCGGGCGTGTGCTTCGTGACGCGTTGTCCCAAGTGGTGCTGGGTGATAATGTCAATGGCAAACTGATTCTCCTTCAACTCGATATTGGGGTGGTTGCGCACTGCCTCCAACAGCCCGCGTTCGATTTCTTCGCCCGTATTGTCCTTATGGTGGAGTATACGGAATTCCGAGTGGCCCCCCTCGCGGTGCAGGTCGAATCGGTCGCCGGCATTGCTTTTGTCGAAATTGACACCGTACTTCACCAGCTCGCGTATGCGGTCCGGCGCCTCGCGGATGGTCATCTCCACCACCTCGCGGTCGCAAATGCCGTCGCCCGCCACCAGTGTGTCCTGAATATGTTTGTCGAAACTGTCGCTATCGTACATCACCGCCGCAATACCTCCTTGGGCATAGCGTGTGGACCCTTCCGAGGCCTCCCCTTTACACAAAATACACACCTTGCCGTAAGGGGCCACCTTCAGGGCAAAACTCAGTCCCGCAATACCGGAACCGATAACTAAGAAGTCAACTTCGTATCGCATAATATTTGGGTTTCTCTAAATATGGAATTAAACGCAGAAACGCGGTTTCTATTGTAAACTTCGGCAAATATTTCTCCTCCCAGCGCTCTTCATCCCTGAAGCAAAACTGCAACTTACAATTCTAAAGGAATAAACTCAACCGCCCCGCAAATCCATGCCGGGGAACAATCTGCCAAAAACAGCTTCAATTAGAGTGTCGAAAGAGTGGGCAACAGGTAAATAAACAGCACCAGCGCAAACAGGATGGCCAGAACAAAGAGCACCACAAGCAATATGGACAGGTAATGCCACAAATCGCTATTGGCACGGATAAAGGCTCGTATCGGCATCGTGTCGGTACTGATTTTCAAATCCTGGGCTATGTGCACCGCACGGCGCATCATCACTATGGCCGGAATTATTGCGGCTGCCACCAGTATGGCCGCAATACCAATCATACCTAAAAGGTTATCTATATAGTGTGGCATATCTTCAGGCAGCGTATTGCTATAGTAGAGCAAAAACAAACCACCCAAAACAATCATCACAAGAAACAGAACAGCAAAAACAGAAAAAACACCCATGTTCTTCCCCATCTTTACCACATTCATCTTGCTGTGGTTCAGCATTGTAATTTCATTCTCTTCCATATCTGAAATAATTAATATTTTTTGCAAATATATAAAAAAAATAGCAATAACCAAAAATAATCCGGTTTTTTCCATCCTTTTTATCATAATTCAGAAATACAAAATAATTCCTAAGTCAATAAATTTTCGTATTTTTGCAAAACAAAACATACGATACGGCGCACCTCTATCATGAAGAAAATAGTGCTCTTATCCCTACTCCTCGTCCTCCTCTACGGCTGCCGCGAAGGCCACCGCCCGGGGCAACTCGACCTTGGCCTCCGCGCCCATGTCGACAACTACAACAAAGCCGCCTTCATCAACCGCTACGACGACCCCTCCTGCGCCATCCACGAAGCCCATTGCGCCCTTGCGCTCCTACACGACTCGCTCCCCACCTACCACGACGGCAGGCTCCGCGCCTACAACAATCTAGCCTTTGGCTACTACATGCTGGCACAACACGACAGCGCCCAGGTCTACATCGACAGCGTGCTCTACCTCGCCTCCCGCCTCCCCGTCAAAACCCACGCCCAGAACGCCGAAGTCGAGCAACTCATTGCCCAGCTAATGCAAATCCGCCTCCTCCAGCGCAGCTGCCGCATTGCCGAGTCCTACCAGCTGCTCTACGACATCGAGCAGTCGCAGGTGCTCTCGCTCCAACCCAGCAACTACCTTTACGCCTATGCCCAAATGGAGTACTTCATCACCTCCCTCACCCTCAACTACCACTACCGCAACAGCGCCCTCGCCTCCTCCTCTTCCACCCTGCTCACGCCCAGCACCCAGCAGGCCATGAAACAACTGCTCGCAAAGGTCGAGCAAAGCCGCCCCCACCTCAAATGCGACTACGCCGAGGACATGGCACTCAACTATGCCATGGCCCACTGCTACTACCGCTTGGCCTCCGCTTCCGGCGGCGACCCAACCATTCTGGCCAAATCCTACGACAATCTGGCCCGCACCCTTCGCATTCTGGCCAAGCCCGACCACTTCAGCATCTACCACCTGGCCAACGTGTTCCAACTCCAGGCATTCATCGTGGCCGACACCGACATCGCACCCCAAATGTACTACGACCGCTGCCACGACCGCCTGCTCCTTCTCGACAGCCTCAGCCGCCCGCTCTATCCGCCCGACTCCATGTACCTCCAAGGCGAGTACGGACTCGACATGTTTCGCATCAGCACCGACCTCTTCTTCCGCACCTCCGACCCCTACCAGCACCTCGGCGCCGTAGTGGCTGCGGCCGAATACTGCCTGCGAATCAACGACCTCGACGAGGCACGCCGCTATTACACCATGATACTCGAAGACGACTCCTGGAACGACGGCATCGCACCCAAGTTCGAGTCCATGCTCTACGACGGACTCATCCGCATGGGCTACTCCGACAACCAGCAAGACAACATACGGTGGTACGAGCGCGAGATAGACCTGCTGGGCTTCATCCGCGAGAACGAGAGCGCCGACGTCATGCTCCAAGACCGCCTGGACCGCGCCGAAAACCGCAACCGCTACTACGTCATGGCCATCATCATCACCGTCCCCTTCCTGCTCATTCTCTCCGTCCTCGTAGTGCTCCTCGTCAACCGCTCGCGACGCCTACGCGACGAAAAAACCGCTCTCCAAGAAGCCAAACGACAAGACATAGAGCGCATTGCCAACGTCGAAACCTGCCTCTCCGTCCTGCGCCACGACGTCAACCCCTTCCTCTCCTACCTGCAAAACAAAAAACTCAGTCCCGCCATGCGCCAAGAGGTCCTCGACCAGCTCCTGCGCACCTTCTCCAACATCAAAAACTGGACCAACCTATCCATCCCCAGCGGAAAGCAGTTCCAGTCGTCGGCATTCAGCCTGGACGAAGTGTTCGAAAACGTGGGCGCCTCCTGTGTGCGTCTCGACCACGATGTCGACCTCATCTTCTACCCCTCCAACCTCTACATACTGGGCGACCGCCAGCTTACCGAGATACTCCTGCGCAACCTTGTCAACAATGCCCTCCAGCACACCCGCCAAGGCAAGGTAACCGTCTTTGCCGAAGCCTACGACGCCGACCCGCGCTTCGTGCACATCGAAGTGGCCGACACCGGCTCGGGCATGGACGAGGAAACGCTGGAAAACCTCTTCCGCCCCGACAAGAAGGTCAACGCCGACCCCGACCCACAGGCATCCCACGGCACCGGCTTCGGCCTCATCCTTTGCAAATACATCATCAAGCGCCACGACGACAACACCCTCCGCGGTTGCCGCATTTGGGCCGAAAGCCAGCCCGGAGTGGGCAGCACCTTCCACTGCATCCTGGCCCGGGGCGACAACAAGCAGCAATCCCCGCCCGCCTGGCGCAAATAACAAAACATCAATTGACACCATCCACTATGGAACCCCTCAAAATCATTATCGTCGACGACGAACCCATCATCCGCAAGGCCCTCAAAGCCGAGCTCAACAACCAGCAGGCCACCATTGCATGCGGCATGAACGACGACGGCGAAATCGAATACCGAAGCGTCACCGTGCTCGACACCTACGCCAACGGCGCCCAGCTCATGGCCGCCCTCGACAACCCCCTGCCCCACCCCATGCCCGACTATCTTCTACTCGACATGGAATTCCAAGGCGAGCCCACTGGCGGCATCTTCATCGCCGACCGGGTGCACAAGAAATACCCCGACATCCGCATCGCCATCCTTTCCGGCCGGTTCGACAACCCCCTGCCCAACGAGGGCAACCGCATCGACCGCATGTTGGAAATTGCCCGGGTGGTATTCGAGGCGCTGCAGCATGGCGCCCAGGCCTTCGTAAGCAAGAACGCCGCCGGGGGCTTCTCAGTCGAAAACGTCCTGCGCGCCATCGAAGGACTCGAGCGGGGCGAGAAATACTATTTCAACTACCCCGTAATGCTGACCCTCAAAGAAGCCGCCGAACTTTACGTCAAACATGCCGCCGACATGCGCTCCGACATCGTCCTCAGCGACACCGAGCGCAACCTGCTCCTGCTCGAAGCCGCCGGATGCACCGCCTCCGAAATAGCCACCACCCTGCGCGAAACCGACAAAAGCATACAAGAACGGCAAAAAGAACTCTCCCGCAAACTGAACATCGTCAACAAGTCCGGCGCCCGCATCGCCAAAGCCATGCAGTTCGGCCTCATCGACCCAAAGGAAATCAAATACCTCAAACGCTAAATCCTTTCCCTTCCGTCCCCCTAGCCCCGCTCTTCCTTCGCTTGTTAGTTTGCATTTAGTTTTTATTTTATTTGCATTTTATTTATCAACGATAAACAAAATGCAAAGTAAATATAACAGAAGACAAAATCAAAAGGCGAATCGTAGGTGGGGCTAGGCACATCCTTGGTGGCGGAGGAGGCAGCGGCAAAGGGTGCGAAAAGTAGTTTTTTTCAGGGGCAAAAACCGTATTCCGCGGGTTTCTTTAGGGCTTTTTCGAGACTGGAACGGCAATAGAAGTAAAAAAGTATCTGTCGAATAATCAGAATTTTGGAGAGAAAAAGAAAAAATTATTTTGCCAATTGAGAAAAACTTCGTACTTTTGCACTCGCTTTTAGCAAAAAGGTCGTTTGGCCGAGGGGTTAGGCACAGGTCTGCAAAACCTGCTACTCCGGTTCAAATCCGGAAGCGACCTCAAACAAAGAGACTCCTTCTGGGAGTCTTTTTTTATGCCCTCTGGCAACCGCCGGGGCTGCAAGGGGCGCTTCCGCTTCACCAACCCTATCTCAACAACGTAACGGTTCCGGCCAGGTCCTGGAAACCCGCAGGGGTCTCTAGGTCGCGGTAGCGGCATTTATACACGTAAACACCCATTGGGCAGGGGACACCCTTATGGGTACCGTCCCATGGAGTTTGTTCCTGGCTATGGAAAACAAGGGTTCCACGGCGGTCGTAGACCCACAACTCGTATTCCAGAATGCCCTGCACCTGGGGTTGGAAAAAGGGGTTGGGCTCCACCCCTGGGGTAAAGGCGTTGGGAAAATACAGTGCCACCCTTCGGAAGGGGACCACCTTGACAACCTCATCGCTGCAGGTAGGAGAGAACGCCACCATCCTCACCTCCACGCTGTCGCCCTCGAGGGAGGGATTGATGGCAAAGGTGGTACGCGGCCATGGGTCGTTTTGCAACACGCCGTTGAGGAACCATTTACGCCCGGCCCAGCCGCCATAATGAGTGCCCCGCGTACCTATGCTGTAGTCTTCAACGGACAGTTCCAAATGGTCGTAGGAGAGGTGGTCGGGCGACACATACATCTGCGCCACTACCGGTTCCACCGGGTTGAGCTGTATGGAGCCTGTGTTAGGGCATTGCGGCACCTCGCGGTAGTCGATGTAAACGTCGTAGGTGGTGGGTTCTTTGGGGGACACATAGATGTCTGACAGATGTTCCTGGCCGATGAGAGAGGAGTCGAAGGGAGTAGAGCTCCAGCGGTAATACATGCCGCTGCCATCGTCGTAGACGATAATACGGTGGCCTGCCGGCGGCTCACAGAAAACTTTGGAACCGGGGAGCGAGAAGGGCGGTTCTAAAACGGACAGTAACAATATAATCACGCTGTCGCAGTCACCCACGGCGCGCGGGAGCGTGTCGTAGTAGTAGCCGCTGCGGATGAGGTCGCGTCCATTGAAGTGATAGGTTTCCCCCTCGCATACCGAGTCGTAGACCCGCACCAGTGTGTCGGCACAGGGCCGCTGCCCCCAGAGGTCTGTCGAAAGGCCAAAGGAACTGACAACAAAGACCATTATGTATAGTATTTGCTTCATTGTCAATTCCTTCTTACATATTAACCAATTGTTAGTCGGAACAGCGGGGCAGGGTGGTGGAGGTCCAGGTGTTCCTTTGTCCGCCGTATTGGACTAGACGGAGCGTGTCATGCCATAGGGTGTAACGCCAGGTGAAGAAAGTGTCGTTCTCATGTCCAAAGACGATAATGGAGTCGTCGGTAGCCTGATAGCGATAGGTGTTGAGGAGATGGGTGAAGGTGACGGAGTCCTCGCCTATAATCATGGCGCAGAGGGAGGTCTCTTCGTCATAACCCCAACCGCCTATGAGGGAGTTGGTGTAGACGCTGTCGGGGACAGGCTCCACCTCGGCGGGTTGCTTTTGACTGCAAGCCCCGAGGGTAAGAAGCACTAAGGCCAAGCGGATGAACTTTGACATTTTACGCATTTCTTCCCCTATTCTGGCAGACAGGCCTGTATGACCATTTCGTAGAGTTCCTTGGTGCTGATGCCCATGGCGCGGGCCTGTTTGGGCACGATGCTCTCGGCGCTTTGGCCGGGAATGGTGTTCACCTCCAGGAAGAAGAGTTCCTGTTTCTGTGTGTCGTAGATGAAGTCGAAACGGACGATGCCGCGGCAGTCGAGGAGGTCGTAGAGTTGGGCGGAAACCTCTTGGATGTGGTCGCTGACAGACTTCTCGACCTCAGCGGGGGTCACCTCGTTGCTGAAGCCGTCGTACTTGGCTGCATAGTCGAAAAACTCGTGGCCGCCCGTGGGGATGATTTCGGTGACGGGGAAGACATAGAGTTTTTCTTTGGTGCGCAGGACGCCGCAGTCGAACTCGCGCCCCTGGATAAACTCTTCCACCAGCACCTGGCTGTCCTCTGTGAGGGCTTCGCGGATGGCGGGCATGAGCTCTTCGGGGCGTTTGACCTTGGTGGTGGCCACGCTGCTGCCACCGGCGGCGGGTTTGACGAAGAGGGGGAGCGAGAGTTCTTTCAGCAGTGCCTCGGGGTCGATGGGTTGGTTGCCGTAGAGCAGTTTGGACTTGGCCAGGCTGACCACCCCAAAACTGCGCACGACGGGGTTGCAGTAGCCCTTATTGAAAGTGAGGGCAGAGGTATAGAAACCGCAAGTGGTGTAGGGGATGCCCAGCATGTCCAGGTAGCCCTGGAGGACGCCGTTCTCGCCCGGGTTGCCGTGAATGATGATGAAGGCCAGGTCGAACCGTTCGACTCCTTCGACGGTAAAATTGTCGCGGTTGACAGGACGGTGCTCGCCGCTGTCGGTCAGCCAGTACCATCCGGTGCGCTCGACTACGATTTTATATACGTTGTATTTCTCGTGGTCGAGGTTTTCGTAGACCTGGCAGCCACTGTTGATAGAGACATCGTGTTCTCCCGAAAAGCCGCCCATCACAAGGGCGATATTCTTCTTTGCCATATTATGTTGTATTTTTTGTTGTCAGGGATTTATTGTTGTGGAGGGTGCAACGGACGGTGCTGCCGCTGGCGCCACTCCTTTTCTTTTTGTCGCGCAAGGGTGCGGGTCTCGTCGGTCATATAGGTCTGCTGGAAACGTTCCCAGATAATGTCGACCGCCACATCGGTGGGGTGGCAGAGGTCGCGGGCGTAGAAACGGTAGTCGCGCAGTTCGTCCATCAGAATCTCGTAGCTGTCGAAATAGCCGCATCGGTCGCTGTCTCGCACCAATTGGTCTACGGCCAGCAGGAGCGTACTTTTGCTCAGTTGGTTGCCATGGGCGCCGTCGGCTAGATGGCGGATAGGGCTGACGGTAAAGACAAAGGGGACGGACAGGGCGGACACTAATGGCTGCCAGCACTCCACTATCTCGGACACCGACAGGCGCCTGCGCCGGAACATGGCGGCAGGCAGCTTGTGGCAATTGGCCACGGGACGGCCTTGCATGGCGGACGAGGCGGAGGGGTCGGACAGGAAGAAGGTGTAAGCAGTGCCAAAGGTGCAGAAGACAACGGGACTGCGCTGCAGGAAATGGTGGGTGGCATGGATGGCCTCATTGCAGCTGTGCAGCACGGTCTGCTTGTCGGAATCGGAGAAGCGGCCGTGGTGGAGCCAGGAGTGCCAGAGACCCTCATGCTGCACTAGGTGTTCGCTGCCAATCGGTTCGTCGTTGACGGCCTTTTGCAGACAGAGGGCTACCGAGAAGGGATTGTACAGTGTGCCGAAAGGGTTGCAGAGGCATTCAAACCCAGCCGCCTGCAGTCGTGCGCCCACCTCGTCGGTGAAGCAGGAACCCACCAGCAGCAGCGGCGTCTGGTGGTCGATGCGCAAAGGCGAGGGGGCTATATTTACGGGCGTAAAGAGCTGCATGGCGGCTTGTCCTTTAGCTTATCATGATGGGTTTTACCTCGCTTACCCCGGGCATTTGGGAAAGGATGGGCAAAAACTCTTTGGGGTCGACCCGGAGGTCGCGCGACTTCATGGTGAGACTCAGGTCGTGTTCGAGGTCGATGATTTTGGCCTCCATGGGAATGTTGCCCTTATGTTTCTCGGCCAGAGCCTTCAGTTCCTTGCAGAAAGGCATGGAGATGCTGCCCAAGCGCACGGTGAATTTGATGAGTTTGGTATACTTAGGCAGTACCTCGCTGAGCATCATCATTTCGGTGATGGTGACCTTGGGGCGGGAGGTGTACATGGAGCCGTCGGGATTCATGCGCGAGAACTGACTCACACGGCCTTTCATATAGATGAAAAGGTCTTTCTGGAAATAGTTCTTATATTTGAGGAATTCGTCCTTATAGAGCTGGAGGGGGAAAGACCCGCTGTAGTCTTCGAGGGTCATGCGGCCGTAGGGGTCGCCGTTGCGCTGCGAGACGCCATCTTTGGCCTCGGTGACGATGCCGCCAATGCGGAACTCCTTCCCCACCCAGTTGCCTAGGTCGGCAAGGTCGGCACAGGAAGCCGTGGTGAAGTTTTCCATCTCGTATTTGAACTCGTCGAGCGGGTGTCCGCTTAGGTAGAGGCCTATCACTCCGAACTCCTCACGGCAGCGCTCCACCACAGACCACTCGGGGCATTTGGGCACATCGGGGTGGTCCTCCTGCTTGATCTCGTCGCTCATGTCGAAAATGGACATTTGGGCGCTTTCGGCATTCTCGTGGTTGCGGGTGGCCCAGCGCATAAGTTTTTCGATATAGGTGGGCGTTGTCTCTAGTTCGTTCTCTTTGTGGAAATACTGGGCGCGGTGCATCTCCCCCACCCCATCGAAGGCACCGGCCTTGACCAGCACCTCCATGTTCTTGCGGTTGATGGCGCGGATGTCCACACGGGTGAGAAAGTCGAACACATCCTGGTAGGGGCCGCCCTTCTCGCGCTCGGATATGACCGCCTCGGCGGCTGCCTCACCCATGCCGCTGATGGCCTGCAGGCCAAAACGTATCTTGCTCTCGCCATTGACTGAGAAGTCCTTTTCCGACTCGTTGACCGATGGGGCGAGAATTTCAATGCCGTTCTTGCGGCAGTCGTCCATCAGTTCGGTCACGCGCTTGATGTCGTTTTGCGCACTGGTCATGACGGCTGCCATATACTCAGCCGGATAATGGGCCTTGAGGTAGGCCGTCTGGTAGGCCACCCAAGAGTAGCAGGTGGCGTGGGACTTGTTGAAGGCGTAGGAGGCAAACTTCTTCCAGTCCTCCCAAATTTTGTGGAGGGTCTCGTGCTTGTGACCGTTAGCCTCGCCGCCTTTGTAGAAGAGCACCTCGAGCTCGTTCATTTTCTCAATCTGTTTCTTGCCCATGGCCTTACGCAGCGTGTCGCTCTGGCCGCGAGTGAAGTTGGCCAGCTGCCGGCTGAGCAACATCACCTGCTCCTGATAGACTGTGATGCCGTAGGTGTCCTTGAGATATTTCTCCATGCAGGGGATGTCGTATTCCACCGGTTTGCGCCCCAGTTTGCGGTCGATAAAATCGGGTATGTAGTCCATGGGGCCCGGACGGTAGAGGGCGTTCATGGCGATGAGGTCTTCGAAAACGTGGGGCTGAAGTTCGCGCAGGTATTTCTGCATACCGGCCGACTCGAATTGGAAGGTGCCTACGGTGTTGCCGTCGCAGTAGAGTTGATAGGTCAATGCGTCGTCAATAGGAATATGGTCAATGTCTATCGTCACCCCGTGGTTCTTCTGAATCATGGAGAGTGTGTTCTTGATGATGGTCAGGTTCTTCAGCCCGAGGAAGTCCATCTTGATTAATCCCACCGTTTCCACCACATGTCCGTCGTACTGTGTCACCAGCACCTTGCCGCCCGACTCCTTGTCGTCGATGGTACAGACGGGGGCGATGTCGGTGATGTCCTGTGCACCGATGATGACGCCGCAGGCGTGGATGCCCACCTGCCGGTTGGTGTCTTCAAGTTCGGCGGCATAGGTGAGCATGTGCTGGAGCTCTGGGCCTTCTTCGCCCTCGACAATGCGGTGCAGCTCAGGCACATATTTGTAGCAGTTGACCAGGTTCACCTTGGGCGATTTGCCTTTCTCGTCCTTGATGTTGTCGGGGAAATTGCGGTCGGGAATGAGTTCCTTCAGGTGGTTGACTGTGCTCAGCGGCACTTTCTCCACACGGCCCACGTCGGCGATGGCCGACTTAGTGGCCATGGTGCCGTAGGTGATGATGTGGGCTACTTTCTCGTAGCCATATTTCTTCGTAATCCAGTCCAGCACCTTTCCGCGGCCGGCATCGTCGAAGTCCACGTCGATATCGGGCAACGAAATGCGGTCGGGATTCAGGAAACGCTCGAACAGCAGATCGTACTTCAGCGGGTCCACGTCAGTAATCCACAGGCAATAGGCCACTACGCTTCCAGCCGCCGAACCACGTCCAGGGCCTACGCTCACGCCCAGTTCTTCGCGCGCGCCGCGGATATAGTCCGCCACGATCAAGAAGTAGCCGGGGAAACCCATCGTCTTGATGGTATGCAGTTCGAACACGATGCGTTCCGTCTGTTCCTCGGTCAGTTCTTCGCCATAACGCTTGTGGGCACCCTCCCATACCAGTTTTTCAAGGTAGTCGGCCTCGAACTTAATGCGGTACAGTTTCTCGTAGCCGCCCAGTTTTTTTATCTTCTTCTCGGCCGCCTCGGGGCTGAGCACCACTTCGTGCCGTTCGTTTTGGGTAAATTCGTCGAATAGCTCCTGCTCGGTGATGCGTTGACGGTACTCCGCTTCGCTGCCGAAAGAGGCTGGAATGTCGAACATTGGCATAATGGGGTCAGAGTCGATGCTGTACACCTCCACCTTGTTGGCAATTTCCATGGTGTTCTCCAACGCTTCGGGCAGGTCGGCAAAAATCTCGGCCATCTGTTCGGGTGTCTTCAGCCATTCCTGCTTGGTGTAGTGCATGCGGTTGGGGTCGGCATAGTCCTTCTGCGTGGCCAGGCAAATCAGGTGGTCGTGGGCTTCGCCGTGCTCCTCTTCCACAAAGTGGACGTCGTTGGTGCAGATGATTTTCACCCCGTTCTCGCGAGCCAACCGGATCAGCACAGGATTCACCCGTTCCTGCAATTCGTAGGTCTGGCGGTTGCTGTTGGGCTTGTCGGTCTTGTGGCGTTGCAGCTCAATGTAGTAGTCGTCGCCAAAGATGCCTTTGAACCACTTCACCGCACGGTCGGCACCTTCGATGTCGCCCTTCATAATCAGTTGAGGAATCTCGCCACCGATGCAGGCCGAGCAGACAATCAGCCCTTCGTGATACTTGGCTAGCACCTCATGGTCAATACGCGGGCGGTTGTAGAAACCCTCTGTGTAGGCAATTGAGGCCAACTTGCACAGCGAATGGTAGCCCTGCTTGTTTTTGGCCAGCAGAATCAGGTGATAGCCACTGGAGTCCACGATACGCTCGCGCCCTGTTTCGGGATTGATTTCGCGGACGTTCTTGTCCATGTCGTGCAGCGAACGGCGGGCACAGTAGGCCTCGGTGCCTATGATGGGTTTGAAAATTTGTTTCTTCAATTCCTCAATCTGGTATTCGGCCTCTTGTTTCTCCTCGGGGGTGGCGCCGTCGTTCTTTAAGATAGCCTCCTGCTCCTTTATCTTATCCTTCACCTTGCCGTTCTCTTTGTTGCAGGTGTCTACTAAATCCTTAATGCCGAACATATTGCCGTGGTCGGTCAGAGCCATGGCATACATGCCGTTTTTCTTAGCCTTCTTTATCAAGTCGGGCACCTTGCTCATACCGTCGAGCATCGAGTAGTGCGAGTGAACGTGCAAATGCGTGAAATTCATACTAGTTAACCAATTAGGAAAGACGAACAACCAAAATGCAAATTTACGAAAAAAAAACCACACCGAAGTCCCCACCCTCATATTTTTTATTCCAACCCCATTATTCTCTGCACATTGTACACCACACACTATACTCCTTTCGGTGAAATATCTATTAAAAATTTAGATTTAGAACTCAGAATTTTTTGTATTTTTGCAATCACAATATGAAATATGCCTTATGAATAAAATTACTGTATTCCAACTCCTTATCCTGACATTATTCTTTGCCTCCTGTAAGCAGGACCACACAATCATCACCACCCTTGAGACTACCCCGCCCATCCCTGACTATGCTAACGCCAGCCAATGGCATATCGTCGACCGCCAAGCTCCGGTAGACTTCTTCTACATCGTCTCTACCGAAATTGGCGATTACAAACTCGACGGCTTTGACTGCCATTTCGCCCACACCTACCGTGACAGCCTCCGCCAACCCCTTCTGGGCGAGATGAAAGGAGTCGACTCCCTTCTCTCTGGCGACCTCAACTTCTACTCCCCCTATTACCGCCAGTGCTCTCTCCAGACCTTCACCTCCGACAGCCTTGTCGCGGCCCGCAGCACGCTGGCCATGAGCGACATCGTTGACGCCTTCAACTACTACCTCCGCCACTACAACAACGGCCGCCCCTTCATCCTGGGCGGTTTCAGCCAAGGCGGTATGGCCGTAGTTGAAATACTCAAACACCTCTCGCCCGAAGCGCAGAAGCAACTGGTGGCCGCCTATGTCATTGGCTGGAAAGTCACCGATGACGACCTGAATGCCGCGCCCTACTTGCGCCCCGCGCAGGACAGTGCCGACCTTGGCGTAGTGGTCTGCTACAATTCCGTGCGCGACAACTCGTGTGCCATTCCCATCCTCAGTCAGGGTAACCGTTTTGCCATCAACCCCGTCAACTGGCGCACCGACGCCACTCCCGCCACACTTCCTAATCCCCTCACCGCCAGCAATGAGGACAAGCTCCTTACGGTCGTTCTCGACACCAATAGCCTCTTGCTGCAAGTCAGCGGCTACACCCGCAACGACTATATCCTGCCCCTCTTTGGCCGCGAAGGCAACTACCACACTCTCGAAATCTCCCTCTACCAGCACCCCCTCCGCCGCAACCTTGCCCTCCGCGCCCAGCAATTCTGCAACCCGAAAAAAATAAATCCTTATAAGAGCCAGGTTTTCTAAATTCACCTACCCTTCTCCCTACCTTTCCCAATCCGGCTGACCTTTCGGCTCAGGCGGGCAAGTACCTTATTCTCGCGAGAGGTTTCGCACAGCTGCTTTCCAAAATCCATACACGAAAACTCTGCGCTGCTGAAAACCCTCTCAAGCCTCTCATTCACTGGATGTTTCCCTCCCATAAGAAGTAGACACGCTGCCTTGTGGAACACGTCTTCGGGTTTATGGAGCAGACGATATGCGACTTTGTCTTCAGCGGGGTCGGCAGAGTGAGGGTAAAAGACATTATTTCACTGACAAATTCTGATCTATAATAAGTGCAGATTGATGCAAATCTAGAAAAAACATGTTCAGATGGTTGCAAATTTGGAAATTAGTACATACAAATAGTTGTAAATTTAGAAAAACAATATAAAAAATGACTGCAATTTAAATGAAACTAAATCAATAGATTACAAATCAATATTACAAAAATGTACAGAAATTTGATATAAAAATTATTGCAATATATGAAAGTTTTTGAATTTTTGCAACTTCATAGTAACAAAGCGGACGTGGGGTTTATGGGTTCTGCCTACCACGAATGCTGAAGAAGTAATTTCATAGAACCCCTCATTAATAACAATTTACAAGAAAAAGTTTTTGAATTTTTGCAGTGTCAAAGTGACAAAGCGGACGTGGGGTTTATGGGTTCTGCCTACCACGAATGCTGAAAAAAGTGAATTAATAGAACCCCTCATAACACAATTAATATTATAAGAAAATGAAACTCATTTACAAAGCACCTTCAATCAAAGTGGTATCCTTCAAAGTGGAGGAGGGATTCGCCGGGTCGCCTGTCGAAGTAGCCCCCAATACGGGTACAGAACGGCTTCGGTTAATAGACAATAGCGAAACTCCATGGTACCAAGCACACCAACAAGAAAACTAATACTAATATCATAAACAATTCCATAATGAGAAAGTTATTCATATTTTGCGTCGTATTGGCAGGGATTGCCATGATGGTGGGCTGCCAGAAAGAACAGGACGGAGTTTCTCTTAAAGCCGTCATCTCAAATGAATCCAAGGCATATATTGGCACCAATAATTATCCTTTTTGGGAGAGCGATGATGAGGTGAATATCAACGGCAGAGTCTATCCTCTCGATGATATCAACGGAACCTATGCTATTATTCACAATGTACAGAGTGAAGTTCCATTTTGCGCGATCTTCCCCGTCGGCATTGTCAATGAAATGGGTACTCCAAATGCCACTTCAACCACAGCAAGGATTTTCTTGGATCCCCATCAGGAATACAGTAAGATAGGTTCAGTACAACGACTCGACATGCCCATGGCCGCCCTCACAAGTGGTAACACTCTCTACTTCAAAAATCTTTGCTCTGTCATTCGAGTGAATGTGACCAATACTACTAGTGAATCATTTGATGTCAAACGCATTTCCGTAACTGTAACTGGAGCTCAAATCGCTGAGTATGGCATGGCTACCATCACCCCAAATTCTTGCACTCTGACTATGTCTTCCTCTGCTGTTGAAAACGCTGTTACGCTGTCCCATACTGACGGTTCAACAATGGAGACTATAGCTCCTACCAATTCTAAGCCATTTGACATTATAGTGCCAACATTCTCTAGTGCTGAGGTCACCTTCCGTGTGGAGACTAATAGAGGCTTTTTTGATTATATTATAGATAATGCCCATATTGACAACGCTAGCATTATTGCTCCATTAGAAATGAATGTTAACCAACTAAGTAATAATGAGGCATATCTTATTCCTGGACCCCAATTCAATGCAGCCATTAGTGGTTTCACAAACTACTCAAGATTACAATTCGCTTATGGATGGTATCCCGGTGGTTTACCTGATGAGTCTCACCGCGTAAAACTATCAACCGATGATTCCAGAGACATATACGGCTATGTATATAACGGTACTTTGTATATAGCTACCGAGGCCACTTCTGTGTATGCCAATCCTATCAGTAGTCATATGTTCGAAAATATAGATGTTGCAACCTTTGATTTGGGAGGGGCAGCCTTTAAAACCGTCTTAGTGACCGATATGTCTTATATGTTTGCAGGAATCAATATCGAAACAGAAGGCTCTTATTCTAACTTGCCAGATATTAGTACTTTCAATACCTCCAACGTAACAACGATGGCACATATGTTTGAAGGCTGTGACTTCTATAGTGTTGAGGTTCCCAATACCAACACTTCCAATGTTAGTGACATGTCTTATATGTTTGCAGGCTGCGATAATTTGAGGAGTCTCGACGTGACCAATCTCAGTACTTTGCACGTAACCGATATGTCCCACATGTTTGATGGCTGTAGTACTTTGCAAAGCCTCGACCTATCTTCTTTCAATACTTCTTTGGTGACAGGAATGGTTGCAATGTTTAAAGATTGTGCAGAAATCCAGGGTCTTGATTTGTCTCATTTCACCACTAACCGGATTACGGATATGACCGATCTATTTAATGGCTGCGCAAAAATGAGGACTCTCAGACTTGACCAGTTCGTTATTAGCGATGGCACTACAGAAACTGATATGTGTCTTAATCTCAATTCAAGTGATAATGGTAATAACCACTGTACTATTACCTGTATTCAAGCTGTTGAGAATAAGTTAAGTCAATCAGTGACTGGCATAAACCTTGCTAATGTAGTTTTCGCGAGACCTACTTCGAAATAATAAAATAACCGCTATTCATATTCTGAATAGTCCACTTCAGTCGGCCTCTCAAGATGTTCCTTGAGAGGCCGGCTTGTTTTTGTAGCGGATGTATGGCATTAAGTGCTACAAATCGCCCGAGCACCGACGACTTCCCTGCCTCAATTCTCCCTCTACAATCTTTCAAAACCGTGGCAGCCCTTACCGTTCTTAACTCTTAGTCCAAAAGCATCTCCTTGCCGTTCAGGCGGATGCCGACTAGTTTCCACTTTCCGTCAGGCTGCTTGCTGTAGCGGTATCTGTATACCGTCTGAGTAGGTTTGCCGTCTTCGTCGTAGGAGGTCTGAGTGTAGCGAGTGCGGTTTCCGTGGCGGTCGTATTGGTTTTCTTCGGTGTAGAGGAGGTATTCGTCCACGGTGTAGACCTCTTTGCGCACGGGTCGACCCTGCTTGTCGTAGCTCTGCAGGGTGCGGGTCTCGACCACGCCGGTGCTGTCGTAGGTGTAGGTGATAAGCACCGCCAGACGGTCATTGGCATCCACCACGCCGTGCGACGAACTGACCACACGGCCATGCACATCGTAGTTTACTCCAATCTCCTGGCCATTGCCAACGAAGGCAAGAACCAACAAATAAAAACTAAGAGTCAAAAGTCTTTTATGGTCAATATGTTCCATCTGCATGAAGTATTCTTTTGCGAAACACGAATTATCACCAATTGACATTAATTCATGTCTCATTCATGATAATTCGTGTTTTGTTATTATTAAAGAGAAGTGCTTGATGTTACTTCATCAGTTTCTTGTAACGCAGGCGGTGGGGAGTGTCGTCACCCAAGCGTTTGCGACGGTTCTCTTCGTACTCGCTGTAGGTGCCTTCGAAGAAATAGACTTGCGAGTCGCCCTCGAAGGCGAGGATGTGGGTGCAGATGCGGTCGAGGAACCAGCGGTCGTGGCTGATGACCACGGCGCAACCGGCAAAGTCTTCGAGACCTTCTTCAAGGGCGCGCATCGTGTTGACGTCGATGTCGTTAGTAGGCTCATCGAGGAGAAGCACGTTGGCCTCGCTCTTGAGGGTGAGAGCCAAATGCAGACGGTTGCGCTCGCCGCCGCTGAGGACTCCGGCTTTCTTGCTCTGGTCGGTGCCGGTGAAATTGAAGCGGGAGAGGTAGGCGCGGGCATTGACCAAACGTCCGCCCATAGAGATGAGCTCGTTACCCTCAGAAACCACGTCGTAAACACTCTTTTCGGGGTCAATCTGCACATGTTGCTGGTCGACATAACCAATCTTGACCGTCTCGCCCACGGTGAAAGTACCTGTGTCGGGCTTCTCCAATCCCATGATAAGGCGGAAAAGAGTGGTCTTACCGCAGCCGTTGGGACCGATGATGCCCACGATGCCAGCCGGAGGCAGGCTGAAGGTGAGGTTTTCGTAGAGCAGTTTATCGCCGTAGGCCTTGCTGACGCCTTCCACCTCAAGCACCTTGTTGCCCAGACGGGGTCCATTGGGGATGAAGATTTCAAGATTCTGTTCCTTCTCCTTCACGTCCTCGTTCATCATGCGGTCGTAGGCAGCCAGACGGGCTTTGCCCTTGGCATGACGGGCCTTCGGAGCCATGCGCACCCACTCCAACTCGCGCTGTAGGGTCTTGCGGCGTTTGCTTTCCTGCTTCTCCTCCATGGCTAGCCGCTGGGTTTTCTGCTCCAGCCAACTGCTGTAGTTGCCCTGCCAGGGAATGCCTTCTCCACGGTCCAATTCAAGAATCCAACCGGCCACATTGTCAAGAAAATAGCGGTCGTGGGTAACGGCAATGACGGTGCCCTTGTATTGGCGCAAATGTTGTTCCAGCCAGTCGATACTTTCGGCATCGAGGTGGTTGGTGGGCTCGTCAAGGAGGAGGATGTCGGGTTCCTGCAGCAGCAGGCGGCAAAGTGCCACACGGCGACGCTCACCACCGCTGAGGTTCTTCACCAACTGATCCTCGTCGGGACAGCGGAGGGCATCCATGGCGCGTTCTAAGCGGCTGTCAAGATTCCAAGCATCGTACTGGTCAAGCAATTCCGTCAGCTCACCCTGCCGCTCACAAAGTTTGTCAAAATCGGCATCGGGCTCGGCAAAGGCATTGTTGACCTCTTCGTATTCTTTGAAGGCATCAACAATGGGCTGCACGGCTTCCTGCACCACCTCTTTGACAGTCTTGGTGTCGTCGAGTTTCGGCTCCTGCTCCAAATAGCCGACACTATAACCCGGAGAGAAAACCACCTCGCCCTGATAGTCCTTGTCAACTCCAGCAATGATTTTCAACAGAGAGGACTTACCAGATCCGTTGAGGCCAATGATGCCAATTTTGGCCCCATAAAAGAAGGAGAGGTAAATATCTTTCAAAATCTGGCGGCTGGGGGGAATGAGCTTGCCCACACCTACCATGGAAAAAATAATCTTTTTGTCGTCAGCCATAACTATTTATATATTAGATATTACTATTACAGAAGCCTACGCATTGACCATTCAAAAAAGAATGTCAGAGCCTAGTCTTCGTCGAAACGGAGGTCTTTAACATTGAGCTGGATGTCGGTCTTGCCGTTCCAGTAGTTCTCCTCCAGCGAGTAGCAAAGGGTGAATGAATGCCCGGATTTCATTTTGGAATAATACGGAGCCAACTGAAAGCCGATGGCAGGATAAGAACGCGACCGCGCCGTAAGCGAGATAGCACTGAATTTGAGGTGCTTGCCCCCCACGATGCGGGCATAACCGGTGTCCACCAAGTCGTGCGAGATAAAGACTGGGATATTGTTCTCGGGGCCGAAGGGACTAAACTGCTTCAAGATGCGGAGGAATTTTGGGGTAATCTGAGTGCCAAAGTCCACTTCTGCATCCACCTCTATCTCAGGCACCATGCTGTCCACCTTCAAGTTTTGCTGCACCACTTCTTCAAACTTGACTTTGAAGGCTTCGAAATTCTCGGGTCTGACACTGACACCAGCAGCACATTTGTGACCGCCAAAGTGTTCCAAGAGCTCGCTGCATTGCTCCAGAGCCGTGTGGACATCAAACTCCTTTATGCTGCGGGCCGAGCCGGTGATGAGGTCGTCGGTGGAGCGGGTGAAGATGATAGTGGGCTTATAGTAGGCCTCCACCAAGCGCGATGCCACGATGCCGACCACCCCTTTATGCCAGTTCTCGTCGAAGAGGACTATACTCTTCTTTGCCTTCAGCGCAGGGTTGCTCTCGATGCGGCGTTTAGCCTCTTCGGTAGCAGCGGTGTCAAGGTCTTTGCGCTGTGTATTGTAGTTATTGATTTCCTCAGCCAATAGTCCTGCCTGCTCCGAGTTGTCGCTCAGCAGAAGGCGGACGGAGTCAAAAGCACTGCGGATGCGTCCTGCAGCATTGATGCGGGGACCCACAAGGAAAACCAAGTCGGTAATGTTAAGCTCTTTACAAAAATAGGACTTATCCTCAGGATGGCTGGCCTTATACTCCTCGGTGCGGCGTTCGATATGTCCATAAGTGAGGATGGCTTCGAGGCCGGGACGGGGATGGGTGTTGATGACCTTCAAGCCATAGAAGGCCAACACTCGGTTTTCGCCCATGATAGGAACAATATCGGAAGCAATACTGACGGCTACAAGGTCAAGATACTTGAGCAGTCGCAGCATAAGGGCTTCGCGCTTCTCTTTGCGAACCTCGTCCAGTTGTTCAGGATTGTCGCACAGGCGCACCCCGACCCGTTGCTCCTGATGGGCTTCGACTATCTTAAACCCAATGCCGCAGCCCGAAAGCTCCTTATAGGGATAAGGGCAGTCGAGTCGCTTAGGGTCAAGCACTGCCACCGCAGCGGGGATGTTGTAGCCGTCTGGCAGGTGATGGTCGCCAATGATGAAATCAATTCCCAAACTTGCAGCGTAGGCCACCTGTTCGTTAGCCTTGATGCCACAGTCGAGCGCAATTATTAACTTCACGCCCGTCTCTTTGGCATAGTCTATGCCCTGATACGAAATACCGTAGCCCTCACTATCGCGGTCAGGAATATAGAAGTCAATATTGCGGTGGAATGACTGAATGTAAGAATAGACAAGGGCGACAGCCGAAGTGCCGTCCACGTCATAGTCGCCATATATCATGATGCGCTCGCGGCGCCGGACCGCCTCGTTAATACGGGCTATGGCTCGGTCCATGTCCTTCATTAGGAAAGGATCATGCAGCTGGTCTAAACTAGGGCGGAAGAAACATCGGGCCTCTTCAAATGTGGTTACACCACGTTCTACAAGCAACGTGGCGATTATTTTATCAACGCCTAACGACTCCGCAAGTTTATTAACTACCTCTATATCATAATCTTTCCTTAAAATCCAACGTTTTTCTTTCATTTTTTTCTGGCCGTAAAGATACGACTTTTTCCCGACATGGCAAAATCTTTTTAGTTTTTATTACTTAAAAAGGGGTTACGGCAATGCCTACCAACCCCCTCTCTAAGGCTCTGTGGCGAGGGGGAAAAAGATATTCAGCTTCGTTCTTCAAGCGAGTACAGAGCGAAGGCAGAGTGGAGGCAGAGCGAAGGCAGAGCGGAGGTAGAGCGAAAGCTGAACGGAGGTGCTCACAATCGTCTTAGCGGCCCATGCGGAGAAAACGTCCCACATCTTTCCAGGTAGTTTTCTGCCCGTAGCGGAGGATGGCGGTGCGATAAATCTTAGCGGCCGCCCAGATGCAAAGGGGGAAAGTAGCCAACAGCAACACCATAGATAGCACCACCTGCCAGATAGGAACCCCAAAAGGAATGCGGAAAAGCATAGCCACTGGGGAAGTGAAAGGAATAATAGAGAGCCAAGTGCTGAGCGCGCCGGAAGGCTCATTGACCATGGCCGGCATCAGCAGAATAGAGAGAATCAACGGGATAGTCATAGGCAGGGTAAACTGCTGGGAGTCAGTCTCGTTATCGACTAGCGAACCCGCCGCCGCAAACAGCGAGGCATACAGCAGATAGCCAAAGACAAAATAGAAGACAAACAGCACAATGAGCATCCCGAAATTGATGCTGCCGAGGCCTTCTATGAGGTCCTGAATATCATTATCGACACCCATGCCTGCTTCATATTGGGCAGCTTGATACTGAGCGGCTTGATACTGATTGGTAGCCTCAGTTCCTTTGGTGGAAATCTCAGTAACATGGCGGCTCTGGGCTTGCTGGAATAGGCCGTCGTTGGTAATGCGCAGTCCGCCCAACGCAATGCCCGAAAGCACCACCCAAAGGGCAAACTGCGTAAGTCCCACCAATCCTATGCCCACCACCTTGCCCATCATCAGTTGGAACGGCTTGACACTGCATACGATAACTTCCACTATGCGGCTAGTTTTCTCTTCCATCACACCCCGCATCACCTGCGAGCCAAACATGAAGACGGCCATGAAGACCAGAATGGCCAACAATGCACCCACAATGAGCTTAATTTGCAGAAAACCGTCGCGACCGGTCTCAATGTCCTGTGTGCGCAGTTTTATACTAGTGCTGGTGATGAGAGCATAATCCTCGGCCGAAATGCCGTGGACATCTTGCAATATAACATTGCGCAAAATCTTCTGCAACTGGTTGTTGACATCGCCCTGCACCGTTACCGAAGGTGCATCAGTGCGATAATAAAGATAAGCATCGGAGGGCAATGTGGTTTCGCGGGCAGGAATGTAAACGATAGCGTCCAAAGAGTCGTTCTCATTCAGCTGCCGTTTAGCATAGTCAAGGCTTCCGGCATCGAAATAAGTGATGTCTCGACCCGAGACAAACTGTCCCTGAAAAAGACCGCTATCGTCCACCACCAGCACATTGGCATGTTCCAGCGGACGTGAAGCCAAGACGATAGGTATGGCATAAATTGCGGCAATCAGGATAGGCACAACCAAGGTGAGAATCCAAAAAGAGGGCTTCTTGACACGGGTGAGATATTCACGCTGAATAACGAGGGGTATCTTATTCATATCGCCTGATTATTAGAAGTTTTACCTGTGACAGTCTCAATAAAAATGCGGTCGAGATCCTGCCCCGGATGCTGTGCTTTTATTTCGGCCAGCGGACCCGAAAGCACCACCTCCGAGTGGTTGATAAGCGCAATCTCGTCGCACAACTCTTCGGCCGAGGGCATATTGTGGGTGGAGAAAATAATCGTAGAGCCCTGCGATTTCAGTCGCAGGATTTCGCGTTTGAGAATGTCGGCGTTCACAGGGTCGAACCCGCTGAAAGGCTCGTCGAAGATAAGCAGCTGCGGTTCGTGAAGCACGGTGACAACAAATTGCACCTTCTGCTGCATACCCTTGGACAATTCTTCCACCTTACGGTTCCACCAGCTGTCAATATCCAAGCGGTCGAACCACTCGTGCAGGCGTCTTTCGGCCGTGTCTTTATCAAGCCCTTTCAGCCGGGCAAGGTATACCGCCTGCTCGCCCACCTTCATCTTTTTGTAGAGGCCTCTTTCTTCCGGCAGATAGCCTATCCGCACCACGTCCTCATCGGACATGGGATGCCCGTCAAATATCAACTGGCCGCTGTCGGGGCGGATTATGTGGTTAATAATGCGGATAAGCGTAGTCTTTCCGGCTCCGTTGGGACCCAAAAGGCCGAAAACGGTGCCGCGGCTTACGTGCAAATTCACGTCGTTCAGGGCGCTGAAGTCGCCAAAAGTCTTGCTGATATGGTTGATATAAAGCATGGCGCTTTTGTGTTAAGGACGGTTTTTCTTCTGAGGAAGTCTAATCAATAGGATCTCGGCCAAGAGGGCCAAAAGGGTCAAAAGGATGCACCACCGCCACAACGGAGTCCCCTGGCTCCGCTGACGAATATAGTCGGTCATCGATTTGTCAGCCGACGTAACCACACTGCAGTGGTCCAAATGGGCATCGGCAATCATTTTTTTTACCTCGCTGCGGTCATAGAATGCCAAGTCCGACTCCTGACGGCTGTAGTTAAACGAAAGTCCCTCGGCTGCCTTACTCTTATCCCGTAGGATGTAGTTGCCCGCCGACGAAATTTCGCCATGTGGCACCATGCACTGCATAGCTCCCATGCGCCGTATATCGGGAATGACATCCACGCTCCCATCAGCACTTTGCAAGTGCGGTACCTCCTCGGCATCATAGCTGCCCGTGAGGGGAATAGGCTCTGTGGCCGTCAGCAGATGATAGGGCTGCTGCACGGGAGTGCTGAAAAGAGCCATATTGTAGAGCGTGGGCACAAACAGCGCCTGCTGCACAAAGTCCGTATGTTCTTTTCGTAGGGGGGCGGAAAAAAGATAGCAATGGCCGCTGCCCACCTGGGTCTCGGTAAGGAAAATACTGCCGTCCAGCAGCCTTATGAGCGGCTGCGACACGGTTGCGCCCGTTGTCGAAAGGATGTAATGGCCTGTAACGGTGGGTCTCTCCATATCAGCTTCCTTCCCTTGGAACACCCCGCGGTAGAGGTCGGCATCTAGCCGTATCTCCTCAGCCCGCGTCTGACCGTTGGCCCAAGTGCCCAATTGGGGCATCTGCATCGAAGCAAGGAACTGATTATACGAGGTAACTTCGGCATTCTCAGCCGGCACGATGAGCAGTGTTCCCCCGTCAGAAACAAAATCCTTCAGCGTGTGGGCCATTCCCGAAGAAATGCTGTGCAGTTCGTCCAAAACGATGAAACGATTATCGGTCAGGTGGGCATAATCCACTTGAGAGACCGGAATCTGGTGGTATCCAACCAATGAATCTCCCGCAAAAAGTCTCTGCAGATTGGGGTTCTCTCCCGTCCCGCTTATGGCCAGCATAGGCACCTGGTGCGTCACGGCCAGCGAGAAATAAAGACGGTCATCAAACGTGATAGGGTAATCGGTCGTCTCCACATAGCCCTGCAGTGTTCCCTCGCCCTCAATGGCAAAAGACATCGTGGCGGTGGCATGCCCCTGGGCAGCAATGTCCACAGAGGCAAGCGCCCGCTGCTTCCCGCCCACAAAGAGGCGCAGGGGTAGGCTCTCCACTGACTTCTCGCCGTGGTTTTGCACCGACACCTCCACCCGTACCGTGGCTCCGCGGAAATAGGCAGGGCTGTTGAACTCCGCGCTATCAATATAGACATTGGCCACATCCGTACCCCCCAAGGGTATGAAAGTGGCAAGCACAAGGCTGTCGGCCGGATAGTCGGCCACATCGGCCGTCGTGCGCTGGAAATCGCTCACTATATAGGCATGGCGATTAGCCGCTGTGGACGAGCGTAAAAACTCATTCTGCCGCTTTGCCACCGAAGAAAGCTTTGCAGTGACAGCGCTTACCTCCACCTCGTCCACCGCAGCAAGGAACTCCTCACGGCTGAGCCAGCGGAACTGGGCTCCTCGGGCATCGTTCGTAAGCAGCTGAAACTGCACATCGGGCTTATAGGCCTCTGCTATCTCACGGGCTTTCACCTTGGCACTCTCTATCAGGCTCCCTTCCATCCCGCCACTTTCCATGCTATAGGAGTTGTCAATATACACACTCACCACCGTGCCGCCCGCCTGCAGCTGGGCACTATTGTTGCGAACGACAGGGCGGCAAAATGCCAGCACCAGGAAAACTATGGCCAATATGCGCGCCAGCAATATCAGCAATTTCCGCAAATTGTTCTGCCTGCGGCTCTCGTTCTGCAATTCCTCCAGCATATCCACATTGCTAAAATACACCTTGCGATAGCGCCGCAGCTGCAGCAGATGTATCGCAATCGGTATGCCTACGGCCACAAGGCCTATCAGAAAAAGTGGGGCGGTCAACATAGATTACTTAGTCTTTTGTTTAGCCTTGAAAAAGTTACAAATATCCGTTATGCCACATTCGGCGCAGTGCGGTTTTCGCGCCTGGCACACATAGCGGCCGTGCAATATCAGCCAGTGGTGGGCAATGGGTATCTTCTCGGGCGGAATGTGTTTCGTCAGTTCCCGCTCGGTCTGCAGCGGGTTTTTACTATTTTTCGTCAGACCGATGCGGTTGGCCACCCTGAACACGTGCGTGTCCACAGCCAAAGCAGGCAGATTGAACACCACCGAAGCAATCACATTGGCCGTCTTCCGTCCCACGCCCGGCAGCGACTGCAACTCGTCCACATCGTCCGGCACCACACCTCCGAAATCCTCCACCAACTTCCGCGCCATGCCCGCCAAATGCTTGCTCTTATTGTTAGGATAGGAAATGGAATGGATGTAGGCAAAAATCTCCTCGGGCGTGGCCTTGGCCATGGCAGCGGCATCGGGATAGGCCGCAAAGAGGGCCGGGGTGGTCATATTCACCCGCTTGTCGGTACACTGAGCCGAGAGTATGGTGGCCACCAACAGCTGGAAGGGGTCCGAATAGTGCAGCTCGGTCTGTGCCGTGGGGCGCGCCTGTTCAAAATAGGCTATCATGCGGTCGTAGCGTTCTCTCTGTGTCATGGCTCTAGGGGGTCAGTCGTCTTTGGGTTCGGGGGCAAGGTTAAACTGAACGACAATAGGGTAGTGGTCGGACACATTGGTCTTGAGGCGGCGGTATGAGAGCGCCTCTATATTGTCGCTGTGCAGTATATAATCAATACGGAAGGCCGGATAAGGCCCATGATAGGTGGTGCCGAAACCACGTCCCTGCTCGACGTATGAATCACGCAGCAGCCTGGTGGCACTCTGGTAAATATACGATGCGGGCGTATCATTGAAATCGCCCGCCAGAATCATGGGTATGCGGGTCGAAGACACCAACGGCTCCAGCTCCTCGCGCCACTCCGTCTCGTGGCAGCGGACAGTCTCTTTAAACTTTCTCAAAATCTTATGCGTGGTAGTGTCGTCGTACTGCGCATGGGTCAACTGCTCAAAACCCTTCAGATCCGACGCGTCCAACTGGTACGAGTCCAGATGCACACAGCAAATGCGCACCGGGTGTCCGTTTTTCACTATATCGGCATAGAGCTTCGATGCCTTGTCCATCGTATTCAAATGTGTAATGGGATGGAGCGAGTAGAGCACCAGGGGCGACCGCGTGTTTTGGCCGTGAACCCCGGCATAATACTTGTACCCGCGAGCCACCAAACTGTCCAGCATATTCACCTTTCCGCCGGTGTAGCACTCCTGCAGGCACATCACATCGGGCCGCTCCTCATCCAACAAATGCAGGAAAATCACCGCTCCCGAATCGCGCGTCATCAAGGTATCTTCGTCCAGCCCGGTGAAACTATGCGCGTTGAACGACATCACCTTCAGCGTGTGCTCCCCGGGCTCCACTTCCATCGTCCCTCCCACCTGGAAAAACAGCGGCACAAAGGCGTACCTTATGGCAATGGCCGCGGCGGAAATGAGGAACTCCCACCGCGAAAGGCAAAGCCACACAATGATAAAAAGCAAGTTCGCCAGCAAGAGCAAAAAATAGCCGTAGCTGAGAATAGACACCCACACAATTCGGCTGGGCGGAATCACCCCCGCCAGCGTCGACACCAGCATCGCCACAACCACCAGCACATTGAGCACCAGCAAAATAGAACGAAAAAACTTCTTCATAATCGCATTTAAGTACAAAATGCAAAGATACAAAAAAAAATCGGTTCCGCGCCATATCGATTCCATCCCCTCGCCAATGCCCATTTTTTATTTTGTCAATCCGCGCACTTTTCGTACCTTTGCAGCATGAAAAAATACGGCCTCATCGGAAAAAAACTCGGACACTCGTGGTCGAAAAAATGGTTCGACGACATATTCCAAAGCCAGGGCATCCAAGCCCAGTACAGCCTCTACGAGCTGCCCTCGCTTCAAGGGCTGCGCCAGTGGGTAGCCACCGAAAACCTCAGTGGTTTCAACGTCACCATTCCCTACAAGGTGGAAATCCTACCCCTGCTGGACCTCATCGACCCCGCCGCGCAAAGCATCGGTGCCGTCAACTGCGTGGAAGTGACGGGCGGACTACTCATCGGCCACAACACCGACGCCCCCGCCTTCGCCCAAACCCTCAGCCCCCTCCTGGCGCCCTGGCACACCCGCGCCCTCATCCTAGGCACTGGCGGTGCCTCCAAGGCCGTCGCCCATGCCCTCCGGCAGCTGGGCATCGAGTACACCCTCGTATCGCGCACCCCGCTTGCCCACCCCCACACCATCGGCTACAGCCAGGCCCTGCACGAAGCCGCCGAAACCTATCTAATAGTCAACTGCACCCCCGTAGGCATGTACCCCCGCTGCGACGCCTCGCCATGGCCTTCCACACCTCACCTCGGCCACAAGCACCTCTGCTACGACCTCATCTACAACCCCGCCCAAACCCTTTTTCTCCAACAGGCACAGCAATGCCACGCCGCCATCCAGGGCGGCCTGGCCATGCTCCATCGCCAAGCCCAGCTCAGTTGGGAAATATGGGAACAAACGCGCCGCGTAAAGTGAACCCTGCAAAGTGCACAATGTGACGAACAGTGGCAGCGGCCGCTCAAAATCGACAATTCACCTTCTCACCACAGGCACAGCCGCCGTAGTCCCACCTGCCCACACAACCCTTAGCAGATACTCGCCCGCCGGCACATCGCCAAGCGGAAGGCGCATGCGCCCCACACTCACAGGCCGGCGCAGCACCTCCTGTCCCGAGATGGCGTACAGCACCACCGAAGCGCCCGGCCAACGTTCAGCCTCCTGCGGCACTACCACCGTCAGCCCGCCATCCGTCGGATTGGGGTAGACCTCCGGCACACTCCGCACCACACTATCCATGCCCTCATACCGGTCCGTGTCGGGTCTGAGATAGTCACCCAAATAGTCCGAGAGGTCTAACCGCAGCAACTGCGGAGGCCGACAAATGCCCATTCGGTTAAAAAACTCGTTGGTGAGAAAGAAATGCAATCCATCGCGACTGACAATAGCCTCGGTCTGTGTGCCGAAACCATTAGCCAGTACTATCTTACGGCTCTCGCCACCAAAAAAATCATGCCCTTCATAATCATAAAAAAGACATACAAACGGCTGGCAGAGGATATTGTATCCGTTCAGCACCAACAAACTGCTGTCGCTGTGTATCCACGCTCCCGTCACAAGCCCCTCCACATCGTAGCTACCACACGAGTCGGCCGTATAGGTGCCAGGTGTCTTAGGCAGCGCATAGCACACCGTCCGCATACCCGTCCACTGCTTCGAGAAAAGATATAGGCTGTCGCCCACTGCCACCATGGCCTCGCAATCGAAATCAGTGGTAGGGAGATAACTGTCCTCGACTACTGAATCGGCCTCATAGCCATAAAAGAGAAAACGAGTAGTGTCCACCGCAAAATTGCCGCTAAGCAGCCCCGACTTAGACATACGGTAAATATTCAGCTCGCTACGGGGCACTCTCTGATTATTTCCAAAGTCGCCCAAATAAAAATACTCCTCGTCTTGGACCACCTCTTCCAAGTCCACAATAGGCAGCCCTGTGTCCAACGCAGTGTCCACATTACCTGTCACGGAATCAATCGAATAGAAAATCACCGAAAAATGGTCGTTCAGCGTCCATAGACGCCCCTGCCAGTAAAAAAGCGACGAGGTGTTACCCAACGAGTCGCCCAACTCAGCCACCAAATCGGCCTTCGGCCCTGTTTTAGCACCATCCTTCGTCTGTCCGCTAGCATCTATACAGCTAACTATCAGTATGATAAATAAAAATAAGAAACTTTTTTTCATCACACAAAAATAAGAAAAAATTATTAATAAACAAAACGCAAATCGATATTCGAAAAAAAATTTCGCAATCGTATCTTCTAACCAGCCAAATCCTTAGGTTTTTCCAGATGCCTCTCTGCAAAGACATACCGTCCATCCAAGCGCCCGCTTTCAATCTCCCTTTCTCCAGGCTTCCCGGCCTCCTTTCTTTAACTTTTGTTTATATTTCACCTTTATTTTATTTGCTGTTGATAAACAAAATGCAAACTAAATGCAAACTAAATGCAAAACAACAAGCAGAGAAAGAGCGAATTGTGACGGGGCGAATGGTTGCGTTGCAAATCTATGACAGGCAATGCACGGCGGCATTAGACACCGCTCAGAATTAGGGGATTGAAACCCACAATTTGCCGTATCGACACCCGACCTTATGCAGAACTCGCAATTCAGAATTATGGATTTAAAAAAAAGTCGTATCTTTGCAACTAGTCATGGAAGATTTCAGCAGTTATTATCCCTATGAGGGTCAGGAATTTAAAGAAGCCATGCGCCAGTTGGTGGAGAGCCAATATTACGCGCAGGCGGCTTCTTTGCTGTTTCCCGAGCTCACTCTGGAGGAACTAACGCCGAAGGTTTTGGCTCTGACCGACGTGGACCAATTCCAGGGTTACGTCATGATACGTGCCTGCCAGTTCATCATACGCAACACGATGGCCGAATTCACCTACAGCGGACTGGAACATGTTGGGGAGGGCCCCTGCCTGTTCATCTCCAACCACCGCGACATCACGGTGGATGCCATCATGACCGAGTACGTCCTCATCTCCCACCAGCTGAAATCCTCCCATGTCGTCATCGGATCCAACCTCTACGAAATGCCTCTCATGGAGCAGATGGCCCGGCTGAACAAAATGTACGCCTTCAAGCGCGACGGCAACCAGAAGGAGCTATACAAAAGTCTGATGGGGCTGTCGCATTACCTGCGCCACATAGTAGTGGAGAAGCAAGAGAAAGCCTGGATAGCGCAGCGGGGCGGGCGCACCAAAGACGGCCTCGACCACACCGACCCCGCCCTGATAAAGATGATTGCCCGCAGCGGCCGTCAGGACAGCCCCGACCAGTCGTTGGCCGAGATGAACATCATACCCATAAGCATCTCCTACGAGTGGGAGCCCTGCGACGCGCTGAAAGCCCGCGAGACGTGCATGCGGAAACAGGGTCCCTACCGCAAAGCACCCGGCGAAGACACGCAAAGCATCCTGTCGGGCATAAACGAATTCAAAGGACGCGTCCATCTGGCTTTTTGCCAACCTATCGGCTTCCATGAACTTGCCTCGGTTGGAGGAGACTTCGATGCCGTCGCCCACATCATCGACCAGCGCATCGGCCAGAACTACCGCCTTTGGCCCAACAACTACATTGCCCATGAGCTGCTCGCCGGCACTTCGCACACGGGCTCCTACACCGCCGAGGAGAAAGCCCGCTTTATGCGCCACCTGGACGAGGCTTGCCAGAAATGCGACATTCCCGGCTTCCGCGACACCCTCGTGCAGATTTATGGCGCCGCCGTCCATTAGCTCGCAAGAGCTACCCCCACTCTGATATAAGCACTCTCATTTTTTATATTGCTGCCACTGGCGCAATCTATCATTTTTTTAAGCAGAAAACGACAATATTATGTTAGATAAATTAGAAGCAATTTACGCACGTTATCAGGAAATTGAGGCTCAGATGAACGACCCTCAGGTTACCGCCGACATGAAACGGTATGTCAAACTCAGCAAGGACTATAAAGACCTGCAGCCCGTGGTGAAGGCCTATCACGACTACAAGAGCCTGCTGGACACCATAGCCGAATGTAAGGAGTTGCTCAGCACCGAGAAAGACGAGGAGCTGCGCGAGATGGCCAAACAGGAGCTGGCCGAAAGCAACGAGAAGAAAGACAAAATGGAGGAGGAAATACGCATCATGCTCATTCCCGAAGACCCCACCGACAGCAAGAATGCCGTGGTGGAAATCCGCGGCGGCACGGGCGGCGACGAGGCCTGCATCTTTGCGGGCGACCTGTTCCGCATGTACAGCCGCTACTGCGAGAAGAAGCACTGGAAGATAGAAATCGTCGACTTCAACGAAGGCACTGCCGGCGGCTACAAGGACATCACTTTCAACGTGACGGGCGAGAAGGTATACGGCATGCTGAAATACGAGAGCGGCGTCCACCGTGTGCAACGTGTGCCCGCCACCGAGACGCAGGGCCGTGTGCACACCTCTGCCGCCGGAGTGGTGGTACTGCCCGAAGCCGAAGAGCTGGACGTGGAGTTGAACATGGCCGACGTGAAGAAAGAGACATTCTGTGCCTCCGGTCCTGGCGGGCAGTGCGTGAACACGACCTACTCGGCCGTGCGCCTCACCCATATCCCCACCGGTATCGTGGTTTCGATGCAGGACCAAAAGTCGCAGATTAAGAATATGGAGAAAGCCCTGGTCATCCTGCGCACCCGCCTCTACGAGCGCGAGTATAACAAATATATGGAGGAGCTCTCCAGCAAGCGCAAGACCATGGTGGCCACAGGCGACCGCAGCGAGAAAGTGCGCACTTACAATTACCCCCAGAGCCGCGTCACCGACCACCGCATCGGCTACACCATGTACAACCTGCCCGCCTTTATGGACGGCGACATCGAGGACCTTATCGACGCCCTCCAGCTGGCCGAAAACGCCGAGAAGCTGAAGGAAAGCGTGGGGTGATGCCCCGAAAGAGTGAGCTCCCGCCGCAGCAGCAGGCCACATTGTCTGACCAGCATAGACTCACCTGCCTTAGGTATTGATAGTGAAATAGAAAACCCGGAAAGTCCTTTTGGACAGTCCGGGTTTGCTTTGTGGTGAGGTTAAAGCTTGTTCTATTTCCAAAGAGTGGCCCAGATGCGGCTGCCTTGGCGGTAGAGTGTATAAATCTTTGTGCCAGAAAGGATTTGCAAACGGGCCTGTGCGCCCTGCTCAGGGAAAAGACGAAACAGCTGGACATTGTCGTGACGCTCTGCCACAACTGCGGCAATATAGTAGTCCTTGGTCATTGGATGGTTATACTCAATGAGATATTCGCCGTCTATTTCGGTGACCGAAGGTTGTTCGGCTGGTTCGACTGGCTTTACTGGGACGGGGGCGAGTATTTTGCCACAGCACTCCAGTTTCCCTTTGCCGTAGGCGATGGCCACATTGCCACAATCGGGACAGCAGAATAGGTTGAGGTGGTTCGTCGTCCGGAGTTTGAGGGGCGCTACTTTTTCTGCCGGCACCTGAATGATGGTAAGCCATTTCTGGGGGTCGGTCTGATTCCACACGCCGTCGACATAACAGGCGCGCGGTGCTCCCGCCATTCGATAGCCCTCTTTCTCCATGTAGGCGAAAAGGTCGATATAGCTTTGATAGAGCTGTTCGTAAGGGCCGTAGACTTTCATGCAGACCGCCAGAGGTATTTCGGGATTTTGGCGGAACTTGATGATATCGCTGTCTTCTTTGGCCTCAAGGACCTGTTCGCAGTACTCAAAATCGATGTCGTGGTCCTTGTATTCTTTGTCGTGCTCGAATGTGTAGCAATAGCCCGATTCGGGACATTTGCAGCCTAGGCGAGCCATTTCAGGTCCGATGACGTTGCAACAAAGGTCGCCAATGGCATCGTAGCCGGGGATGATTCCGCGATAGTAGGCTACCGTCATGGCTGGGATGCTTTGAATTGAAATTTTTTCCATTTTTTGGTACTTTTGTTGTGAGTTTATCAAAGCCTGTAGTCGGTCGCGACGGAGGAGCATCTGATGGAGATTCGCCTCGGTCTGGAGGATTTTGGCTTCGAGAAGTTGAAGTGAAGGCTCTTGTGAATCGCTGTCCATAAGGCCGCCTATTTCTTCTAACGAGAAGCCCAACTCTTTGAAACGACGTATTGTTTCCATCGTTTGCAACTGGCTGACATGATAGTAGCGATAGCCCGTCCAGGGGTCTACCTTTTGGGGTGTTATCAGCCCAAGTTTCTCGTAATGGTGGAGTGTTTTCACAGTCACGCCACAGAGCTTTGAGAACTCACCGATCTGTAAATTAGTTATTTCCATGATTCATTGCGCAATTAAATCATCTGCAAAGATACAGTCGCTCCTAAGGTATGAGTCAAGAGCATTAACAGAGTTTAACACTAGGCGGTAAGAATATGCAGGGTTTGTGTCCTATTATCGAAAAAAAGAGCGCGCCTCTGGGGACACCCTTTTGACTATGGGGAAATGAAGATTACTCTTTCTCGTTGGCGGCAAAGCATCACTGGACCGTTGCTCATCGTAGGCTTTGAGGAGGGTCTGCTGTGGTATGCCATCGGTGCGGGCCTTGTGTGGTGGCAGTGGCTGATTGCCGCCGTAGGCTACCTCGGCATCATCTATGTCATGTTCAGCGGCGCCCGCCGTCTGGAGCTCCGCCAAAACGAGGTCTACGGCCACGACCCCGACTACCAAGCCTACGTCAAGAAGACCCCCATCCTCATTCCCCTGCTGCCCCTCTACTCCGTCGAGCGCTACAACTGGCTCCAGGCCTGAGGAGCCGGAATCCCATATTACATCCTTTAGTTAACCGAGACAGAATACCACCGCCGCCCACTGGGTGGCGGTGTCTTTTGTGCCGTGGCGAAAAATAAATTTGGCTACATCGGGAAATTGTCGTATCTTTGCAGCCGATTTCAGAGTGAAATCACGAAGCGTTATATCTTCGTCTTGCTAATGGAAACGTGAGAAACTTCTATGAAATGCAAGAGTGGTATGACGGTTTGCGTGTTTTAGCGTGGACTGTTTCCATTTCTACATTTCAGGGCAATTCTCACGGCCTCCATTAGGAGAAGTGGTACACGGCACCACGCTTCTTGTTATTATTAACTGCTCAACAGGGTGCAGGAGAGCATTTAACCTTTCAAAATGGGCGCAAGTAACACAGTCATAGCAGGCGACTATAAAGGCTGCATAGTTGGAGAAACATTGGATATCATTGACCCTAAACAAGGCTTTCTCGGAAAAACAGTGGCAAAGATTAACAAAGACTCCATTGAAACCTATGAAATAATGACGGAAGAGCATAAACATTCTGCTGGTAACGTAGCAGCAAGAGGACTTGTGGGAGCAGCATTGTTAGGGCCAGTAGGCCTTGCTGCAGGAGTCCTATCATCAAAAAAGAAGGGCATCATTCAAATTGCATTGCTATTTAAGAATGGAAAGAAGTCTCTGATCGAAGTAAATGACAAAATTTCTAAGAAAATAACCACAGCATTATTTTAATAGATTATGAAAAAAACATTAATTATTGGCGCAGTAATGAGCGCAATGTTTTTTTTACAGCTTGCGGTAGTGGAAAAACAAGCGTTTTCCCCGAAAACGGCAAAGACTACAAATTGTTGATGACGGAAGACATCAATATCTGCAAGAAATATTATCTCCAGATTTTGATTGATACGACCTATTCCGAAAATTATCTGCTATACTTTACAAACAGATTCCGTGACACATATGCCCACGGTGAAAATAGAACTGTGTTTATTTATGATACTGCATATGATGAATCAATGTTGCGGAAGAGCGTTTATGACCTTTCTGATGACGAATATTTAGCAATGGCTAATCATACGTTGTTCGTTGCTTCATGGGAGGACACCTCTTACGGCACGTATTACATATTAAAAGATGATGATAGATACAGAAAACTTTCACAAACTAAATAATTACACAAGTAACAATTATCAAGCGAGCTGTACGGACTCGATTTTTTGTTCTGCCAAAACGAAATGATGAGGAAACACGTCGCCATGACGCGGCGACATACGAAACGGCAGATGGTTGAGATAAAAATGGCCGTCGCCGGGACGGAACGGAATTGAATCGGGAGTTAAATGGACGGTTTTATATTCCGTTTGACTAGAGGGAGAATATTGTTATGATGCGATATTCTCCCTTTGTTTAGAGGGAATATATAATGCTGTGCATTATTCTTCTTTTGTTTAACGGGAGAATAACAAGGGGAAAATAAATCTGGCCGATTTGGAATTTGGTCCCAGCAGCGGAGGAAGGGCGATGTGGGGAGATACCGCCTGCGACAGCGGACGTTAGCGCCCGCGCACGGAAACGAAGTCCCAGAGAAACGGGCGAAGCCCGCGACGGAACGTCGCGGGCCTCGCTGTGTGTAGGATAAAACCTGGGTAGCAATAATGCCCGACAGGGCACCCGCTTACTCTTCCTCGGCGGCAGCAAAGCATCATTGTGCTTTGCTCAATGTAGGCTTTGAGAAGGGTCTGCTGGTTATGCCATAGACAGATGGCGGCGCTGAAGGGCGGTAAGTACACTTTCGGATGCCATAGGATTAAGGCCACGGAAGGTGGTGTGTGACTTAAGCTCGGCAAGGGGCATGGTTAGCAAAAGTTTGGCGATGCACTCATCGGCAAACGAATTGCTCACAACATCCACGCCAGTAAAATCAAGCACGACAAGTTCGTTACTTGCCAGCAAAGGCATCAAGCGCTCGCGCACTTTCTGCCCCAAAGTCCGTGTGCCAAGGTTCTTGCCGAAGTCTATAAACTTAAATGTTACCATAGTTCCTTCAATTCAATGTCATTCAAAAATGTCTCGTTGTATTGTTCCGCGACATTTGTGCGATTAGCTACAACCTCTGCGGGATTGATTTCTTTATCGGTTTGTAGTTTCAAATAAATAATGGTACCCTGCCAAATATCGCTTTGGAGGATGGTTGTTTCTCCATTTTGCAGCCGTAATGTATGACTGCCGGAACGGATGTCAAACCGCAGACCTGCGTCTCTGACAAGAAGCGATGTTGAGTAGAGGCCAAAACCCATTCCCTTTCCATCGGTAACCGAGTCTTGGATACACATCATAAGAGCTTCGGGTTCTGTCAGAGTGGCATATTTGTTATTTTCGGCCAACGAACTATGGATGCCTCGTCCATCGTCAGCCACAAGCATACTCAATATGTGTTCATCGGGGTTATAATGCGTGATGACTATGCCGAGCTCTTTCCCAGAATGTGTCAATACATTGTCAAGTATCTCGTAGAAACAGTAGTTCAGAGCCTGCAACAATGTGGTCTCAATATTGACATGCTGTGTCAGCGTTTCAATCACTCGCTGGTAGACATCATAAATGTTTTTCTCATCGAAAACGTCTATAGCAACATCGTTGCTATGTGATGTAAAATATTGTTTTATGAGCGTTGAAACATTCATGTGGACATACTCTGTTCCTTTAATTTATTAGAAGCCGGAAGCCCCTCTCGGGGCTTCCGGCTTGTGAGGGTAATAATGGGTGCGGACAGGGATGCCCGCGGTCCCAGTGGCTACTATTCCTCGTCGGCAGCGGCTTCCTCGTAGGCTTTGAGGAGGGCCTGCTGGACGTCGGCGGGGACGAGCTCGTAGCTGCTGAAGGTCATGGTGAAGGTACCGCGGCCGCTGGTGAGGGAGCTCAGAGCGGTGCAGTAGCGGTTCATCTCGGCCAAGGGAGCTTTGGCGTGGAGGGTGGTGTATTTGCCCTCGGCGTCCATGCCCATGACGATGGCGCGGCGACCCTGAAGGTCGGTCATGACGCCACCCTGTGCCTCGGTGGGTACGGTGACGGCAACGTCGTAGATAGGCTCTTTAATCTTAGGAGCAGCCTGCTTAAAGGCCTCGCGGAAGGCGGTACGGCCGGCAATCTTGAAAGCGGTCTCGTTGGAGTCCACGGGGTGCATCTTACCGTCGTAGATATTGACGACGATGTCGCGGGCGTAGGAACCGGTCAGAGGACCCTGCTCCATCTTCTCCATGATACCCTTGAGGATGGCGGGCATGAAGCGGGCGTCAATCGAGCCGCCCACGATGCAGTTGTTGAAGACCAGCTTGCCGCCCCACTCCAGCGGATACTCCTGGGTGTCGCGGATGGGGTACTTGGTCTGGTTGGGCATGCCATCATAGTAAGGCTCGATAAGCATGTGAACCTCGCCGAACTGGCCGCTGCCGCCCGACTGCTTCTTGTGACGGTACATAGCTTCGGCGCTCTTGGTGATGGTCTCGCGGTAGGGGATATTGGGGGCGGTGAAGTTGACGGCCAGCTTATACTGGTTCTCGAAATACCACTTCACAGTATTGAGGTGCAACTCACCCTGGCAGCCGAGGATAACCTGGCGCAGCTCGCGGCTGTTTTCGAGCGTGAGGCTACGGTCGTAGGTGACCAAGTCTTTCAGGGCAGCGCCGACCTTCTCGTCGTCGTTGCTGTTGGCAGCCTTCACGGCGACGGTATAGATGGGTGCGGGGAATTCAATCTCAGCAACGGCATCGTCGGTATTTTTCGGAGTGGTGAGCGTATGGTTAATCTTAACGTCTTTCAGCTTGATAGTGCAGACGATGTCGCCGGCGCAAGCCTTCTCGACACGCTGGCGGTTATTGCCACTGCACACGAGCACCTGGCTGACACGTTCCTTACTCTGGTTGCAGGCGTTAATCACATCCTGGGCTTCGGCCAATTCACCGTCGTAGATGCGGAGATAGGTTATCTCACCGAGGTTCTTGTCCTTAGCGCTCTTGAAGGCGAAGGCCACAGTGGGGTTGGCAGCGTCGCACTTCAACTCCTTGCCGCCTTTGGTCTTCTTAGCATCGGCCACCTCGCAGGGAGCGGGAACGTTCTGGCAGATGAATTCGAGCAGACGGTTGACGCCGAAATTCTCCTTAGCAGAGGTGCAAAGGATGGGGAAGAGGTCGCGTTTGTCAATAGCAAGCTTCAGGGCCTGGGTAAGTTCTTCGGGGGTAAGGTCACCGTTCTCAAAGTATTTCTCCATGAGGGCATCGTCGGCAGCGGCGGCTTCCTCAACGAGGGCCATGCGCATCTCCTCGGCCTTGTCGGCATACTGCGAAGGAATGTCAGCTTCGGTCATCTTGCCATCAGTGAAGGTGAACATTTTGTTGGCAACGATATCGACCACCTGGTTAAAACCGAGACCGGCATTAGTGGGGAACTGCAGCACGGTGCACTTGCCACCGAAGTAGTCCTTCAGCTGGTTCACGGTGTCGTCGAAGTTGGCCTTCTCGGCATCGAGGTGGTTAACGACGAAGAGCATCGGGGTGTCGAGCTTGGCAGCGTAGCGGTTGGCAATCTCGGTGCCGACCTCAACACCACTCTGGGCGTTGACCACGACGACGGCAGCCTCGACCACGCTGAGGGCGCTGGCGAGCTCACCTTGGAAGTCGGCAAAGCCGGGCACATCAAGAATGTTCACCTTCTTGCCACCGAACTCGGTATACATGAGGGTGCTCTCCACGGAGTAGCCGCGGTCGTGCTCGATGTCGCGATAGTCGCTGATAGTGTTTTTGCTGTCCACGCTGCCACGACGGTTGATAAGGCCGCCGCAGAAAGCCATGGCTTCGGCAATAGAGGTCTTGCCGCTCTTGGCGCCGCCCACGAGGGCGATGTTGCGAATGTCGTTAGTCTGGTAAATTTTCATTGTTAAAATATATATTAATTTTTATTATCTTCCTTATTATAAACATATTGATGTGGAAAACAGAGGTCTTCCACGCCAAAGTAACGGATGGCAAAGATACAAACTTTTTTTGAATTAACGGCTAAGTTTGACGAATTATTTATCTATATCACAAAAAAAACGTACTTTTGCACCCCGAAAAGGAAACGGAATTCCAAATCCGAATTTTGAGTTCCAAGTGGGGCAGCCTTCTCCGGCAATGCAGAATTCAGAAGATGGAATCCGAACAAATTCAACCACCTATGGGCGTTATAGCAAAGCAAAGTATCCGTGGCGCGATGGCCAACTACCTGGGAGTCCTCATCGGGGCAGTGACCACTTTTTTTGTGGTGACCGACCTGCTCACTCAGGAGGAAATAGGCCTCACGCGGGTGATGGTTGACGCAGCCATGCTTTTTTCGGGACTGGCCCAGCTGGGCACCAATGCCTCCATCCTCAAGTTCTACCCCCGCTTCAAGGACCCCGAAAGCCGCGACCACGGCTTCTTCGGTTGGACCCTCATCCTACCCTTCTTCGGCTTCGTCATCATCGCTGCGCTTTTCTTTGCCTTCAAGGGCAGCATCATAGGCTTCTATGCCGAGAAGTCGCCCCTTCTCGTCGACTATGCCTACCTCGTGCTTCCGCTCACTTTCTTCGTGCTGTACATGACAGTGTTCGAAACCAACGCCAGTGTGCTCCTACACATCGCTCTGCCCAAGTTTGTGCGCGAGGTGGTCATCCGGGTACTCAATCTGGCCGCCTATCTGCTCTACGGCCATCGGGTCATCTCCCTCGACCTCTTCGTCATCCTCTTCTGCTCCTCCTACGCCGTGGCCACGGTCATCAACTTCTGCTACCTGCTCACCCTCCGCCGCATCAGCTTCAAACCCGACTGGCAGTTTGTAGACAAACGCCTTTTCAAAGAGGTTGGCACCTACACGCTGGTAATGACTGCCGCCGTCCTCGCTGGCAACGTCAAACTGTTCAACACCATCTTTCTCGCCCACCAAACCCTGGCCTTGGCGGGCATCTATACAATAGCCAACTACATTGCCAACGTCATTGAGATTCCCTACCGCTCCCTTGGCGCCATCTCCAGCCCCGTCATCTCGCAGGCGGTGGCGGTGGGGGACATGCAGGAGGTGAACCGCCTTGGGCAGCAGGTGTCGCTCCATCAACTACTGGTGGCCAGCATGCTGCTTTTCTTCATCTGGATTAATCTTGAGCCACTGTTCGCCGTCATACCCAATGGGCAGGAGTTCGTCTCGGGCAGCGGGGTAGTGCTTTTCCTGGGCATTGCCAACATTCTCAACTCCACCTTCTGCATTGCCACCAACATACTCAACTTCTCCAAGCGGTACGCCTTCTCCCTGCTATTCATCATCCTGCTGACCCTCTCGGCCATCCTGCTCAACCTGTGGCTGATACCGCGCTGGAGCCTCACCGGCTCCGCCTGCGCCACCCTCTTTGCCTACCTAATTTATTTCGTGCCCCTGCTGACGTTTCTGTGGCGGCGGCTGGGGGTATCCCTTTTCTCCAAAAAACAGCTGTGGGTAGTGCTCTTCGCGCTGGTTCTTTTCGGGCTCAACGCACTATGGGAATGGGCACTTTCGCCCCTTTTTGCCCGCCTGGGCAGCGGCCTTGTGCCGGTGCTTCTCCAGGCATTGGTGCGCACCGGCGTTTTCGCCCTGGTGGCGTTTTTCACCATCCGCCGTATGCACATCTCTCCCGAAGTAGACAAAATCATGCATTTCAAGCGCACCCAATAGTCCCCGTCCACATCCCATGAAAGCCCGCCTCCGTCCTCTGGTCCTGCTCCTCTGTGCCTTACTTCCCTTAGGCGTTCCCGTCGCTGCCCAGGTGGCTTTCTCGCAGCCAGGCGGAATGTACGAGCATGCTTTCTCGCTCCGGCTGACGGCTCCCGACGGCCAGCAAATACGCTACACCACCGACGGCTCCACCCCCACCCTCGACGCACCCCTCTATCAGGGTCCGCTGACCCTATCCTCGGCGCTCTACTCCTCCCGCTCCCTCTACCTCATGCCCGACGCGCCCGACGCGCAGTGGAGCCCACCCTCCTCCGTCAGCCGCGCCATCGTGCTGCGCGCCCAAGCCTTCGACCCCCAGGGAAATCCCGTAGGGGCAACCGCCACCCACACCTATTTCGTCGCCGACCTTATGCAGCACCACCTCCAGCTGCCCGCCCTCTCCATCACCATCGACCACCAGCAACTCTTCGGTGCCGACAGCGGCATATTCAGCCCCAACGGGTGGAGCCCCAACGACCAGTTTGGGTCGGGCAATTTCAACCAGCACGGCCGCGAGTGGGAGCGCCTGGCCCATGTGGAATTCTACGAGCTGGACAACCGCGGGTTCGCCCAGCCGCTGGGCGTCCGCGTCCACGGTGGCAAAACCCGCCAGCTGATGCAGAAACCGCTCAAACTCTACGCCCGCAAAGAGTACGGCAACAAAAAAATCAAATACCGCCTCTTCCAAGAAAAGCCCGACGACTCCTACAAGCGGCTCGTGCTGCGCCCCTTCTGTGCCGCCCTCACCGCCGCCGGCCTGCAGGACCTCCTGGCCCAGCGCATTGCCCAGCCGCTGAGGGTGCTCTCCCTGGCCTCGCGCCCGGTCTCACTCTTCATCAACGGCGAGTACTGGGGCATCTACTTCCTGCAGGAAGCGCCCGATGAGCGCCTCATCGAGCAAACCTATGGCGTCGAGCCCGACGAGGTCAACATCATGGGCGCGTGGTTCCAACTCGAAAACGGCAGCCCGCTCCCCTTCCAGCAAATGATGGAGTGGCTTCGCTCGGCCGACCTCTCCGACGATGTTCAGTACGACCATTTCAGCACCCTTTTCGACATAGACGACTTTATCGACTACCAACTCATCGAGTCCTTCATCGCCAACCAGGACTGGCCCGCCAACAACACCCGGTGCTTTCAGTATCACGACGCCCCCTGGCGCTGGATTTTCTACGACGGCGACGACTGTTTCACCGACATCGACCGCAACATGCCCTACTACGCCACCTTCCAAGGTCCCGAAACATGGCCCAGCTCGGCCGAGGCCACTCTCTTCTTGCGCAAACTGTTAGCGTCGCCACAGTTCGCCGAGCGTTTCGGACGCCGCCTGCACCAACTCATATCCACCACTTTCGACTACGACCACACTGCCCCCTTACTCAAGGCCATAGAGAAAGAACTCGCGCCCGAAATCGACTGGCAGTCCCAGCGTTTTGGCAAGCCGCAGGACCGCGACGAATGGGATTGGACCCTATATAACGTAGACAAATTCCTCAAACGGCGGCCAGCCGTCTTCCTCGAACAGTTCGATTCGCTCATTGCGCTGCACGATGCCGCCCACCGCTACCTCCTCTTCCCCAATCCCGCCCACGGCCAGCTCTACATTCAAAACAATAGCGACCAAGCCGGTTGGGTCCAATGCCAGGTGCACGACCTCATGGGGCGCGTAGTCCTCTCCTCACGGCTCTACATGAATGCCCACCCCGCCCATGTGTGCCTGCCCGTCGAAGCGCTTCCTGCCGGCATCTACCTTCTCCGCTTTTCCAATTCCCCTGCCGCCTATCGCCTCATCATCCACTAAAACAATAGGGCCGGCAATCTGCCAGCCCTACCTTTAATCCATTTTATACCAGTAAGTTTAGTACTCACACTATTCATCGCCCAGCGAAATGGCCAAGCCCACCTTAATGGGGTATACCTCCTTGTCCATACCGGTGTTCACAGGCATGGTGGCCACCTGTGCAAAGGCATAAAAACGCTGCCAGCCGATGCTCAGGCGCGCATCCAGGCGGAAAGGATTCAGAATCTCCGCAGCGCTGGTCTTGTTATTATATTCGCCGGAATTATATTCGGCCTTGTACTTCAGGCCGGTGTGCTTGCCGTTGTAGTTCAAACCCGGAATGGCAGCCAAGCCAATGAAGAAACTGCTACTGGCCGAGGGCGACCAACGCACCATCAGGGGCAGTTCGATATAGCGGGCCACCAGTCGGGTCGACCACTGGCCGCCGTCGTCCGGGTAAACAATGCAAAACATGGTCGGCTGGTCGGCTCCCTGCAGCAGTGCCACGTAGTCGTGAGCAAACTTATACACGTCGGAGCCGTAACCCAAGCCCACTCCCAAGCGCCAGTGGCGGTTGACAAAGGGGTAGTAGACAGCCTCCAACTGATAGGAGGAGAAAGAAGTGTTCAGGGCGTAGCCGTCCGACATCCTCATCAGGCCGTTATAGGGGGTAGTGCCCCAGTTGTGGAAACCCCAGAGGAAGTCGAAGCGGAAGTCGGTCGCGTGGCCGTTGGCCTTCTTCTCGATACGTTCGGCCTTGTGGTCGGCAATCAGTTTGTCAACCGTCGGGGTACCCTCGCCATCCTGCAACACAGCGGCAAACTCGGTCTGTGCCATCTGGAGCGAATCCACAGACACATGGGCCTGGTCCTGCTCATACGAAGTCAGCTTGTCGCCCTTGCAGAAGGCCACGTTCACGTTGGCGTAGTCCTCAGCCTGCAGGCCAAGCTGGTCCACATGGCAGGGAACCGACATCGTCACCGTCGAGTAGTCCTCGGCCTTCAGAACGATATTCCGTGCCCTAACGGTGTCGGTGGAGGGCATGGCAATGATGTTCACCGTGCTGTAGTCCTCGGCCGACACGGACATTTTGGCCAATCTGGCTGGGCAAAGTATATCCACCTGCGCATAGTCCTCGGTGTTGATTTTAGTCGAAGCCTCCATCAGCAAGTGCAGGCGCAGTTTGGGACAGCCCGCAGGGATATTCAGTTTCAGCCTGTTACCGAGCCGGCCGCCGAGCGCATAGGTAAACCCCTTGGGGGCTTCGGTGAGAGTGGGGTCGCTGAACTCCAGATACTCCACCGAGTCGTTCACAATCTGCACCTTGCTGTAGCCCGAAAGCTGCACGGCTTCTAATTTTTGGGTGAAATGAATGCGAAACACTTTCAGGGTGTCGTCGTTGCCTGCCTTGGCGCCCAAGGTGGTGGCCATCAGCAGGGCTGCCAGTAAGAAAAACTTTGTTTTCATAGTCAAACTTTTTATTATTACGTTATTATTTCGAAATCAAATTCAGTCGTTCACCCAGGCCAGCAGTTCGCCGCGGGTTTCGACGTAGGACTTATAGGCATAGTCGCGAATGGTGTTGGCCACACGGCTGCGCAGGTTGCGGTAGCGCTGGCCCAAACTCAGACGGGTGTCGGGGTCGGCCTGTGCTATCTCTATTTCGGGCGACAACACCATGTCTATATACTCTATCACCAACGTGTCCTGCCCCACCTCTACTGGTGCCGGTTGGGCTTCGGCCAGCAGTTCCGTTCCCAGCTCCAAGGCAGGGGCGGGCAGTGGCTCTGGCTCCTCAGCCTGAGGCAGCGGCCGCACAGCCGCTGGGACGGGCTGCGCCTTTGCCACGGCCACCTGCGATGGGGCCGAGGGGTGCTGGACCGTGGCGGGGGCAACCGTTTCCACCACGGGGTCGGACAGTTGCGGAGTGTCTGCCGGGTGCTGCTCGGCCACCAGCACTTCCGCTGCGGCTGGGCCGTCCGACGGCGAAGGCCAGACGAGCCATGCACCGCCTATCAGCACTGCGGCCACACATGCCGCCGCGGCCCACCGCCAAAGGGGCAGCACCCGCCGCTCGCGGTGCAGCAGGCGCTCCTTGTTGGGGCAGGGCATGGGCGGCTCCGCGAGCTTGAGGGCGGGGTCGTACAGGGCCAGCTCGGCGGCCAGCCCGGGGTGCTGGGCGGCAAAGGCCTCCACGGCCTCACGTCCGGCAGCATCCAGCTCGCCCTCGGCATACTGGTAAAAGTACAGCTCGTAATTATCAGTTGTTATTGTCATAGCCTAATGCAATTAATGTTTTTCTTAACGATACCCGGGCGCGGAAAAGATACACGCTCACCTGCTTCTCGCTCAGCTCCAATATCTCGGCGATCTCCTTACAGCTGTAGCCCTCCACGTCTTTCAGCTCCACCGCGGCGCGCTGCACCTGCGGCAGCCGTCCCAGGGCCTCCTGCAGGGCTTCCTGCAGGTCGAACCGCTCGTCGGGAGCCACCGCCTCCTCCTTCACCAGCAGCGGGGCGGCCTGCTGCTGCACCTGCTCGTGGCGGTGAAGGCTCATGAGGTAGTTGTGCACCACCGTCAGCAGATAGGACTTGCCCTTCTCGACGGACACATCCGCCCGCCGCTCCCACAATGACGCATAGGCCTCCTGCACGGCATCCTCCGACATCTCGCGGCCGCCCCCGCAACGCACCGCAAAGCGGTACACATCGTCGGCCCAAAGCTTCACTCCGTTGTTATAATCTTTTTGCGTCATTTACCCTATAAACGCGCCAAGGCCAAAAATACTACACCCAACCGCAAATATTTTTTTCCGACCATCCCAAACACAGTAGCCATCGCGTCTGCGAACCAACATAAACAGTTAATAGGAAATGCCACATCCACCCACGGCCGCCCCTGCGGCATATAAACCCTCCGCCCCGCCATGCGCCATATCCAACAAAAAAGCCGCGCAGCCCTCCCCCGCCCTCGCTGCAGGGCCGCCTTGCCTTTGTTATATCCTCTATACATCGTCTATCGTTGTTCGACAGGGCATCAAAGAACAAGAGCCCATCCCTAGACACCGTCACGCTGACAACGACAGGCCACAGCCTTCGCTGCCACCGCCAGGGGCTATTGGACAGGAGCATAGGGATTACTCCCCGTTCAGAATAGCTCAGGGGCTTTGATTTTTTTGGCAGCCTTTCCCTTGGGCAAACGCCGTGCCGCCAAGTTTCTGTACGTCAGGCCCGTGCTTTGCTGCCAGTCTCTCTCAAATTCCACTACACGGTGGACACCCTTGCTATTGGCCGGAAGCCTGCCGCTATTAGGCCATGCCGGGGGATTGTACCCGCTAGGCTATGCCCATGTTGGGCGAACCAAAAGGCGGGCGGCCAAAGGCCGCCCGCCTATCTATGATAGCCTTGGCTATTCTAGAAAAGCCTATAAAAAATGCTATTAATTATAAGAATGAAGACCTCCAAGTAATAGGTTGACTCCGAAGTAGGTAATGGCCACGCTCAGTATTGCCAGCACACAATATAGATGGAAGGCAAAAAGAGAGTGGTTCTCCTTTCGTGCAAGATAGAGCGGATAGAGGTAGACTATGAGCGTGATCAGCGCCCACACCTCCTTCGGGTCCCATGACCAGTAATTACCCCACGAGATGTTGGCCCACACGGCACCTATGATAATACCTACCGCCAGCAACGCCTCAGCAGGATAGAGCATCAAGAGATTGGAACGTTCCAATCTCTTGCGGTGGTCAGGCAGGAAGAGGGCTGCCATGCCGCTGAGCATCACAAAGAAAAAGAGCGCATAAGCAATCATTATTACCGTCACATGCAAGGTCAGCAAGGGCGAGTTGAGCACAGGCATCAGGTGTGTAATCGGTGGGTTGGAACCGCTCATCATCGCCACCAACTGGCAAAAGCCCATCGCCAGCAGGGCTACAGAAGGTGCCGCCCGATGATGGCGAGCCATGCAGAGCGCCACAATGCCCAGCGTGACCGAAATCAGGTTCATGCTGTCGAAGCCGCCGGCCATAGGCACATGACCGCCGGCCACCCACCGCAGCACGATGATCAGGAGCAGGAAGCACGTCAGCAGTGCCACCAAGACTGAGGAAATTCGGTAGTTGATGGCAGAGAGTTTCGAGTCGGCCTCCCCGCGGCCCGCCGTCCAAACCATCAGAGCAAACGACAAGATGCCCAGCACCACCGACAACATGGCCAGCCAACGGCCTGTGGTAAGGGCATTGTAGAGCCTTTCCGCCTTTATCCGCGCGGGTGAGGGCAGCACTTCGCCCGCCTGCTTCTGCTGGTATTGACAGGTCTTGGCAAACACCGTGTCGAGTGTGGCATAGTCTCCTCGGACGACCAGCTCCTGGCAATAGCCCAATTGTTTGCGTACAAATATATACACATCATTGTCCACCTCGATGGGCAGGTCGTCGTTCTGCGAATACCACCCGAGGGTGCCCGACGAGTCTGTCAAAGGGTATATCTTTAACAGCTTGCTGTTCGTCACCATCTGGACCAGGCTTTTCTTCTCGTTGGCGGATGCGAATTCCTTTGCAGAAGGATGTTGGTCCAGCAGATCTTCATGCGCCAGCAAATTATTAAACGAAGTGTAGCGGCTTTCCATGCCCAGCTGCTGGCGCAGACCGGCACCTTTGATTTTTATCATAGGCTCGTCGCACCATTCGCTATAGTAAAACATCCACCCACCCAGCACCTGTTCCGGTGTGAATCCTTGATAGGTGGCGTTTCCGTAGAGCTTGGTTGTAAAGTCCTTCGCGAGGGTCTGCAGCGGACACACCCTCCCCTTATACAGTACCTGCACTCTGCCCAGTTGGTCGGCCGTATGGCGAGGCAGCGTCATTGGTTTTGCCGACACCGTATTACAGGCCACTAGCAGCAACACCAACGGCACTCCCTTTAGCAGCTTCCTGAAATGCGACTTGGGAGATAGAAACATGGCAATCAGCCCCGCAAGCAGCATCAGATAGCCCGCATAGGTGACGGCAATCCCTAGGGGGTCGTGAGCCACGCTTAATGTGGAGTTGCCGTCCTGGTCGTAGTCTTCCTGATAGAAACGATAGCCGTCATGCCTATAGATATGGTTCATCGAGATAACTGCTTTCTCATTCCCATTGGTGATATGGCTCACGAAATCCATCGGGGTATGCGACCCTGGATAAGAGACCACCTCAAAGCGGTCAAGTGTGAGTGCGAAGGGCAGCGTCCACTCCTTGCCATCTTCATTATTAGCGAAAGTGTCGCACGGCACACCGGGCTGCAAAGTCATGCTGCCATGGCAGCCCGTCCAGGTCGTGAGGCCTCCTCCCAACAGGATGACCACTACCGAGCCGTACAGAAGCAACCTGTATGGCACCCGCCACATCTTTTCGCGGAATATGGCAGCCACGGCTCCGAGGCCCACTAACGCCATGAGCAGAACAAACCACCATGAAGCGTATATGCTGGCGGACACCCCGTCGCCCCCGCCCATCCTATTAACAAAGGTGCTGGCGGCAAGCACTGCCACCACCAACACCATGAGCAAAACTTTGATTCTCTTCATTTCTAGCGGGACTGGTAATACTTGTATTATTTAGTACGGCTAGTAATCAAATAGCATTAATAAACTTGACCACCGCGTCGCGGTCTTCTTTGGAGAGCTGGCGGAATTTTTCCACCGTCCAACGGGCATCGCTCTGAGGGCATCCGTGCCACATGATGGCTTCCATCACGTTGCGGGCGCGGCAGTCGTGCAGACGGTCACTGTGGCCGCTGCAGATAGGGGACAAGCCTCTTCCCCACAGTGGTGTGGTGCGGCACCAGCCGGTGCGGATGTCGTTGACCATGTGGAGCCGATGCTGCACCATGTCGGTATAGGGCCAGATCTTCTGATATGGGTAACGTGGCAGGCGGGCATCCCCATCGCTGAAAAAGCCGTTGGGGTCGGTGTAGAGGTCGGGGCCAGTGGTCCAGCTAGGACGATGGCAGGTGGCGCATCCCATCTCGCGGAATAATTGTCGCCCACGCTGCACAGCGGGGTCGCTCAGATTACGAGCCGCCGGCACTGCCAGGCCGCGATGCCACACCATGAAGTTGACATAGTCCTGGTCGCTCATCTCGACGGGTAGAGTGTCGCACATCAGATAGTTATATATGTCGGTCTTGGGATCGCCGGTCTTGTTCCACTGGGGGAAGTAGCGGTAGAACTGAGCCTGTACCTCGGGGTCTTGCGAGGCAGTGGTGGCATAGATGCTCTTGTCCAGGCTAAGGTAGTGGCTGCGACGGTCGCTGCGGGTCACATTGGGGATATTCCAAATGGCATTGGCACCGGCGGCATCCTGCAGAGGTCCGCGACTGAGGGCGTAGGTGAAACGTTTGGGATGGTCGGTCTTGCCATAGAGGGAGGCCCAGTCGTGTCCGGCCCAAATGGCGGGGTTGAGGTCGACACCTGCGTCATACTCTTTCTGATACTGCGCCTTGAGCGAGTCGTCGGGTATGGCGTCGAGCAGCCCAGTGCCGTAGATGCCGATGGTGCTTTCCAGGCGGAACGCCATTTGGCTGTAGGGTGCAGAGAGGGGCGCATAGAAGGCATCCTCCGGGATGGTCACTTCGGGGTAGATGAGGCTGTAGGTCTCGCCATCGGGAAAGCGGTTGCCCCATTCGTCGGTGTATTCGAGCCATGCAATGTTAATCTTATCCTCATCGATTGAGGGCTTGAAAGGAGGCACTGCCTTGGTCTGCGGCATACCTGCCACCGAGGTCTCGTAGGCATCGGTTGTCTTGTTGTACACCACCAAAAGGTAGCCGTTGGCCCAGTCGTCGGCGCGGTAGCGCTCCATGCGGCGGCCGTGGCCATAGCCGGGGTGGCATGCTTCGCAAGAAGAGCGCACATAGAGTGGACCCAATCCGTTGAAAGGCGGGTTGTTCTGGGTGATGGTGTGTTCAAAGAAAAACTCGCCATATTTGAAAGCATTCACCATGCCTGCATCTTCCACCGCCGGGGTGGGGTCTTCGAATGCCGAGGCTGACTGGTTGAAAGTGGTACCCAGCCGACCACCAGCATAGGTTTCTTCTACCAGTTCATCGGGCAGCGAGGGCGTCACGTTGTCTGGCTGGCAGCCCGTGAGGGCGATGGCAGCAGTGGCACAGACCATTGCAGCGAATACGATATTGTTCTTTTTCATAACAGTTGGTGTTAGTTCAATTCTCTTAACATGTTGTTGATTTCGCCCAGAGCGTCGCTCAACTCAGAGCAGGCCTCCACAGCGATGCCGTTGGCAGCTTCGGAGTAGTGCAGCACAAAGGGGGCAGGCATGGCGCTGATTTTCTGCAATGCTGTCTCGATGGCAGTCGTCACATGGCCGTCGATGGCGGCGTCATGGCTCTTCACAAAGCTGTGAAGAGACTTCTCCTCGTCGCGCTGGCCTTCGATGCCGCCCATATAGGTATTGCGGATGCTGAGGATGTTGTTGTAGAAGTCGATGATGGACTTCTGGCTGTAGGGCGATTCGATGTATGTGATGTCCTCGCCATGCCAGGCGGCATAGATTTTAGAGCTTCCCACCTCGTCGGCAATGTCGGAGCAGCCCTGTACAATGGCCATCAGTGCGGCGATGCGGCTGGCATAGGTGCTGCCAGGGCGGCCGGCATTCTTCATGTTCTCACCATAGCTGTAGTTGCCGCCAGCCACGGTGTAAGCCATTTCCAATTCGTCTAATTTGTCCACGTGGCTCTGCGGGGCCTTGTCGCCCAGCCAGCCCACTTCAAGTTGGTAGCAGCGGTTGCGTAGGTCGCCTGCCACGGCGGCAGCATAAATCCATTCGTTTTCGGTAATGTCGGCCGCACGCTTGGCATGCCCGTCAACAAAAAGGATGTATTCCAAGCCATGGAATCCCAGCAGGGCATTGCCCAGACGCTCGCCAGCCACTACGTCGCCATCCTCACCATCGAGGGCAGAAATCATGGCAGGGCTTTCGTACATCAGCGTGCGGAAAGCGTCCTCGTCCAAAGGCCACGAGTCGATATGGGGATCGATGCCAAAGTCGCCAGCGGCACCGAACAGGAAGGCTTCGCTCTTCTCCCATTGCTCGCGAGCCTCGAGGAAGGTCTGACACGCAGCTTCGACACCAGCATCGGTGGCATTTAGACGTAACGCGGCCAGCTGGCTGGCAAGCTGCTCAGTCTTGTTGGCCAAAGCGGTGTAGGTAGGAGCCACGGTGTGGTCTACGAATTGTTCTGCAACTTGGGCGGCTTTCTCGTCGTCCAAAGTTGCATCGTTCTCATCTCGGCAGGAGATGAAAGAGGCTGATGCCAGCAATGTGGCTGACAGCAGCAAAGTCTTAATACATGTGTTTTTCATTACTATAGTTTATTTATTGTTAGTATCTATTTATTTCATGTTGAAGTTCACCCAAGTGATACCTAAGGCCACAAAGGGTTCATCGTTGTAGTTGCCATTAAACTTACGTATGCCTGCCTCTGCCTTCACGGCTATATGCTTCAAGGGATAGTAGTTGATACCGGCCGACAGCACCTGCCGTTCGGTCCAACCGATGTTGTCGAAGCCTGACGCGGGAATATAGCTGTCATAGCAGTCGTAGCGGCCAAAAAGGTAGAGGCGCCTACCTCCTATTCGGTAATGGGCAAAAGACAACAGGTCGATGCCAGCCTCAAAGGAGGCATCGTAGGCTCCCTTGCCCACAGCGGTATGCGGATAAGGGTTGCCTGTCATGGTGGTTTGGTTCTTGTTGCGTGTAGAAATCAGGCCGGCATCGCCCAGATAGCCGTAGTCCACATTGCCGCGTACCAGCAGCCAGGGGTTGTGGTAGTCGAAGTCGAACGAACCTATCAGCACCGTACCCAAAGCACCGTAGTAGCGCGAGGACTCCGAATACACGTTGGTAGTGATGTCGTTGTTGAACGAATTGCCCACATAGCCACTGAGGCTGAGCCGCAATCCGGACACTCCCATATAGTCGATTCGCGCCGCACCTGCCAAACTATTGGCAGGGCGGAATTCGTAGGGGGACGAGGAGCCGTTGTGCACCCAGCCCGACTCGTTGAAGAGGTTGCTATTTAACGCCGGCAGCAGCTGTACCTCATAGCGCCATGCCCCTGCCCGACCCCACAGGCTGATGCCCGTCTCATGCCAGGTGCAGGGCATGATGGTGTTCTCGCCCTCGGGTCGATACACCGAAAAGAAGTGATCGGGAGTATGGTTGTTGTTGGTCATGCCTACCGGCACCACTATATGGCCCATTCGCAGATTCAGATGGCGGTTGAAGCTCTTCTGTACCCAGAATTGCTCCAACGCCACCTCACCACCACGTTCCACCTCTTGCTCAAACTCACCCGTTTCCTCTGTTTCCTTCTCCACAGCCACTTCGACACCGCCATGCTCAAACTCCACTTCGGTGCCTATGCTCCAGCCTCGACCCATGTTGTAGCCTAGCATAATGACGGCATGAGGGATGTCCACCCGCCCATGTCCCTTACTTTCGGTATATCGATCGGCATGAGAATAGCGAAAAACGTTATCGCTATAGAAATTGTAGTTATATACGGCCTCACCATACCCACCTATAGTGAGCCGCGAATTCTTGGAAACCGTGTCTTCTTGCGCCTGTGCGGAAACTGCGGCATCAAACGTTAAAAGAGCAATAAAGAATACTTTAAAGAGTTTTCTCTTCATGATGACGAATGTTTGATAACGGATGCAAAGTTAAGGCGTTTTCCCCATTCGTCAAATACCTAAAAAAGGTGATTTTTCTCGTCGGGGAAGCACAAGACGGTTTGGGTAAGAGTACGGATATTGGTCCCCCATGGTCCTACCCTATGTCGGGCGAACAAAAAAAAGGCGCGGCCGACATATCGGCCACGCCTTTATTGGTTAAGAGCCGCCGGCTGCTACATGCCGCCTTCGACAGGGCTGCTCTCGGTGGCACCCTCCTGAGCCATGCTGGAGAGTTCCATCTTGCCGAAGCGGAAGGTGACACCCACGCTGATATAGCGGGAGGAGAACTTGCGGTTGGAGGTGGAGGAGTAGTAGGGGTTGACCACGCTGGTGTTCCATGCGCCCCAGTTGAAGATGTCGTTGACGTTCAGGTTGACCGTCATGCGGCGGTCGAAGAAGTCGGCGTTGACACCCAAGTCTATGCCTTTGTTGGATTCGTTGATGTTGAAGAGGCTCTGGGTGCGGCTGCGATAGTGGGCGTTGGCAAAAAACTGATAGTTTTTCCACAGCTTGACCCACGCGTTGAGGCGGAAACGATAGCACCACATGCCGTTTTGGTAGGCGGGCTCGCCGGGGCGGTAGACCACATCCAGGTAATCGTAATAGAGCGAGGCATTGAATCGGATGCTGGCAAAGCCACTGGGGCGATAAGTGATGTTGGCATCGAGGCCGGTAGTATAGCTATTGCCCACGTTGATGGGCTTGCTGTAATGGACCATGCGGCCGAAGAAGTCGCTATAGATGACGTCGGAGAGGGTGCTCTGCTGGTTGATATTGCCGGTATAGTAGGCTTCGAGGTCCACGCTTCCAAACTTGTTGAAATACTTGTCCCACTGTGCTTCAATACGGTCGGTATAGGAGGCTACCAGATAGGGGTTGCCGGTGTGGTAGTCTTCGAGATTGTAGCCAATATAGGTGCTCAGGTCGTCAGCGCTGGGCTGCGAGGTGCGGTGGGTATAGCTGAAGCTGAAGTTGTGCATGCTTTTGGTGTGGTAGCTCAAATGCAGCGAGGGGGTGAGTGTGAGGAAGGCGGTGTCGAGGTCGCTGGAGGGGTCGTCGTAGTAAATCATGCGGCTGGGCTCATAGTTGGCGCGCAGACCCACCTTGACGGTCAGATTGCCAAAGCGGCGCAGATAGGTCAGGTAGGCCGAGAGGTTTTTGCTGCGGGAGATATAGTCGGCGCCCAGATAGTCGCACAGCACCCAGCGGCTGCTGTCCTGATGGATGTTGAGGGTGTCGTAAATATCGAGTGTGCGGCTGCTATTAAGACTGAAGCCCAGGCCTGCCTGCAGCTCGTTGGCATAGTTGCCCGTTTCTTTGTTGAAAAGGCCAAAGGGAAGGGTATAGTTGGCCTCGATGCCGTTGGAAATCATATTGCCTTTGTCGCGATAGGAGTAGGTGATGTCTTCGGCGGGCTGCCAGCTGTAGGTGCGGCTGTAGTAGGAGAAGCTGTTGCTGAACCAGCCGTTGGTGTTGTAGGAAATGGATAGCTTGTGACCGGTGCTGTCGTCGAACTTGTGGGTATAGTATGCCCCACCGTAGTAGCCGCCGCCCGGGGTGGCAGGCCAGTCGCTCCACGAGTGTGAGGTGTAGTCATAGTTGAGGAAGGGGCTGCTGCTGTCCTGCCGCTCGGAGCGCGAGGTGCTGTTGTAGCTGTCCTCTTGATCCCAGTAGGGGTAGGCTCCAAAATAGGCCGAGAGCGAGTTGCGCTTGTTGATGGTGTAGCTGAGGTGGCCGCCGAGATAGGTGTTGATGGTGTTGTTCTTGTTGCGGGAGGTGTAGCTCTCGCGGCGAATGGTGTCTTTGTTATCGTCCAGCATGGCGGTGCCGCCTTGGCCGACCGAATTCCAGGTGCTGTAGCCGGTGTTGGCGTAGATGTTGAAGTTGAACTTTTCGTTGGAATAGACGTAGGAGACCCAGGGCGTGATGCCGGGACGTGTGGAGGCCTTCAGACCCACACTGAAGAACTCGTTGCGCTTGAGGGTGTTGTTGGTGATGATGTTCACCACCGGTGTGCCTCCGCCATAGCGGGCGCTGGGATTGGTGATGACCTCGATTTTCTGGATGCTGCTGGCTGGCAGGGTGCGGATGTACTGCTTGAGACTTTCGCCGTCCATGTGGCTGGGCTCGTCGTTAATCCACACCTCCACGCTCTCGGTGCCGCGCAGGGTGATGTTGCCGTCGGCGTCCACCTCAATGCCGGGGGCGTTCTGCAGGGCGTCGCTGGCAGTGCCGGACTGCACACTGGGGTCTTCCTCGGTGGTGTAGATGTGTTTCTCACCGTCCATGGTGTAGAGTGGGCGCTCGGCCACAATCTGCACCTCCTCGAGGGTTTGGCCGGCGCGCAGGGCGATGGTGCCGAGGTCCATATTGCCGCTGACGGTGGTCACCTGCGTCCAGCGCTCATAGCCCACCATGGTGATCATCATGAGGTACTGGCCGGGAGCCACGTCTTTGATTTCGAAACGGCCGCCCATGTCGGTGGTGGCGCCACGCATAAAGAGGGTGTCACTCTGGCGATAGAGAGCCGCATTGACAAAGGGCATCTTTTCGCCGCTCTTGCGGTCGGTGATAACACCCTTCACAGTGTAGTGCTGGGCCATGGCGTTCACACCCAGAAACAAAAGAAGTAATGCAATAAAATGTTTCATATATAACTATTAATGTTTTTACTATCTGTCCGTTCTAGCCATTTGAATCGACCTACTGGCCGCATCTGGCGGTTTATTATTAGTTGCTCTATTAGGCTCAAAGGTGAACTCACCTATAGGAAAAAATACACCTATTGGAAAATATAACGCAGATTTTTCATTTATAGTATGACACAGCCGTATTTGCTTTCCATATAGATTCAACCTCGAAGTGCAACGCTGTTGTGCAAAGATAGCAAGAATTTTTG
>CAMUZR010000004.1 GCA_947165255.1 uncultured Bacteroidales bacterium
CCGGGGCCTAGGCGGTGTCATAGGCAGCATCAGTTCCGGTGCGCAAGCCGTCAGCAGTCAGGGCAGCGGCAGTGGCCACCGGGGCCTAGGCGGTGTCATAGGCAGCATCCATAATAACTCTAAATCGTACAGACGAAGGCGACCATAGTGAATTGAGAATTGAGAATTAAGAATTGAGAATTGAGAGTTGAGAATTGAGAATTAAGAATTAAGAATTGAGAATTAAGAGTTGAGAATTAAGAATGATAAACTCCAGAGCAACTATTACTAAACAGCAAAAAGACCTCCCATGACAGACGAAGATTATGGCGTAATGCCACCACAACGCATTCCAGCAGTGCATATCAACTGGACCCTTCCGTTCCGTGTGCGCAATCCCCGTGTCGACTATTACGTTGAGGACCAAGAGCTCCTTTCCACTATCCTCTCTGCACTCCTATGGCGCAAACTTAACGGACCCATCAAGCTTTATACCGACCCAGTGGGCTTGAAGTACTATCAACGCATTCAGCTGCTCGACCTCTGGGACGGCGGCATCGATGATCAGACCTTGGCCGGTATTTCTCCCCAGCATATTGACCCCGAAATCTTTTGGGCGGCGGGCAAACTCTTTGCCGTGCGGCAGGAGAAGGCTCCTTTCTTCATGATGGACACCGACCTTATGGTTTGGCGGCCTATTTGCCAACTCGCTGCCCCCCATCGCCTTATGGCCCTCCACCGCGAGAGTCTGGCCACGGTTGAGTGCTATATTCCCTTCCACCTTCTCAAAACACGTCCTGACTACCTTCCTAACCCCCTTTGGGACTGGGAGGAGGACCCTTTCAACACGGCTCTTGTGTATTTTGGTGACGACACTTTTCTCCAGCAGTATACGGCTTCGGCCATCAACTTTATGACGGACAACCTTGAACGTCCCATGGAAATGGTTTCGCAGATGGTCTTTGCCGAACAGCGCCTCTTTGCCATGGTGGCGAAGGCGTCTGAGATTCCTGTTGCCACTTTCCTCGACTATCCCGAGCAGGAGTGTGGCATTACCCACATCTGGGGGGCCAAAGCCGAGGCCCGCAGCAATCCTGCTGGCTATCGCGCCCTCTGCGCTGAGATGTGCCGTGCCCTTCAGCTCTGTTTCCCTCAATCTTTGGAACTCCCTGTTGTGAATGATTTGATGAAAAAATATATGTAAAACAATAAAAATTAGTAACTATGCCTGCAGAAAAAAATCCACAACCCAATCAGGACAAGGTCAATCAGGGACTCGTCTCCCTTCCCTTTGGCGACATGATAGGTGCACCGTTGGCCGCGTGCGTCGACGCTCAGGAACAAGCGGCCATTTCTACCGTCAACTTCATCCGCCGAGTTGGCTTTGCTGAGAATGAACCCGACAAGGTGGTTAACGTCACCTTCCGCTACACCCGCGAGGGGAAGAGTGTCGAACTTACCGTGCCCCTCCTAACCATCGTCCCCATCCCGTACATTGCCATTGACAATGTTAACATCTCCTTTAAGGCCAACATCACGGGTTTTGAGGAGGAGCATCAGTCCGACAGCGATCTCCAGTGCAGGTCCGAGAATACCAACTCCGCTATCAACTACTACGGGTTCGGCTGGTTCAACGCTAACAACCGCCGCACCATCATGCGCAGCTCCCTCTCTACCAAGAAGGATTCTGTTTCTTCACAGGATTCCAACTATTGCATTGAGGCCACTATCGATGTCCAGGTCCAAGCCAAGCAGGAGAGTATGCCTGCAGGTATGGCCAAGGTTCTCGAAATGCTCAATCAGGCTATCACTCTCCATGATCCCGCTCCGACCACCACTAACAGTTGAGAGTTTGTAATAAAGTAAAAGGTAAAAACTAAAACTAAAAGGGCGGACGGAGTTGAGAGTTTGTAAAAAAGTAAAAGGTAAGGCTCTAGTTTGATAAAAGACTGATTTTTCAGCAGCCTCGAAGAGGCTGAATCTCAATAACCCCATACTAAGCGACCAACGGGAGCGCAGTGTGGGGATAGCGAAACCCCTACTACTCAGCGTGTCGAAGACACGCCACATTGAAAAATACGAGCAAGAATCAGTCATACTTTGTACTAGAGCGAAAGGTAAAAACTAAAAACTAAAAGGGTGGACGGAGTTGAGAGTTTTGTAAACTAATAACTATAATCACTTTTTACTTTTTAGTTTTTACCTTTTACCTTGATTATCGCTTCTCCTAGGCTTAATTATGGCAGATGCGGATAATCATATTTTTTTTCGTATCTTTGCAACGTTTAATAACGCTGTTTAAAGATACGTTTTTTTTATTAACGCTATGGAAACTAAATTTTTTGGAATAACTGGAATGAAATGCGAACACTGTGAGGCCAAGGTGGAAGAGGCTTTAAAAGCCCTCCCCGGTGTGGCCTCGGCTAAGGCCGACCGCACGGCTGCGGGTGTCACCGTCGCCTTCGACCCCGCCACGGTCGCCCCGGGGCAGATGAAGGAGGCCGTGGACGACTTAGGCCGCTTTGAGATGCAAATCTGACCAGATAGTGGGAATTGAGAATTGTGAATTGAGAATTGGGAATTGAGAATTGGGAATTGAGAATTGAGAGTTTTGTAAACTAAGATGAAACAGACCATTCCTGTGGTGGGCATGGCGTGTGCTGCCTGTGCTGCCAATGTCGAGCGTACGCTCAATTCTCTCAGCGGCGTGCGGTTGGCGGCTGTGTCGCTGCCTAACCGCTCGGCACTTATCGAGTACGACCCCGACCAGGTTTCTCTTGAGACCATGAAACGTGAAGTCAATGCCGTCGGTTTCGACCTTGTTATTGAGGCCGACCGCGACGTGGCTGCAATTGAACGGCAAGGATATGCTCGCCTCAAACGTAGGACTCTTATCTCGTGGGTTCTCTCGCTGCTGGTGATGGCCTTCGGCATGGGGTGGATTCCCGCGGGGTCGGAGCTGGTCGCCCACCTTATCTGCATGGCGTTGGCCCTGACCAATATGCTCTATTGTGGCCGGCAATTCTATGTCACGGCGTGGAAACAGATGCGCCACGGCACTGCCAGTATGGACACCCTCGTGACACTTTCCACAGGCATTACCTTCCTTTTCAGCACTTTCAACACCCTATTCGGGGCGCAGGTGTGGGGCTCACGCGGTATGGAGTGGCACACCTATTTCGATGCCTCGGTCATGATTATCACCTTTGTGCTCACCGGCCGCCTGCTGGAGGAGAAGGCCAAGGACGGCACCGCTTCCTCTATCCGCCAGTTGATGGGCATGACGCCCAAGACCGCCCATATTGTCGAGCGCAAGGAGAAACTTGATGCCGAGGGCAATGTTGTCGAACCTGCCGTGGTGCGCGAAGTACCTATCGCCACAATTGAAAAGGGCGACATCTTGGAGGTCCGTCCGGGCGAGAAAGTCCCAGTGGATGGCGAGGTGCTCTCTGCCCAAAGTTTTATGACCGCCGATGCCGCCTATGTAGACGAGAGCATGATCACCGGCGAGCCCACCCCTGCCGAGAAACGCAAAGGTAGCCGTGTTCTGGCAGGCACTATCCCTAGCCAAGGTTCTTTCCGCATGAGGGCCCGTCAGATAGGCGAAGAGACTGCCTTGGCCCAAATCATCCGCATGGTGCAGCAGGCTCAGGGTTCTAAGGCTCCGGTGCAGCGCATTGTGGACCGGGCGGCTTTGGTGTTCGTGCCGGTGGTGGCTGGAATAGCCGTGCTCACATTTCTGGCTTGGTGGCTTTTGGGCGGGGTGGAGGCATTGCCACAGGCTATCCTTTCGGCCGTGGCCGTGCTAGTCATTGCCTGTCCTTGCGCCATGGGATTGGCTACGCCCACCGCCCTCATGGTGGGCATCGGCAAGGCTGCCGAGAAAAAAATCCTCATCAAGGATGCAGCCGCCTTGGAAAACCTGTGCAAGATAGACACCCTCGTGACCGACAAGACGGGGACCCTCACCATTCCCAATCAGGCGGTCGACTTTACCAAGGCCGACCAGCTGCCCCTAGAGGAACGCGAAAGCCTCAAACCCCATGCCCGTGAGGCCATGCAGGAACTGCAAAAGGGCGGCATAGAGGTTTATATGATGAGCGGGGACAAAGAGGAGGCGGCTCAATACTGGGCCAGTCGGGCTGGCATTGTCCATTTCCAGAGTCAAGTGCTTCCGCAAGACAAGGAAGACCTTGTGCGGCTGCTCCAATCCGATGGGCACCGAGTGGCCATGGTGGGCGACGGCATCAACGACACACAGGCCCTGGCCCTTGCCGATGTGGGCATAGCCATTGGTCGCGGTACCGACGTGGCCATGGATGTGGCCCAAGTTACGCTTATGGGCGACGACCTCCGCGCCCTGCCAGAAGCTGTGCGCCTCAGCCGCAAGACAGTGAGCATGATTTGGCAGAACCTCTTCTGGGCTTTTGTTTATAATGTTATTTGTATTCCTCTGGCAGCCGGGGTGCTCTATCTGTTCGGCATCCGGTGGCAGGTGACGCCTACCCTGGCCAGTGCCCTCATGGCCCTCTCCAGTGTTAGCGTTGTTCTCAACAGCCTAAGGCTGAAGTTCAGTTAATAGTTGGTAGTTGCGGGGACCAAAATTTCTATCTCGTGTCCCATGCAGTGTGGTGGCTGCCGCAGTACACTGCACACTATACCGTTCTTAGTTTCAATCCGGCAAAGATAGTCTCAGGGCTGAAGTTGAAGACAGCATCCATTTCGCCTGCCATCGAGAAACCGCAGTGTTCGCATCCCCCTGCCTCACCACAGACGGGTATCGGATGTTTAGAACCATCGGTCAGCACGTAGTTAGTCATCCAGCAGCGTTTCTTGAATTTCAGATCTTTCATGCGGGTGAGTCCTGCGCGGGTGTTCATCACGGGGTAGCCCTTGCGCTTGTAGGCAAGGATGGTGTCTATGACCTCCTCGCGCTTGGCTTGCGGAAGGGTGAGGTATTCGGTGCCGGGGAACTGGGTGTGGGAGTTGAACGAGATGGATTTGATGTAGGGGCTTTTCCGTACATATTCCAGCACGGCGGGCACGCTCTCGCAGTTGATGGTGTTCACCGACATCGACACCGAGAGGGCGTTGTGCCCACAGGTGGCTATGTTCTGCTCCAACCGGGCAAAGGTGCCTTCTCCTCGCACGGCGTCGTGAGTTTCGCCGAGGCCGTCCAGGCTCACCCAGATGCTGTCGGCATGGCTTTCCTTAAAGGGCATCTGGGCGTTGGTGGTGATGGTGCAGGAGTAGAACCCCAGCTGGTGTGCCAGGTCGCACAGGTCGTCCACCGTCCGCTCGCCGTCGCGCCAAAGCAGGGGTTCGCCGCCTTCGAAGTCCACAAAGCGCGACCCTTGGGCGAGGCAGTATTTCAGCTCTTCGCGTATCTGGCCGTAGGTCTTGCTGGTGGGATTGGTGTGGTTGTATACCGAGCAGTGTTTGCACGAGAGGTTGCAGCGGTCGCTGATGAAAAGTACGCTCTGCATGGGGGCGCGGCGGCCGAAGAATTTTGCCCGGACAAACCACTGGGCCAGATAGCACATCTGTGAGAACTTGTTTGCCATATTGTTTAGGGTGTGTTAGAAAATCAATAGGATACTTTTGACTATGACGATAATCAGGCAGAAGCCGCTGACGATGTTGCGGGCGGTGAGCCACCGTATGAGGAACCAGTCGAGGCCAGCCTTGCGCACCCCCTCCCAGTCTTTGCCCATGTTGCCTAGGAATTTGCGGGGGCGTTCCAACTCGTGGCTGAAGTCAGCCCCTTGGGTGAACTTTATCAGTGACCAGAAGAGCCATATCGACCGGGGCAGCATCAGCACTACGGCCAGATAGGCAGGATGCAGCCATCCGAGAATCGCCGCCGCCACGACGCAGAGGTAGGGCAGGTAGTTCAGCAGCCAGCTCATGGCCAGTTTGGCCCCAGGGGATTTCAGCAGCCCGGCCAGAGTCAGTTTGTCGCTGGCCGCATCGCCCTCCAGGTCGATCATGCTGTGCGTATAGAGGATGTTTGCCACCAGCAGCCCTAAGGGCAGCGAGATGCTCAGCACCCGCCAGTCGGGCACTCCGGCGGCGGCCCAGTAGACGCCTTCCATCAGCAGCGGGCCGAAGATAAGGCCGGTCACCAACTCGCCCATGCCCCAATAGCAGAATTTGACGGGCGGGGCCGAGTAGAAAAAGCCCAGCATTGCGGCTGTGGCGGCAATCAGCAGAATGCCCCATCCGCGGCTGCAGGCCACAGCCACCCCGCATGCCGCTGCCACGGCACAAAAGACGGCGATGGCCTTCCGCAGGTCGCTCACGGTGGCGCTTCCGTCGGTGAGGTAGGGATATTTGGCCGTGTAGGCCTTGATGCCCTTGCGCACCACCCGTTCGCGGTCCTTCAGCATATCGGCCTTGTGGTCAAAATAGTCGTCCAGTAGATTGCATGCCAGATGGGCACACCATACGCCCACTACTGCCAGCAGCGCCTGCCACCAGCCGAACTCTCCGCCGCCTATGGCCATCACCACGGCCACTACCGAGGGCATCAGGCTCTGCATTGTGGCTCCGACACGTGCATTTTTCAACCAGAAAGAGATAGTTTTCTTGGTCATGATATTACTTTTTATGTTACATTGTGAACTGTAGCGTCACCCTTACGGCGTGTTTCGGGCGTCCTTCCTGCAGGTAGGTGAGCCGGCGGACATAGTCGACGCGGATGAACTTGAGGATGTTTTCGATGCCGAGGCTGTATTCCATATAGGGTGTGTCCGTGAGGAAATGGGCCCCTTCGGGCAGGAGGTAGAGCCCCGCGGTCCCGCGGCCGTCATTTCCGAGGGGGTTGTTCATGTCAGACATGCCGCCCCAGAGCACCCTGAATCCCACCACCTCGCGCAGCCTCAGCCGCTTGATTAGGGGCAGGTGGTTCAGCACAAGGCCCTTGGCATGGTAGGTGGCGAAAAGGGACAGGTAGCGGTCCATGATGAACTCCATAGGCTCCATGGTGTTGAATGACCTCTCGGAGAGGAACACGCTGCCGTTTCCGTTGGGCACAAATAGTTTGGGCATGGGCACCGGGTTCCACACGATGCCGCCACCGCCAATCAGGTCTAAATAGCCGAAGGCGGCAAACCACAGGCGGCTGACGAGGCTGAGCGAGGAGCGGTTGTAGTAGAATCCGTCGAGCAGTCCCATCTCGTGGCTCAACGTGAGGAAGGTGGCTCCGCGCGTGAGGTTCAGGAGCGAGGTTTCGCCCGTGCGTCCGCTCACGTTTATCCCGCCGGGCGAGAGGGTGAGGTTGGTGGCCCATTGCAGGTGGTGCAGCAGGTTTACCCGCTCTACGTCGATGCCACCCGCTTCCGTCAGGCCGATGATGCGGTAGTAGTTAAGCATGCCGGTGGGTACTATCCGCTGGACGCCCAGCCAGGTGTCGATGCCGATGAAGTTGGGCCACTGTTTGCGCAGTCGCAGCTGCACGTCGGCCACATATTGTGCCGGTACCTCCCGGTTGCTCCACATCATGATGTTGTCGCGGTCGTACTGGTCGAACGAGAGGCCTGGCGATTCTATGTCGTAGCCCGCATGGAGGCTCACGTATCCCAAAGGTCCCTCTTTCGCAAATCGGCGTTTGGGTTCGAAAGTGTGGTAGAGATTCAGACTGAACTTCGGCTGCCGGTCGTTGAATCCATAGGCCACATATCCGTCGAAGAAATTGCGCGGATTCAGCCGCGCACGGCTCATGCCGCCCGCCCGCAGGCGCAGGCCTTCGATGCCGTTGTGGCTGACCATGTTGTAGAGGGGACCTATGTCGAAACGGCTGGAGTCGCGCGAGCGGTGGGTGGGTACATAACCCGTAGCCAGGGCCTCGACGGTGTGGATGGTGAAGCGGATGGAGGGGATTCGGGCCAGCTCGTAGCGCATGCTGTCCAGAAAGGTTTCGGAAAGAGAAAGAGCCACCGGCCGCTGGGCGTTCCAGTCTTTGCGCAGCATGCGGTGGGCGTCAGGCAGCTCGGCAGTGGAGGAAAGGGCCGAGAAGAGGCTGTCGGCCTGGGGCAGGAGGGTGTCGAAAGAGTAGTCGTAGCACAGCCGCATCTGGTGGGCGTAGATTTGCCGCAGCCTTTTGCCTATATAGAAGCGGCCGTAGGTGTCGGTGCGGGTGGGTAGGTAGTGCCCCGCGCTGTCGGGCTCGAAAGACTGCATGACGTTCAGGTCGCGTACAAAATTCAGGTCCACAGCTTCCGGCACCCGCATGGCATAGCGCCTCACGGCATAGCTGCTGTCCGCCACAATATACATCGAACCCACGAAACCAAAATTACCCTTGCTCGAAGGCACAAACGAAAGCTCTATGCACCGCTGCCCGTCAATTTCCACCGTGTCGGTGATGTAGTAGTGGTAGAATGTGGTGGCCAGCAGTGTGGATAGGGGACTGACGAAGCGCACCGACATCAGGGCTATCTCGTTGTCGAAAATGTCGATGGTGGGGAACAGCGCGTCCAGGTCGTCGTCCAGTCCCTCCTGCGACATGTTCACGTCCACCCCGTCTGCGCGGTAGGCGGTGGTGAGGGTGCGCATATTGAAGAGTTGGCCGGGTTCGGGGTCGGCCTGGTAGTTCTGCGTCTGCAACCTCTCGCGGATAGAGAAATGGAGTATCTCGGCATTGTCAAACTCGGCGCGGTCGATGTACTTCTCCACAAAAGGGAAGTGTCTCCAAAACCGATGCTTCTCAAAATCGGGGTGAAACTGGTCCAGGCACATATTCAGTTTTGAGAATACCCGTCGGCTGAACATGGGGCTCGACATCACGCTGTTTGCCTCCTTGTGTGCAATCACCTTCTTCACCAGCTCCACGGCGGGATTGTTCTTTCGCCTGTAGCGTTCGCCGCGCCCCTTCTTGGCCGTCACGTTCACCTCCTGCAGCGTGGTGGTCTCGGGCTGCATTGCCACTTTCAGCCTCCGCGACGACTTCCGTTTTAGCACCACCGTGTGTGGCCGGTAGCCCACCATGCGGAAGTGCAGCACCGTGTCTTCGGCAGTCGCGCTCAGGTCGAAACGCCCTTCCATGTCAGTGATGGTGCCGCGTGTGGCTCCGGGCAGTGCAATCTGCACAAACGCCAGAGGTTCGCCTGTTTTTGCGTCCGTCACCGTGCCCGAAATGGGAGCCGCCGTGCGCTGTCCCCATGCCGTCCCAATCGAAAGAACCAGGCACAGCACCAAGGCCAATCGCTTGAGAATAGCGCAACCATAGTTGGCGGCCAAGAAATGGAATGTTTTGATTATAAGCATACTTTATTTCTTCACGCAAAAAAAATAGAAATGCAAAAATACGCAAATAAAACTGAATCTTCTAATTCTGAAATTAATTTTGATTTAGATTTTGACATAAAAACTTGCAAAAGCAAATTTTTTTGTATCTTTGCAAAATCAAAGCAGGTGTGGAAAATATTTCCAACTGCGTGATAAATAGAAGGAAAGATGGCAGAGCGGTCGAATGCGGCGGTCTTGAAAACCGTTGACCTGCGAGGGTCCGGGGGTTCGAATCCCTCTCTTTCCGCGGTGGAACAAGCGATCTTTTCGGGTCGCTTGTTTCTATAAAGGAATACTTATTGCGACTGAAAGGAAGCAACCGGCTCCAATTAACCATGTAATTACAATAAAAAGATGAAAGCAGCCACACTGGACATAGCTCCCATGTGCCACGATGAGATAAAACTGTGTGCCGAACTCTCAGTGCAGGCTTTTGCCGACTATGAGTATTTCACCCACTTCTTTCCTGACGAAAAAGAACGGCTGACGTTCATGCGCGCCATGATACAGAGCGAGTACCGAACCACGTATCGTAGAGCACACTTCCTCGTCGCCCGCAGCGGTTGTCGGCCAGTTGCTGTGGCAGACCTTTTCCCACCCGACTGGAAGAAACCAAGCGACCTGCAATACATGCTCCATGGATGGGGGCGGGTGCTGCGCCTGCCCAAGCAAGACCTCGTCAAGGAATGGCTCGATATGGATACCCGTGCCGGCCATTACTGCCACACTCTGCTTGGTGGCACTACTTGGTATCTTAGCTCCCTCACCGTCAACCCTCAGTCACAAGGGAAGGGCTTCGGACGTGAAATGCTGATGCAGCATGTCATTCCCTATATTGCCCGTCGAGGCGGGACCCGACTTTGCTTTTTCACCAACAGCGAGAGTAATCTTGCATTCTATCGACATCTTGGTTTCGAGGTGACCGACTATCAGGAATTAGACTGTCTCGGCCATAAAATGGGCAGCTGGAGCTTTCTAAAAGAACTATAAGCGGCTTGCTGCATTTCGAAAGTTAGAGACTTAAGGGCAATAGTGGTTTTCTGTATATTCCCAATAATCTTTTTTCCTTTTTTTCATCTGACCCAACACTAGGCTAGGTGTCTAAGTGATTGAAAAGTTTTGCCCTTGTACAATAACCGACGGAAACACCCGTTATCATAAATATTATAAACTAAATTTTTTTCATGCAGGGACGATGGTACTTTGCGTGAGGAGAAAGACAAACAAATAAAACAGATACGATGAAACAACCGATTAAAACTTCGGAAGCTATCTTTCCGATGCCAGTGCTGCTGGTGGCCACTTACAACGAAGACGGCAGCATAGATGTGATGAACGCCGCTTGGGGAACTATGCTCGACAGAGACCACGTGGCTCTGAACTTGACTGAGACCCACAAGACCGTTGAAAATATCAAGCGCAGCAAGGGCTTTGTGGTCCATATTGCCGATGCCGCCCATGTGGTCGAGGCCGACTTCTTCGGCGTGGTATCCGGCCATACCGAAAAGAACAAATTTGCCAAGAGCGGCCTGACCGCTGTCAAGTCGGCTTTGGTAGATGCCCCCATTATCAACGAGTTGCCCATTGCGTTGGAGTGCGAGTTTGTGGAGTATCAGAGTGGCGCAACCGGTATGGGCGTGATAGGCAAGGTGCTGCAGACCTCAGTTGAGGCCGACCGCATGAAGGACGGCAAGGTGGATATTGAGCGCCTGAACGCCATAGCCTTCGACCCCTACACCCACGGCTACTATCAGGTGACCAAGCGGGTGGGCGAGGCCTTCAGTGACGGTTTGAAACTGAAATAGCGCCCCTTCCTTTTTTCGAACATTCGCTGCATGAAACGTCTGGCCACCTTGGTGCTGATAGTCCTCTGCGGGCTGATGCTTTCGGGCTGCTCCGTGGTGGCCAAGGCAGCGTTTGGCATAGAAGAGATTAAATTCTTCGACCCTCAGCGGGTAGTGTCTTTTTACGAGGAATGCCGCTGCGAGATGGAGTACACCTGTGTTGTCGCCACCGCTGCACAGGTGGACAGCCTGATACGTCTCGACCTCGACTCCAATATGATGCAGCACCGTGCCCAGCCGGTGCAAGTGCTCTATTTTGACCGCGACTCGCTCGTCTTCTACCACATAAACTGCTATACTCAGAGCGGTTTCCTCTCCTACGACTGGAACAACTATGGTTCTTTCGACCATTTCCCGCCCTCGCCTACGGTGGTGGGCGACCCCTGCGGCAGCATGGCCCTGAGCCGCTACCGGAGCCTTCTGCCCGCACTTCAGTCTGACACCCGCTACACCGTGGTAATCCTTTGGAGCAACCTGCTCCGCAAAGTTTCCCGCGAGGCCGTGCAGACCGTGGCAGCAAACATCAAAGGGCGTCCCGACTGCACCCTCATTTTGGTCAACACCGACATCTGGTGGGCGCAATACATGAATCCGACCTCCCTTCAATGACGCCCGAAAGGCTCCATTTTACATCGGCCTTTCCGTTGCCCTTCCTTCGCTTTTTTATTTGCATTTAGTTTGTATTTAGTTTGCATTTTGTTTTTGCAACAAAAACTAAATGTAAGTAAAATGTGAGGTAAATCAAGGAGAATGAGTGGAGAAACCGGAGAGTTGCCGGAAGGGAAGGGAGAGGGTGGGGGAATGGCTGGCTGCGGTGAGGGCGACATGCCGGGTTGCTCTCTGCCTGAACGCAATAATTCAGCGAAATCGGCGTTGTTCAATATTATAAGTTCAAAACAGATTGATTGAAAAATAGTTTGATATGGCAAGCAGTATTTCTTTTGTGCAGTTGGTGGTGGACCAGTGTGCCAAAGCGGGCGAGGTGACGGTGCGCAAGATGTTTGGCGACTACGGGGTTTACTGCGATGGGAAAATCATTGGTCTGATTAGCGACAACGGTTTCTATCTGAAACCTACCGAGGAGGTGCGGCCACTGCTGCACACGGAGGTTATGAGGCCACCATACGAGGGAGCCAAACCTTATTTCTACATTGAAGAGGTGGACGACCGCGAATACCTCACGCAGATAGTGAAGGCCACGGCGGCTGCCCTTCCGGAGCCTAAGCCGAAGAAGGCCAAGAAGGGATGAGCCGCGGTGCTGCGGTTAGAAGTCGAAGCCTTCGGAAGTCCAGCGGTTGACGAGCTCGATGTCGGCGGGAAGCCAGCGGACGTCGGTCAGTTGCTCGTGGCCGAGCCATCGGGCTTCGCTATGGTCGTGTAGGAGGTATTTGTCGCCTTGGAAACGGCAGAGATAGAGGTGGAGGGTCATGAGGAAATCGTCGTAGCGGTAGTCGATGGTATCGTAGTAACGGATAATGTCAATCTCCGTTTCCATTTCTTCAAGGATTTCGCGCCGGAGGGCCTGCTCGTCGCTCTCGCCGGGTTCAATCTTCCCGCCTGGAAATTCCCACCAGCCCTGCCATTTGCCGTAGCCGCGCTGGCAGGCCAGGATTTGTTTCGCGGCATTGCCGTGGGCGGCCTCGTTGACAAAAATGGCTGCCACAACAAAGATGCGTTGCAGCTCTTCCTCCACTTGAAGTTTTTTGCGGAATAACATCTCCGGCGGACCGTACATGACGGCTATGCTGTCTCGTTCTTTGGACATGGCGCTAGTATTCGAAAATGAGTTCGACGGGATAGTGGTCGGAGATATAGGGGATGCCGTAGTCGCCGTTGAGGGTGCGGAAAGACTTGAGGGTGAGGCCGCGGTGGAAGAAATGGTCGATTCGGTTAGGGTTGTCTTTGCCGAAGGCGTTGTAGGTATAGGCAGTGTCGGAGATGGGCGCAAGGTCGCGGCAGTTGGCGAGGCCGGCACGGCTGAAGGCGTTGAAGATGGTGTCGCGCTCGTTGCTGTTCATGTCGCCACCGATGAGGACTGGGATGCTGTCGGGTGCCCATTGGGCGGCAAGCTGTGAGAGCAGTTCGGTGGAGCCTGCACGGGCGATGGGACCCATGTGGTCGAGGTGGGTGTTCATGTAGAGCATTTGGCGGTCGGTCTGGCGGTCGCGGAGCAGGGCCATGGTGACGGTGCGGTGGCAGGCGGCATCCCATCCGAGGCTGACGGAGTCGGGCGTTTGGCTGAGCCAATAGGTTGCGCCTTTAACCAGTTCGAGACGGTCTTTCTTGAAAAAAATGGCCATGTGCTCGCCTTGGCTCTTGCCGTCTTCGCGCCCCACGCCGATGCGCTGGTAGTCGGTGAGGGCGCTGTCGAGATAGGCCAGTTGGTTGGGAAGGACTTCCTGCATACCAATGGCGTCGGGGTTTTCCTGCCGTATCATGCCGACCACGGCCTCCTTGCGGTTGTCCCAATAGTTTTCGCCGTCTTGCTCTTTGGACCACTCGCTGCCAAGGCGGATGTTGAAGGATATGAATTTGAGGTTGTGGCTTTGTGGTTCGGCAGGTTGGTTTTGACGGCAGGCGCTGAGGGTGAGAATCAGTGCCAGAGAAAGGAGTAAGATGCTTTTTTTCATGGGGAAGGCTTATTTGAGAATGTTGATATTGTATTTGAATGAAAAGGTTTTGTGGGGTTCGAGGCGCTGGATGTGCTGGCGCTGCTCGATGGTGCCGGCAAATCCCTCTTCGTCGGTGCGGCCATACCACGGCTCGATGCAGCAGAAAGGTGCGCCCACGGGTGACCAAAGGCCGAAAACGGGAGCGTCGAAGGTGACTTCCAGAAAAGGCTGACGTTGTTTGTCGTGCATCACTACTCGGTCGGCCTGGCGGCCTTCGATTACCAGTGCGTCGTGGCGGAAGGTGTAGGGTGTGAGCAGCAGTTGCCCTTCGGGAAGGGGCAGCGGCAGTTGGTCGGCTAGGGCATAGCCCTGCTGGCTGAGCCGGGTGATGGTGAGCTGTGTGACGGGCTGGTCATGCAGAAAGAAAGCCATGTGGCCAAAGACAGAGTCGGCGGGGTCGAACTGGGGGTAGTTGAAGGCTGGGTGTGCGCCCAGCATGAAGTACATGTCCTGGTCGGCTGGGTTTTCTAAAGTCCATTGGCAGCAGAGTTGGCTCTGGTTCAGGCGGTAGTATGCGGTGAGGATGAAGGGGTAGGGATAGGCCAGAAGGGTTTCGTCATCGCTGGCTAGTTGGAAGGTGAGCGAGTCGTCGGTTTGTCCGATGAGGTCGAAGTCCCTGTCGCGCGCAAAGCCATGCTGGGGTAGGTGGTATTCCTGAGTGCCAACACGGTAGGTGTTGTCGAATACCTTGCCCACAATGGGGAAGAGGATGGGGGCATGGCGTTTCCAATAGGCGGGATTTCCCTGCCAGAGATATTCGCGGTCGCCCGCGCGGAGCGACACAGGCTCGGCTCCGCGGTGGGCGACGGTGAGGGATAGGCGGTTGTTGGCTATCTGCATGGCATTGTCTGTTTCGTGTTTGAAATTGCAAATATACACAAAAAAACTGATTTGTGAACAGGCGGATTAAAAAAAAACTTCGTCCCAGTCAATAGTCAGACAATCGAAAGCCCCCTTTCCAAGCACAAGAGGCAGACACCAACCTCTGGTGCCTGCCTCTTATTGGGTCGCGGGTGGGAAAGGCTATTTGAAGCTCACCACCTGCATCCGCTGGTGCGGCTGTTCCTCAACCACTAGACCGTAGGTGTTTTTGAGGAAGGAGATGTATTCATCCTTCTCACGACATGTCTTCCCTGTGTTATATTGCACGGTGTATTCGCCATTGGCATCTTTGTCGAGCATTACCGGCAGCGAGTAGGCCATTCTGAGTATGCTGACAATTCCTTTCAGTGTGACGTAACTATTCGAATCGCTACTATACATGGAAGCCAATTTCTGTTCGTCCCCTGTTTTCATCACCCACATGTTTTGGTAAGTGGTGTCGCTGGCTACCAGTTTGCGCTTCACCAATTCGCTCACCACTTGTATAAAGTCGGGTGCAGCATTCTTTTTCTTGGCAGTAATCTCTATCCTGTATTGTGCTTTGTGCTTCTGACCAGAAGGCATAGGGTAAAGCGTAGGACCGGTGTAGCTGTCAAACGTGGAGTCTATATAACTTTGATGATTAATCAAGTTAAAGGCTATTTGCCCCATCGTGCCACACAGCACAACATGGTCTTTTTCCATTGTAGGGATGGGCAATCCATCTCTTTGTTCGTTATAATGAGTGTGAGTGACCGACACCTTGTAGTTTTCCGTTTCAAACGAGGTGTCTCGTTTGGCACTAAAGGCCACGACCAAGGCCAGCACGATGACCACAGCACCCACTGGCAGAATCCATTTCATTTTATTTGTTGTTTTCATATCGGTTAATTATTAATTAGTTTGTTGTTAATTATTTGTATATCAATTCATTGTTTTTTTGTGTATAATATTTTCATTGCAAATATACTAAAAAAAACTAATATTTTGAATTTTTTTTTCGTTAAAATATTGCCTTGCTAATTGTGAACAAATAACATTGTTGTGCATTAAACCCAAATCAGTCATTAGACCGACACTTGGTCATAATGTCCTCGTTTCAAGCTCTATAGGCTTTTTTTTCTGTGCCGTGACGGAGAAAAAGACCTAATGGGCGAAGAAATCAGCAAGTTACGGAAAGTGAGGTGGGGTAGGGGCGATTTCAAGTCGGCGCAGCATATATATAGGTATATATGCTGCTGCATGGGGGTGTGGGTGCGCCAGAGGAGCGTGGGGAATTTTATTTTGGGGCTGAAAATAAAATGTTTTTGCGCATTTTGAGTTTTTTTTTGTATATTTGCAGGGTGGATATTTTAATAATTTTTTAAGACTATATTTATAGATAATTCATAATGAGAAAGATTTGGATTTGGTTGGTAGGGCTTTTCGGGTGGCGCATGGACCCTGTGGACGTGCAAAAACGCCCCGAGGTGCTGCATTGTGTGGTGGCTGTGGCTCCGCATACGAGCATTGCCGACTTTTTGGTGGGTCCGGCCATGCTGTTCAAGGCCGGAGCCAATCCACGAATCTTTATCAAGAAGGAGTTCTTCAATATTTTCACGCGTTGGTTGCTGCGGCGTGTGGGCGCCGTGGCGGTGGACCGTGGAAACCGACACAATAATTTGGTGGAGAAGGCGGTGGAGGTGCTCAGAAACGAGCAGAACGCCTGCATCGTCATCACACCCGAAGGAACCCGCAAGGCGGTGAAACGTTTCCACCGTGGTTTCTATGAGATAGCCCAACGGGCAGAGGTGCCCATCGTGTTGGGATATATGGATTTTAAGACAAAACGAATGGGCTACGGTCCCACGATTTATCCTTCGGGCGACTTTGAGGCCGACGTGAAGCGGATGCTGGAGTTTTTTGCACCGGTGCATGCCTGCCGTCCGAAGGGGTGGTACTGGAGTACAGAGCGCTGAATGGCTGAAGATGAAACGATCATTTGAAAACTAAAAATATAAAAACTGAATATATGGTTAGAAGAATATTTGTGGAAAAGAAGGCAGACTTTGCCATCAAAGCAAGAGAGCTGAAAGAGGAAATGTCGGCCTATTTGGGCATTGACGTGGAAGGTGTTCGCGTGTTGATGCGCTACGATATTGAAAATCTTTCCGACGAGACATACGAGAAGGCTAAGATGACGGTCTTTTCGGAGCCTCCGGTTGACGATATTTATGAAGAGAATTTCCCCCAGCGGGAGGATGACTTTGTCTTTACGGTAGAGTATCTGCCCGGTCAGTTCGACCAGCGGGCCGACTCGGCGGAGCAGTGCGTAACCTTGCTCAATCCCGCCGAGCAGCCCATCATCCGTTCGGCCACGACCTATGTTATCAGCGGCACCCTCACCGATGTGCAGCGCCAGGCGGTAGTGAAGAACTGCGTGAACCCGGTGGACAGCCGCGTGACCGATGCCCCGAAGCCCGAGACGCTGGTGGAGCACTATGACGAGCCTGCCGACGTGAAGATTTTTGACGGATTTAAAGAGATGGGCGAGGCAGAGTTGAAAGAGCTTTACGACTCGTTGGGTCTGGCCATGACTTTTGCCGACTTCCAACATATCCAGCGCTATTTCCACGACGAGGAGCAGCGCGACCCCAGTATGACAGAAATACGTGTGCTGGACACTTACTGGAGCGACCACTGCCGCCACACCACTTTTGCCACCGAACTGACGGATGTGGAGTTTGACGAAGGAACCTACAGGCCTTTGATTGAAGGGGCTTTCCAGCAATATCTGGCCGACCATAAGGACCAGTATGCGGGCAGAGACGACAAGTTCGTATGCCTGATGGACATAGGCACTTTGGCGGCCAAGCGCATTCGTAAGATGGGCTTTCTGGACGACCAGGAGGTGAGCGACGAGATAAACGCCTGCAGCATTGTGGTGCCCGTGAAAATGGACGGCAAGACGGAGGAGTGGCTCGTCAATTTTAAAAACGAGACGCACAACCACCCCACCGAGATTGAGCCTTTCGGCGGTGCGGCCACCTGCTTGGGCGGCTGTATCCGCGACCCGCTGAGCGGTCGTACCTATGTCTATCAGGCCATGCGCGTGACCGGTGCCGCCGACCCCACCCGGCCTATGGACGAAACCCTCCCCGGCAAACTTCCCCAACGCAAAATCGTCACCACCGCCGCCCACGGCTATAGCAGCTATGGCAACCAGATTGGACTGGCCACGGGTTTGGTGAACGAAATATACCACCCCAATTATGTGGCCAAACGCATGGAGATAGGTGCCGTGGTGGCTGCGGCTCCGCGCCGCCAGGTGAAGCGCTTGAGCAGCGACCCCGGCGATGTCATTATCCTGCTTGGCGGCCGTACCGGGCGCGACGGATGCGGCGGCGCCACGGGTGCCTCTAAGGCCCATAACTCGGCCTCTTTGACCACTTGCGGAGCCGAGGTGCAGAAGGGTAACGCCCCCACCGAACGCAAAATTCAGCGCCTGTTTCGCAGAGAAGAGGTTTCGAGCCTGATTAAGAAGTGCAACGACTTTGGCGCAGGCGGCGTCAGTGTGGCCATTGGCGAATTGGCCGACGGCTTGCAGATTGACTTGGACAAGGTGCCTAAGAAATATGCCGGATTGGACGGCACCGAGCTGGCTATAAGCGAAAGCCAGGAGCGCATGGCCATCGTGGTCGACCCCAAGGACGTGGAGCAGATGCTGCACTATGCCGATGAGGAGAACTTGGAGGCTGTGGTGGTGGCAAGGGTGACCGAAGAGCCCCGCATGGTTATCAGCTGGCGCGGAAAGGAAATAGTGAACCTGAGTCGCCGCTTTATTGACACTAACGGTGCCCATCAGGAGGCAAAGGTGAGCGTGGCCATGCCCGAAGGCGAATGCCCCCAATGCGCCACTGCCTCGCAGGCGAGCGTGACAGAACGTTGGCTGAAGAATTTGGCAGACCTTAACGTGTGCTCGCAGAAAGGGCTGGTGGAGATGTTCGACAGCACCATTGGCGCCGGCAGCGTGGTGATGCCCTTCGGCGGCAAAACCCAGCTGACCCCCACCCAGAGCATGATTGGCCAACTGCCCACTCTCACTGCTGGGTGCGATACGGTGACTATCATGAGCTACGGGTTTGACCCCTACTTGAGCAGCTGGAGCCCGTTCCACGGTGCAGCGTATGCCGTGGTGGATTCGGTGGCCAAGGTGGCCGCAGCCGGTGGCGATGTGAAGCGTATACGCCTTACCTTCCAAGAGTATTTTAAGAAACTGGGCAAAGATCCCTACCGTTGGGGACAGCCCCTGAGCGCACTGCTGGGTGCCTACAACGCCCAAATGGGTCTGAAACTGCCCGCCATCGGCGGCAAAGACTCGATGAGCGGCACTTTTAACGATATTGACGTGCCCCCAACGCTCTGTAGTTTTGCCGTGGGTATCGGCAATATCCGCCATATTGTCACCCCCGAACTGAAGAAAGCGGGAAGTTACCTCTATCTGTTGGAGGTGAAGCCCGATAAGATGGGCATGCCCAACTATAGGCAGCTCATGGCCATGTATGGAGCCTTATACCAAGCCGTTGAGCGCGGGGCTATAAGATCGGCCTATGCTGTAGGCTTTGGCGGCATTGCCGAGGCGGTAAGCAAGATGGCTTTTGGCAACCGCTTGGGTGTCGTCTTCGACGGCAAGGTCGGAACCGACGAACTCTTCGAGAAAAAATATGGGGCCATCGTGGTGGAAGTGGCCAACTGTGGCGACCTCCCCGCCGTGGCGCGCAAAATTGGCCGCGTCACTCAGGAAGAAACTTTTGTGGTAGGAGGCGAAAGTATAGGCATGGACCAGATGCTGCAGTCCTGGACTCACACTTTGGAAGACGTCTTTCCCACTGTCAGCTCTGCCCGCGAGAACGTTCTGGATGCCCCCCAGCTCTTCAAAGCCAAGAAAGTTTACCACTGCCGACACAAAGTGGCCAAACCCAAGGTTTTTATTCCCGTCTTTCCTGGCACCAACTGCGAGTATGACTCTGCTCGTGCCTTCCTGCGGGCCGGAGCCGACGTCGAGACCATTGTGTTCCGCAATCAGAATGCAGCACAAATCAACGAAAGTGTGGCGGCTTACGCCAAGGCCATTGACGAAAGCCAGATAGTGATGATTCCGGGTGGTTTTTCGGCAGGCGACGAGCCAGAAGGCAGTGCGAAGTTCATCACCAGCGTCTTCCGCAACGGGCAGATATCCGATGCTGTCATGCGCCTGCTGAAGGAACGTGATGGCCTCATGTTGGGCATTTGCAACGGTTTCCAGGCTTTGGTGAAACTAGGGCTGGTGCCCTATGGTGAGATATGCCAGCAGCAAGCCGACTCTCCCACGCTCACCTTTAACACCATTGGCCGCCATCAAAGCATGATAGCCCACACACGGGTGGTAAGCAACCTTTCGCCTTGGCTGCAACAGGCCGAGTTGGGCAAGAGCTACGTAGTGCCCATCTCCCATGGCGAAGGCCGTTTCGTAGCCCCGCAGCAATGGCTCAATACCCTCTTTGCCAACGGACAGGTGGCCACTCAGTATGTCGACTTGGACGGACGCACCACCATGGCTGAGCCCTACAATATGAACGGCTCTTACATGGCCATCGAAGGCATCACCAGTCCCGACGGCCGGGTGCTGGGCAAAATGGCACATAGCGAGCGCCGCCGCCAAGGCACCTACCTCAATATCTATGGTGACCAAGACCAGCGCATATTTGAGAGCGGTGTAGCTTACTTCAAATAGTCACCCTTTAACGCTACATAATATGAAAAAGATTACAACCCTACTGTTGGCCGCTATGGCTACATTCGCATTGGCGGCTTCGCCAGTGGATGCTCAGCGGGCAAGGAATGTGGCAAGGACTGCCGCACAGCTATTCAGTTGGGAACTGTCGTCACAACCGAAGTCGCAACTGGACCCATTTGCCGAATGTCAGCTGCAGGACCGCACTTCTGAGTTAGGCATAGCCGACATATATCTTTTCGACTACACCATAGCCGATGGCGGTCGCAGCGGCTTTGTCGTAGTGAGCGGTGACGACATCACCGCCCCTGTGTTGGCCTTTTCCGACGAAGGTCCCTTCCAGAGCAATCCCGCCGTGCGTTTTCATCTGCAGCAATATACCCGGCAGATTGCCGCCGCCCGTGCCGTAGGCGCAACGCCCAGCGCAGCCATCGGCAATAAATGGCGGCAAATGGCCGACGGCAGTGCCCTGAGCCAAGCTGTCAGGCGCTTTGAGGCAAAAGGCGATTTTTATAACGACGTTATCAACCGCCTGCTCGGCTCTATGCGTTGGGGACAGGGTAACCCATATAACCGGCTCTGCCCCGGCGGATCGGTGACAGGTTGTGTGGCCACGGCCTTCGGTATGATAATGAACTATTGGGACTATCCCCAGCATGGTTTTGGCCAGCACTTCTATAACGGAGAGGACAATCCCGCCGCATACGGTGAATGGCTCTGGGGGGTGCAGTCGGCCGACTTCGAAAATACCTACTACGACTGGGATAATATGGAAGATTTTGCTTTTATCAACAGTCCTGAGCCTGTCGTCGCGGCCATTTCCACACTCCTTTACCACATTGGCGTGTCGCTTGACATGAATTACGGTCTGAATGGCAGTGGCTGCTGGTCGTTGCCTGAATATGCTACCTACGACACCAGCCTACACCTATCGCCCTCTATGGGTGCCGATACCCGTATTCCCCGCCATTTTGGATATAAGTATAGCTATGCAGGTATGCGCGATTCGGTTCACAACGACAGCCTCTGGCTGCGTATGCTCTACCAAAGTTTGGCCGACAGCATGCCTATCTACTACGCGGGATGGGCAAAGGACGATAGTCCTGACGGCCATAGCGGCACCTCCGGCCACGGGTATATTATCGACGGCTACTTTTCCGACGCTATCGACTCCAACATGTTCCATATCAACTGGGGCTGGAGCGGCACCTCCGACGGTTTCTTCAAACTTGATGCCATGACCCCAGGCAACAACGACTTCACCCAGTGGCACGGAGCCATTATTGGCATAGAGCCAGATACTTCCTATCATGGCTACAACCCTGCCGCCATCTTTCCGATTCAGCCTGCCACAACACTGGCTATTGGCACGAACGGCCGTATCGTTGTCAGGGAATGCCACGGAAGCCCCGTTTTCGTTTACGACCTGATGGGACGCAAAGTGGCCCAACGCAGCAGCAGTGAGGCAGGTGAATGGACGGTCGCCGCTCGGCCAGGAATCTACGTAGTGATGGTGGGTGGCAAAATGGCTTCCAAAGTGGTGGTGATGTAAAATCTTTCTTTTAGAACACTAAAACAAAATAAAATATGACCGACGTACTAAAAAATCTTCAACCTGCCAAAGTATGGCAGTATTTTGGTGAACTGATGAATATTCCCCGCCCTTCGAAACACGAAGAGAAGGTGTCTGCATATCTGCAACAATTCGGTAAGGAGCACGGCTACGAGACCTTGTCCGACGAGGTGGGCAATGTGCTTATCCGCAAGCCTGCCCATCCTGGCTACGAAAATGCCCCTGGGGTCTGCTTACAGGCCCATACCGATATGGTGTGCGAGAAGAACGGCGATAAACAGTTCGATTTCCTTACACAAGGCATAGAAGCCTTTGTGCAAGACGGTTGGCTCATTGGCGACGGCACCACACTCGGAGCCGATGATGGCATAGGCGTGGCCGCGGCACTGGCTATTCTAGACGACAAGTCGATTGAACACGGCCCGCTCGAATGTCTTTTCACCGTGGACGAGGAAACAGGGCTTACGGGTGCTGGCAACCTTCACACCGATTGGCTCAAGAGCCAGATTCTTCTTAATTTCGACGACGAAGACGAAGGCGAGTACTGCATTGGCTGTGCCGGTGGTATTGACACCGTGGCCGACATTGACTATACCACCCGTCCCGTGCCCATGGGAGAGGTTGCCTACAGAATTCGTGTCCACGGCCTGCAGGGAGGCCACAGTGGCGACGATATCAACAAAGGACGTGGCAATGCCAATAAGTTGCTCACCCGCATCCTCTGGAATGCTACCGAAAAATGCAATATCGGTCTCGCCTGCATCGATGGCGGCAACCTGCGCAATGCCATTGCCCGCGAGGCCTGGGCAGACGTAGTGGTACTTCCAGAGTTTGAAACCGAACTGAAAACCCTTGTGGACACATTTTCTGCCAACCTCAAGTTTGAGTTCCGCAGCACCGAGCCTGGTTTAGAGGTGACCATAGAACCCATTCCTATGCCCTCCACCCTTATCGACAAGCAAACCCACCGCAATCTGCTCGACGCCCTTCTTGCCTGCGCCCACGGCGTGTTGGCCATGAGCCGCGAGATTGAAAATTTCGTTGAAACCTCCACCAACCTCGCTTCCGTCAAAATGGACCAGAAACAAATACACATCTGCACCAGTCAGCGCAGCTCGGTGGAGAGTGCAAAAATGGCCGCCGCACAGAAGATAGAAGCCACCTTCCGTCTGATAGGAGCACACGTGTCGCACAGCGACGGCTACCCAGGATGGACTCCCAACCCCGAAAGCAGAGTGCTGAAGGTAGGCGTTGAGACATACAAGCGCATGTTTGGGCACGACCCCATTGTCCGTGCCATCCATGCAGGATTGGAGTGCGGCCTCATCGGTGAGAAATACCCTCAGATGGATATGATCAGCTATGGCCCAACCCTTCGTGGTGTCCATGCTCCTGGCGAAAAGATCGAAATCAGGACCGTCGAAATGTTCTGGAACCTCACGCTTGAGATTCTCAGAAACCTCAAGTAAAAGAATAGAACACCTCCAATACTCTACAATATGATTGGAATACTCGGAAGTGGCTCCATGGCCACAGCTATCGTCAAACTGCTGCTCGAACAGCCCGACGCCCACCTCTGCTGGTATGTGCGTGAGCCCGAAATCAGAGAAACACTCGCCAAGCGAGGGCGCAACAAGCGCTACCTGGGCGAAGTGGCTTTTAACATGCAGCGTATCACCGTTGTGGAAACCGCACAGGAAGTTGTAGAGAAATGCGAGTTCGTCTATCTGGTCATCCCCACCGCCTATCTCCACAGTGCTCTTCAGACAGTCGATGCCGCCCTGTTGCGAACCCGTTACCTCGTCTCGGCCATCAAAGGCTTCATCCCTCAAACCGACGAGGTGGTCACCGACTATCTCGAACACACCTATCAGGTTCCCAACGAGCAGCTCTGCGTCATCAGCGGTCCCACCCATGCCGAAGAAATTGCCCGTGAGAAACTTACCTTCCTCACAGTGGCTTCCCTCAACCGCAAATTGGCCGAGACTGTTCGGAGCCAGCTGCGTTGCCGCTATATCAACCTCAGCCTTTCCGACGACTTGCGCGGCATTCAGTTTGCCTCGGCACTCAAAAATGTTTATGCCGTCGCAGCCGGATTCTGCAAGGGCATCGGTGGCGGCGACAACCTCATGGCCGTGCTCGTGAGTGTTTCCATGGCCGAGATGCAGCTTTTCTATCACCTCATGCAGCCCGGTCGCGAACTCAAGATGACCACAGAGTTGCTCCCCCCTTTCCTGGGCGACCTGCTCGTCACCTGCTACTCACAATTCAGCCGCAACCGTACCCTGGGCACCATGATAGGCATGGGCTACAGCGTCAAGAGTGCCATGCTGGAAATGCAAATGGTAGCCGAAGGCTACTATGCCGTCAAAAGCCTTGAGAACATCCGCAAGCAGCTGAACGTCGAAATGCCCATAGCGCAAGCCGTCTACATGGTTCTGTACGAAGGAGCCAAACCCGACGTCATTCTCCGCGCCTGGCAAATCAAATCTATCCGCGAAAACGACCCGCAAAACACCATTGTCTAACGAAACAAAGCAAAAATAATATGAACCCGTTAGTAAGTATCATCATGGGCAGCACCAGCGACCTCCCCGTCATGGAGAAAGCCTGCCAATTCCTAGAAGAGATGGCAATCCCTTTTGAAGTCAACGCCCTCTCTGCCCACCGCACCCCTGCCGAAGTGTCCGATTTCGCCCGCAATGCCCACCAGCGGGGCATCCAGGTAATCATAGCCGGTGCCGGCATGGCGGCAGCCCTCCCCGGCGTCATCGCGGCCGAAACACCCCTGCCCGTCATTGGTGTCCCCATCAAAGGCAGCACTTTCGAAGGCCTTGATGCCACCCTTGCCATCCTCCAAATGCCTCCCGGAATCCCAGTGGCCACCGTGGCTGTGAACGGAGCCCAGAATGCAGCCGTCCTGGCACTCCAGATAATGGCCGTGGGCAACCCCGCCCTGCAGGAGAAAGTGATTGCCTACAAGCAAGGTCTCAAGAAAAAAATAGTCAAGGCCAACGAAGACCTTGCTAAATTGGAATATAAGTACAAAGTATAGAATCAAGGGCAGGAATGAAGCGACAATGCTGCTTCCTGCCCCCAAACCAATCATTAATGATCACCATAGGAATAACAGGCACCTTGGGTGCTGGCAAAGGCACCATTGTAGACTATCTGGTCCGGGAGAAAGACTTTGTCCATTACTCCGTCCGTGCCTTCCTCACCGAAGAAATCCAGCGCCGTGGCCTTCCAGTCAACCGCGACAGCATGACTGCCGTAGGCAACGACCTCCGTGCCCAGCACAGCCCTTCTTGGATTGTAGAGCAACTCTACGACCAGGCCCACACCTCCGGCAAGAACTGCATCATCGAGAGCATACGCACCCCAGGCGAAGTCGAAGCCCTGCGGGGCAAGCCCAACTTCTATCTTTTCGCCGTCGATGCCGACCCCAAAGTGCGCTACGAACGAGTCGTCCTTCGTGGCAGCGAGACCGACCATATCAGTTTCGACACATTCCTCGCCAACGAACAGCGCGAGATGGACAACGCCGACCCCAACAAGCAAAACCTTGCCTACTGCATTGCCCATGCCGACTACCGTTTTGACAACGGTGGCACCATTGAGCAACTGAACGAGCAGGTTCGCGCAGTCCTCAAACAAATTCTCTACCAGCGGCCCAGCTGGGACGAATATTTCATGGAATTGGCCAACACCGTTTCCAAACGTGCCACCTGTGACCGCGGGCGCAGCGGCTGCGTCATCGTCAAAGACCGACAACTCCTAGTCTCCGGTTATGTTGGCTCCCCCTCGGGCCTGCCCCATTGCGACGAGGTGGGACACCTCTTCCGCAAGTCCATCGACGAGGACGGTAATATATCCACCCACTGTGTGCGTACCGTTCATGCCGAGCAGAACGCCATCTGCCAGGCCGCCCGTCGAGGCATTGCCCTCGATGGCGCCACCCTCTATTGCCGCATGACCCCCTGCCGCACCTGTGCCATGCTCATCATCAACTGCGGCATCAAACGTGTGGTCTGCGAACGCAAATACCACGCCGGGGCCGAGAGCGAAGCCCTCTTTGCACAGGCGGGCGTCCAACTCGAATTTTTCCACGACGAGGTGGAGAAATACGACAATCAGTAGCCACCCCGCCGACAGCGCAAAATAAAAAAGCCTCGCCTTCAAGGCGGGGCTTTTTCTTTTAGCTACATCTGGTGTATTAGTCTTCCACGATAGCTCCGGTGGGGCAAGCGTCGGCGCAAGTGCCGCAGCTGGCGCAGGTGTCGGGGTCAATCTTGTAGATGTCGCCTTCGGAAATAGCTCCGACGGGGCACTGGTCGATGCAAGTACCGCAAGCAACGCAGATGTCAGTGATTTTGTAAGCCATTTTATTTACGATTTTTAGGGTTATAAATGTTTTGCAAAAATACGAACAAAAAATGAATTAGTGCACATTTCTGCAAAATATTTTTTCAACAACGATTTATTGCTCTGTCAATTAAAATATTAATGCCAGTGCTACATATAGCCAGTGGGCAGCTATACCAGCGCAGAGGCCTCCAATAGTATGTGCTCCGATGGCTTTTCCGATGAGTTTTCTATAACCCAGCGCGTCCAGCATGGCCGTGTGTGTGGAGAGGTAGCCGCTCCAGCACATTCCCATGGCGGTGAATACGGCAATGGCATTGTTGTTAATAATGCCCTCGGTGATGAAACGAGGAACAAGGCCAATGGCTGCACCCACAGCGCCGAGTGCGGTAATTGGGAATGACACTAGGGCACCACTCTCAAAACCGAACAGCCAGTAGAAGATAAAGTTAATTTTGTCGGCAAGCCACGTGATAATCGGTACGCCCTCGTAGGCGGCGCCCGTGTAGGCTCCTGTGGCGGAGTCGGGTCCAAAAGTGAGCATCATCACAATAGTGGAGATACAAAGTACGCCGGGAATGATGGCAAACCCGATGCTCACACCGTCCTTTCCGCCGTCGAGCAGCGAATTCAAGAAACGTTGGAACACAGAACCTTCCGTCTTATACGAAATCTGCTGCTCGTCGCCCTGATAGTCAGTGACGGGGAAATCCATCTCGGGATAGCTCTTCAAGGTGAAACGCTGCATCAGACGTGTGGATATGATACTGCCAATAATGGCACCTGTCACGCCAACCAAGGCTCCCTTGCCGTAGCCAAGTCCAGTCATAAAGGCCAACACAGTCAGTCCCATGCCAAAGGCGGTGCCAAAATTGGTAAGCGAAACCAACTGGTATTTCCGGAAATACTGCGCAAAGTTTTTGTTCTGCGCCAGCGAGATGATGGCGGGATTGTCAGAAAGGAATGTCATAATGGCACCCAATGCGGCCACACCGGGCAGGTTGTAAATGGGCTTCATCAAGGGCCGGAGGATGTTTTCCAGCAGGCGCACCACGCCAAACTCTATCAGCAGTTTGCCAATGGCCCCCATCAAAACGCAAATGGCCATGATGTAGAAGACCGTTTCCAGGAGCAGGTGGTATGCCGTCTGCATGAAAGTATTCAGCATGTTGGGAAGGGTCATCTTGTAGGCCAGTACCCAGAAGAAACCAATAAAAAAGACCAAGAAGACAATTGCCTCTAAAGAGCGCTTACTGGTAAATCTCAGCGGCGATTTGAGTTTAAGCCTATGCTCGAGACGTTTAAAAAAAGCCTCAACGCTACGGGCGTATTGGGTAGTCTTGGGTCTTTGGATGTGATTGTTGTGTTCCATATTGTACTATTTTTTGGAAGAGGGTCATTCGATAGCCGATTTGTTGTCCTTCAAGGCCTTGGCCATGCGCTCCTTTATCATGCGGTGTATGTCCATATCCCAAGTGATGCCCATGTTGCATTGCAACGAGTTTTCGTTGTAGGTGTGCCCGTCAAGGCCGCCTACGTTCTCGCCGGGCCGGGTGATGCGGCGGTTGGCCACAAAGGCGTGGAAACGAAAGTCGGGACAAATCTTTGGGTGGTATTCCAGACCCAAACCGTAGGTGAGGTAGCTTGTGCCAGCCTCGGCAAAGCAGTCGTAGTAACCCAAACCAATATTGTCGCCGATGCCAAAGCCTGGGAGGATTTCGTTGGACTTGTTTTGCTCCCATGCCCCTTTGGCGAAGAGGTTCAGTCCGTTCTTAAAATAAAGGTTTGCGCAACTAACCACGGCAAAGTTCTTGCCCCAGTCGTTCACGGCGTTGGCGTGGTGAATGAGGTCCAGGTAAATGTCCCAGCGGTCGTACACCAGTTTTTGACCTATGGCAATATAGTTCATCAACTTGCGGTCCGGGCGCTGGAAAAAGTTCACCGAGTTGAGCATCTTATAATGACCAAAGTCGCCGCTGTGGAACAGGCTGAACGACATCAGGCCGCTCTTCCACTCGTTGCCTACGCCATAACCTAGATTGGCACCGTAGTACACGTAAGGCGAGTTGGCCACCTGTAGCAGCACCATCTGTTTCCCATCGTCGGTCTTATATGCTGCGGCAAGGGCGGGCTGGAAACAATAGAAGTTATCCCAGTAGTGGGTACTGAAAAGCACATTGATAGGCGGTGCGTCATACTCAAATCCGCCCACCGCCAAGGCATCCTTACCCATGCGAATCATCCAGTTCTTGCTGGGCATATAGTTGATATATAGGAAATCTGTGTTGTCGAACAGACTTACACTGCCAGGGCTGGCAATAATGCGCTGGCGGAAGAAATAGCTGAACTTATCGCCCAGCGGCCCGCCGATAACCATGTTGAAATAACGGCCGTGGAAGCCATAGGGATTGTCCACCACACCGGGGTTCGCCTCGGTGGTGTTGTGGAAATAGTCAAAGTCGGCGCGCGCCTCCAGTCTTATCTGGGTGAAAATGGGCGTAAAGTCAACCTGAGCCGTGGCAGCAGCCGAAATGGCCATCGTTGCCGCCAGCATACAGATGTGTAAAAGTTTGCGTTTCACGGTACTATATGTTTTTGAAGTTATTTATTAATCTTACAAAGGTACAAAAAAAAATTATTTTTCTCTAAATATTAAATAAAATTGCTATTTTTGTACTCTCAAAAAAAATCAAAATACTATGAATAAAAGTAACTATTTCAAAAGTTTATGCGTTGCTGTAGCTTTCCTCCTGGCCAGCTTTGGCGGGCGCGCCCAGCAATTCGAATTCTCGGGCTATTTCAACGGCTTTCTGCCCGTTGCCGAATTTAACAATCTCAATGCCGATGATTTGATGTCCTTCGGCTCTTTCAATCCAATCAACCGCACCAACATTGCCACTAGCGCCTCTGCTGGTATCGGCGCCTCTCTTCGGGCAGGCATTTGGCTGGATGTGGGAGCCAACAACTGGCTGCTTCCCTTTGCCGAAGTTAGTTTCCTCTGGAATCCGTCGAAGTCGAAGATTCGCGATGTCTATGATAACAACAATCTGAACAACGAGCTGAAAGCCATTCCCAAGGTTCCCAATTATTTCAACGTGCCTGTGCAGGTGGGCTTGAAGTACCGTTACGACCTTACCGACATTATCCGGCCTTTTGCCGAGGCCAGCATTGGTTTCGACATGATGTTCATTACTAAGAATGGCTATCCCAACGGCAGTAGTTATGTCGACGGCGAGGGTGTGACGCATCATTTGGGTACTTACGCTTATAAACCCAACGGAGCTCTTTCGTGGACCATCGGGGCTGGCACCTACTTAGGCGAGAATGTCACCGTAGGCCTTTATTATCTCAATATGGGCGTACACCGCATTGGCTATACTTCCCGTTCGTTCAACGATTCTGATGCTACGAGCTGGAGTGGCGAGAAACGCCACCTGGGCGAGTTGGCCCTGCGCATTGGATTCCATTTCTAATACCACTTCTTTTCATATTAAGAAACAGGACACTTGCTTCAGTGTAAGTGTCCTGTTTCTTCTATACATCTTCTTTAGTTGTTCTATAGTTCTTTGATTTACACAACAAAGAACTATACAATGTAGGGCAATTGTGTGGTCACAATTGCCCTACATTACTACTATGGTGACTTGTTTTTTTAGGAAATACGGTCAAACCTCAGATAGGGGCGAAGGCATTCGGGCATGACGATGCCGTCGGGGGTTTGGTTGTTCTCCAGCAGGGCGGCCACGATGCGGGGCAGGGCAAGGGCGCTGCCGTTGAGGGTGTGGGCCAGTTTCATCTTGCCGTCGCTGTCCTTAAAACGAAGTTTCATGCGGTTGGCTTGGAAGGTCTCGAAGTTGGATACGGAGGATACTTCGAGCCACTTTTGCTGTGCGGCGCTCCACACTTCGAAGTCGAAGGTCATGGCGGAGGTGAAGCTGATGTCGCCGCCACAGAGTTTGAGGATGTGGTAGGGAAGGCCTAGTTTGTCCAGCAGGCCGCCCACGTGTTTCTTCATTGCCTCGAGGGTGTCGTAGGAGCGGTCGGGGTGTTCAATGACGACGATTTCCACCTTGCTGAACTCGTGCAGACGGTTGAGCCCGCGCACGTCTTTGCCATAGCTGCCTGCCTCGCGACGGAAGCACTCGCTGTAGCCTACGTGCTTGATGGGGAACTGGTCGGGGGTGACGATGGTGTTGCGGTAGATGTTGGTGATGGGCACTTCGGCGGTGGGAATCATGTAGAAGCCATCGAGGGGAATGGCATACATCTGGCCTTCTTTGTCAGGCAGTTGGCCGGTGCCCAGTCCGCTGGCCTCGTTGACCATGAGAGGGGGCATGATTTCGACGTAGCCTGCTGCGGTGGCTTCGTCGAGGAAAAAATCGATGAGTGCGCGTTGCAGCCGGGCGCCTTTGCCTTTGTAGACGGGAAATCCGGCGCCTGTGATTTTGTTGCCCAGCTCGAAGTCCACGATGTCGTACTTGGCGCAGAGTTCCCAGTGGGGCAGTGCCCCTTCGGGCAGGTTGGGTTTGGTGCCGAATTCGGCCACTACCACGTTGTCGGCCTCGCTCTTGCCTTTGGGGACCGTGATGTGCGGGGCGTTGGGCAGGGAGATGAGTTTGGCGTTCAGCTGCGACTCTACGGTGTTTTGTTGTTCGGCCAGTTCTTTTTCTTCGGCCTTAAGGGTGGCGGTTTCGGCTTTCTTGGCTTCGGCCTCGTCGCGTTTGCCTTGCTTGAATAGCATGCCTATTTCCTTGGCGATGGCGTTCTGTTGTGCTTTGACAGCGTCGGCGCGCTGCTGGAGGCTGCGACGCTGCTCGTCGAGTTGGATGATTTCGGCTATGCGTTCTTCGACGTTTTCGACATTCTTAATCTTGAGGCGTTCGATGATTTCCTCTGTATGTTCCTTTATATATTGTAGTTGCAACATGATGTGTTGTTTTTATGTGAATTGCAAAGATACGTTTTTCTTCTGATACGATAAGAAAATTTGTTATCACTTGCCGATGCAGAAGCGGTGGAAGATGTTGCCTAGGATTTCGTCGGAGGTGACTTCGCCGGTGATGGTGCCGAGGTGGTAGAGGGCGTTGCGGAGGTCGATGGCGACGAGGTCGGCGGGGAGGCCGCTGTCCAGCCCTTGGGCCACTTCGTCGAGCGAGGCGGAGACTTGTCGGAGGGCTTGGTAGTGACGGAGGTTGGTGAGCATGGCGCCGTCGGAACTGGGCATTCGCTTGCGGACGGCTTGGACGATGGATTGCTTGAGTTGGTCGACTCCCATGCCGGTGAGGGCGGAGATGGCTATTCCGGTAGGGTAGGGTGGGGGGACAAGGTCGGCCTTGTTATGGACGATGAAGATGATTTTTTCCTTTTTGGGGATGTCCCTCAGAAGTGGGTCGATGTCGTCGAAGGGGTGGTCGTCGGCGGTGGTGGCGGCGGCGGTGGCATCGCGCACGATGAGGACGACGGTGGCTTGCCGGATGGATTGTATGGCACGTTCGAAACCGATAGTTTCAATGGGGTCGTCGCTGTGGCGAAGGCCTGCGGTGTCGATGAATCGGAAGGTGAGTCCGTCGATGTTGAGGCTCTCTTCTATGGTGTCGCGGGTGGTGCCGGGAATGGGGCTGACGATGGCTCGCTGATCGGAGAGTAGGGCGTTGAGGAGGGACGATTTGCCCGCATTGGGACGTCCTACGATGGCCACGGGTATGCCGTTTTTGACGGCGTTGCCCATTTGGAAGGAGTCGGTGAGGCGGGTGACTTCTTGTCGCAATTGCGCCACAAGGCTGCAGAGCTGTCCGCGGTCGGCAAATTGGACGTCCTCTTCGCTGAAATCGAGTTCCAGTTCGAGCAGGGAGGTGAGTTCGACCAGCTGGCTGCGCATGTGCGCAAGTTGTTGGGCGTAGCCGCCACGGAGCTGGCTGAGGGCCAGTTGGTGTGAGGCGGCATTGGTGGAGTCGATAAGGTCGGCCACGGCTTCGGCCTGTGAGAGGTTGAGGCGGCCGCTGAGGAAGGCGCGGCGGGTGAACTCGCCGGGCTCGGCCAGGTGGGCTCCGCTTTCAAGGAGGGCCTGCAAGAGGGCCTGTTGGATGTAGGTGGAACCGTGGCAGGAGATTTCCACCGTGTCTTCGCCTGTGTAGGAGTGGGGGCTGCGGAAGAGGGTGACGACCACTTCGTCGAGGGTTTGTCCGTCGGCTTTGAAGAGGGCAAAGGCGGTGGTATTGCCCTCGGCGGGGAGGTGCACATGGCGCGAGGCAATGTCGAAGGCCGCAGGGCCGGAGAGCCGGATGACGGCTATGCCTCCGATGCCGGGCGGGGTGGAGATGGCGGCGATGGTAGTGGACATGAGGTTGGCCTACTGGTTGTTGTCGGTGGTGTTGTCGGCAGTCTCTTCGTCTTGGTCAGCTGTTGGCTTTTGGGAGTCGAGCTCTAACTGCGCATCGGCGGAGTGGAAGTCGGGTTCGGCATCGGCCACTTGGCCTTCGGGAATATAGGCATCGCCAAAGAGGGCGGTCATTTCGGTATCGGAAAGGCCCAGGTCGGTGCGCATTTTGTACATGTTGGGATAGGATAGGAAGAGCAGCAGGACCAGCAGTATGGTGACCATAAGCAGTGAGGTGTCGGACATAAGGACGATGAGTATGCACTCGATGAGGACTATGGCGAGGGTGCTGGAATAGAGGTTGCAGATATAAGTGGCGTAGCCGTTCAGTTTCTCGTCGAGGTTGTTGAGTTGGCGCAGTTTAGAGGTGGTGTTGCGGATGGTCATGAGCACCATGACGATGGCAAGGACTGCCAGGATGGTGCCCGCAATGAGCATCCAGCGGGCTACTTGGGGCTGCTGGTAGGAGATGTGGAAGGGGCTGAAATGAAAGATGATGGTGACGAGTACGATTGCAATGGAGCCGTAGAGGCCGAAATTGGCGGTGCGGCGGAGTTTTTTGAGGTTGGAAATCATTTTTTAATGGATTAATAGATTTGAGATTTGGTGGGCTATTTTTTCAGGGCGTGGCGGAGGAATTGGGCAGTGTAGGAGATGGGTTTCTGGTCGGTTGGCCGGGCCAGAAGGCCTTCGGGTGTGCCGGCAAAGACCACTTGTCCGCCGTCGCGGCCGCCTTCGGGTCCCATGTCGATGAGCCAGTCGGCCACTTTGATGATGTCGTGGTGATGTTCGATGACGACGATGGTGTGTCCTTTCTCAATGAGGCTGTTGAAGGCGCCGATGAGTTTCTGTATGTCGTGGAAGTGGAGTCCCGTGGAAGGTTCGTCGAAAATGAAGAGTTTGGGTTTTTCGGCCTCGCCGCGGATGAGGAAGGATGCGAGCTTTACCCTTTGGGCTTCGCCGCCGCTGAGAGAGCTGGAGGATTGCCCGAGTTTGAGGTAGCCGAGTCCGACGTCCTGCAGGGGCTGCAGGCGGGCGAGGACGGACTTTTGCCCTTGGAAGAATTCTATGGCCTGGTTGACGGTCATTTCCAACACTTCGGAGATGTTTTTTCCGTTGTAGAGCACTTCGAGGGTTTCTTCCTTGAACCGGGTGCCGTGGCACTCTTCGCAAAGTAGGTGGACGTCGGCCATGAACTGCATGCCCACGGTGACGTAGCCTTCGCCTTCGCACACTTCGCAGCGGCCACCCTCGGTGTTGAAGGAGAACCAGCCGGGCTTGTAGCCGCGGGCTTTGGCCAGGGGCTGCTGGGCGTAGAGCTGGCGTATTTCGTCGTAGGCTTTCATGTAGGTGGCGGGGTTGCTGCGGGTGGAGCGGCCGATGGGGTTTTGGTCGACGAGTTCGACACCGCTAATGCGGGCAATGTCGCCGCTAATGCCGGCACAGCGGCCCACATAGTCGGGTGCGCCGTCGAAACGTTTCTGCAGCACGTCGTAGAGTACTTGTTTTACTAACGAGGTCTTGCCCGAACCGCTGACGCCGGTGACCACGGTCAGCACTCCTAAGGGGAAGTCTACGTCGATATGTTTGAGGTTGTTGCAGAAGGCGTCGTGGACGGTGATGTGGTCGCGCCAGGGGCGGCGAGAGGAGGGGACGGCGATGGACATATTGCCCAGTAGGTACTGGGCGGTGAGGGATTCCTTGGGTGCTTTGCTCACCAGGTCGGCCGGGGTGCCGGCGAAGACTACTTGGCCGCCGAGGCGTCCGGCTCCGGGGCCGATGTCGATGAGGTAGTCGGCGGCGCGCATGATGTCTTCGTCGTGCTCCACTACGATGACGGTGTTGCCCAAGTCGCGCAGTTCTTTGAGCACATGGATGAGGCGGTCGGTGTCGCGCGAGTGCAGGCCGATGGAGGGTTCGTCAAGGATGTACATACTGCCCACGAGGGAGCTGCCCAACGAGGTGGCAAGGTTGATGCGCTGTGACTCGCCGCCGCTGAGACTGTTGGAGAGGCGGTTGAGCGAGAGATAGCCGAGTCCCACGTCGAGAAGGTATTTTACCCGGTTGTTGAGTTCGATGAGCAGGCGTTTGACAACTTGGCGTTCATGCTCGGTAAGGGTGTTGACACCGTCGGCAGGGAGGGCCACAATGTCTTTGAGCCATTGGGCGAAATCGTCGACGGGCATGGCCAGCAGTTCGGTGATAGAACGTCCACACACTTTGACGTAGGCGGCATCTTTGCGCAGGCGCGAACCGTGGCAGTCGGGACAGGTGGTCTTGCCGCGGAAGCGCGAGAGCATGACGCGGTACTGGATTTTATAAGATTGGCTTTCGACCCACTTGAAAAAGCCGTCGATGCCTTCCCACGAGCCGCTGCCATGCCAGAGTATGTTGCGTTGCTTCTCGGTGAGGTCGCAGTAGGGGGTGTGGATGGGAAAGTCGAGCCGGGTGGAGAGACGGATGAAATGGCTCTTCCATTCGGCCATTTTCTCGCCGCGCCAGCAGACGACTGCATCCTCGTAGACGGAGAGCGTTTTGTTGGGGACTACAATGTCCTCGTCGATGCCGATGACGCTGCCGTAGCCTTGGCAGGTGGGGCAGGCACCGTAGGGATTATTGAAGCTGAAGAAATTAGGATTGGGCTTTTCGAAGGTGATTCCGTCGGCCTCGAATTTGTTGCTGAAGGAGGCGGTTCCAAGGGAATTGCGGTCGGGGTCTTCGGCCGTTACGACGCAGTCGCCGCGGCCTTCGAAGAAAGCTGTCTGCACCGATTCGGAGATACGGGCCAGTTGGTCGTCGTCGCCAGGCCGCACCTGTATGCGGTCGACTAGCAGCATGGTCTCGGCATCCTCGGCAGGAGAGCTTAGGAAGTCTTCGATACGCAGGATGGTTCCTTTGACGGCGATACGCATGAAGCCTTCCTGCTGCAGCATTTCCAACTGGGGTCGCAGGGGACGGTCGGGACCATAAGAGAGGGGTGCATATACTACGATGCGCGTTTCGGCGGGGAAGCTGTAGATGTGGTCCACCACGTCGCTCACCGAATGGCGTTTCACCTCTACGCCAGAGATGGGGGAGAAGGTGCGGCCGATACGGGCAAACATGAGTTTGAGATATTCGTATAGTTCGGTGGAGGTGCCCACAGTGGAGCGTGGGTTGCTGGTGTTGACTTTCTGCTCGATGGCTACGGCGGGGGCGATATTTTCGATGAGGTCCACTTCGGGTTTGGCCATGCGGCCGAGGAATTGGCGGGCGTAGGAGGAGAGGCTCTCCACGTAGCGCCGCTGCCCTTCGGCATAGAGGGTGTCGAAAGCTAGGCTAGACTTGCCAGAACCGCTGAGACCTGTGATGACCACGAGTTTGCCCTGGGGAATGTCGACGGAGATGTTTTTGAGGTTATTTACGCGCGCACCGTGTATTTTAATCATATTAGGTTCGGAGTTGTGAGGTATCTATTTAGAAAGGCAGGAATCCAACGCCCACCTGCAGCAGCACCAGATTGGACATCCAGAGGTCGGCATTCATCTGTTGGGTAGGTATCTTCATTGCCTTGCGCTGCCGTTCTTCGTAGGAAGAGTCGAAGTCAAGGTTGGGGTCGTACTTGAAAGGATTGGCAATGGTCAGGTGGTACCTAATCCCTATGTTGAGCAGCACTTTGTTGCGGAGGATGTAGTTGCGGCCAGTTTCGAGGGTGATGCCGACACGGTAGTGGGTGCTGTCCAGATGGTTGAAAAGGACGGTTTCGGCTTTTGGCGCGAGGTTGATTTTGCTGGCGATGGCACCTAGGCCGAAGTATGGGCCGAGGGGTGCGGCGGAGTTGCCTGAATACCACCGGTGGGTGAGGTCGGCACTGAGGATGTCGGTGTAGTAAATTGGCTTGAAATTGGCGCCGGCGGTGTTGCGCACCGCGTAGCCGTTGGCGATATAGAATTCGGTTTTATTGTAATCAATGTTGAGCGACAGTGAGTGCCGTTGGGCGGTAGCCCATTCGAGATTGAGTCCAGGGCGTAGGTCGACGATGGCGCCAGGACGGTCAAAGATGTAGTTCATGACTGGGAAACCCATGCCGAGGTTGGCACTGAGCACTACGCGCCGTCCTAAGAACCCAGGGACACTGTTGGGGCGGAGAGCCCGACGGTAGGTGGTGAAGATGTCGTTGGTGACAAGGTCGCGGCTGTCGGTGAAGTCGTGCTCGTTGGATTGGTCGGAGAGGACACGGCCGCGGCGAGTGTCGATGAGCAGGTTTCGGGTTACGGTGTACTCTCGTTCTGCAGCCACATTATAGGTGGCCAAAGGAAGGAACGGGGGAACGGCTAGGCCCACGAGAAGGGTGAGGGGCGGGAAGATAACGGGGCTATACTCGCTATTGACCACCGTGTTCAGCGTGAGCTTGTCGGTGCCGTAGCGCTGGTTGAGGTTGTCCATGAGGGGTTGGGAGGTAATCCTCATCGGCACAAGGCCTTTATTTTGCCAAAATTCGTTGGTCCACTCGTTGATAGTGACAAAGTCGTTATAGAAGGTGTCGGAGAGATGGCGGTGCATGGCGGGGTCGGAAAAGTCCACCACATCCATCTTGGAGGCTTTCGCTGCCTGTTGCACCTCGTCAATCAAAAGCTTTTCCATACGGTCGCTTTTGCGGTATTTTACTCCGGGGTTGTCTTTCTTGTTTTCCACCACTAAGTATTGGGGGGCATAAAGAAGGGTAGAGTTGGCATTGAGGTTGGTGCTGTCTGCTGTCTCCGGGGTGTCCAGACTCTCGTCCATAAACTGGCGGAATTTGTCGTCCTGTTGCAGAAAGTCGGTGAAAGCATAGCGATTTTGATTTATGCTGTTGGCCTGCTGCTTTTTCTGGCGGATGCGGGCGTACTTCTGGTTGGCGGAAGGCTGCTCTTTCTCCATGGCATCGGGGTTGTAGGCGGTGTCGTAGGTGGCGGAGAAAAAGTTACGCGAAAGGTGGTGCTTATCGCGCAGGGTAAGCATCATGTCGCGTCCCATGGCAATCAGTTGGGGGTCGTCGGGCATGAGCAGGTGGGACTTCCAAATCTCGCGCATGGCCACAAGTGTGGCCTCCTCTTCGGTTAGTTTGCGGAAAAGGTAGTAGAGCTGCTGAATCTCGCCCTCATAGTCGTTGTAGTCGCCCACCACCTCGCTGGTATGGCGGTAGCTCCTCGTCATGGCAATGCCGTAGAGGGCCTGGGCTTTAGACCTCAGAAGAAACTTGTTGCCTGGCAGTTGCCGCTCCAATACATAGCTGTCGTAGAAGGCGCGGGTGTAATTGGCATAAATGAGGTTCTGCCGGATGCATTCGAACCGAGCCAACATGCGTATGTGGGCAAACTCATCGGGTGTGGTCACCACATACCGGCTTCCCCCCTGGTGGTGCGAAAGAATCTCGCCTGTGCGGGCACGGCGTTTCTTAATATTAGGGTGTGTGCTGTGGGTGTCGTCATAGTCGTCGCGCGAGGTGATGTCGGCCACCTTGGCAAGGTAGTAGTGACTGGGGATTTTAAAGAAGGGAGAGTCGAAATAGAGCGTATCGAAAGGCACCTCGTCAAAAGGCAGCATCGCGTATTGCAGCACGTCGAAAATCCCCTCGGAAACGCGCTTGTCGTAAGGGCTATTGATATAAAATAACGTCAGACCCAGGCTGTCGGCCTCGTTCTCCATTTCGCGCGAGCGGTTGTGGTAGATGAGGAAATCTGCCATGCGAGAGGCCTCGTCGTCGGCATTCTTCACGCGGCGGGTAATCATCTCCATATTGTGTTTGCGGTAGTAGTGGATGATTTCGTGGCTGAGAATATAGGCCAGTTGTGACTCATTCTCGGCTTGTGCCACCATGCCGGTGGTGAAAAAAATCATCCCCTGACCTGTAGCAAAGGCATTCACAGCGGGCGACTTGACGGTGTAGATTCTCAGTTCGCCCCTCAGCTGCGGATAGTCCTTCAAAAGCGTGTCGGCCATGCGTTCCAACATGCGGGTGATGGGGTCTCCGTAGAGGATGCGGCCATTGTTCATCAGGCGGCTGATGTTGTAAGATACCTCCAGCACCTTGTCGCGGTTGGTGAGTTTCCCGTCGTTGTAGTCGCGCACTCGCTGTTTGTCCTCGCTGTATAGTTCGGCCAAGTTCTTGCGTAGGTCAGCTGGAATCTCACCCTCCGATTTCAAACCATCGAAGTTGTCCAGACTATAAGTCCGCTGAGCCCACCCAGTGGCGGCCATGCCCAGCAGAAGCAATAAGACGAAACACTTAGAAGTTGACATAGACTAAACCAGATTTTTTCTTATTAGTGCAAAGATAGATAAATTCATTTTCCGAAAGGGGTTTCCATACATCTACCAGCGTAGCCTTCTCGTCCAGCTCATATACTTTCTTTTCCACCTTGCCATCCCTGCTGATACCATAGATGCAAGTGGTGTGTGCTTGCGTCTGCAGTTTAGCCGACTTGGCGGGTTGTGCTATATCGTAGGTCTGGGGCGTCTTGGAGGACTCTGAGAGGAATACATACACATCGTCGCCTTGGGCGCGCATCGGGGCATCCAGATAGCAGGAAAGGTCCCACGACTGCCCAGTTACCTCGTGGCATACCGAGCGGAAAGGCTTATGCCAAACAATCTTGCCATTGGTGTCGACGGCAAAGGCCAGTGCGCCCATCGTGTAGTAGTCGTGCATGTCGGGGTTTTTAGTAGAGTGGGTGGTAATCTTCCATTCGCGTTGCAGCAGTAGGCTTCCGCCAAAAGAGGTGGCTGCCCGTCCGGCAATGACCAGATTGTCCACCATGCCAACGGTATTTTCTTTCTTAGTGTTCAGGTTGCCGAACACGTTCAGCTCGTCGCTGGTGAAGTCTGCAACGTCCGTCTTCAGCTCCTCGGTTTCAAGGTCGAGAGCCATGCCCACCAACTTATCGAAGCAGTCGGTGTTTTTGGGAGACTTGGTCGTGCGGATATACCCTCCGGCCACCACCTTGTTGCCCACCACGTTGAGCATCCGCAGGCGGAATACCTCACCCACGTTGGCACGAGCCATAATGCGTTTCTCATCGTTCACGTCCAGTATCGACACTTCCAGATGGGTCTCGCCGGTTTTTCCGTTATATTTGCTTCCAAAAATGTAAACCACACCATCGTCGTTCACCGAAATATCGGTCGCCATGTATGTCTCGTATTGCTTATCCCACAGCAGTTCAAATTTCTCGTCCAGGAGAAGCTGTCTCGGGGCCGTTTCCTTGGAGGTTTTATTGGCCACAGTGCCCACCAAGGCATAGAACAAACCGTTAGGGGATTTGGCCGGCCAGTGGTACTGCTCCAAGTCGAAGCCGGGCAAAGCCTCCGTCAGGGCGGCGTTGCTCTCCAACGTCATGCTCCGGGGCTCCACCACGGCACGGAAAACCTTTACGGATTCCAGCCTCCAGTACAGGATGTACACCTTGCCCTCGACCATGTTGACGGCCATCAACTGGCCGAAACGGGTGTCGGGAATAGCCACATGGCGCAGCACGTTCAGGTTGCTGTCGGTTGCCACCACCTGTAGCCCTTTGGAGCCGTAAGAACCCAGGATGCTGCGTGTTTCATTGGTGACGAAGACAATCTCGTTCTCTGCCACGGAGGCAATCATGCCCTCATGGGCCATGTACTGGTCGAATCCTTTGGCCATCTGCCCCGTGCGGAGCGTAGGCATCTGCGGCTGTGCAACAGCCACAAGCATCATACTTAGAAATAGTGATAAAAAGGCAACTTTTTTCATTTTTCGAATTATTAATTGTGATTTGGAATTATTAAAAACAGAAGCCGATGCCAAGCATAAGCGACAGTGTGCTCATTTTCTTTTCCGAGGCATGTACACCCTCGCCTAACCAATACGAATTATAGTCACCCCAGTTTCGGAACACGGGTATTCCTCCCTGGACCCGCGCGCTGGCATAAAAACTTTCGCCGACGAAGTAGCGCACCATGGCAATCAGCCCAAGGGTATATTTATTGGCAAACAGGTCAAGTGCCTTCGGGCTCGAAATATCGGCCGTGATGCCCAAAGAAGCATTCAGGTTGTCGCTAATGCGGTAGCCCACATAGAACGAACCCATGATGTTCCAGTAGGTGCTCATGCCTAAAATGGTAGTGTCATAATCTTCAAAAGTGGCGGAATATTTCGTCGTGCCCCTGCCTACGGACACCAATACACCTTTAAACCAAGGCTCGGTGAACCCCTCGCGCCATAGGTCGAGCGAGAAGGTAGGGTTCAATGCCGCCTGGCGGTATTCTTCCGGTACCACCTCGAGGGATTGCGAAGAACTGTTTTCGGTGTAAAAAATCCTGCCTAAGGCATAGCCCGTACCGGCATTGATGCCGATGCCCCATTTGTTATTGTAGGAAGAGGCAACGCCACCTAAAACCTGCGAATAGGCGCTCCCGCCCCAAAGAACAAGAATGAAGAGTAAAAGTGCGGTCTTTCTCATCGAAAAAAAATGAAAATAAAGGTTATTTGTTTGAATATTAGATTGTATATTTCCCTGTACCTCTCAAATATATCTTTCCCGACCATCCACTTCCGTTTGAGAAAGAGAATGGCCGGGGAAGAATCATAGTGTTTTCAATCAGAATTATTTCTCCATCAGCTTGTCGTTCGAGCCGAGGACGTTGATAATCTTGTGGATATACATCTTCTTCATGCTCTCGCGGGCGGGCTTCAGGTACTGGCGTGGGTCGAAATGGTCGGGATGCTCTGCCAAGTGTTTACGGATGGCGGCGGTCATGGCCAGACGGCTGTCGCTGTCGATGTTAATCTTGCAAACGGCACTCTTGGCGGCCTTGCGCAACTGCTCCTCAGGAATACCCACGGCTGCCTTCAGGGCGCCGCCGTAGGCGTTAATGGTGTCCACCTCTTCCTGTGGCACCGAGCTGGAGCCGTGAAGCACGATGGGGAATCCGGGCAGTTTCTTCTCGATGGCTTCGAGAACGTCGAAGGCGAGGGGGGGAGGCACGAGGCGGCCGGTCTGCGGGTCGACGGTGCACTGCTCTGGTTTGAATTTGTAGGCGCCGTGGCTGGTGCCGATGCTGATGGCCAACGAGTCGCAACCAGTGCGGGTGGCAAAGTCAATCACCTCTTCGGGCTTGGTGTAGTGGCTCTCCTCTGCGGCCACTTCGTCTTCCACGCCGGCCAACACGCCTAGCTCGCACTCCACCGTAACGTCGTACTTATGGGCATACTCCACCACTTGGCGCGAGATTTTGATATTCTCCTCGTAAGGCAGGGCGCTGCCGTCATACATCACGCTGCTGAAACCCATGTCGATGCAGCTCTTGCAGGTCTCGAAGCTGTCGCCGTGGTCCAAGTGGAGCACAATCTCGGGATGCTTGCAGCCCAGCTCCTTGGCATACTCCACAGCCCCTTCGGCCATGTAGCGCAGCAGGGTGGGGTTGGCATACTCGCGGGCACCTTTTGACACCTGCAGGATGACAGGGCTCTTTGTTTCAACGGCAGCCATGATGATGGCCTGCATCTGCTCCATATTGTTAAAGTTGAATGCAGGGATAGCGTAGCCGCCGTCCACTGCTTTGGCAAACATTGCGCGGGTGTTCACCAGTCCGATTTTCTTGTAATCTACCATATTTTTTGTGTTTATGTTAATGATTGTATTGCCTGAATAATCAATCTGCAAAGATACAAAGAATATTTGAAATAATAAATTATTTTTTATTATCTGTCTCAATCCAAATTCATCGCTGTTTTCCAACCCTACAGCAACTTGTTAGAAAACAATACGTCCCATCGTTTTCGAAGAACGGTTTCAACCCCCTTTTCTTTTCCATTCCCCTTGGGTTGTCCGCCCTTCCGCCCAATCTTGCCTTCGCGGCCTCGCGTTCCCCCTCCTACCTACGTCGTGCCCTCCCTCTTACTGCGCCTTTTGTTTTTTATTTTGTTTGCATTTTGTTTGCATTTAGTCTTTCATCAATAAACAAAATGCAAACCAAATACAAACTAAATGTAAGATAACGAGCGAAGCAAGAGGGACGCTGGGGCGGCCTCTCAGGAGTGCTTGAGGGCGAAAAAAAAGAGGCTAGCAGGCAAGCAGGAGGGTGCTGCCGAGCGCGTCGAGGAGCGGTTGGGGGAGGGGGCGGTCTTTGGCAAAGAGGGCAAAGACGGTGGCTCCGCTGCCGCTCATGGAGGCGTAGAGGGCGCCGTGGCGGTAGAAGAGTTCTTTCAGCTGGGCAATGCCGGGGTGGAGGGGGAAGACGGTGCTTTCGAAGTCGTTGAGCACGGTCGACCTCCAGCAGGCGATGGGCTGCCTGACGAGTTGGGCCATGGAAGGGCTGCTGGCAGCTGTGGGGTCGATGTGGAGTCCGCCATAGGCCTCGCGGGTGCTGACGGCATCGTTGGGTTTGGCCAGCACCAGGTGGTAGTCTTCGATGGGGTTGAACCCGAGCGGGGAGAGCTGGTCGCCTATGCCGGTTACGTGTGCGGGTTGGTTCGCGACAAAGAAGGCGCAGTCGGCCCCTAGCCGGGCGGCGTAGCCGCACAGTTGGGCAGTGGTGAGGCCCAGCGCGAAGAGTTGGTTGAGCATGCGGAGGGTGAAGGCGGCGTCGCTGCTGCCGCCGCCCAAGCCGGCGCCAAAGGGTATGTTCTTGGTGAGGTGGATGCTGGCTGGGGCAATGTGGGGAAAGTCTGCTTGGAGCAGACGGTAGGCTTTGGCACAGATGTTGTCTTCGGGTGCGCAGTCGACGGGGATTCCGCTTTGGGTGAAACGCAGAGCGCCCTCGGGCATGTTTTCCAGTGGTGTGATTTCCAACCTGTCGCATAGCGGAACGGGCAGGAAGACGCTGTCTAGGTCGTGGTAGCCGTCGGGGCGTTTGCGCAGCACCCGCAGGCCGAGGTTGATTTTGCAGTTGGGGTTGGAAATCATGGGCTATTGTTCGATGTTGTTGGGGCTGGTTTCGAGGGGGGAGGCGGCCGAGGGTTCGTCTTCGGCCTGGTTGGCACGGTCGTAGGCGCGGATGATTTTGGTGACGAGCTTGTGCCGGATGACATCGCTGTTGTCCAGCTGGATGATGCTGATGCCGTCGATGCCTTCGAGAATGTGGGTGGCATGCACCAGGCCCGACTGCTGGTGGCGTGGGAGGTCGATCTGGGTGACGTCGCCGGTGATGACAAATTTGGCGTTGCGGCCCATGCGGGTGAGGAACATCTTGATTTGCGAGGAGGTGGCGTTTTGGGCTTCGTCGAGGATGACGAAGGCATTGTCGAGGGTGCGGCCCCGCATGAATGCCAACGGGGCGATTTCGATGGTGTTGTCCTCCCAGTAGCCGAGGAGTTTCTGCTGCGGAATCATGTCGCGCAGGGCATCGTAGAGGGGCTGGAGGTAGGGGTCGAGTTTGTCGCGCAGGTCGCCGGGCAGGAAGCCCAGGTTCTCGCCTGCCTCTACGGCTGGGCGGGTGAGGATGATGCGGCGTATTTCCTTGTTTTTGAGGGCACGGACGGCGAGAGCCACGGCGGTGTAGGTCTTGCCGGTGCCGGCCGGGCCAATGGCAAATACCATATCGTTTTTCTTCACTGCCTCCACCAGGCGTTTTTGGTTGGGAGTGCGGGCCTTGATGAGCAGTCCGTTGCGGCCGTGGACGAGAATTTCGTCGTTGGTTTCGGCTTCGGGGGTTGAGCCGCCGCTCTCATATATCTGCATGATGATATTCTCGTTCAGGCGGCCCACTTTGTCGTAGTAGGTCTTCATGGCCTGCAATTTGCCATCGAAATGGTCGATGTCCTCGGTGGCGCCCACTACCTTGAGCATGTCGCCGCGGGCTATGAGTTTGAGTTTTGGAAACAGGATTCTTACAAAGTCCAGAATTTTGTCGTTGTCGCCCCAAAAGCGTGTATAGTCAATCTCTTCGAGCGAAAAAATCTTTTCTCTAATTGTTTCTTCCATGGGGCAAAAGTACGAAAATATTGTCACATATAGTGTTGTTTAAAAAAAAATATGTATTTTTGTGGCGTTGCAAAATGGGCTTTGCCGTTTGCATTGGCGAGCCTAGTGATTTAAAAATGAATTGATAATAATTAATATATAAGAAATGGAAAATACATACGCAATTGGAATTGATGTTGGAGGAACCAACACCGACATGGGTCTGGTTAGAGACGACGGCAAGATTATCGACCGCCGCCGCATTCCCACCACAAATTATACCACTATCGAACCCTATGTGAAAGACATTATGGCTCATATAGAGTCTATGGTGGCCGGAGGCGACCCCGAGAAAGGGGTCAAGTCCATCCCACTTGCAGAACTCACCGGCATCGGCATTGGGGCTCCCAACGGCAATTTCTACACCGGCTGTGTCGAATTTGCCCCCAATCTGCCCATGAAAGGGGTGCTGAAGTTTGAGGAGGAGTTCCATAAGTATGTCTATTTTCCTGTGGTGCTGAGCAACGACGCCAATGCTGCGGCCTATGGCGAGTATGTCTACGGCGGTGCCCGCGGCATGGACAATTTCATCATGATCACCCTAGGGACGGGTGTGGGAAGTGGCATTGTGCTGGACGGTAAGTTGGTTCACGGCTCCACCGGCACGGCCGGCGAGCTGGGCCATAACATCCTTATCCCCGGTGGACGTCCTTGCAGCTGCGGCCGTAGGGGCTGTCTGGAGGCTTACACCTCGGCTCGCGGCATAGTGCAGACTTATGTGGAGCTGCGCAACGAGAAGGGTGTGCCTGCCGATGCCGCCGACCATATTGGCTGGATTACCGCCGACATGGCCGACAAGGACCTTACCAGCAAGACTATTGGCGATGCAGCCAACGCTGGCGACCCCTTGGCCAAAGAGACTTACCGTATTGTGGGCACGTGGCTGGGCATAGCCTGCGCCAACGCTTGTACTTTCTCGGCCCCGCAGGCTCTCTTCCTCATGGGTGGACCTACCAAGGTGGGCAATCCGCTGCTGGACCCCTTACGCGAGTCGTTCGATGCCAACCTGCTCAATATTTACAAGGGCTCCTGTAAGATTTATATGTCGCAGTTGAAAGCTAACGAGGTGGCTATCCTAGGTGCGGCCGCGTTGATTAAAATGAAAGCTAACTGATTGAAATAGACCAATACTATGAAAACCTGCAGATTCTCTCTCGTGCTGGCCTTGGTGGTGGCGCTGTTTGCCAGTTGCCAGGACGGCAGTTTGGTTCATTATGTCAACCCTTTGGTGGGGACTGATTTCCACGGCCATACCTATCCCGGGGCCATTGCTCCTTTCGGGCAGATACAGCCTAGCCCCGACACCCGACTGGAAGGATGGGACGGCTGCAGTGCCTATCACTACAGCGACGACACGGTGTACGGTTTCAGCCATACCCACCTCAACGGCACCGGCTGTGAGGATTATGGCGACATTCTGCTTATGCCCGTGGTGGCCGAAGGGGAGGACTGGAGCTACTCGCCGGATATGCCGCAGGAGGAGTTCCTCTCGCGCTTCAGCCATCGAAGCGAGAAGGCCGAGCCAGGCTATTACCGTGTGGTGCTGGACCGCACCCGTGTGATGGCCGAGCTGACCACCAGCGACCGTGTGGCCGCCCACCGCTATACCTTTCCCGGCCATGCCAAGAAGGGCTTTGTGGTTGACCTGCGCCACCGCGACAAGGTGATTGCTGCGGGTTTTGATAAGGAGGCCCCGCAGGGCACGCTGGCCGGTTTTCGCGAGAGCAACGCTTGGAACCCCGACCAGAAGTGTTTCTTTGCTTTGCAATGCAATCGGCCCATCAAGGCCATCAAATATTACGACCACGGCATGAAAGCCCTCGTCGAACTGGACGAGGACGCGAAGGATGTGGAGGTATATGTGGCCATTTCGGGCGTGGACTGCGAGGGGGCCATGAAGAACTTGGCCACCCGTGGCGAGGATGATTTTGACGCCATACATGCCGCCACCCGCCAGAAGTGGGAGGAAACCCTGGGCAAGGTGGAGGTGGAAGGCGGCACCCGTCGCGAACGCCGCACGTTCTACACCGCGCTGTATCACTGCTATACGTCGCCCTATCTGTGGAGCGACGTGGATGGCCGCTATCGCGGTATGGACGACAGCATTTATTTTTCCAAGACTCCTATCTACACGGTCTTTTCTCTTTGGGACACCTATCGTGCCCTGCACCCGCTCATGACCATTCTGGAGCCTGGAATTACCGAGGATTTCATCAATACCATGTTGCGCCAGTATGAGACTGGAGGCGAGCTGACTATGTGGGAGCTTTCGGCCCACGAGACGCACTGCATGATAGGTTACCATGCCTGCCCCGTGATACTGGAAGCACAGCAGAAAGGCATTCTGGACTCTTGGCCCGCCGCCCGCCGCATGAAGCTGCTGGAGGGTATGATTGCCACCGCTAACCGCACCGAGGCCCATCAGGCCTACGGCCAGCAGGGCTATCTGGACAGCCAACTGGACAACGAGACTGTTTCCAAAACACTGGAGTATGCCTATGATGATTGGTGTATTGCCACCTATGCCCTCAACGAGGCCAAACGCATCGGTGACACGAATGCTGCCTACCTAAAGGAGGTGGCCGAGACCTACATGCGCAGGGCCAACTCGTGGCAGAACATCATGGATGCCAACGGCTTTATGCACGCCCGCCGCAACGGCGGTTTCGTAACGCCGTTCAACCCCACCGAGGTTAACAACCACTATACCGAGGCCAACAGTTGGCAGTATAGCAGCTATGTGCCGCACGATATACCCACATGGATTGAACGTCTGGGAGGTAACGCCAAGGCCGAGGCTTTCCTCGACTCGCTGTTCAACACCAGTAGCGAGACGGCCGGCCGCCAGCAGAGCGACATTACCGGCATGATTGGCCAATATGCCCACGGCAACGAGCCATCGCACCATGCGGCCTATCTCTATGCTTATTTGGGTGCCCCCGACAAGCTGGACAAGGTGGTGCGCCAGATCGAGACTGAACTTTACACCCCCGAGCCCGACGGACTGTGTGGCAATGAGGACTGCGGCCAGATGAGCGCATGGTATGTGATGAGTGCCATGGGGTTCTATCCTGTGTGCCCTGGCAGCGGTGAGTATGTCACCGTTGCTCCCATTTTCGACAAGGTGACCATCCATCGCGACGGTAAGGATGACTTTGTGGTCAATAAGAAGGAATGGCCTTCGGGCAAGTTCTTGAGAGACGGCAATTTCTATGACGCCACCATTTGTGTGATGCCCGACGAGTACCATCACACCCCTGCCCCCTATTACAGCGACTGGCAGATTGTCTTCAATGACTCCTCCTTTGTAAAGTTGGCCGTGAACGAGAACATTGAGGGCAAGACTACTATTTATTACACCCTAGACGGCCGTCAACCCGATACTAACAGTCTGCGCTACGGTCAGCCCATCTTGGTGGGTCACGATATGACCCTGCGGGCGGTGGCCTACAACACCAATTATGGCTACAGCCCGGTGGTTGACCAGACCCTGCGCCGATTTATCGCCGACAAGAAACTCACCTATCTCATCCAACCCGCGCCCCAATATACCGAGAATGGCGCACAGGGCCTTATCGACCGCCAGTATGGCACCACCAACTATCGCATTGGTGGCTGGCAGGGCTGGCAGAGCGACATGGAGGTGGTGGTTGACCTGCTTCGCACTAAGACGGTGACCAGTGTGGGCGTGGACTGCCTAGAGAATATGCGTAGCTGGGTGTTCTTCCCTTCCAAGGTGGAGGTGAGCGTGTCCAGCGACGGACAGAACTATCGCCCCTGGGCTTCGGTGGAGAACACAGAATACCCCACTACCCGTGAGCGCCAGGAGGAGAGCGTGCAGCACACCTTTGTCTGCCGCGGGCCTTACGTCTCAGCCCGTTTCCTGCGCATCAAGGCCACAAACTATGGCAAGTTGCCCGACTGGCATGTCAGTTCCGGCGAGCAGGCTTGGGTCTTTGTAGATGAGATTGAGGTGGGTACCTATGTCCCAGCCTTTATTAGTGAAGAATAGTTTAAAAACCTTATGATAATGAAAAAAATAGTTTTTTTGATACTTGCTGTTGGCACTCTCGGGCTGACCTCCTGTAACACCAAATCCTGTCGCTGCTATGAGTATGTCGGCAGCCGCTGGACAGGCCCTGTTACCACCAGTGCCTTGGCTGGCACCCCTTGTGGCAACCTTAATACCCCCAGCCTCTACTGCAACGAGATGGACGATCCCATCATCGACCCCAGCGACATCGCCAATGGTAAGAAGAAATAGGTGGAATCGTTTGATTGTCATAATATAGGACTATTCTGAGAGAAGTAGGAATTCCTATCCCAAACGCCGACTTCTCTTTGCTCCAACGGATGACACAAGGGTTTGGTTGGAAGTATACTTCGCAAACCGAACGTTTTCGTTAAGCCGAGTGCAGAGGGCAAATCACGCAGTGTTTGCACTATGCCGAGGCGAGAAAACGACTCATGAAATGGAAGGAATAATTGGAATGTTACACTAACTATTACGAACCGTTTTTAATGAATGACGATGAAAAAGATATCTTTTATTGTGTTTCTTTTGCTTTCTGTTTTTAATTCTGAAGCACAGAATAATACTGATAGAGAACCGGATTTGCAAGATGCCTATGACAAAGTAATAAATGACAAATCAACAGAGAGTTGGAGTTTGTTTTTCAATCTTTTTCCTAGTACATTTGAGAAATTTGATTCAATCTTTGGTTATCAAGAAAATCAAAAAGGACCGCTTTACGATATGTATCAGCAGTACATATATCTGTTTTTTGAAGCACAAAATCATATAAATGAATCTGTTTACTATAATAAACTTATCCAAATTGCTAAAGATGGTATATGGGATGCGGATGCAAATAGCCTTTTCCAATTATGTATTGTCAACCTTGTCATAAATGATTCTACAAATCATCAAAAAAACTCTTTTCTAGAGACTCTTTCTACCTATTCTGAAACCGATATTTCTAATTTTTGGAGATTCTATTTTGAAGATTTATATCCTGATTGCTACGGGGAAAAATATAAAAGAACCGTTTCCGTATTACAAGGATACGAAAGATTGATACTAATAATGGAAAAGAGATATAAAACTATATGTAATAATAGCAACAGGTAATAGACATCCCTGCCCTGCGGATCTGTGTTTCGGCACAAAACATTATCGGCATTTTGCAGCCAATGAATCCTAAGATACAATTTGACATCTACATGTCTTGCTCTCTGCAAGTAACTCTAATCCCACCCACGGCAAGAAATCATTTTCTTGCCGTGGGCTTTTTATGGGTGACGCAATAAATTGTGGCAAGAGTCGTTATTGAAATATGGAACTGAACGTTTTCGTTAAGCCGAATGCAGAGGGCAAATCACGAAGTGTTTGCACTATGCCGAGGCGAGAAAACGACTCATGAAATGGAACGTAAAAACTAATGTGGGTGCAGGTTGTATCGGTGGAATAAATTTTAATGGTACTCTATAATGAAAAAGACATTATTAATTATTGTAATATTGGCTTCCGGGCCATTATGTGTGTTTGGGCAGAACTATATGGATATCAGTAATGCCATCCACTCAACAATAGCAAAGGACGGTAAAGATCCATGGGCAATAAACCGCAATGCATTGAAGCTCTTGGAACATGTTCCAATCAATTCGACCGATGATACTATATACGCGATAGAATGCTATTCAGAGATTGGCGGTTTTTTTATCGCAATGTATTGGTCAAGGAGTTTTTTGTATTCGGTAGATGGAATACTTGACGATACGATGAAAGTGTACAAGAAACCTATTTGGTATAATTGGCTCATCTCAATGGTGGAGCTATGGGATACCAACACAATTCTCAATTTGCAGACTATAAACTTAGAGTAAGATATTAATTATTGTATCTCACGCACAATTGTCAATCTCGAGAATACTAGAACAGAATACATGTTTACAGATTATTTGTATTATCCTGATGAGTCACGATTAGAACGTGCTGAACATTGGAATTTATGGCAAAACCGAGATGATTATATTGCAGTCTTTATCGTAGAACCCGACCCCGCGGATGTTCACTGAGCACCGAACCCGACCCAGCGGTTGTTCCATGCCGTGCCGTCGATTTGGATTTGTAATCACTGCTGGTTGAAAGGTTTGAAATTAGTCGAGCCGCAAAAATCCCTGACAGGCACAGCCTCAGCAGGTCTCCATACCTTCGTATGGTTGCTGAAACGCTGGTCATGGGACAGCCCCTTCTTCTCCCTCTTGTGGCTCCGACGCAGCGGAAGGCTCAGCTGTGTGTTTATCTTCAGGCACCGGCTGATGATCTTCTTGGTCAGTTTGGCATCCGTGGAGACGGTGATGTGCTTCTCCTGCACGGTCTTGTCGACGAACGACTTGTCTGTCTCGACATGACCGTTGTTCACTCAGATGCACTTTCTCAGTATTTGCTCCACGCCTTCCTCCTCGATGCGCTTCTGGGATGAATTAGTAGCACTTCTGTTGTCTATTTCACCACGAGGATGGCGTTGGCTACGCGGCGTTGGCCGCGGGTGTCAAAACGGCCGTTGTCGGAGGGGTGGTTGACTACTCCGTCGTCGCCAAAGCCTTTGATATACATACAGGTGGAACCGCCACCGTCGAGGTTGGCGGCATCGCGGCAGCCGAGCCACCGCATGATGCGGGTCAGTTCGGGCAGTGAGAGCCCTTCGCTCTGTTTTCGATGTCGCCCGTCGGCCACAAGTAGCACTATGGTGCCGTCTTGCTTGAGCCCTATGGCGGTGCGGTTGTGGCGTTTGTAGACAAATCGGAGGTCGGTGCGCTGAGGCACGGTTTCGCCACGATAGAGCAGCATGGGACCGGTGGTCATGACGTTGCTGTCAGGCATCTGACATTCGGACAGGCGGTTGCTGTCAGGAATATTGAATCGAGGCCTGCCGGAAGGCAGTAGGCGTATGGTGGCGTTCTGATAGTATTTGCGGTGGATGCTGTCGTTCTTAGAGGGCTCGTTTTCGCCCAGTTGCTGTCCTTTGATTTTGAGGTAGCAAACAGGCACCCCAGTGCTCATGTTAAAGAAGGAACCGTTGATGGCGGCGAGGGCTTTGCCACGGTCGGCAAAGTCGGAGACACGTGTGAGGAGGCTGTCTGAGACAAACTCTAGGTGTGACTTGGACCCCCTCGGGATTTCTATAATGCAGAAGTATTGGTTGGAGTTGAACACTTCTTGCTGCTGGAAGTGGTAGTGGCGATATATGAAACCATCTAGGCTGTCGGTTTCCCACAGCGCGTTGACGAAGGCGATGGAATCGGCCTCGTAGTTACGATGTGTGGACTGGGCTGCAACAGAGAAAGCCGACAGGAGGAGAATGAGAGGTAAGAGCGCTTTGTTCATTATTGCTTGTGATGTTTGGAGGGTGATGACTTACGCTTCAGAAAAGAGGCGGAGCAGTTCGGGAGCATAAGTTTTGGATACGGGAATGTTGCCCACGTTGGGTACGTCCATTTCGGCAGAAACGCCTTCGGGAGTGCGGCGTATTATTTTGATTTTATTGAGGTTGACAAAGTAGGAACGATGGCAACGGACAAGGCCATTGCTGCTGCAGACTTTTTCGACTCCTTTGAGGGAGTTGCGAAGGCTGTAGCGGACGAGTTTGCCGTTGTCGTCGTATAGGATATTGACATAATTGCCAGCAGACTCGATGGATATGACACGGTCGGCGCTTACGACTAATTTGGTGTTACCTTTTTCGTCGTTGAAACGTACCATGCCGACCTCGTTGTGCTCTACGCCTCTACGCAATTCCTCGAGTTCGTCTTGGACTTTGACGAGTTGAAGGGTCTGCTCTTTGAGTTGCATCATTAGCCAAAAGATGAAGTAGGGGATGATGTTGAGGCAGAAGTAGGAAAGCATGGCTTGGGGTAATAGCGCAAAAAAAGGTGAGTGAAGGTAGATGGAGAGGAAGAGGTCGACGAAAAGACTGCCTACTATCATTTCGAGCAGTAGCCAGATGAGGTATTCGTTGCGGTTGAGCGAACGGGTGAAAGGGAGGAAGCAGAGCAAGCTACGGCTTAGCATGGCGGTGGCCATTTCGATGGAGGCAACGATGGGCAGGCAGAGACTGGCACCGTTATCCCACCCGTTGGTCCATGCGTCGTAGAAATGGAGTTTGGGACTGTATATGGAGATAAAAAGAATGGAATACACCGGGAGAGCGATGCAGAATATTAAGTTGGGTTTGAGTTTGAAGTATATTTCGCTTATTCTCATTGTATAGTGAGGGGCTTCTTTTTCTTACGCATCCAAGGGAAGAGTTCGTATATAGAGTCGAAATCTTTGGATAGTTTCACGCCAAGGCCCTGCTTGTAGGGAAGCTCGGTACGAGTATAGTAGCTGGTGTTGGAACGGTGGAATCCGTAAAAGTTGAAGTAGGGGTTGAATTTGTAGCCTACTTCTACGTCGCCAACGAGGGTGCGAGTTTGGTTGAGTTCTACTTCGTTGTTGCTATATCCAAAGGTTGACTCGAAGTAAAAGTTGTTCCACCTCTTACTGATGCCGACGTCTATTTGCCCTTGGGTAGTGGTGGTGGCTGCTTGGTATTTTATGTCAACGTCGAGGAAAGGTATTATGCTGGAAATAATGCTGCCAGCAGTGTTTGTAATCATGCTGATGCTGTTGAATCCACCGTTTTCCTCATCGCTGCTAGTGCCAACCGAAGCGAAGGAGTTGAGCAGCAGAAGCGAGATGGATTGGTTGAGCATTTCGAGTTCGTTGTTTTTATCGATGTATGAAAAGACTTGGTCGGACACGCTTTGTTCGGCATTGGGCAGTTGGATGTCGAATTTGATAGAGGGATTCTGAAGTGTGCCGGAAAGGTTGATGATGTCGTGGACTTGGACATAGGAGTCGTTAGTGATGGTAGATACGGAATTGTTCATGAGTGATGCCAGATTGGTGCGGAGACCATAGACAGCGCTGATGTTGAAACGAGCATCGTTGATGTTGCCGGGGAAGTTGATGGTGCTACCTTCTTGGATGGTGAAGTTGCGGGAAACGAGTTGCATGAGCGACAGTTTAAAACTGCCGGAGGTGAATTCGTAGTCACCCAAAATATCAGGTGGGTTGTTATTGTGGAGGCTTAGCTGGATGTCACCCTTACCGACGGCATTGACGTTTACGCCTAATTGGTCGAAATCCATGGGGAGATTCAGGCTCATGCCCGGGGTGACGGTTAGATTGAGCAGTAGGTCGAAGTTACTGTTGTTGGATTTCACAGGCTGTCTTACAGAGGGTTGGTTGTTGTAGGAGTTAGATATGAATGTAATGAAGAGGTTGTCTTCGGATACCTGTTTGGAGTTGTCGATAGGGACATATATCTCGCTGCCATTGAGAGTGGATGCGGTGGCAGTAATCTGTAGGTTGTCAACTGGTCCGCTAATACGGCCATTGGCTGATGCAAGAAGCCTACCGTAGAAATCGTCTTCGGCCACTCCAATTTTGTCAAGGACTAAAAGGCGAGGGGTGTTCACGTCCAAGTCGAGTACGAATTTGCCTTCGTCCAGGACGATAATGCCGTTGGCAGTAATGGCGTTGTCTAGTTTGTCGTGTATTAGAAAGTTCTGAAGTCGGAGGGAATCGTTTACGATTTTGAATTCGTTTTTAAAATAATAGGTGACTCCAGTGGGGGAAAGCTCTAGCAGACCATCGTTGATGGTTAGTGTCCCGTTTACAATAGGGTGAGAGACAGTGCCTTTTACCATGAGGTCGCCATCGAGGTTGCCATCAATGTTAGAGGAGAAATCTTTTACAAAAGGCCGGATTGTTTCCAACGCTACATTCTCAATGCCAAGGTCGAAGTCGAGTGTGGGGTCTTTTGTAGCCATGGATATGGAACCGTGGACTTCGATGGGATAGTGATAGGCACCGTCTCGAAAGTGTTCGGCCTGTAGATCGAGAAGAATTTTGTTATCGTCAATAGCGTAGTTGGAACTGATGGTCACAAGCCCGGCTTCTTGTCCGTTGACGGAGCAGTTGTCGACAGACAAGTTGGCGTCGAAATAGGGGTTGCTGCTCAGCCCACGAAGATGAAGATTGCCGTTGAGCCGACCTTCGAGTTGAACTAAATGGCTGGGGATGAGTAGGCTGTCTAGGTGATCCAGAACAAAGTCGTTGAAAGTGGCTTTGACAAAGTCAGTTTCTTTCTTTTGCATCATGACGTTGATGGCAATGGATTGCCCGAGGCCGTAAACCCTCAGACTGTCAACTTGAAGCCGTTCTCTATTCATTTTGATGCCGTTGGAACAGACGAGGGTCCAAGGTTGGCCGGCAGCGTAGAATGTAGGACGTGAAATCATCAGTTTATTGTCGGAGGAGGAACTGTTTAAGAAGAATTCTAAATCGCCTTCGTTATAGGCGGGGGACTTGTTGTCGCTCCACTGTAGTCTGAGGTTGCTGATGTATGAGCCTAGGATGGCAGTGATGTTCATGTTGTTGGTCAGCACAAAATCGCCAAGGGTGAGGCTGCTGGCTCGGATGTTCATCTGATAGTTTTCACCCACGGAATTACTGTTGAAACCAACGTCGGCAAGTTTTGCGTTGCCAAAAGCGAGCAGGTCGGATCGAAAGACGGCTTTGAGGACTTCGCCATAGTTGTAGCTTCCATGCAGGGAAGTTCCTGAGGCAATTGCCACTTCGGGCATTATTTTTTGGAAAGAGTTGTTAGCATCATTCCAGATAATGTCGAAATGAAAGTTATCTTTGTGCAGGGGTGATAAATCTACAGAATCAGCATTTTGGAAAGGATTGTAATAAGTGGGAATAAATCTATCGCAAAAATCCCTTATTACTAAGGGAAGGTCTTCGTATTGAAAATAACCCTTCAGTCGCATCAATGCCCAGTCGTTGTTAAGTAGAACTTCCTTGCTACCATGCTCGTTGTTGACGTTCAGATCTAGCTTGTTTATACTGATGTCTTTGCTGCCCAGTGTGAATCGGGTATCCCGAAGAGTAACTACCCCTGCAAGATTATCGATATTATCGCCAGAAATGTTGGCTTTGAGGTGAGTGGATAGTTCGACATTGCTGTCGGATTGCAGCAGTTTTAGCTTGGACAGGTGTGCATCGGTCAGGTATAGGTCGGCGCTGGCAGATTTCTCTAAAAGGTTGGCTGAGGCTTCAAGGTCAAGACCTATCAGAGTGTCTTCTATTACGATATCGGCATTGACTATCTGTTTAGCTATGTCGGCAGAGAGGGTGGTACGCCGGATGTTTTGACCTCTGAAGTGTGTGTCATAAAGTCGTCCTTCGATAGAGGCATCCATCTTCTTCAGGTCAAGACTTGTGCCTTGAAAAGTAAAGTGGAATCCAGTGTGGGATATCCATTCGTTAGGGAGAATGGAACGAATCCCCATGGCTCGAGAGTCGAGATTGCCTACATAAACGTAGTCATGTACAGTGGAGTCGTAGTGTATGGATGCCTGTGCCTCCAAATCGCCTATCATAGAATTGAGATTTACAAAGGCCTGGCAGTCATGTGTACCGCCTTTGAGATGCGCATCAATGTCTATGACAGCCATCTGTTGAATTAGGTGGGGCATTATCATTTTGATGGGCTCAGGATGTTTCACTGAGGCTAAATCCTCGTAATTCGTATGCAAACGGTTTACCAGCACGTCGAATTTTGTTTCGCCGATTATAGGAAGCCCAGACACAGTACCGTTGACAAGTGCATAGCTGCTTTGACCAAAGGTCACTGCCATGTTGTCGGCATGAAGGTCGGATATCGTTCCGTGAGCATGGCCTACGACGGTGACGTCGGCATCAATTCCCCATAAAGTGGGAGCCCAGTAGGCAGCTTCGCAAAGGTTAACCTCAGTTCCTTCTTTTAATACCACGTTGTGTTTTACGGTGTTGCAGTAGTCGGCCATCTCTTCCCATCCATGATATGTCATTTCGGCATCAAGAAAAATACGGCTATCGTTAGTTTGTAGGTCAAGATTAGTGGCACGAATGACATGTGGAGAGACTGCCACGTCGGCCGAAAGGTCGACGATGTGTAAGCCAGAAGCCTCAGTGGTGGTGAAGCTGATTATGCGGCAGGTGACGCTGTCGTTATCAACACGCACGTTGCGGAAATGTCCGGTGGTGCCGTAGTAACGCATGTGAGGAATGCTTACACCGTATGGGTAGGAAGGAAGGGTGGGATTCTCAGGCAAGTCCTGAATATAGTCCACGTTGCGAAGACGTACTTCGCCAACCTCAACGATGAAATGACTGCCACTAGGGGGAGTGGGGGTGACTCCCTCTGAGAAATAGTTAATTATAAAATCGAGATTGGTACCATATCTTCCATCTGGGTATTGAATGGATTCGAAATGATAGCGGCCATTGCGTACCGATACGCGGTCCAGAGATAGGTGGTTAGTGCTGTAAGGAAACCGTTTAAAACGACATGTGATTCGGTCGCCGAAGTAGATGGTGTCATTGGATGGAGAGATGAGTTCAATTTTGTCTAAAATAATGTGGCTGAAAGGGCTGGCATGAATGGCACCTATGCGCACCTTGCCTCCCCACTCTTTTGAGAAGTACCTTCCTGCAGCAGCTCCTAGAAATGATTGCACAACAGTGGTATTGAGCAGGGCAACAAGTAAGTATATTCCCATGAAAAGGAATCCCAAGGTTCTTCCGACAATCTTTCCAACAGATGGCTTAGTATCTGATTTCTGCATTCGTTGCGTGTAGTTATTATTAGTAGACAGAGGCTTTTATTGTACTTAAAATTTAATAACGGCATCTCTAATAAAATATTTTACCAGTATGGTAAAAATATTTATTGTGAACTCTGTTCTTTTTTGTCTTTTTATATGAAGAAATTTTTTTTTTTCAATTGAAAATAAATACGTATATTTGCAACCTGTTTACTTCACCTTGTGCCCATAGTGATATTATTATGTGAGAACGTTGGCATCTTATTGGTGAACAAGTGTTTGCGATTTTTTTTATAACCTAAATATTATACATAAAATGAAACTAGACGGAAGACGCGAAAGCACTCATGTCGAAGACCGCAGAGGCATGTCGACAAAATCTAAAGCAGGCTTAGGTATTGGTGGTACCATAGTGGTAGTGATTATTGCGCTCCTTTTCGGAGGCAATCCTTCACAAGTGTTGCAACAGTTATCTGGCGCGAGCCCCCAGGTCGTGACCGAAAGCACCAATCGCGAGTTCACCCCCGAAGAACAAGAACTTGCCTCCTTTGCCAGCAAAATATTTGCTGGCACCGAAGACGTGTGGAGTGCAATTTTCAAACAAATGGGGCGCACATACGATCCTCCCACTCTTGTGCTCTACTCCGGAGCCGTTTCTTCGGGCTGTGGCAATGCCACTTCCGAGTCTGGTCCTTTTTATTGCTCTGCCGACCAGAAGGTATATATCGATTTGGAATTCTTCATGAACATGAAAAAACAGCTCGGCGCCGACGGTGATTTTGCATACGCCTATGTCATCGCCCATGAGGTTGGCCATCATGTTCAGTACCTCCTCGGCACTCTCACCAAAGCCCATCAACAGATGGCGCGAGTTGGACAGACTGAGGCCAATCAGATTAGCGTCCGTCTTGAACTCCAAGCCGATTTCTATGCCGGAGTTTGGGCGTACAACGACAACCAGATGTTTGGCTCCCTCGAGGAAGGAGACATTCAAGAGGCTTTAGATGCTGCCTCCAAGATAGGCGATGACTACTTGCAGAAGAAAGCACGTGGTTATGCCGTGCCAGATTCGTTTAATCACGGTACTTCGGCTCAACGTTACAAATGGCTTAAAAAGGGACTCACCACAGGTGACGTTCGCAATGGCGATACCTTCACTCCTAATTATGCCAATCTCTGATTTGGCTGTCATGAAAAAAAAACTTGCTATTTTGCTAAATCTTCGTATCTTTGCATCCAAAATTAATTGGTAATAATAAATTAAATCTATATCTAAAATGAAGAAAATCTTTGCTATAGCTTTGCTGCTCGCTGTCATGGGCAGTGCGATGGCTCAAAATGAAGGCACGAGAGAGTATGTATCTGCATTGATTACTTTCAATGACACCAACATGCTGCCTCAGGATTCTCTCAACAAGTATGGAGTCGTTCTCCAAACCCGTTCTGGTCGTATGGCTCATGCCCTCATTGATGCCAACAAATACCAGTCGTTCCTCAACTCCAACCTCGTAGAACGAGTGCAGCCTTCCACCCGAGTTTATCTTCGCGAAGAGCAAATTAATGCCCAGCATCAGGATGAGCATGCTTGCTGCAAAAATCATGACAAAAATGTCCGCCAAAACCTTATCCCTCAGCAGGAAATTCTCGATGCCGACGCTGAAGGTTGGTATGTCGGGCTCCTCCTCGGAGGCTCCAGTAACCGTATGGAAGTCAAGTCTGCCCGTTGGGGTGGCGTATGGTATATGGGCCGCGGCATCAATCTCGAAGGCCGTGTGGGTTATCAATTCAATCGCTGGTTCGGAGTCCGTTCTGGTCTCGATCTGCTCTCCAAAAATTACTACACCCGCCTCAATGTGCTTTATTCCGACGTCACTAACACTTATTCCACAACTTATAACAACCTCTACCTTCAGCTTCCCCTTATGGCTGATTTCTCCATTGGTGGTGAGGCATGCCGTATCAATTTCATGTTCGGTGGCTACGCTGGGTACTGGCTGTCTCAGTGGCGTCATGGCTATGTTTACGTGGCCAACGACCCTCGACCCTTCACAGGCGATGCCTACTCTTTCGTTAAGGGTTCCGACCGTCGTTTCGACGCAGGTCTCGCTGGCGGCCTTGGCCTCTCCCTCCGCGTGGCTCCCGACTGGATGCTTCATTTCGAGGGCGACTACTACCATGGCCTTGTTAGCACTGCTAAGGATTACAAGACCTACAACCGCACTTGGACCTTCGGCCTTGGCGTAACCTATCATTTTTAAAATAGGATTTTGTTAATTGTTTCATAACTTTCGTGGCGGCATCTTTGTGATGTCGCCACCTTTTTTCCCCCTTATAATTCGCATTGTCATGTCACCCCAAGTCGACAAAACCATCATCGTAGACCGTCCTGTTTTCCCCGATTTTCTCAACAGTCGACCGGACGATAGCCATAAAGGCTTTTTCGGTCATGCCCTCCTTATAGCGGGCAGCTATGGCAAGATGGGCGCTGCAGTTCTGGCTGCACGTGCCTGCCTCCGATCAGGGGTCGGTTTGCTTACTGTGCACGTTCCACGCCAGGGTGTCAATATCATGCAGACAGCAGTGCCAGAGGCCATGGTGTCCATCGACGAAAATGAAACCCACTGGACTCATCTTTTCTCCTCAGCCGACCTTCATAAATTCGATGCTGTTGCCGTTGGCCCTGGTCTGGGCACAGAAAGTCCCCGGCCTCTCCGTGTTCTATTCGAGGCCGCTGAAGATAAGCCCCTAGTCCTCGATGCTGATGCGCTCAACATGCTGTCGCGTATGGAGGATTGTTTGCATCTTCTTACCCGCCACTCACAGCACTCCACCACAATTCTCACCCCACACGCAAAAGAATTCGAACGGCTTTTTGGACAATATGAATCACTCGAAGAACGTCAGCGTGCACAACGCAGCCTTAGTCAAAGAACCGGTTCCATAATTGTATATAAGGGTCATCGAACACAAATCTCTGGCCGTCAAGGAGAAATCTACATCAATACTACAGGGAATCCCGGTATGGCTACTGCCGGTAGTGGCGATGTTTTGACTGGGATATTATTAGCTATTTTGTCGCAAAATAAACATTATCAATTAGATGCAGAAAACTGTGCTACTTTGGGTGTTTGGCTGCATGGCAAATCTGCTGATTTTGCACTTCAAAATCAGTCACAATGCAGCATTGTTGCGAGTGATATAATAAAAAATTTACGGTACGTAACCCGCTGAAAATATTGTAAGTAGTGCCTAGTATTAAAATTTTTTTTCAAAAAAATTTGGCTAGTTAAAAAAAAGTGTGTATTTTTGCAACCGCTTTCGAGGGAAAAGCAATAAGAAATCTTCCTCAATAGCTCAGTTGGTTAGAGCACCTGACTGTTAATCAGGGGGTCGCAGGTTCAAGTCCTGCTTGGGGAGCAAAACAAGAGCCGCAAGAGATTGCGGCTTTTTTTGTCGACAACACACAATTGCTATGAACACGGTCGTTATTACCCTTCTCTTCGCCCTTGGCGCCGTTGCCCTCCTCATGGCTGGGCTCGGAGTCAAAATGATTTTTAAAAAAAATGGCGAGTTTAAACGTCACTGTAGTAGTATGGATCCTTATACAGGGAAAGGCGGTGGTTGCATTTGCTCCAGAGCAGCCAATGCCAAATGTCACAATGCCGAGAAGTATTCTCCTCTCGAAGTTAACGAGAATCTGATGAAAGAAATAGACCTTTAAGCCTTCCCTTTCCATCATTTATATAATCACAACTCATCAATTAAAAAGCCAGCCGATGAAACTTCAGTCCAAAATTGCCCTCATCACCCTTTCTTATTTTGTGCTCATGGCCATTGGGTACATTCTCGTTTTTGTGGCTCTCAATATGGACCAAACCCTGTTTATCCGGTTTCTCATCGGGGGCTCAGGTGTCGTCTGGGCCATCATCTCCATCTGGTTTGTCTGGTTCAAAACCGACTATAGCCGCCTCTGGAGAGAGCTTCGCTACCGTCGTCAATATAAAAACATTCACAACATTCGCTCGATCAACCCCGATTATTACGCCCTTTACCAAAAATATCCCCACTCCATCCGTCGTCATGAGCGCCATTGCATCCACCATCATATATCGCCGCAGGAAATGATAGAAAAGGCCCTTCGGGTTCCAGAGGAGGAATGGGCAGCGCGTGAGGCCTTTCGTACTCAACTTTAACATAAATCCTTATTATCACCAGCCATAGTCCCTGTAGAAAACGCTCTGCAGGGATTTTTTATCTACTATGCTCTATTCATGGGGCTGTCGATATTCCATTAGGCAGTCAGACTGTAAGGCATACGTCATTAAATTAATAGGAAATGTTACGACCAGTGGCAAACATGAATGCGTTCAGTCGTTGAAGTACTTAGGAAAGTCTAAAATCTCCATGTCTCTGGGGGTGCCGTCGATGGCGAAGCGCACCAAGGTGTCGACCTTCTGGAACCCTTGTCGTCCGGCAGCGCCGGGGTTGATATGGAGCAGGTTCAGCTCTTTGTCCCACATCACTTTCAGTATATGGCTGTGGCCGCAAACGAAGATGTCAGGTTTCTCGCTTTTGAGCAACTGCAGGATGGGGGCGGGATAGTGCCCTGGCCACCCGCCGATATGTGTCATAATCACCTTCAGTCCTTCGCAGTGGAAAATATCTGTGCCCATCACCTCATATCGCATCTTGTAGTCGTCCATATTACCGTAAACGGCATGGATGGGCTTAAACTCTCGTAGCTCCTCCAGTACGCCGCGCCCCATGTCGCCGGCATGCCATATTTCGTCAACGTCCTTAAAAAAAGTATAAACCTGGCTGGGCACTACGCCGTGTGTATCAGAAAGAACTCCAATTCTCTTCATATTGCTTTTTTTTCATTGCAAAAATACGGGAATTTTCTGACATGAACACCTTTGTCCCTAAAAATAAACACAAGACCCGTATTATCATTCGGTTACCTTCTTCCCTCCAAGAGCCATTTTAGACTCAAAAGAATTGTTTTGTCGCCTCGTTTCGGGGGCCACCCTCACATGGTTGGTGACATTCAGCGTTTTTTTCTGATAAAAGATAATAAAAACAGCATTAGAACGTTAATGAATATATGTATTGTAAGAGAAATATCTTCCGACTCTTGCTAGCGATGGCCGTTACCACATTGGCTTTCAGCAGTTGCAAGAAATTCCAAGGCGACGTCACAGTCCCTGCATATATCCATTTGGACCGTATCGATGTGGTTCCTCAGGCGCAAAATGCCCCCTCTCCCGAGCCTGGTTTTTACAATTCTGAAATCGATGCTGTGCAATTCATCGCCTATTTCGAAGGCGATGCGGCCGAAACCAACCTTGGCTCCTTCCAGCTGCCCTGCACTGTCCCCGTGCTCAACCAGGGCAGCATGAAGTATCTCCGTGTCTATCCTGTAGTGAAACAGAATGGCGTTTCTTCCACGCGAATTTACTACATCTATTACAACTACATCGAACTCAAAAATGTGAGTGTTACCTCCGACAGCGTCACCAACCTCGGCTCTTTCGACAGCGGTAAGCAACAGTGGTACCTCCAAACCAACTACAAAACCCGCAGTCAGATGCGGGTCCTGAGCGAAGACTATTTCGAACCCACCTCTTTCTCCTCCCATTTCGACAGTACTGTCGTATGGGTGTCCGACGACCCGGAAGGTGCCTGCACAGGCCAAGGCTATGGCCTCGTCCATCTCCCCGACACCGTCTCTGTCCAGAATTTCTATATCAACGACGAATTCGACATTCCCAACAGCACCGTTTACATGGAGATGAACTACCAAACCGATGTTACTCTCTATGTCAACATGATAGGCTTCGAGCTAAACAGTGATCGCCATGCCACCTCTAAAGGTGTTGCGGCGCTGAGACCCACTACCGGTAAAGGGTGGCGCAAAGTCTACATCAACCTCACCCGCACCTGGAGTCAATTCAACTACAATCAACCCTTCACTGTCTATTTCCAGGCGGCCAATACCGAGGGTATTGATGCCAATGTGAAAATCGACAACGTAAAAATCCTCTCTTACTAAATTCAACCTAGTGCATCTCTCACTGCAAGACACGTGTAATGAAGGCTAAACAAGTCACCATCCGTTATATTTTCTTCGACATCCTTAGCGCCATAATGGCTTGGGCGCTCCTTTTCGTCTTCCGAAAGATAGGATTCGAAAACTTCGTTTTCAGCGACCTCACGCAGATCTTCTCTGATGCCAATTTCTGGTGGGGAATAGTCATTGTCCCCGCCGGATGGCTCTGCCTCTATACCATCCAGGGCTCATACAAGAACGTGCTGCGCAAATCGCGTCTGAAAGAGGCGCAGGACACCGTCGTCGCCACCCTCATCGGCGTCGTGGTCATCTTCTTTGCCCTGATGCTGGACGACGAGGTGGGCAACTATCGCAACTACTATCTCTCCGCACTCTTTCTTTTCATCGTCCATCTGTCCCTCACCTACCTCTGTCGTGTGCTGCAGACCTCCCAAATAGTGCGCAGTGTGCATGAACGCCGCACAGGTTTCCCCACACTGCTCATCGGCAGCCATAAGAAGGCCTACCAGACCTACCTCGACCTTGAAAATCAGGAGAAATATTCCGGCAACATTTTCGTGGGCTTCGTCTCAGTCGACTGCAACAAGGACTCGGCCACCGCTGCCGAAACCCGACTCACCGCCATTATGCCCTGTCTCGGCACCACCGACGACATCAAAGTCCTCATCGAGCGTCACCATGTCGAAGAGGTTATCATCGCCGTCGAAGACAATGAACAGAAACAGATACAGCAAATCCTGCGCACCCTGGACGGCTGTGGCGAGGTGATTATCAAAATCACCCCCGACGCCCGCGACATCATCTTGGGAATGGTGCGCGTCGACAGCATCTTCCATTCCCCGCTTATCACCATCAATACCCGTCTCATGCCCGAGTGGCAGTACAGCGTCAAACGCATTGCCGACATCCTGCTGTCAATCCTGGCCCTCGTCGTCCTTTCGCCCGTCTTCCTCTTCACCGCCATCGCCGTGAAACTGTCAAGTCCGGGTCCTGTCTTTTATGCCCAAGAACGCATCGGCTATATGGGCAAACCATTCAAGATGCACAAGTTCCGCAGCATGTATGTCGACGCCGAGTCGTGCGGTCCTGCCCTTTCCCGCGACGACGACCCCCGCATCACTCCTTTCGGCCGTTTTATGCGCAAGGTGCGTCTCGACGAAATCCCCCAGTTCTACAACGTACTCAAGGGCACCATGTCCATCGTCGGCTACCGCCCCGAGCGCCAGTTCTACATCGACCAAATTGTCAAGCGTTGCCCCGAGTACCTTCTGCTGCAACGCATCAAACCCGGCATCACCTCCTGGGGACAGGTGAAATATGGCTACGCCTCCAGTGTCGACGAAATGTGCGAGCGACTGAAGTACGATCTCCTCTATTTGGAAAATATGTCCCTCGCCACCGACATAAAAATCCTCATCTACACCGTAGGCATCATCTTCCAGGGGCGTGGAAAATAACCCGTCGCATCGCCATAAATAATGCAAATAATATAAAACATACATATACAATGAAGAAAATTCTTATTCCCTTTACTGCACTTCTGCTCCTACTTGGTGCCGTCTCGTGCAGCAGCAAATCCGAACAAGTAGTCCTCAATACCCAGCAAGACACCCTCAGCTGGGCAATGGGCATGAGCCTGGCCGAAACGGCCAAGAGCGACTTCTATTCCTTCGACAAGGACGTTGTCCTCAAGGCCTTCGAAAGTGCCATCAAAGGCGAGCAGCAACCGCTTGACGACGAAACCTATCGCGCTGCCTGCAACTACTTGACCTTCCTCCTGAGCCAAAAACAGCGTCGCGACGCCGAGACCAATGCCGTCGATGCCGACAGCCGTCAAAAGGAGTATTTCAACCGTCTGACCCAAGAGAACAACAATCTTCAGAAGTCCAACAACGGCTTCTACTACGAAGTGCTCACCCCAGGACAGGGGGTCAAGGCCAAAGTCGGCCAGCGTATCAAATTCGACTTCCGTAGCATCAACGCTCTCACGGGCGACACCATTATGCAGACTTACGGCAAACGCGACCCCATCGTCCATGTCCTCTCCGACAGCATGTTCCCCGGCTTGTTCTACGGCCTACAGCTGATGCCCGCAGGCAGCAAATACCGTTTCTACTTCCCTTACGAGACCTGTCGTAATGTCGAAGACCTCCCCCCGTACACCCCCGTTATCTACGAGGTCGAGCTCCACGAAATTTTCAACGACTAGCAATCCATAGCATACGTCCAATAGTTAAGGCCCGCTGGATTTGTCCGGCGGGCCTTGCCTTTTAGGTCTGTTCACCCCCTAATACCGAGTGTGTGTGCTATGGGTCTGTCAATAACCTAGTATTTTCAACATAGACTTATGACTCTGCTCTTTGGCAAAGAGTTTGGTGACGTACTCGCCGTCCTCGTCCTTGTCGATAATAATGTGCTTCGGAGCCGGAATCAGGCAGTGCTGGATGCCGCCATAGCCGCCCAAACTCTCTTGGTAGGCTCCAGTGTGGAAGAATCCAATGTACAGCGGCTCGTCTTTCTGCAGTTTTGGCAGGAAAATGGCGTTGGCATGTGAGTCGGCATTGTAGTAGTCCTCACTATCGCATGTAAGGCCGCCCAAAAAAACGCGCTGGTACTCGCAGTCCCAGTGGTTAATGGGCAGCATAATGAAGCGCTGGTTGATGCCCCAAGTGTCGGGGAGGGTGGTGATGAAAGAACTGTCTATCATATACCACCTTTCGCGGTCGTTCTGCTGCTTCTCGTCAAGGATGCTGTATAGGGTGGCGCCGCTTTCTCCCACGGTGAAACTGCCAAATTCGGTAAAGATATTAGGCTCTGGCACTTCGCGGTTGAGGCAGATGTTCTTGATTTGGGCCAGCACTTCCTCCGACATGTATTCGTAGTCGTAGTTGGAAGCCAAAGAGGTCTTGCAGGGGAAACCGCCACCTATGTTGAGCGAGTCTAGCTCTGGGCAGACGTGCTTGAGGTCGCAATAGACATTCACGCACTTGGCCAACTCGTTCCAGTAGTAGGCGGTGTCGCGGATGCCCGTGTTAATAAAGAAATGGAGCATTTTCAGCTGGAATTTCTTGTTCGATTTCACCTTCTCCTCATAGAAACTGACAATGTCGCGATAGCGCATGCCCAACCGCGAGGTATAGAAGTCGAACTTAGGTTCCTCTTCGGCTGCAATGCGTATGCCCACTTTCATGGGCACGGCAGGGTTCTCCAGCATCTTGTCGAGAGTGTAGTACTCATTCTCGTTGTCAAAAATGGGTATCACATTGTGCCATCCTTCATTGTACAGGCCTACAATGTTCTCCAGGTAGGGCATCCGTTTATATCCGTTACAGAGGATAAATTTGGTCTTGTCCACGAGTCCTTGCTCGTATAGCTCCAGTATCAGGTTGATGTCGAATGCCGAAGAGGTCTCAAGGTTAATATCGTTCTTCAGTGCCTCCTCCAGCACAAAACTAAAGTGGCTCGATTTCGTGCAGTAACAGTAATTGTAAGTGCCTTGGTAATCGGTTTTGGCAATAGCCACATTAAACATTCGTTTGGCACGCTGTATTTGCGAGGAGATTTTGGGCAGATAGGTTATCTTTAATGGAGTGCCGTATTGCTTGATGATTTCCATTAAAGGAATATCGTGGAAGTAGAGCTCGCCGTCTTCGGTGCGAAACTCGTCCTGAGGAAAATCAAAAGTCTGGTCTACCAGGTCATAGTATTTGTTCTTCATCCGACTAAATTAGTTTGTTATTAATATTAGCATCCGACCAACTCGGATTGGGTTGCAAAGGTACGTAAAAAAGCTGATAGTTCGGTAAAAAATATGTATTTAAATATGTTTTCCCCATTACGACTATTGATATACAGCCTATTATGTATGTATATTATTTGGTGTCTCAGTCGTGTAAGTGCGCCAGATTCTAACAAACTTAGTTTGATTGTTCCCCAATTGAACCATCTTATTTTGATTTCTTTCTTTGTTCCAATCCACTATTTCCAAACTTTCGCCTGTTTGCTTCCATGTTTTTTGTTGACATATCCAACTGTCCTCACTTTCGTGCAAGACACTTTTTCCCTCTTCCATTGCCTCTTCGGCATCTCTAGTTTCGCTGTTTTATTTTGATTTAGTTTTTGTTTTATTTGTATTTTGTTTTTGTCCAATAAATAAAATGCAAACTAAATGCAAATTAAATAAAGGTAAAAAACCGAAGAAACAGTGTTGGAAAAAGTGCGCTGAACAGGTTCTAGATTGTGGGTTGATAGGCTGGTCGGATATTATCCAACTCAGTTAGGCATTGGAGTGACTGTCTTTTACAGTAGGTGTTAACTCTCCAACTCCTTTTCTTCTGTCAGCCTGGTCAAAAGCGGATATAGGCCAAGTAGGGTGAACAACATGCGCAACCTTTTGCGGAATGGCGGGTTGTAATACCGGTTAGGGAAAAGAAAGATTAAGTTAATCTCAGGAAAAGTGCTGATATGCTTCCACCAATATTTGGGTTTATGCAACAATGGAAGGAAATAATTCCGTATTTCAATTTTGGCGTGAATGATGCCTTTAGCATATTTGTGTGCAACGCCGTGCTGGCGCAGGAAATCCTGGACGATAGCTAAGTTCTCCTTGTAATTGTTAACACGTTTCATCACTTTCAACTCATCTTCCAATCGCGAATAAGAGTTAGGATTCCACCTATAGTGATAGAGCGGACTATTCAAATAGGCCAACTTCTTGGCATAATAGGTGGCTTGACTGGTAATTACAACATCCTCTGCCATTCCGTGCTTTGGCCATATTATGTCATTGTCAGCAAAAAGGCTTCTGCGGAACAAACGAATCCAGACATTGGGCCAACTTCTTCTATTCAGTGTGTCGTCGCGCAGCCGCTCTCCAGTGTCGCCCTCCTTGTAAGGCACTGCGTTGATAACAGATACCTCTTCATTCTTGTAAAAGTAAAAATCACACACCACTATGTCTGCGTTCGTCTCCTGCGCCTTAGTGTACAGCAGTTCAGCATAGTTGGGTTCCACCCAATCGTCGCTGTCTACGTATATGAAGTATTCGCCGGTAGCTGCATTCAATCCATCTTTTCGGGTCTGAGCTATGTCCATGTTGTGCTCATGACGTATGAATTTTACCTGTCCCTTGCGTTGGGGGTACTCATCCAGCACGCGCTTGATGATGGCCACGCTTTCGTCTGGCGATGCATCGTCTACAAAGATGAACTCCAAGTCCTCCAGCGTCTGTTCAAATAGGCTCCGGACACATTGTTCTATATATGCCTCCACCTTATACACCGGCACTATGATGCTCACCTTGGGAGCGTGTACTTTATTGTCGTTCATAATAATTGTCAATAGTTCGTGTTACAAGACCATGTTTATCACTTAGCCACAATTGCCTTCAGCCTCTTCCCCACGGGGTATATACCTAGCATGATGGTCAATAACCTCAGCCGCTTTATAGGTTTGAGATGGACATACTTGTTACCAAAAATCAATGCCAAGTTTACTGAGGGATAAGTGCTCACATATTTCCACCAGTACTTGGGCTTGTCTATAATGGGATTTAGTTCTGCCAGAGCAAATACTTTTGAAATAAAAAGCCCCTGTTCATATTTTTTGTTTATCCCCTTCTTTCTCATGAAATCCTCAAGGACACCTAGGTTCGCAATGAAACCGTTAGCCCTTTTCATAATAACCGTCTCTTCGTTTTTCATCTTCACATAAGAGTTAGGGGTGCACCTATAGTGATACAGAGGAACGTCCACATGCGCCAGACTTTTCGCGTAGTATGAAAACTGAGAGCTTAGTACCAAGTCCTCAGCCATACCGCAAACTGGCCATGCAATATCGTTTTCATCAAATAGACTTCTGCTTACTAAGCGAATCCACAGATTGGGGGAGCACTGTCTGTTTAATGTGTCGTCGCGCAGCATTTCCCCTTTCATTCCCTCGCCATGAGGTGGTGTGCCGACCAACACCCATTCTTTCTCAGAATAATAATTATAGAAATTACAGATCACCACTTCTGCTCCAGTTTCTTGAGCCTTATTATACAATAACTCAGCATAGTTGGGCTCCACCCAATCGTCGCTGTCTACGTATATGAAGTATTCGCCGGTAGCTGCATTCAATCCATCTTTTCGGGTCTGAGCTATGTCCATGTTGTGCTCATGACGTATGAATTTTACCTGTCCCTTGCGTTGGGGGTACTCATCCAGCACGCGCTTGATGATGGCCACGCTTTCGTCTGGCGATGCATCGTCTACAAAGATGAACTCCAAGTCCTCCAGCGTCTGTTCAAATAGGCTCCGGACACATTGTTCTATATATGCCTCCACCTTATACACCGGCACCACTATCGACACTTTGGGTTTCATATCCATTGTATTGTTTATGGTAAAATATTTATATTCAGTAATCTGTGTAATTATTAATTATTTGTTCTACCAGCAAAAATACAAAAAAAGTATATATTGTTTATTCTATAACTCATAACCCCTCCGAAACAACAATCCTTTTGGTGATTTGCGACCCACAAGCCTTACATTTTTTTTGTGCATATCGTATCTTTTACATTTCTGCAAAGATACTCAAATTCTTACATTCCGGCTCGTTACATCCCGCAAAATGCCTCTTAGGGCTTTTTCTCAAGCCTTTTTTGTCGAATTGTCTTGAATTGCTTGAAACGATTGCTATATATGCGTTAGAGGCTTGTCCCAGCCTGCAAAATGACCCTTTCGCCAAGAATCCGATTGCTGGAGGTGAGGTTGGCTGATTGCACCCTTGGGAGTATACCATAAAGCAAAGGGCCAGCAATTTGAATTGCTGACCCTTTGTCTTTTGATGTATGATTGTAAAGGGTGTTTACTGCCGGACAAGTTTCTTGATGACGACTGCTTGGTTGGTCTCAACCTTGACAAAATAGACTCCGTTGGATAGTCCCTGCAGACTGAGGGTTGCGCGGTCGCCGCTGACCTGGCTGCGCTTGATGGTTTGACCCACAAGGTTGATGAGCTCTATATTGCGGATGCCGTCTGCAGCCACGGTGACGCTGTTATGGGCGGGGTTGGGGTAGAGCTGGACGGGTGTCTGCTGGTCGTTGTTCTGGATGGAGAGCAGTTCGACACTGGCGGTGCTGCTGCAGCCGCCACGATAGCCTGTTACGGAGATATTGATTGGCTCGGTGGGGCAGATGGCTATAGCGCTGCCAGTTTCGCCTGTGCTCCACTCGTAGGTGCTGGCTCCGGATGCCTGGAGCAGCATGCAGCCATCGATGTTGGTGACGGCAATTTCCACCTCTGGCTCAGGCATGACCGTGAGGGATAGGTATTGGCTGACGACACTGGAGGTGTCGACGTAGGAGAACACACCGGTATTGGAGGTGTTGACGGTACGGCCATAGAAGGTGTAGTCGGTCCCCTGGCAGACTGTGTCGAGTGTGAAGGCACATTGGTCGCCAGCGAAGGGTAGGCTGACATCGTCTATCCAGGCACAGTCGTTGCCATTGCTGACAGAGCGGTCTTTGGTATAGGAGAAGGCGAATATGTGGTTGCCGGCCGTGACGGGGAATGCAACCCTTACCCAGTCTGTTTCGCCAGATGCTTCCATCATTGAGCCTCCATCGATGGAGAAGGAGAATTTATCCCAGTTCTCTTCGCTGGATACTTTGTAGCTGAACGAGATGGAATCGTCGACTACGGAGGTCCACTCGATTGATAGTTTCGACTCGCTGCGGTTGCCTAGTCCAACCTTGCTGCGGGCACTGAATTGGCCGGAGGTGGATTGTGAAGAGGTGACCTCCCACGGGTTGGAGTTCTGTGTCCAGTTGTATTGTAAGAAGTTGCCAGATTCGAAGTCTTCGGTGGTGTTGATGCCGCAACGCATACCGTACTCCTTCAGCAGTCTGGTGCCGCTGTCGGTGGTGACGTAAAGATAGAAGGGGATGTTTGCGTTAGGCAGATTGTTGCCCATGGTGATATTGAACGTTAGATTGACACTTTCGCCGGGAGCCAGAGTAGTAGAGGACTGCTGCGCGGCCTCGGTGCTGAGGAGTCCAAAGGGGCATTGAAGGTCGAAAAGGAGGGCTGAGGAGGTGTCGGAGCCTGAGTTGGTGACGGTGCAGGTGATGGTACTGGCAGTGTTGGCAGTTAGCGAGGGCAGTGTGGTGGCGTCGGATGCATGGAGGAGGCTGCTGGACACTTGGATAACTTTGGATTTGGCTGAGGGAGTGCTGCCAAAATGGACATTGGCGTTGAGGTTAATTCTGTCACCGTCGCTCAGTTCTTGGGAGAGGTAGACAGCATTGACACCGGTGAGGGTGATGGTGTCGCCAGGAGCGCAGGCAGGGTAGTGGGTCTCGGGCTGGATGACGGTTACGCGGGGGTCGCTGGAGGAGAGCACGAGGAGGCGCTCGTAAGGGCTGGCATTGCCAATATTGGTGAGGGTGATGTCGAAGGTGGCAGTTTTACCAGGATGAAGTTGACCTTGGGAGGGAACGATATTGGTTACGGTCACATAAGGGCCGTCGGGCGAAAGGACGTAGACGGTCTGGAAGGAAGGTTGATAGTTCTGTGCCCAGATGGAGAGTTCGTATTCGCCGGGAGCCAGGGAGGCGGGCAGCGTGATTTCGGCCAGTCCTGTTGCATCGGCATAGGCGGCGGCAATGAAATTGTGTTCCTCACCCGATGTAATGGCCACGTAGGCGTAGGGGACGGCTTGGACGCTGTAGTTGATTTCGCCAATGCGTATGGCAGAAGGGGCGTCGACAGGCATTACACGAGCCCTACCGAGCCAAGGCATGAGTGAGGGGTCGCCAAAGAGTTCGTATATTTCCCAATAATAATGGGTGTAGCTTCCGTAGGTTTCAACAGCGGTATTGCCGGCCACGTTGATGGAGCCAGCGGTGGTGTGCCAGGCAGAGAAGGGTTCGTTGTGGGTGTGGAAAAGACGGTCGTACATGCCTAGGTTGTTGGCGTCGTAGGTGGCATCCATGGTGTTGGACATGCTGTTGCGGTAGCCTACTTCCCAGCAGAAGTCGTGGGGCCAGTAGGAGGAGTTTGTGCAGCCGAAGTAGGCCACGGCTCCTGCATTGTCTGATTTGCGCAGGAGCGATTCGCCAAAGCAGGCGTCAAGATTGGTATTGAAGCGGCCACTGAGGCAGCAGTTGCCTATCATAATGGATGGCTTGCCGTTGTTGGTCATCTGAGCCACTTGGTTGGTGTTGAAACCGGGAGTGCCCCAGCAGTCGTCGTTGCCATGGGCGCTGTAGTTAATCCAGCCGTAGCCAGCATTGTAGAGAGACCTGAGTGTGGTGGCGGAGGCAGTGGTTTGGCAGCTGCCCGTAACGGTTACACCGGCAGGGGCGAAACTGGTATTGTTCTTATAGTATTTTACGTCGGTAAATCCGTTGGCGGCGTTGACGTAGTATTTGGCCACGTAGTCCATGGCAGGGTCGGCATAGTGGTATGCATTGTCGTTGGGATAGCCGCCGTCTTCACCGGCAATGAGGATGCCTTTGGCCAAGTAGCTGTCGTCGGTGAAGTCATATCTTTCGTACAGCAGGGTTTTCTCGATCTGAGGGATGAGTTCGGCGACGGTGCGGGCGGAGAAACGACCCATGTAGCAGTCGGGGATATTGTCGTTTGCGGTCCATGTGGCGAAATAGAGGTCGGTAATGTGGTCGGAAGCGGGCGAGGTGACACGTGAATTGAAAGCAGGAATCTGTTCATGGTCGCCTACGATGAGGAGGAATGTAGGAGCAGGGAGGGTGTCGGTGGCTTGGTCGTAGAAGCTTTTGGTGTAGGCGGCAATGCTTGTGTTGGTGGCGCCGACGGCAGGGTCGTCAGTGTAGCCCACGGTGACTTTGATGCCCTGACGTTTCTTCCAACTGACAAATTCGTCTAGTTGTCCGCGGAAGCTGCTGTGGGCCACGATGAGGTAGTGAAGAGGCGCTGCGTTGCGTATCTCTTTGCCAGCCGGAAGGGTGGCTAGCAGGCGGTGGCCCAAGGAGAAGTCGGGTGAGTAGTAGCGGCTGCGCATTTGACGGGTGGCAGCAACGTCGGGGTTTTCGTAGGTGAGGGTGATGTCCATGGAGGTAATTAACCGCACCTCTCCAGTGACGGGATTGTAAGAGACAGGGGACACCCGAAGGAGAGCGATATTGCGGTCACGGGCAACACCGAGCACTTCAACCCATGCGGCCGGTTGGTCGGTGAAGGCGTTGGTGGCATAAAAGACACTGTCGAAAACGAAAGGTTTGGGAGAGCGGTCGGACTTGCATGGAGCCGGCTGAAGTGGCATGATGGGGTATTTGAGTGGCTCTAGTCCTTCGGTTTTGACATTGGCGATGGTTACCTTCACGTTGCTGCAGAGAGGGATCTCTATCATTTCGGTGATGACGGGAAGATCGGGTTGGCCTAAATGGGTAGAGGGCGCTGCTCCTTCGAAAGTGATGGAAGCGAAAGTGATCCCGTTAGCTTGCTGCATCTTGATGAGAGGGGTAGGGGCATTGAAGGTGAAGGAGGATTGTGCGAAATTGCTTTGTTTAGTACTGAGAGACTGTGCCATGGCAGACACGGATTCCAGTAGTAACATGCCCATAAGAAGGGCAGTAAAGATTTTTTTCATTTTGTTGATATTATAATACTAAATCGTGATATTCGTCGAAATAATGCCACGGAGCGGGAGCCGTAATGGTGACGGGCTCGTGGCGTACAGGATGGTCAAATTGGAGTCGGAAGGCATGCAGGGAGATGCTGCCGTCGGGGTTGGAACGGGAGGCATCATATTTGAGGTCGCCTTTGATGGGACACCCCAAGTGGGCCAGCTGGCAACGGATTTGATGGTGGCGACCGGTGTGGAGCTCTACTTCGAGCAGATAGTAGCCTCCAGTGGATACGGCCTTTAACTGATAGTCCAGTATGGCCAGTTTGGCTCCGGGCTTTTGGGGGTCGTTGGTGACGAAGCTCTTGTTGGTTTTCTCAACTCGGATGAGGTAGTCTTCGAGGTGGCCTTCGTTGGCAGGAGGGTGGTTTTTGACCACGGCCAGGTAGGTTTTGTGAAAATCGCGGCTTTTTACCAGTTCGTTCATTCGGGAGAGGGCTTTGCTGGTTTTGGCAAAGATGACCACCCCGCTGACCGGACGGTCGAGTCGATGGATGACGCCACAAAAGACGTTGCCAGGCTTCTGGTCGCGCTCTTTGAGGAAAGCTTTGACTTCTTCTACCAGAGGCTTGTCGCCTGTTTTGTCGGCCTGTACGATTTGACCGGGCAGCTTGTTGAGAGCTATCAGGTGGTTGTCCTCGTATATGATTTGTTCAGCGATTCCCATATTATTAATGACTAGTTGGTAGCGGGCTGCTCATTGGTGGGTGGCACAATGGTGCAAAGGGGCGAGATGCCGTTGCGCACCACGTCCTGAAGGCCTACTTCGAGAGGGAATGTCTTGGGAATGAAGAGGTCGATGCGCGAGCCAAACTTGATGAAGCCCATTTCTTGGTTCTGCTTGACATGTTCGCCCTCACGGGCATAGCAGACAATGCGGCGGGCCATTGTGCCGGCCACCTGCCGGACCACTATTTTCTGCCCGTTGTTAAGGCGGAGGCCAACGGTGGTGCGTTCGTTGAGGACACTCGACTTGGGATAGGAGGCTACGAAATAATTGCCCCGATGGAACTTATAGTATTCCACCACGCCATCGCAGGGATACCGGTTGACATGGACGTCGGTCCCGTTCATGAAGATGCTGACCATTAGGCATTCCTCCTTTATGTATTCTTTCTCCATGACTTCTTCCATGGCTACAACTACGCCGTCGGCAGGCGAAATGAGCCGCTCAGGGTCGTTGGTGAAAACCCTGCGTGGAATGCGGAAGAACATCATCACCATGACGAAGAAGACTAAAAGAATGGTGATGAAAAGAAAGTGAAAGAAGGTCCAGTGATGAACAAAAAATATCATCAGTAAATAGATGACTAGTATGACGGCAGCCAGACCTAATAACAGGTTTTTACCTTCGCGATGGATATACATGGCTTGTTTTTTTAATCAAATAGTACAAAGATGGATATAATCATGGCAAGGGGAAGTATCATGAGTAGGCTGTCGAAGCGGTCGAGGAATCCACCATGGCCGGGCATGATGTTGCCAGAATCTTTCAATCCCACTGAACGTTTCAACATAGACTCCACTAGGTCGCCCAAGGTGCCAATCACGCTGCATACAAAGCCTAGAAGAAGCCATTCGCCCCACATAAGTTGGGTCTTGAATAGGGGGCCTATAAAAACGGCCGTAAGCAGGCATACTATCACGCCGATGGCAGTGCCTTCCCATGTCTTGCCCGGCGAATGCTTTGGCCACATCTTGTGTTTCCCTACCAGTGAGCCGCCCATGTAGGCAAAACTATCGTTGACCCATACTAGGATGATGCACATGACTAGGATGTTCATGCCGTTGTGAAGGAAAGGCAGGAGACCTAGCGGTACAGCACAGTAGAGCATGGGCAGGAGGGTGTGGAGCACGTCGGCGAAAGGCCGTTCGGAATGACGCCAGAGTTCTGCCATGAGGGTGACAGGGACTGCCACTAGCATGATGAGCATGAATATTAATGCCATTATTAAGATGGCGGCAAATTTGCCTAGTCCCAACCAGTTATCAAGCCCGTTGGCATAAAGTGAGCCTAATCCTAACCCTACCACCATCATGGCTGTAAAGAGGTAGCCGAGGATACGGTTGGGTTGGAACTCCTGCTTTTGGGCGATGCGGTAATATTCGAAGGCACAACCCATGGCCACAAAGAGGGCGAAGGCGGTTAGAATGACGGTGCCTATAGTCGGGTTGCCAGTTAGGCGGCCGCTATAGATGGAGCCCAAAAACAGCAGGGCATACACTGTGGCACTTGCCGTCCGAACCCAGAATGTCTTCATCTTATCGTTCATAATGATTCTGTAGGTTTGAAATGAATTGTGGGCTACTATTCTTGCAGGGGGGCAGACGGAGTGCCGTTGGATTCAGATGTTTCGGACGGAGCGGCATCGGGTTCAGATGTTTCAGACGGGGCTGCGTTTGAAGTGTTTTCACCGTCGGAAAGTTTTTTCTGTTCGGCTTGTTTTTTTATTTTTTCGGCTTCGATGTCTGCCTCGCGAGGGCCATAGATGCGCTCTAAGTCTTCGCGGAAAAGCACCTCTTTTTCAAAGAGTTGTCCTGCTAGTTCGTCCATTTGAGACTTGTGTGCCATAATGATTTCCTTGGCACGCTGATAGGCTTCTTCTACTATTCGGCGGACTTCTTTGTCGATTACTTCGGCAGTCTTTTCGCTGAAAGGCTTGGTGAAGCCATAGTCGGTTTCACCGGTGGAGTCGTAGAAACTGACGTTGCCCACTTCGGGACTCATACCGTAGTAGATGACCATGGATTGGGCCATTTTAGTGGCGCGTTCGATGTCACTGAGGGCACCGGTGCCGATTTGGCCAAAGAAAATTTCCTCGGCAGCACGGCCGGCCATGAGGCTGGTCATTTTGTCTTTCATCTGTTCGGTAGTGGTAAGATGACGCTCGTCGGGAAGATACCAGGCTGCACCCAATGAATCGCCGCGTGGCACAATGGTGACTTTGATGAGCGGGTCGGCCCAGCGCAGCAGCCAACTAACCGAGGCATGGCCACTTTCGTGGTAGGCTACTACTCGCTTCTCGTGGTCTGTGAGCACTTTGGTACGCTTCTCCAATCCGCCCACAATTCGGTCGACTGCATCTAGGAAATCTTGTTTTTCTATCTGCTGCTTGTTCTTGCGGGCAGCCACGAGAGCGGCCTCGTTGCATACGTTGGCAATATCGGCTCCGGAGAATCCGGGAGTCTGTTTGGCAAGAAACTCGCGGTCGACAAACCCTTCGGAGTTCTTGTCCTGATTCAGTTTCAGATTGCGCATGTGCACCTCGAAGATGGCCTTGCGCTCTTCGAGGTCGGGCAGCTCCACGTGAATCTGGCGGTCGAAACGGCCAGCACGTAATAATGCCTTATCTAGCACGTCGGCTCGGTTGGTAGCAGCCAGAACTATGACGTTGGTGCCACTGCTAAAGCCATCCATTTCGGTAAGAAGCTGGTTGAGCGTGTTTTCGCGTTCGTCGTTGGCGTTGCTGAGACCTGCGCGACCACGGGCGCGACCAACTGCGTCGATTTCATCGATGAAGATGATACAAGGCGCTTTTTTCTTTGCTTCTTCGAAAAGGTCACGGACACGGGATGCACCTACGCCGACGAACATTTCGACAAAGTCGGATCCAGACATGGAGAAGAAAGGTACGTTGGCTTCGCCAGCCACTGCTTTGGCCAGGAGTGTTTTACCAGTGCCCGGAGGGCCGACAAGCAACACACCCTTGGGTATTTTGCCGCCTAAATCGGTGTAACGTTTTGGATTCTTTAGGAAGTCTACAACCTCCATGACTTCTTCCTTGGCACCGGCAAGTCCAGCCACGTCTTTGAAAGTGACGTTGGTAGGGGTTTTGCCATCGTACATTTTGGCTTTGTTTTTTCCCACGCCAAAGATGCCTCCGCCACCATTGCCACCCATCTGACGTTGAGCCATGCGGTTCATTATGAAGAAAAAAACTATGAGAAGGAGGAATGGACCGAAGAGGACAAGTATGTCGTGCCAGGGGCTAGAGCGCTTTTCAGGAATCACGTCGATGTAGGTGCCAGTCTCTTCTTCTATTTTCTGAATTTCTTTTTCGAAGCCTTCGATTGTGACAAAACGATATTCGTAGAAGCCTGCCGGAACCGACTGGTTCATCATGTTTTTGGAATAGAGGTCGCGGTAGGAGGTGTCGTTTTTGGCTACAGATGGCTTTATGTGTATTTCGGCATATTCTTGATTGACCACAACGATTTTGCTGAAGTCCTGTTTTGCCAAAATGGATTCGAATTTTTCTTTATTAATTGTCTTGGGTCCGCCCTGGCTGTCTTGGCTCAGCAACATGCTCCCCAGCACTACGATGATGACACCGTAGATGGCGTACATTACCCAGTTGCGCTTGGGCTTTTGTCCGTTGTTGGGAATTTGTGGCTTCAAGGGATTGCCCTTGGGTTGATTGTTCTTCTGATTATTTTCTGCCATATATTATTATATAGTTACATTATAAGTGGAAGTTCTCGTGGATGATTCACCAGCAGAAGGGGAATAGATGGTTCTAATTGCTTCCTATTTCCAATCGGACAGCATCGGCCCAAAGTTGCTCAAGACGGTAGAAATCACGTCTTTCTTGCAGGAAAATGTGGATTACTACGTCGAAATAGTCCATCAGTATCCACTCGGCATTGTTGTAGCCCTCAACTTTGGAAGGATTCAGACCGGTAGCTTTCTTGATTACCTCGTGCACGTGGTCGCTTAGTGAGCTTACATGCGAAGGCACGTTGCCCGAGGCTATTACAAAAAATGCACAGGGAGCCGAAGGCAATCCGCGCAGGTCAAGTATTTGAACGTCGATGCCCTTCTTTTCGTCGAGGGCTTGTGCGGCCAGTTTGGCCAGTACTTCTGATTCAGTCATTTATGATGTTTGCTGTTAGTATTCTTACTTTGTTCTTTTCTTCGATCTCTACTCGAACATAGTGTTCTGGCAGTAGTTCTTCGATTTTCTCAGTCCATTCGGTGAACACCCAGTTGCCGCTGTAAAAGTATTCTTCGTAGCCGATGTCGTAAGCCTCGTTGAGGTTCTTTAGGCGGTAAAAGTCGAAATGATAGACGGGTTCGTCCTCGGCGGTGCTGTATGAGTTGATAATGGCGAAGGTGGGACTGCAAACGTTGTCCTCGACACCTAGTTGTTGGCAGATATCCTTAATGAGGGTGGTCTTACCCACACCCATTTTGCCGAAAAAGGCAAAGAAACGCTCTTGGGCGAAGGTTTCTAACAGTTCCTTAGCCACGTTGGGCAATTCGGCAATGCTGTTAATTGTTCTCTTCATGGCTTTTAGGTAGGACTATCTCAGACGGTCGGCTGATCTGACCTTCTCTTCGTCAGCCTTGATGGAACGCTGAGCCAAAAATAGGAGGACGGCTGCCACGATGGGCAGGAAAGCCCCCAAAGCATAACGGGTTTGGATGTCGGTGCAAGCCATAGGAGTGGTGACAGCTTTGATATATTTGTCAACCGCCCAGATAAAGATTAGGAAAATGTCTATCACACAGAGAAGGAATCCAACTGCCACTACTTTCATTTGGGTGGTTCGTTTCTTATAGATGAAAATGCTGACCAGTGAGATGGCAATGGTGAGTAGTGTGAGAGTCATGAGAGGCCAGGTTTTAATGAATCCCTTTTGACCCATTGTGACTGGTTGGCCGTTCAGGATTTCGTTCATCATCTCGGGATTGTCCTTAGGAAGCAGGTTTAAGGCGCCACTTACGGGAACTCCCAGAGGAGCTTTGGCGGTAAATGTGGCAATAGGGAAGGCAAAGCATAGCACTAGTGCACACGCTGCAAGTAATAAAAAAAGCGATTGTTTTCTCTGTATCATTATTAGTTGATTATTATATTTTCTGTGTTTTTTTGTGTCAATAGTGAAAAAAAGCAGAGGCTAATTTAAAGTCACATCGGCTACTCCGCGGGCTTTTCTATAATGCCATTTCCCAATAACCTTGCCCTCCTTTAGTAGGATATATCCAGGGTTGGAGCGAAGGATGGTTTTGATGGCGGTTGCGTCGGCAAAATAGTATTCGAGGTCGTCCAGATGCTGGGCGTGTAGAAAGTCTTGTATTTTTTCGGGTAAAACACTACTTAGGATGACAAGTTGTATGTCATTCTCATTACAGAATTCGTTCATCCGCTGGAGCGAGGTGATGGCTCGCTCGTCTATTTTCTCAAGGTCATATAGGGTAGCTATCATTAGGTAGTGGTCGGAAATTATCAGCTCCTGGGCATGATCGTTCATTTCCATGTCAAGCATGGCGAATCCGTCGGCTTTGATTTCGTGAGGATCCTCCACTCGGCTACTTTCCCATTCCCAGCACTCCTCCCATGCTGGGTCTTCCATTTTTTTCATTAAATCTTCTGAGAGGAATTCTTGAGTTTCGCCAGTGGTTTTGTTGCGATAGGTAAGGTAACTCTTCACCTTTAGGTTCTCGTCCATGTCTACCATTTGGTTGCCCACTTTCCAGGGACGGAAGTCGATACAGGGTTCGTTATTGATGTTGAAGAGGCCAAAGATAACCATAAGAACGATGGCAAAGGTGGCGACAAGGGTGTCGCGTTCGGTGCGTTTCTTACGCCTGAGATTGCATGTGAGTACAATCCATATCGTTGGGATATCTAAGATGATATTTTTCCAAAAGGTCTGCCAATTGGTTAGCTTGATGGCATCGCCAAAGCAGCCGCAGTCGTTAACCTTGTTGCTGATGGCATCGTAAAGAGTGGTGCAGGTGAAAAAGAGCATCATCAGGGCTAATAGCCAGGCGGTGAAACGACGGAAGGAGCCCGTTAGCAGCATCACACCTACTAAGAACTCCAAGGTGATTAGGAGCATCGAAAGGAAAGGTGCGGCAGGTTCAAGCCATTCGAAACTGAGACCTCCAAATTGCCAAGCGGTAAGGTAGTCTGTGATTTTGAAGGCAGTTCCCAAAGGGTCTACACCTTTTACAAAACTTGAGAAGATAAAAACGAGTCCTACAAACACTCGTGCTATCACATTCAGTGTCCAATTCTGTTTTGTATCTTTAATCTGCATAGCTGTCCTGTTAAATGAATTCTCAATTAATTTTACTTTTCTTCTTCGCTAAGTCTTATCAGGCAGAAAAGGGAGTAGTTGACTATGTCCATATAGCCCCCTTCAACCCCTTCGGAAGCGATAGTCTTGCCTTGATGGTCTTCAATTTGCTTTATGCGACGGATTTTCATCAGAATTAGGTCCACCATGGAACTCACCCGCATCATCCGCCAAGCCTCGCCGTAATCATGGTTTTTGTCAAGCATCAGCCGAGTTGCTCTCTCTATGTGCCTGTCATAAAGGTTCATCGCAGATTCAAGGGATAGCTCTTGTTCACCGTCCAATCCCAGATCCATCTGCATTAAGGCAATCACAGCATAATTCACCATTGCTATAAACTCAGGCTCTACGCCGTCGCCCACACGGTTCTCGCCACTTTCTTGTATGCTGCGGATACGGCTGGCTTTAATGAAAATCTGGTCGGTGAGGGATGGTAACCTCAGAACACGCCAGGAAGTGCCATAGTCGCGAGTCTTCTTTTCGAAAATATCGCGGCAACAGGCTATTTCAGACTTGAATTCTTTGTTCGTATCGGGCATAAAATATAAAATAATATTTCTAATAACGAAAATTGCCTTTTTTTATTTGCTGTCACACAATTAAAAAAACAAAAAAACGTTTTATACACAAAAATACAAAAATACACATTTTTTTTGAACTATGGACAGTCGGCTTCATTTTTCTCCCTTCAGTGCTACTCTGCACGGGAAACGAGTAAACTTCCAAAGGCCTGTTATTATGGGAATTCTTAATGCCACTCCGGACTCTTTCTACGACGGTGGCCGATATACGTCGCCGGACACTATTCTTGCCCATGCCCGACAACTCCTTGCCGATGGAGCCGACATTATCGACCTAGGGGTGGTTTCCTCGCGACCAGGTGCGCAATTGCTCGAGCCTGAAGAAGAGGCTGAGAGGCTTGTCCCTCTAGTACGACTTCTACGGCAGGAACTCCCTTGCGAGACCATCATCTCGGTTGATACCTGCTACAGCCTCCCGGCCACTAAGGCTGCTGAGGCTGGAGCAGACATTATCAACGATATTTCGGGCGGACAGTTTGACCCTCAAATGTTTTCTTCTGTGGCTTCCCTCCGGCTCCCTTATATTCTTATGCACACACGTGGTCTTCCCAATGTAATGCAGGAGTCGTATAATACACAGTATAATAATATTTTAGATGTTTTGTCGGACTATTTTCAATCTAAATTGGAAAAATTAGACAACCTAGGAGTCCAAGATGTGTGGCTCGACCCAGGTTTTGGCTTTGCCAAGACAACCGATCAGAACTATCACCTGCTGCTCCATCTAGACCAACTGATTGCCCGTTTCCCTTTCTATCCAATGCTTACAGCCCTCTCGAACAAATCTATGATTACCAGTCGTCTAGCAAGTTCTCAGGGAACACCCGATCAGTACTTCCCACTTCCCGATTCCGAATTTGGCACCCTTGTGCTCAATACCCTTGCACTTCGTGCGGGTACTCGCCTACTCCGCGTTCACACTCCCCGTTTAGCTAAAGTAGCAATAAACTTACTTTTCCCTGATAGTAATTAGTATTCAATAGAATCCAAATTTATTCTTAATTAAACTATTGGTAATAAATAGACACAATCATGACACTTCTATCCATTCCCTTCCCCGAAATCCGATTTGTCGATATTCTCGACATTCTCATGGTAGCCATTTTGGTATACTGGCTCTATCGTCTTGTCCGTGGTACCAATATCATGCGAATATTCTGGGCAATCATCATCATTTATGTTGCCTGGCGTATATTCGAATTATTCAATATGCGTCTCTGCAGCCAGATTTTTGGCGGCATTATGAGTATCGGACTCATATCGTTGGTCATAGTTTTCCAACCTGAGATTCGCAAATTCCTCCTCTTCGTTGGTACAAAGACCAGCCTTGCAGGCGATTCTTTCATCAAGCGTTTTCGCTTCTGGCGCAATGATGCCAACAAAAAGACTGGACCTAATTTCGACCCCTATGTCCAGGCTTGCATGCACATGTCTCAGAGCAAAACAGGCGCCCTGATTATTTTTAAACGCTCTAATGACCTAGAAGAATTAATAGATACGGGCGAACGCATCAATGCAGACACCTCTTCTGCTCTCCTTGAGGCTCTTTTCTTCAAAAACTCTCCCCTTCATGACGGAGCTGTCATAGTACAAGGCAATAAGATATTGGCTGCTCGTTGCATTTTGCCAGTCACCTCCCGTATGGATATAGACCCCAATCTTGGCCTCCGCCATCGAAGCGCCATCGGAGTCTCTGAGCAGCTTGATGTCATGAGTGTTATTGTTTCAGAAGAAACAGGAGCAATATCATACGTCCTTGATGGTCAGATACATCACGACGTTACCCCTGTAGACCTTCGTCATGCACTTGAGAAGTACTGTACTCCAGATGCTTCATAAATCAAATTAGCACTAGTAAGGAGGAAGAACTATCGAAACGATTGAGCAGCTGTCGCTTTCTTTCTATCTGTATACATGTTGCTATTGTCCTTATTCCTTTTCTCCATCGTCCAATAGTCATATATCACTTTTTCGGATTTGAAATAAAAAATTATCGTTTTTCGATAAATAATTCTTGTCATATTAAAAGAAAGTTGTATCTTTGCAACCGAAAAAATGATAGAAAAACAAGGTTGATAATTCATATCTAGATGAAACCCAATAAGATAAAACAAGTCCGCGGACTCTATGCCCTTTTTGCAGGAATTCTTTTGGTATGCCTTGGACTCTTTTTCTCCAATGTGATTGGTTCTGCCGACGACAGTCAGGTGGTTCAAATTCCTCAGGCGGAAGACTATCAGCACACATTCTTTATCACCGACCTTGTCGCCAATGAGTCAGTCTATTCTGCCTCCCAGGCTATCAACGGAACTCCTGACGACTTATCTGCTCGTGCCCATGTGTCAGAGTTCACCGTCGAATTTGCCTCCAACAAAGGCGACTATGCCAACGATCCTCGTGCCACCTGGATACTCATCCTTCAGTGGTTTGGCCCATTAGCTCTACTGGCTATTATCGTACTGGTTGCCATTGTACTGGTTTCTTTCTACCGCAGTTCCAAACATGGCAAGATCTTCCCCATCAGACAGGTTTCCCTCCTAGTAGTTGTCGGGCTGCTGGTCATAGCAGTTTCGCTTTCTTCCGACACTCGTGCCTTTCTCGAACGTCAGATGGCAGCAGACCTTCTAGCTGGTACGGATTGGGAACCCACTGTCGCCTTCACCATCCATTTTGTAAACATCTTTTTCGGCCTCACGATTATTTTCCTCGCCCACATTTTCAAAATTGGTCGAGAAATGCAAGAGGATCAGGAACTAACTATATAATACCACCTAATGATTGTCGTAAACCTTGATGTGATGATGGCCAAGCGCAAAGTGTCGCTGACCGACTTGGCTGAGCGGGTCGACCTCACTCCCGCTAACCTATCCATCCTCAAGACAGGTAAAGCACGTGCCGTTCGCTTCAGTACGCTCGAACGTATCTGCAAGGAACTCGACTGCCAGCCTGGTGACATTCTCGAGTTCCGCCCTGACCCAGTTTAACCCATTGATAATATACAAATCAACAAATTATATTAACTAAACAATTAAACAAATGAAAAAACTTCTGACTTTATTCATGCTGCTTGTAGCTTTCGGCGGCATGACGTTCGCCCAGAACGCCAAGAAGACCGACCTCACCGAAAAGGTGCCCGTCGACAAGAAAGTACGCATTGGCAAACTTGCCAATGGCCTTACCTACTACATCCGTGCCAACAAGATGCCCGAAAACCGCATCCAGTTCCGCATGGTTACTAACGCTGGTTCCATCCTCGAGGACGAGGCTCAGCGTGGTCTGGCTCACTTCTGCGAGCACATGGCCTTCAATGGCATTGAGGGTTTCCCCAACAACACTATGATTGATACCCTCCAAAAAAATGGTATCGAGTTCGGTCGCGGCATCAACGCCTACACCAGCTTTGACGAGACAGTCTATTATGTAGATATGCCCGCCGACAAGCCCGAGATGGTCAAGATGGGTCTTGACATACTCTACGGTTGGTGCGGTGGCCTTCTTTTCGACCCCGAAGAGATCGAGGCAGAGCGTGGCGTCATTCACGAAGAGTGGCGCGGTGGCCTAGGTGCCCAAGACCGTCTGCGCGACAAGACTTGGCCCACCATGCTTAAAGGCTCCCGTTATGCCGAGCGTTTGCCCATCGGTCTTGAAAGCGTTATCATGGGCTTCAAACGCGACGACATCGTTCGCTTCTACAAAGACTGGTATCGTCCCGACATGCAAGCCATCATCATCGTTGGCGACCTCAACGTCGACGAAATGGAAGGTCGAGTAAAGGCTCTCTTTAGCCAGCGTCCCGCTCCCATCAACCCCAAACAACGTCCCACCTATGACATTCCCGACAACCAGGAGCCCCTCGTGGCCATTGCCACCGACAAGGAGGCCACCGGCAACAGCCTTATGCTTTTCTGGAAACACAAGAAAGCTCCCCAAGGCACAGTTGGTGACTATCGTGCTTCTATCGTCCGCAATCTCGTGAGCAACATGCTCGACGAGCGCTTCAACGAGTTGGCCGAGAAGGCTGACGCTCCCTTCCTCCAGGCTGGTGCCGGTTACGGCGGTTTCCTCGGCCGCGAGTGCGATGCCTTCATTGGCAGCGGCGTTCCCAAGGAGAACAAGATTGAGGCCACTACCGAGGTCATTCTCACCGAAATCTTCCGCGCTGTCCAGAACGGTTTCACCGAGACCGAGCTCACCCGCGTAAAAGATGATATGCTCGACCACTATCGCAAGATTGCTAAGGAAGCCAACAAAACTCAGAGCAACAGCCTGGCTTCCGAGTATACCAACCACTATCTCGAAGGCGAAGTCATCCCCGGTGCCATGAGAGAATTCAGCTATGCCAAGGAATTCATCCCCGAAATCACCCTTCAGGAATGCAACGACCTCATTAAGACTTGGGTCACCGAGAACAACTTCGTATACTACCTTACCGCTCCTGAGCAGCCAGGCGTGCGCGTCCCCACCGAGGCCGACGTTCTTAAGATCTACAACCGTTGCAAGAGCGCCAAGTACGACGCTTGGGTCGACAACTACAAAGAGGAACCGCTCTGGGACAAGAAACTCAGCGTCGTAACCCCCAAAGTCACCAAAGTCAACACCGCCCTTGGCTATAACGAGTACACATGCCCCAATGGCATTAAGTTCATTGTCAAGCAGACCGAATTCAAGGACGACGAAATCCAGATGAGCTCTTACGCTTGGGGTGGCATCTCCCTCTATGAGGATAAGGACGCTTACGCTGCCCAGATGGCCGCCAACCTTATCGATGCCGCTGGTATTGCCAACTTCAGCAGCAATGAACTGCAGAAGAAACTTAAGGGCACAAATGTCAGCATCAGCCCCGACATCAGCTCCGACCATCAAGGCTTCAGCGGCAGCTGCTCGCCAAAGGATCTCGAACTTATGCTCCAACTCCTCAACCTCTACTATGAAGCTCCCCGCAAGGACATCAACGCCTTCAACCGCGACATCGACAACCTCCGCAACCAGATTAAGTTCATTTCCAATAATCCTCAGGTGGCCTTCCTCAAGAAATATCACGACGTGGCCTACCCCAACGACAAGCGCACCGTTATGCTCCCCACCGAGGAACAGCTCAACAGCCTCAACCTCGACCGTGAGTATCAGATCTTCCGCGAGCGTTTCTGCGACGCTTCCAACCAGACTTTCTTCTTCGTCGGTAACGTCAGCGCCAACGACATCAACATGATTGGCAAGTACCTCAACAACCTGCCGACCAACGGCAAGCAGGCTAAGGAAACTTGGGTCAACCGCGAGCCTCAGTTTGCCAAAGGCATCCAGCACGGCGAAGTCCTCAAAGGTACCGATAACCAAGGCATCATGATGATTTATGGTGAGACCCAGGGTTTCAAACCCACCAAAATGAACAAGATGATCATCAACCAAATGAGCGATGCTATGGAAATCACTGCCCTCGAGGTTATCCGCGAGAAAATGGGTGGAACCTATAGCCCCAGCGTCAACATCAGCTACGACATCCTCCCCGAAGGCAAGGTCAACTGGATGTTCTACATCAACTGCAACCCTGATATGACTCAGCAGATTGAAAAAGCCGCCATCGGCATCATCGAGGGCTACATCAACAATGGACCCGATGCCACTACCCTTGGCAAAGTTCAGGAACAAATGATTATCAACCGTGGCACCCAGCGTCAGAACAACGGTTTCTGGATGGGTCAGATCATGGGCAGCTACATGTATAACGAGAACCGCGACGATATCGATAAATACGACCAGCTCGTCAAATCTGTATCCGTTAAGGATATCAAGAAAATGGCCAAAAAGTTCCTCAACCTCAAGAACTACGTAGTCGTAACCCTCAAACCCGAAGCAACCGAATAAGCACTCGGACTCAAATAAACAATCATCGGGGCGTGAAACACAAGTTTCGCGCCCCGATGTTTATTATTCATTCCACATTTCGTTCTGTCAGTAAAAATGTGTATTATCGCTATTTAGAATGGGTACTGGCTAGAGGTGCAGAAGTCCGGTTGACATACCTGTATTAAAACGTGTAACGAGCAAAAATCTGATTATATGGAAAAGACCAATTCTGCGTGGAAATTTCAGGTGAAAACACATTAAACCCTCTTGGCACTTCCTTTCTCAGGCAACTCTGGTTATCGGAATGTGGGATTGATGTCTACGGGCTTTCTTTTATATAACCATTTGGACAATTTATACACGAAGGTCACAATTTGGTTAGTCCATTTGTGTTTCTCCAATTGTTGCATTATCGTAATATTGTCGCCATATCGTAAAAAGACTTCTATAAGATTGGGGTCAACCAATTCATTCAGCACTTGCATCCTTTCATTCAATGATTTGTCAAAGTTTTTTACGCTTACACCTTCCATGTTGAATAGGACTGCATCGACGTTTACAAATACCGGCTTTACCTTCTTTATCCCTACAACGTACAGAAACCATTTCCAATCAGAAGCTATCCTTAGGTTCTCGTCATAAGCACCGTATAATTCGAACAATTCCCTTTTAATAAATGATGAATTATGATCAATAGTTCTGCTGAAGAAAAACCATAAGTCTGGATTTCTACTACCATTAGCTTCCCTAAGGATTTTTTTTCCATAGTCTTCTAATAAATTTCCGACCAAAATATCAGGATGCCCATTGTTTTCAATTTCTTCCAAAATATTTTTCACCACATCCCTATCTACCAACGAGTCGCCACTGTTCAGAAATTGCAGGTATTCTCCCTTGGCCTTATTTATACCTTTGTTCATAGCATTGTAAATACCCTTATCCTTTTCCGATACCCATTGTAGGTTTGGTGTACTTTCAAATTGTTTAATTATGTCTACACTACCATCCGTACTTCCTCCGTCAATAACCAAATATTCAAACTCCTGACAGCTCTGACCTATCACGCTCTCCATAGTCTTTTTCAGACCCGATGCGTTGTTCCAATTAATGGTAATTATCGATAATTTCATCTTTTTTAGTTTTATAAAGCCTCATATTTGAGGTGTTGACTACTTGTGGTTTTATTATTTATAAAAGTCTATAGTGATGTAAATCTCAGAATAATAACTATATTATGTATTGATTAAGCGATTGGTAGTTTCAAGTAATGAATATTCTTCCCCCAATAATACAATTGCAAAGGTACAAATAAAAATCGAATCATAACAGAATGACAGCTACTTTTTGATAACATGTCTACTTATGATATGTCAAATATACATAAATAGCAATGTGGAACAGGCTCTATGTCGCTCGTGTACAATTACTCTTCTACAATGCAACCAACTCTTCGAAATATTACGCACAAACTAATTGGCATGGGTCTGGTTGGTTTTGCCAATGGGGCTAGATTTGGGCGGAATTTGGGCGATAACGACGCCGGCGATGACGATAACAATGCCAACAGGTTTGCTCCAGGTGAGGGTCTCCTGGCCGATAAGGATGGCGGCAATGAGAGAAAAGACAGGGATGGCGTTGGTGAAGATGCAGGCCGAGGTGGCACCCAAATGCTCAACTCCCATATTGTAAAAGACGTAGGCCACCGTGCTGCAAAAGACACCGAGGACCACCAGTAGACCAATCATCTTGGGCGAGTAGGAGAGAAGCGGCAAGTTGCCTCCGTCAATCAGCAGCATGAGCGGAATGAAATAGAGACAGCCGAAGAGGTTCTGATAGGCCGTGATGGTGAATGGCTTATACCGTCCCACCAGTTTAACCAAAACAATAGTGAAAACCACGGCTGTGAGTACGGCTCCGAAAAGCCAGGCAATGCCGCGTGGATTCATGTCCAAGTTGTTCTCGCCTCCTAGGAAAAGCATGACGGAGAGACCGATGAGCGACATAAGAATGCCGATGAGGGTGACTCCCCGAACCTTTTCCTTATAGGCTGCGGCCATTCCGAAAGGCACAAAAAGCGGTATGGTGGCCACAATGATGGAAGACATGCTGCCGCTGACCAACTTCACTCCATTGGTCTCGCAAATGCTGTAGATAAACGGTTCCAAGAATGCCAGGATGAGAAACCATTTAAGGTCGCTCTTCTTTATTGGCTCCAACTTTTTGAACAGCAATAGGGTGGGTATAGTGATGGCCGTAGCCAGCAGGAGGCGGAAGGTGAGAATAATAAGTACGGTAATGTTTGCCTCGCTTACGAAGAGTTCTTTCGTGAGGATGAAACTGATACCCCACACAATGGCCGCAAAGGCAAGCAAGGGATAGACAACGGTTTTTTTCATATAATACGTATTGTTGTATTCTGAATCTTGAGATTAATGCGACGGCAGACAAGCGGTCTGTTTTCAACTCTTATTGTAGTCGCCGCGGTCGGCGGGTATCTCCACACCCAGTTTGCCCAAGCGCTTGCGGGTGTCGTTCACCGTCTCTGCGGCTTCGGAACCGGTGGAGAGTTTATTGTCGTATATGCTGTAGTCGGCTCGCTGTGCGGCAGGTGAAAGGTTGGGCATAATTACGTTAGCTCCGGCCAAGATGCCTAACTCGCGCCCTTGTGGGTGGAGGGTGCCTAGGGCGGTAGTGGCTGGCAGCAGCACCCGCGGATGCAGCAGGCGGATAATGGCCAGCAGGCGCAGGGTGGCGTCGACCGTGCCGGAGGGGCGGTCGGCAAATGGGGTTCCGGTGGCCGGGATAAAGGGACCAATGCCTACCATCTCGGGCTGGAATGAGCGGATGAACTGAAGGTCGGCAAAGAGGTTTTCGAGGGTCTGAAAAGGCGATCCGACCATGAATCCACAACCCACCTGATAGCCTATCTCCTTAAGGTCGTGCAGGCAGCGCATGCGGTTGTCGTATGACATGTCGCTTGGGTGAATCTTGGCGTAGTGCATGGGGTCGGCCGTCTCGTGGCGCAGCAGGTAGCGGTCGGCGCCGGCATCGAAAAGGCGCTGATAGCTCTCTCTCGACCGCTCCCCCAGCGAGAGGGTGATGGCGCAGTCGGGAAATTGGTGCCGTATGGTGGCCACAATGTCGCACATGCGGTCGTCGTCGAACCATCCGTCCTCGCCGCCCTGCATCACGAAAGTGCGAAACCCCAGACCGTAGCCCTGTTGGCAGCACTGTAGGATATCCTCTTTAGAGAGACGGTAGCGGTGCACGTCGGTGCGGCTGCGCCTGATGCCGCAGTAGAGGCAGTCGTTCTTGCAATGGTTGGATATCTCGATAAGGCCGCGAATAAATATTTTGTTTCCGTAAACTCGCTGTGCCAGCTGGTGCGACTGCTGGAATAGGTGGCTTACCACCGATTGGTCTTCCGTAGACATGAGTCCGACAAACTGCTCCAGTGTGAGGCTGCGGGTAGAAACGATGTGGTCAATGATTTCTTTCATATTATAAAGTCGTAGATGCCTTCCTGCACCTGTCCGCCGTAGAAGGAGAGGGTGCGCAGGCGGGTGCCCTTAGGCAAGAGGATGGGGCGGGTGTATATGTTGCACTCGGGTGTCGGGTCGCTGCCGTCGGTGGTGTAGTAGACGTAGGTTCCCGCTACCTCGGTGGTGAGGGTCACCAGGTAGCCGCCCTCCTTGGCAACCTTGAGCACCGTGGGTTTGAAAGAACCTTTGCAAGGGTGGAAGCCAAAAGCCTGGACGCGTCTCTTCTGGTGTTCGATTTTTTCCTGAAAACGGGTCCAACTCTTGCTTTCCGGCTGCGACCAGAAGCACTCGGCCAAAGCACAGAGACGTGGCAGGAGGAAGTATTCGGCCTGCTCGTATGAGGCAATATAGTCGGTCCAGAGCACCGCTTCGCCGCCCCAGCAGTAGGGTTGGACGTCAGAGGTGAGGCCCTTGGGCATGGGGTCGAACTGATAGACCTGGCTCAATGGCAGAAATTGGGGGAATGCCGTTGGGTGGAAGGCCGTGTCGGCCTGGTATGTCTCTAGGTCGCAGAAGTCGGCATTGGCATTGATAACGCCGTTGCCGCGTATGGCGCCGTGGTGAATATTGCTGTCGCCTTGCGAGACCATCACCACCGCCTCGGAACTGAGGCTGTTGCAGGCAAGGATGTCGTCCCACCCGATGATGCGTTTCCCTTTGCGTGAGAGGTAGTCTTCAATGTGGGACACCAGCCAGTTCTGTAGGCCCTCCTCGTTGCCAAGTCCCAACTGCCTGATGCGGCTTTGGCATCTGGGGCAGCCCTCCCAGTTTTCAGTGCTCAGATTGTCGAAACCGATATGGACGAACTCGCTAGGGAAGAGAGTGGCAATCTCGTCGAGTATGTCTTCGATAAACTGTATGGCCGCGTCGTTGCCGGCGCAAAGGATGGCCCGGTGGGGCCAGCAGGGACCGAGGGCGACAGCGTAGCTTCCGTGGTCGCACGACAGCTCGGGGTAGGAGGCCAGTATGGCGCTGGCATGACCCGGAAGTTCGATCTCGGGGATTACTTCTATGCCCAATTGCTGGGCGTATTGGACAATGTCGGCTATCTCGGCCTTGGTGTAGAAACCACCATAGGTGGGCTCCTCGTCGGGTCGGGCGGGTTCTTCCTCTCCCCAGGGAATGCCGGAACGGTCGACACGCCAGGAACCAATGTCGTTTAGTTCGGGGTATCTCTCAATCTCAATCCGCCAGCCTTGGTCGTCGTTCAGATGCCAGTGGAACTTGTTGAGCTTGTGGGCCGCCATGATGTCGAGGTGGCGCTTGATCTGTTTGACTGAGATAAAATGGCGGCAGACGTCGAGGAGGCAACCCCGCCATGCAAACCGGGGGTAGTCCAATATGGTGCACTCGGGCAGGGTGATATGGTCGTAGGGGTGTTGGTGGAGGTCCTCGGGCAGCATCTGGATGAATGTCTCAAAGGCATACACCAAGCCTGTCTCGGTGTTGGCGCTGATATAAATGCCGTCAGGCAGCACCTGAAGGAGGTAGCCTTCGTCGCCCAGCGAGGGGTTGACAGTATCGTTGAGCGTGATGGTGATAGAACCCCGGTTGGGAGTGCCTATGAACGAAGGCCGAATGTGCATTTGGCGCAGCGTGTTGGTGATGAATTTGGCGGTAGAGGAGTTTTGGGCCAAATTCTCAAAGTACAGTTTGGTTCGCGAAGAGATGGTGAACGAGCGGGCCTTCTGAACCATATAGGCCGGTTCGGGAATGATGTGGTATTCCTTCACCTCGGCATTCTTCTCCCTGCATGAGACCGCAAGCAGCAGAATCATCAGGGCGAGAATTGGCCTCCAGCATTTTATATTGGTCAGTTTCGTCATTTTGAAATGCAAAAATACGAAAAATAATTGTAGTTTCGCGGTGAACCCCTGTGAGTTAAGAAATTTTATACTTTATCCTGCCCGCAGCTCCACGTCTGCCTTGTGCCAGACGTACAAAGTTTTTATCATTCAACATTTTGCATCGGTCTACGCCTTTCCCGCTCCCGCCGTTGAGGCCAATCGCTAACAATGGTGTGGCTTCGCTCTCTCTTCGCCTTTTGTCTTTTATTTAGTTTGTATTTTGTTTGCATTTTGTTTATGGTTGCTAAATAAAATATGGTATAAATCTAAATAAAATGCCGGATAAATGGTGGAGGAAGGGGAGGGGAGAAGGGTGGGCATGAAAAGGAAAGGGTGTCGGCGAGGCCATGGAGGGGACGGAGAAAGGCGGACGAGACGGTTTTCTATGGAGAAGGATGTTGCTTGGGGCTGCAGCGGGGAAGGAGGAGTAGGAGAAAGCGCTGGCCGTTGGCCCGATGTGCTAAAAATAAATGAGCTTTTTGTTGACAAGTATAAAAAAAATCGTATTTTTGCAATGCTAAACTGAGCAATGCCCCAACTGGTTGCGGCCTGGGTGTGCACAATCATTGGGTTGGGGAATAAATTGGTCAAGAGGCTGATTAATAGAATATAGAAAATAGGATAAGTATGGCACAAAGAACGCTTAAGAACCTGGTTTCCGACACTATGATTTACGGCATGAGCAGTATTGTAGGCCGTTTTTTGAACTACCTGCTGGTGCCGCTCTATACTTACAAAATAGCTGCAGAAAGTGGCGGATATGGCATTGTTACCAACATTTACTCTCTCACGGCGCTGATGTTGGTCATCCTTACCTTTGGCATGGAGACTACGTTTTTCTATTTTGGCAATAAGTACGCTGAGCGGTCCGACAGGGTTTTTTCCACCGCCCTGATTGCAGTGGGGTCGGTGTCGGCGCTGTTTGTGCTGCTGCTTTTCGGTTTTATCAACCCTATTGCCGATTGGTTGAGCTTTTCCAACCATCCCGAATATTTAAAAATAATGGGATGCGTGGTGGCCATTGATGCCTTCCAGGCCATCTTGTTTGCCCTGTTGCGATTCCAGGGGCGGGCATGGAAGTTTGCCTTCCTTAAACTGCTGTTTATCTTTTGCAATATCGGGCTGAATCTTTTTGTGTTCCTGGTGGCACCGGGCCTGAAGGAGTCCCACCCCGCCCTGATGGAGTGGTATAGCACCACTAATCAGGTGGGCTATATCTTCAGTGTCAACCTCATCTGTACGGCAGGCATTACGCTGTTCTTTATTCCGGAACTGAGGAAACTCAAGTATGGGCTGGATGTGAAGTTGCTGAAGGAAATGTTGCGGTATACTTGGCCGCTGCTGCTCTTTGGCATTGCGGGCATACTGAACCAGGTGGCCGACAAGATTTGCTACCGTTTCATTGTTCCGGGCGTTGAGGGCGAAGTGCAGTTGGGCATTTACGGCGCATGCACCAAGATTGCTATGATTATGGCCATGATTACGCAGGCCTTCCGCTATGCCTACGAGCCTTTTGTCTTTGGCGGTGGAAAGGGACAGCAGAATCGTGAGAGCCAGGCCTTGGTGATGAAATACTTCGTTATGTTTGCCTTGTTGGCATTCCTGGCGGTGATGGCCTATCTGGACATTTTTAAGTACGTGATAGACTCGGACTATTGGGAGGGGCTGAAGGTGGTGCCGATTGTGATGATGGCCGAGATATTCATGAGTATCTATTTTAACCTTTCTTTCTGGTACAAGCTGATTGAGCAGACCTGGTGGGGCGCCATCTTCTCGGCCATTGGGTGCGCCGTGCTGCTTGCAGTGAATTTCCTCTTTGTGCCCCGCTATGGCTATATGGCCTGCGCCTGGGGCGGAGTGGCTGGCTACGGCACCTGCATGTTGCTGTCCTATCTGGTGGGGCGCAAGAAAAGCCCCGTGCCCTATCGGCTGGGCCCTATTGCGGGCTATTTTGTGCTGGCGCTAGGACTGTACGGTGTGAGCGAATGGTTGAAGCCTAAGCAACTGGGGTGGGAGCTGGTGCTCAACACGTGCCTGCTGCTGGTGTATGTGGCCGTGGTGCTTTATAACGAGCGCTCCCTGGTTAAATCGGTTTTGGCCAAGGTGCTGAAAAGGAAATAGCAGGGCGGGAGCCTATTCTCCGTATACCCATTCGCAGACGGAGTAGCGCTGGACGGAAAGGCCGTCGAGGTAGCGCATTTCGCTGCAGGTCTTGCCTAGGGCCGAGACCTCTTCGGGGGTGAAATAGTCTACGCTGGTATTGTAGCTAATGCAGCGGCATCGCTTGGTGCAGCCCGTTGTGGCAAGTGCGGCCATGGCTATGACGGAAAGAAGGATTAGTTTCTTTTTCATTGTGGAAGAAAGGGATTGGCTATTGTTTGAGAAATTCTACGATTTGCTCCTCGCTGATGTTGCGGTAGTGGCAGGTGGCGGCGACTTTTCCGTTATCTACCAAGAATACGATTGGGCGTTGGCCGTATGTGATGTGGGCGTAAGTGGTTACGTCCATACGGTAGGCTGGGCGGAGGAAGGTGGTGGAGTCGACGGTGAGGTCGGTGGAGGTGGTGTCTTGGCCGGGAGTGAGGTATATGAAAAGAGAGGAGTCGAGGTCGTTGCGCCGGTAGATGTGGGTGAGTTTTTGGTCGGCCATTTGGCAGAAGGAGCAGCCCGGGGTGAGAAACGCCACCACATGTTTGCCTTGGTTGAGGTTGAGGCAGTGGAGCTGCCCTTGGGGTGAGTTGGCTTTGTCTAGTTCCTCTTGGTTGTAGTACTCTTCAGAAGGGCCGAAGAGCCAGTTGTCGGGTGCCGAAAAGATAAACACCCCTACGACAGGCAGCAGACAGGCGGGGAGCCAAATGTACCAGCGGGGCCGCCAATTCCATTGTTGTGCCCCCATGGAAAAAAGTAGTAGCAGAATGAGAATGGCGTTCTTGAAGAGTGAGCGGGCGGGGGCGATTTCGACCAGCGACCCCATGCAGTGGCAGCTGTCGGTGCGCCCAATGAGGAGGGCATAGCATAAGAAAAAGACAAAGCAGACCAAAAGCAGGAGGGCACAGGTGTCCACCAGCCGCCGTGCAATGTTCGATAGAAGCCCCAAACCCACCAGTAGCTCTACTGCGATGACGATTCGGGCGATAAGGAAGGAGAGGTTGAGTGAGAGAATATTGTAGGAAAAAATATATATTTCAAACTCGTCGATACCAATCAGTTTGGCAATGGCAGAGACGATAAAAAAGATACCTAGCAGCATTCTCACTATTAGTGCTGCTAGGCGTAGAGGTTTGGAACGGAAGGGTGTCAATCTTTAGCCTCCGTGCAGGTAACCTCTTCCATGTGGCGTACTAGGTTGCCTTCGATGAGGCGTTCGAATCCCATCCGCTTGATTTTGCTGCAGGGGAATCCGGCATCGGCGGAGACATAGGTTACTTCGTCTGGGTTGGACAGGGTTGTGCACCGGCATCGGCGATCTTTGGAGCAGCCGCTCATGAGGGTGACAGCAGCCAAAAGCAGGAGAAACAGGTATTTTTTCATTGTAAACTACTTTTGATAAACGATGGATGAGTCACCTGTGAAGGGGTAATCGGTGCAGACGACGGCATCGACATGGGCGGTGTCGAGGGCGTCGAAGTAGGTGACGGAATTTAACTTGCTGCAATCGCCCCCGCTGATGGTGATGATACGAGTGTCGGTGACGCCGATGACCGAGCAACGGCAGTTCTTCTCCTTGACGCAGGAGCTCAAGAGCATGACGCATGCTGCGCCTATTAAGAATATATATTTCTTCATAATACTCTCATATTATTTCAAATTGCAAAAATACGAAAAAAATTAGACATACAATCTTTTTTTTCTATTTTTGTGATAAATAGTGCCTTTTTATTATTGGTGGGAGTTGTTGGCATCCACTACACGGCATAGCATGAGGCCGTCGCGGACGGGGAGGAGTATATTGTCGACTCGGGGGTCGGCTGTGATGAGGTCGTTGAGATGCTGTATGATGCGGGTGGAGCGGTCGCAGCGGAGCTGTGTTTCGGGTTCTTCCATCACGCGGCCATACCATAGCATATTGTCAAAAATGAGTATGCCGCCCGGTCGCATCTTGGGCAGCAGGAGTCGGTAGTAGTTTTCGTAGTTGGTTTTGTCGGCGTCGATAAAGGCAAGTCCTATGCCGTCGGGCAGAATCGGAATGATGCTGAGGGCCTGCCCTATGTGCAGTCTGATGCGGTCTGCGACTGAGGCCATTTGTGCATGGTGGAGAATGGTTTCCTCGTACTCTTCGTTTGCCTCAATGACGTGGATGATGCCCCCTGCAGGCATGCCGCGGGCAATAGAAATGGCTCCATAGCCGGCGAAACTTCCGATTTCGACGGCTATGGCTGGGGCTGTCATTTGGGTAAAGAGCTGTAGCAGAACTCCTTGATAAGGGGAGGAGGACATGTTGGGGTTGACGGTATGCAGGGCGATGCTCCGATAAACTGAGCGGAGCGCGTCGTCGGGGGCGCTGGTGTGCTGGGCGCAATAGTTTTCGATTGCGGACGTGTCCATGAGATAATAATGCTAGAGTTCGCGTAAAATCTCTTCTAGTTGGACCTCGTCGTGCACGAGCACTTCGCGCGCTTTGGAGCCGTTGTAGGGACCTACGATGCCGGCGGCCTCTAATTGGTCGATGATGCGGCCGGCACGGTTATAGCCTAGCTGCAATTTGCGCTGTAGGAGCGATGTGGAGCCGAATTGGCTGGCCACGACCAGGCGGGCGGCGTCGTTGAAGAATTCGTCTTTCTGTTTGGGATCGAAGTCCTTGTTGGGCTCCTCGTTTTCATCTAGATATTCGGGTAGGAGGAAGCCGTCGGGATAGCCACGCTGGGAACCGATGAAGTCGGCCAGTTGCTCGATTTCTTCGGTTTCTATAAGGGCACACTGGATACGCACCAGGTCGGAACCGGAGAGTGAGATAAGCATGTCGCCGCGACCGATAAGGCGTTGAGCCCCGCTGCAGTCGAGAATGGTGCGGGAATCGATGCCACTGGTGACTTTGAAGGCCACGCGGGCAGGGAAGTTGGCTTTGATGGTGCCTGTGATGATGTTGGTGGTGGGGCGCTGGGTTGCAATGATAAGGTGAATGCCTACGGCACGGGCTAGCTGGGCGAGGCGGCAGATGGGCATTTCGACTTCTTTGCCGGCAGTCATGATAAGGTCGGCAAATTCGTCTATGACTAATACGATGTAGGGGAGAAAACGATGGCCGTTTTCGGGGTTGAGGTGGCGGTGGATGAACTTGTCGTTGTATTCGGTTATTTTGCGTACTCCGGCCTGCCGCAGGAGGTCGTAGCGCTGGTCCATTTCGATGCAGAGAGAGTTGAGTGTACGCACTACTTTCTTGACATCGGTGATGATGGCTTCTTCACTGTCGGGCAGTTTGGCCAGATAGTGACGTTCGATTTTGTTGTAAAGGGAGAGCTCGACTTTTTTGGGGTCGACCATGACGAATTTAAGCTCGGAGGGATGCTTTTTGTAAAGCAGGGAGGCTATGACGGCATTGAGACCTACGGATTTGCCGGTGCCGGTGGCACCTGCCATGAGCAGGTGGGGCATCTTGGCTAAGTCGGTGACGAAGGGTTCGTTGCTGATGGTTTTGCCGAAGGCGACGGGGAGTTCCATCTTGGTGTTGTTGACGAAAGCATCGCACTCTAGCATGCTCTTCATGGATACAATCTGAGGCTTGGCGTTGGGCACTTCGATGCCTACGGTGCCTTTGCCGGGGATGGGGGCGATGATGCGGATGCCTAATGCTGAAAGACTTAGGGCAATGTCGTCTTCAAGGCTTTTTATTTTGGAGATGCGCACACCTGGGGCGGGCTTGATTTCGTAGAGTGTGACGGTTGGACCAGGGGAGGCGGTGATTTGGACGATTTCGATGCCGTAGTTTCGAAGGGTTTCCACAATGTGGTCTTTGTTGGCCACAAGTTCTTCCTTGGTCACCTTGGTGTTCTTGGTTTCCCAGTCGGTGAGCAGGTCGGTGGATGGCATTTGGTATTGCTTGAGGTCCAGATGAGGGTCGTAAAGTTCGTCGATGCCGAAATGGGTGCCTTCTTGGGTGGCTTCCAGTTCGGAATATTTGTCTAGTTCCTCCTCTTCGGCGGCGGTGCCGTCGATACCCATGTTGTTGTCGGCAATGGTGAAGTCAACCTCTTGGGGAGTTGTGGGCTGGGGATCTTGAGCTTTGCCCTGCTGGGCTTTCTGATTGATGCGGGCAAATTCGTCGTCGATGTCGAAGGTTACCTTGTCAGTTTTTTTGTCTTCTGAAAGATTGGTGTCAGAATCAGTGGCATTAGGAGTCTTTTCTTGGCTTAACTCCTCAGATGCGGTGTTGCGGTTGGCAAGGCGCTCTTTCAGATTGATTTTGGGCAGGCTTACCTCGGGTATCTTAGGCACCCGGATGCGCATGCGGTGGACAAAGATGAGAAACACCATGGCCACAAAAATGAGTAGGACGACTACTCCCCAGCGGATGAGCATATAGAGTTCCTCGGAAACAAACTTGCCGGTGATGCCCACGTAGTTGCCGAAGGTTTCGCTTTTGAAAAGACGGCCGTTGAGGTAGCCCAAAACGGTAGAAAGCCATAGCATCCAGAAGAGGGTGGCCCAAAAGGTTTTCCACCATGGGAGCAGATGTACTTTGCAGAGACGGAGGCCATAGACGAACAGCAGGAACGAGAAGCCGAGAGAGGCGATGCCGAAAGTGTCCTGCACGACGAAACTGGCTAGAAGGTAGCCCAGACGTCCCATCCAATTGCTCTGGCTAGGCCAGGAAACGAAAAAGGAGATGGTGGAGATGGTAAGAAATAGTGCCAGGAGTATATAGCAGACGCCGCGCAACTTGCGGCCTCGTTCGCTTCTGCAGAATTCGACGAATTTTCCTGTTGGGCGTACTTTCTTTTTCTTCGATGTCTTTGCTTTTGCCATGGTGTGCTTACTAGTTGTTTGTTTAGGGAAAGGAAGTGCCGGGAGGAATGAAACCTTAGCAGTGTGTTCGCTCCCGATAATAACTTCAAAAAGATGCTATAGTCCCCCCAAGGAAGCTATAGCATCTATTGTTTTTCTGTAGGTGACAGGATTTGCTGTTATTCCAGAAGTTCGGCAGCCTCCTGGAACTCCTTCATGATTTGGGCGAATTCCTCGTCGTTGACATCCTTGTATCCAGCGGGGAGGAGCAGTTCGGCCTCTTTTACCTTGCCTTTGATAATTTCGGTGCAGGTGTAGGTGATGGCGCGACCTTCACTGCCCTGCTGGGTGAAGATGAGGGGGAAGCCCTTGGTGTTGCCAAAAATAAGGCAGTATTCGGGTCCGATTTCTTCGGTGTACCAGCATTCGGCAGGATTGTCGTTGCCGGTTTCGTCATAGCGGTGCATGATGAGTTTCTTGGCGGTGAAGCCAAAGATGTCCTTGGTGCCCTCTACTCTCTCGTAGTAGAAGTGACCGGGCTCTTTGTCTTCAATATAGAGGCTGTCCATCTCTTCTTTGGTAGACTCGCCACGGACAAGCAGTTTGCCGTCGCCGTCGTAGGTTTCAAGCTCAATGCCGTTGGCGGCAAGGTAGCCGATGGCCTGGCTGAGGTCGATGGCTTGTGCCACTTTCATGCCGATTTGCTGGGTTTGGCCGGACATGAGTTTATTGTCGTATACTTTGATTTCAATCGTGCTCTGGTCTTCAGGAATCTGAACATCGACAGTGCCAGTGCTGGTGAGCTTGTACTTGACAATTCCGCGGAAATTGTTTTGAGCTTTCACGGCGCCCATTGTAAGCACCATAATGAGGGCTGCAAATAATAATTTTTTCATTTTTATACCTAATTTTATTTTTTTTCTGACTTCTTTAACGTGAAAAAGGGGGAAATAGTATTTTCCCCCACAAAAAAATCCACTAATCCTGTATGCACTTTACCATCCCTTAGGCAGCACTATGTTGGCAACCAAATGTGCATCTTCGAAAAGCGGCGCTATCTCCTCATCGCTGAATCCGGCTATGCCGCATCCGATGCGTGTCACGAGAAATGTCTTTTCGGGGTGTTGCTGTGCAAACTGGATGAATTCGTCCACGTATGGCTTGATAGTATCCACACCACCTTGCATGGTGGGAATGGCGTAGCTCTGTCCTTGCAGTCCTACTCCTTGTCCCATCTTGGCCCCGAAACGTTCAAAGGCTAGGCGGGCTGCCCCGCCACCGTGCATGCCGGCCAAATTGCTTCCGAAGACGAAAACTTCGTTCTCTTTCAGGTGGGTAATGAATTCGGGTGTGTACATGATACTATAGTCTGAGTTCTGAATACTAGAAAGGCGCGGCCTTACAGAAGCCGGAATTTAGTTATTAATAAAAGTGCGCTGACCCCAGTTGTCGCCAAGCGAACCGCCGATAATCATGCTGGGCTCCTGCAGTTTACCTTGCAGCGATGACTCGTAGGCCTGGTTTTTGGTCACGTTGTTGAACAGCTCTTGGAAGGTAACTTCGCCGCGGGTGTACTTCAGCTCTTTCAGAATATAATAGGTGAAGAAACCATGGTGCTGGTCAATGAAGCTGTAGGCAGTCTTGTCGCCGTCGGCAGCCATAAAGATGACAATGTCGTCGCGCACACGAGGAGCACGGTAACGCTTGGTCTCGCGCTCCATGCCGAAAAATTCTTTACCGTTGCGCTGTATGCCGTTGCAGCTGGCATCGATAATGAAAGTGTAGCTCAGCGCCTGGGTCTTTTTGAACCAACCGCAAAGGGTGTCGATGGATATACACTGGCTCAACACTTTGTCCATATCCTTGCCGCTCAGCGTGATGCCGCTGGGCAAGGTACCGTCCTTGCTGCGGAAGGCGCGAATCTTGCTCACGTCGATGCCACTGGGCATAAGGTAGGGCTGATACTTAGCGTTGCTGGTGCCGTGGCCGGCATAGTAGATAATGATATGCACATCGCCGTTCTGCGCCTTGATAATGTCTTTCAGCCAGTGAATGCCTTCGTTGTAAATCATCTGACGATTAGCGTTGTGCAGCACCTTCACATGGCGCGAAGGAATGCCCAGAGTGTGCACAAAATACTGGTGCAGCACGTCGCCGTCATTGCTGGCAAAGTCGCAGTTGGGCAGTGGCGCGGTGTACTCCTCGTCGGCTACGATAAGGGCGTAAGTCTTGCTGTTGCTATTCTCCTCGATGGAAGGAATGTTGAAGTCCACATACTCGTCGTTCATCAGGGCGGCCTCCATGTTTTTCGCGGCGGCGTCAAAAGCACCGTGGACAACAATTTGCAGCTGGCTACGGCGGTAGTGGGGACCCGTCATGTCGAAACAGCGGGTCACGTAGTAGTACTCATTTTCCGTGTTCTTCATGTTGCGGACGTTGTTGGCCAGGAAGTCCTGAATGCTGCGGGCGCGCAGATAGGCCAGTTGGGCATTGGTAGTGATGCCGTCCTTCACATCCACCGAAATGCGCACGTTCTCGTCGTTGAAAACGGCCGGCATATAGCGGAAGTCGCCATATTCGCCCTTGTAGTCGATATGTGTTATTTCGGCCGCATCGGTGGTCGAAGTGATAGTCACCGTAGTCTTGCGGCCGGGAGCGAAGATGTCGCCCAGCTCCTCGTCCACCATGCGCTGCGTGATATTGCAGATGGCGCGGCAAGAATTAGACGTATTCCACAGATAGGCAGCCGAGGGATAGTCGTCTTCCGTACCCTCAAAATGGTGGCAGGTATAGGCCAAATTGAAGACGTAATTGATTTCCGGCACTCCGTCCTCGGTAGTGTCTTCCCTCACATCGGAGGTGATGCGGACGAAGGTCTCGTCATACAGTTTCTCAGCGTTGGGCAGGTTGATGAGCATGTGCTGCACCTGTTTGTTCATCTGTTTCTCGCGCTGCTGCACTGTCTGGCGTAGGCGTTTAATAATGAAGGTGTGGATGTCGTCATTGTATTGGTGCTCGCTCTGTGGCGAGTCCGAAACGGTCTGAGCCTGAATGCTTAGCGGCAGAACGAAAGTCATGGCCAGCAGCCCCGTCAGGGCCATGCGGCGGCAGTTCTTAAAGATTCTTTTCATTGCGCAATGAATATTTTTTTACAATTTGCAAAATTATACCTTTTTATCCGATAAAAAACTGCCCTCGCCAGAAAGAAATCAACCTCCAAAAGTTAATAAGACTATCCCTTACCGGGTCCACCCGTCCATGCGGTAGACTTTCTCCAGCAGCTTCGTTTCTTCGCCATAGACATCTTGGTGCCACACCTCCACCCGCACGGCATAGTAGTCGCCAAAGTCCCCTTCAGACAGTATGAAGTCCTTTTGCCGCATATTCGCCACCTGCCCGAACTCGGTGTGGTCTTTCACCTCCGTCACTGTGCGGAAAATAATATTTTCCTCCGAAAGGGGCTCACCGCTTCCGGCTTCAAAGCAGCGCAGAAAGATAGTCCCGTCCTCCAACGCAGGGTAGTAGAAATCATAGCGGTACTGCCCCAATTCGCCTGCCAGCTGCAGCCACGTCTGCGGGTCTTCGGGGTCGACCAGTGCGGCGGTGTAGGATGTGTCGCGATAAGGGTATTTAATCTCTATCTTCAGCGGTTCGTTCAGCTCAATTCCCTCAGGAATAGGGTGTCGCGAGGCGTAATGGTCAGGCAGCGTCGATACCATAAAGCCTACTAATAAGTCTTCAATTAAAAGCAGGGCCAGCCATACGATGTCGGCCACCACTAATTCTATGCCTCTTAGGGTTTGCCTGTGCACAAAGGCATCGATTGCCCCCGCCAACAACAGCAGCACCGACAAAAGCGATATGACCAAAAAAGCCCATCCCAGCCAGGTGGGTTCCATGCTTTTCCCCAACCAAAAAATCATCAGCAAAATGATAAAATGTAGCCCCAGCGTTATCAGCGGGATTCTCCACGCATATTTCATCAGCCATTGCCACGCGCCTTGCTTTCTTTCTTCTGCGTTCATGGTCAAGTGTTTTCTATCATAAGGTTAATTGTCAATTAGGTGCAAAAATACAAAAATAATCTCTATTGATTATCGTTTAACAGAGAAAAACTATTGTCGTCCCGCTGGTTGCCTTCAGCGCGCATGCCTGGTAGACGATGCAAGGGCTTGGCCTAGCAATCAGGTTATTATTGCTCCCACTTTCAGCAATCATTGCCTGCATTGCGACCAATCGGCTCAAAACTATTACCCGTTTGACCTCCGATTTATAATAGTTAGACACCATTAAGAGAAAAAAACTACACCCGACCAACGTTTTTTTTTCTTTTCAAATCCTTCGCTGTAGGTCCACCAGTTCGTTGTTATTTCGTCTTTACTTCGTCTATATGTCTTCGTCCAAAAAACATAGAAATGGCGAAAGAGTATAGATTGAGTGACGAGAGCAGAGCGAGCCATGTACGAACTAAAACAATGGGCTGTTTTATCAAAATTTGGTTTTAGGCAGTTGCAAGCAATCCTTTTGAATGACCTATGGGGGGTAAAGCAAATGAATAGTTTTTGGTAGACGTAGGTGGGCAGTTGTGAAAATCATTGTGGCCTATCTCTTTTTCGGGGGACTAAGATGGTTCTTTCGCCGTGGCCGTACAGATGCCATATCGGGTGGGCAGTGGCCAGGCGGCTGGTTGAGGGTGCTCTGTTGAAAAGTTTGGGAGGCTTTATGTTGGGAGGTGTTGGTTTGGCGTTAGATAAGTCTTCGGGTGCGTTTGCGGTAGTCGGCATAGGCGGGTTTGATGGCCAGCTGGCGCCGTTCCATCATGGGTATGCTGATGAAGAGGAAGAGGGCTGTCATGGAGATGGGAGCCACGACTAGCCAGGGGCGACATGCTATGCCGTAGACGGATACGTACATTAGCCACACCCCCCACCAAAAACTGATTTCGCCAAAATAGTTGGGGTGGCGGCCGTGTCGCCAAAGACCCGTTTTGAGGATTTCGTCGCGGCTGGTGCGCCACCGGACAAAGCGGTGCCGCTGGATGTCGGCCACCAGCTCGATGGTCACGGCTCCTAAGCATACGGCCAGTGCCACCCACGAGAGGGGGTTGGCTTCGGCAGCCTGCTCGGGAAGCAGCAGGGCGGGCAGCATGGCCACGAAGACTTGAAGGGTGGGCACCAGATTGAGTCCGAAGAGGTTGATAAGCTGGAAGTAGAAAGGATTGCGGTTCTGCCGATAGCGCGTGTAGCGCCAGTCCTCGGCATGGAGGCCTTGGAAGGTATAGGCCCAGTTGCCGGTGAGGCGGAAGGCCCAAATCCAGACTGCTGCCAAGAGGAGGAGAGAGGGCATGTTATAGCCTTCGATGCCAAGCCAGAAGGTGAGCATGAGCGGGGGTGCCACGCTCCAGTAGGGGTCGTAGACCGATACGTTTTTGCACATTACGCCACAGTGCCAGATGAAGACGGTGGCCACCACATCGGCCACAAAGAGGGCGAGGAGGGGGCTGGCGTATGCGCGTTCCATCCACCGATAGGACAGCAGGAACACCAGTGTGGCGAGTGCATAGATGATGGCGATGATGGCAAAACTGAGTCCGCGGGAGGGACAGTGGGCATTGCTGCCAGGTGAACTATTCATGGTTGGGTTCTTTATTGTATTTTTTGATTAGGTGTTTGAGGCCGGGCTTGTAGTGCTCGGAGTGCATCAGGCCGAGGGTTTGGCGAAACTCGTGTTCGAGTTCGGGGAAGTGGCTGCACATGCTGTGGGCCAGTTTCATACAGAGGGATTGTACGCCGGTTGGCTCTTCTAGCATGACCATGTGGCCGAGGCAGAAGTCTAGGAAGTCGGTGCGGATGTCCTCTTGGGCAATGCCCTGCCGCTCGATAAGGCTGAGTGTAAGCCTCCTGAGAGAGGAATCGGGGGTGGTGAGTGCGTAGTCGATGAGTCTTTCCTGCGGTATATGGGCAATGGCGCTCTTGGGTTTGTGGGTCAGCACCCAGGCGGCATTGCGGGCCACTTGGCTGTCGCTGTCATAAATGGCTTCGAACAGCACTTCGGTAGGCGTCCGCCCGGCAAGCGAGCGTATGTCGTCGATCGACAGCCGGCATTGCAGCTCATTGCGTATGGCATCGGTTTCTTCCATTTGTTTGTGAGTTATAAACTAGTGTGTTGTGTTTGTTTCTCGCATAGCATTTGGGTCACAAATTTACACAAAAAAGATGAAATAGGCGCCTGGAAGGAAAAAATATTAAGTTACTAAAGTTTGACATGTAAAACCACCTGGGGTAATGCCCTAGGATTGTTGTGTTTTGGCCTTTCTGGCCAACAGAAGACTCAGATATAGCCATATTTTGTCTTAACAAGGTCGTCATGATGATTATAAAATGACTTGTCAAACTTTACCTTAAACATGGCAAGCCACAATGCGAACTCTCCATCTTCATCAATATACATTATCGGATTGTTTCCACAATAGGAATAGCGGTTGAATCCTTGAGTGGAGAAGGGGTTCTGCACCTGTGGGTCGGGGGAGAAGAAGCGGCCAATGACTGGGTCGTAGAGGCGGGCGTTCATGTTGATGATACCGAAGCGATCGTTGTGTTCATGTCCAGTAAAACCACGGCGGAACGCAAGGTTGATACCGTCCTGTGCCAAAGTCCAGTCGGAAGCACTCATGCGGTTGCCCCATGGGTCGAAATGACAACTTTGCACAACATTCCGATTGCCGTCCACAATGCGCTCCCTGCTTCCGAGCAGGTCGGTCTGCACGTAGTAGATGCTGTCGGCATTGGCGGTGGTATTATGTACATGTAGTGCCACAATCTTTCCTTCTGCGTAGATATTATCTATGTAACGCGAATATATAGTTTCTATTTCATATTCGCAGCCGTTCGCGCCCATAAGGGCGTGTGTCTATTCATTCTGAAATATCAAGGAGTCGTATGTCCCATAGGGCGGCCACATTTTTATATTCTGCATCTCGGAGGAAGGAGGAAATTGCAAGCGCCAACTTAAAAGCTGCAAGTCTTTCAAACTCAAGTCATAACGTTGTGCAATCAAATAATGCTCTTTGACGTATTCCCACCCGTACAACGCCAAAGTGTCAGCATTGAACACGAACACGATTAGGGTGTCATGTGTGTTCAAATCAACCTCATATGCATCCTTATTGACGAGTTCTTCATTATTTACAGAATGCGATTTCACCTCGCAAAACCAACCTGGTGTCGTTACATCTTGGACATACAAAAGGGTTGTGTCTGAATGGTTATGGCCTCTGCATATATAAATGTCAGAGGCAGAAGCGTTGTAAAACGAGATATGGTGATGTTGAGTGTCACTATCCTTTGTGCAAGTCATGGCTGTAAATAACAGACCCCCACAACATATCAGAACTATTTTTTTCATAGGTTTTATTATTAATGTTCCTCGTAGTTTTCTAATGAAAGCCAATTAATAATTCCAGTAATGGCGAACCACCCCGGCAAAATATAATCATACCACGCAGGGCGAAGTAGGCCATTATTCAAAACTGCCTGGTTTTGCGAATCGTCATATGGCAGACTATTGTCATAACCCCCAATAGGGTTAACCCCGAATTTCCATCCCGTGTAATTATCAATATACTTGTTGAAATATTTGAATGCCCTAATATTCGCATCCTGCTCCGCAGGATGATAATTATGATTTTTATGGCCCATACAATTGAGTCCGCTGGGTATACCATAACGGGACAGATAAACTATTCCAAAATTTTGGCTTTGAATATAATGTCCGTATTCGTGCTGGAATAAGTAGTTATTCGGATCGGCTTTAAGATTATTGTCTCCATTGATATAACTGCCGAGGGTTACAGCTCCCCAACCTCCCAAGTTATAAGTGACAACGGTGGCTCCATACAAATAATCTATAGACTGAATGCCTCCATTCGTGAAGCCTATCCACTCGGACGCATTGGCAAATTGCGACAATGTAAAACCAGCTAATGTCTGAGGGGCTTGCCATGTAAACCGGGATACTATTTCCCAAACCTGGCCGAAAAATGATTTGTTTGGGTCGGTAATAAATAATCCGCCCCATAACTTCAGGTCATTGCTGGCAATACGATTGGCTGTGTTCCACGCTGCCTCCCATCGATTATTTCCAGTGCTGAAAAATCCATGGATAAATCCTAAAATACAGGAGTCGATAATAAAGAACTCCCCATTTGGATCAGTATACATAACAGGGTTGTTGCCGCAGTAGGAGTAGCGGTTGAAACCTTGAGTGGAGAAGGGGTTCTGCACCTGTGGGTCGGGGGAGAAGAAGCGGCCAATGACTGGGTCGTAGAGACGGGCGTTCATGTTGATGATACCGAAGCGGTCGTAGTGTTCATGCCCAGTAAATCCGCGACGGAATGCAAAATTGCGGCCGTCCTGCGCCAAAGTCCAGTCGGAGGCACTCATGCGGTTGCCCCACGGATCGAAATGGCTACTTTGCACTACCTGTTTGCTGCCATCCACGATACGGTCCCAACTTCCGAGAAGGTCGGTCTGAATATAATAGATGCTGTCAGTATTGGCAGTTATGTTGTATACATGCAACGCTACGATTCTTCCATCAGCATAAATATAGTCAATATAGCGGGAGCTTGAAGAACTTAACTCCAGTTCGCAGTCTTTTGATATAAAATATGTAGTATTGACAATGCTATTGCCATTTTTCAAGATGGATTTCTCGCGTTGAAGACCACTGCCGTATGAGAGTTCCAATGACCACCCGTTTTCGCTGATGGTCGCTGGGCGGTTGCGGCTATTATATGTAACATCACACTGCGAGGAGGAAATTACCCCGTTGTCGTCAATAACTTCAACAACAGCGTGAGGTTTATCAGCATCGTAAACATAATCGTAGCCACCGACCTTGCTGTTCTTGTTGATATTCCCATTATCTTCGTATGAGTAACTGTACGATTGTGTTCCGTTGATGCCAACGGAGGTCAGGCGGCCTAAAATGTCATAGGTATAATCTTCCTGCTGTCCAGTTTTTGTGTCCTTCTTGCGCGTGACATATCCATTCTCATTGTAAGAGTATTGGAGTGTAGAATACTGGCTACCTACATAATAGGTAGGCCCGACAATTGGGACAATCGGCTCATCGCCAGGGGTGATGGGAACAACTATATCTCCACCTTGAATTTCATTGCCCTCAGTAGTGTTGGAAAGTGGGTCAATCCCGGGCCATATAATTTCGCGATACCCATATTTGACCTGAGTAGGCAGCCCCCATGCGTCATACGTGTATTCAACGCCAGTGTTGTTGCCAAACCAACAACGTTTAGGTTGTCCGAGCGTATTGCGGGAATCGACAGTATATATGGCGGTGTTGGTGGTGTGGCTTTTCAAATACTTAAGCTGTCTGTTGTCGTCGTATTCATGTCGTAGCACAAAGCCGCTTGGGTATTGTGTGGTGTAAAGTTGCCCATTGCTGTCGTATGTATAGGTGTGGGTGTAGGGACTGCCGCCGATGTATTTTGTAACATTCGAGACACGCCCTACGGCATCATAATTCAGCAGTTGATAAATGGCGTTGTTGTGGTGGACACGTGTGACTTTTCCTTTCGTCGGTGCTGCTGTCCCGTAGATGTACCTATATACGTCTATACTACCATTCAAAGAATATGTCTTCGAGGCAACTCGTCCTTGATTGTCGTATGTTATTGTTGTTATGTCGCCTTTGCCGTCAGTTTGGGACAGCAGACTGCCCCATGCATCGAATGTGCTGGTTGTCACCCCAGCATCGGGGTCTGTCAGTGAAATGCGGTTGCCGCGACTGTCGGTTAGGATAGTGGTAATTCCACTTGCGGTGGTGATGCTTGTGCGGTCGTATATTTTACCACTATGCGACACTCTGTCGTAAGCGTATGACACCACTCCTCCATTATCCTCAATCCTAACCACACGCCCGGCAGCATCGTAATACTTCGTCGACTCGGCCCCAAGCTTGTCTACAACACTTTCTTGATAGAGATGCCCCGAATTACCGACACTGTAAGAATACGTGTTTTTTTTGTAATTTGACGAATCTTTTACAAGTCTGCCGAAAATGTCGTATTTATAAGTTTCCCACTTTTTTGATGAGGTCGATGTTGAGGTATTGGTGTAAGGCACCAGGGTCTGCTTTATCACCTGCCCTAGTTTGTTGTACACTATATCCATATAACCTTGACCAGCAACATAGGTGTGGGTTTTTCTGCCAAGGTAGTCATAGTAGGTACGGGTTTCGGGTTTGCCGTTCTCGGTTACGGTAGTGTAGCAACAAGCGTTGCCCAGCCCACCAGAGGCATTTGTATAGGTGATTGTCTTGGTTGTCGCATCGGGGAATGTTGCAAACGTCATACGGCCAAGGCCATCATATTGGTATTGGGTAACAAGATTGTTGATGTCGGTTTCTGACAGACAATGTCCCGTGGCGGGGTCAAACGTTCTTTGCGTAACATTGCCTGCATGGTCGGTTGTGCGGATGACAAAACGGTAGGTCGGGTCGTAGGTGAACATTCTGGAACGTGGGCTATTATCCCCGCGTTGAGACGTTACAATTGATGTCGGGAGACCGTAGCTATTATATGTATAAGTTTCCGTCGTGGATAATCCGCTGTTGTCAGACTGTGTTTTTGTCTGAGGATATCCGTAAATTGAGTAAGAAAACGATAAGGTATCACGCCGTGCAAGTGTACTTGATGAGTTATTATATTGTAACGTAGTAATTCGACTTGGCTTGACAACAGACACACCATTGGTTAGAGTATAGGAAGTGTACGAATAATTAGTGTTCAGACGAGACGTCGGCTCTGATGGGTTTGAAATGAAGCACCATGTTTTATTCAGTTGGGATGGTCTCCAATGGGTTGTATTTAGTGTTGTCGAGATGACGATTTTGGTGTTTTTCAAATAATCATAGTTTGTTGAATTAGATACATACGGTAAGAAAGACACATTGCCAGAAACAGTTGTACGATATTTGCTACTATTGATATTGATGGTTTTTGAAACAAGAATATCATCCGTAGGCTGGATGAGGTGTGATTTGGCACTCCAATAGCGGTTGTTTCCTATATTGATTTGACCATGCAAGACATAATTAACCACACTGTCCGGCATCAGCATGGCGAAAGTAGCATTTGCCCCTTTCGGCACGCGGGAGAAAAAAGTCTCAGACACGTTGCTGTTGTTCTTCGTGCCGAACTCTGCGAAGCCAATAAATTGATGCCGATTTACATCATATTGGGCATCTCCATAGTAGAAACAAGTGGTGTCGAATCCATTCAATCCATTTGAAATGATAAGGTTTTTGACCAATGGCAGGGGCATCCAGTTCATACCCGCCCCGAAATAGCGGGTGGGCATGAGAGATATTGTGCTGTATTCCAGCTTAATCTTCTTTCCAGCATTATCTGTAATTTGGCTTACAAAATAATTTGGAAAACCATCTTTGTAAAAATATTTTATTGACCCCATCTGCCCACCGCCGTTTGGGTTGCTAAAAAGAATGTCGACGATGCCGTTGCCGTCAAAATCGCCTAGTGAATAATAAGATTTTCTAATGAGCTGCCCTGTAGACTGCGTGATATTTCCAATTGAATATGTAAAGAAATTGTAATCAAAACAACCTTTAGAAATCAAGTACTTTATTGTTCCTTCTCCTTGAGATTGTATTATATCGCTTTTGCCATCGCCATTTATATCAAGAATAACAGGTGGATATACAGGTTCATGGGGCATTGAAGTAAGGTGGGTGCCAATTAGGTCTGTGATTGGCCTCAGCGTCCATGAATTCTTGCCGTTTCGGATGGCCAATAACCATTGCGAACTATTTGTTGGAAGGAAGAGAATGTCCGACATCCCATCTCCGTTAAAGTCTCCGGGAAGACAATACTGATTTGTGTCAGATAATGGATATGTTTCTTTTTGTTCCCAAAGGTTTGTGACATTATTGTATGAATATAGGTGAGCATTTGATTGGTAGAGCAATAATAAATCAGTCTTTCCATCACCGTCAAAATCTCCGGGACAATAGCTGTAGAATGGGGTTGGTAGGATTGTATTGGGGTTGGCCATCCCTTCAAAATGATATGAGAACAGATGGTTACCATTCTCCAATGCGACAGGTTCCACAACTCCGTCGCCATCAAAGTCCCCTAAAGAAACAAAACTCGCGCTAGAATAGAACAACGGTGTTTCAGTAACATTTAGTGAATTATCGATTTTGAGAGAAAGCCACATACCGTCAGATGGCCTATGATATATCAGTTCGTCTACACCATCTCCGTCAATATCGCCCGCTGTCATTGACTCAAACATGAGTTCATTTTGGTTAGACATATTTGGAAAATGGTAGTTGATGGATTGCATTTGCCAGTTTGATTCTCCCGCCACCCCTGTGTGGATATATGCGTTCAGAGAGTTTTTGTCGACGGCAACATAATCATATATTCTATCGCTATTGAAATTCCCTGCAACAACATAATATCCTCCGGTTAGGGTTGAAACGACTTCGTCTGTCACCATTTGAGAAGGCTGATTGTTCCATATTACAGATGTAGTGGACAACAATTCATTGTTTGAGCCATACAGACAGATGGAGGATAGGCGGTCATATTGCAAAGTGGCATTGTAATGAAAACGATACTTGCGTACTTGCGACTCTTGGTGTCGTACAATAATATTTTTTAAACGTTTGCTTTGACGAATTTGTTGCCCATTAACATATCCATCATTCGGATTCGTCATTGTTTCATATTCAAAGCAGACAGTTGCGTAAGCGGGAGTCCCGTCAGAAAGGAAAGTGTAATCAATATGGTCAATCCATATTTCACCGTCAACTTGCTGATAATAATATTTCATGTAGTTACCAGCGGGGTCGGTTATTTTGCTTGCCATCCACGACAAACACTTTCCGCTGTTCACTATCAGCTGTGCATCAACACCTCTGCCATATTCGACAACTGTGCCGTCTTGCAAGGTTTGTGTGAAAAAAAAGTTATTGGATGTGCCAACCTTATTGACACGTGAAAAGTCTTCCACCTCAAAGCAATAAACCGCATTGGTGGCTTGATATGAGGTGCCCGAAAGTAGAAGCATCCTGTTTCCGTCAAGGGCAAAGCGATCGGTTGTGTCATATCCAACAGGGATAATGTTTCCATCGTAATACCTGTTTTGAGGAACGCGAGTTATGCTAGATATGCCTTGCAGTCCCCATTTCTGTCCGAAGACATTTAGCCCGGACATGCTGTTATAAACGACAGACAAGTTGGGCTGCAACCCATTTGTCCCAGGAACAACCTCAATAGGAATGGTATAGGTCGCCGCACCAATGGCGGAAACATCAACCGTGGCGGGTATCACAGCAGGTTGTGCGGAGGCATTTGCGGCGAGGACAACTGCCAAGACAAATAGAGTCGTCTTGATATACTTCATAATTATGTTCCTTATTTTTTAATTATTTTCCATATAGTATGTTCCTCATTCACATAAAGGTCAATAATGTAGTACCCTGTTGGATATGTGGATAAATCCAATTCGACGGCATACCCATCACCTTCTTGCTCGTGAATAAGTCGGCCATGGCTGTCAAACAAACGGATCTTGCTGTTGCCTATCTCGTCTCCACCCTGCATTTCTACGTATACTTTGCCCTGTGTGGGATTGGGGTATACTTTCATTAGAACTGACTGCATCTGATCAATGTAATAAGTCGAATCAGAGTAGCTTCCACCCTTTGCCATCATGGAGACCTGCAACACCTTACGTGTTATCCTGTTCCCAGCTGCATCATAAGATATTTCAATGGGCAGAGGGCTCTGGGCATAAGAGAAAGGTGCGATTGCCACCAAAGACATAAATATAAATATTTTTCTCATAATCTGTGTTATTAACTCTTGTTGGTGTTATGTATGGGTTCATTATTACGTGCGCCAATGGTACTTCATTATGACACTAATAATTTAAATGTTAAGTTCTTGCACATATATTTTTTGTTTGATAAGTTCTTACAAAGATACTAATTATTTCCGAACTATCAAATTATATATTTGAAAGCGAGAAAACTCCAACTGAATATCCCGCACTTATCCCGCACGAATACGGTATGAATCCACCACGTATCCGCCACGAAAGCGGACATATCCCGATTCCGTTTTTTGCCACTACCGTACTTTTGCACCGTCTTTCAAAGCTAAGCCTCGCAGGTGCACATGCCGAGTTAAGCCAAGAGGACAGCCAACAAAAGTTTAACATTAAAAACAGAAAGGAAAAACATTATGGCAAAAAAATTCGGTGTCAACACCAAAATCAGGAAAAGACACATTTTATTTTATCGAAATAACTTGTCATACTTTAGTTACTAAAAACTAGTAATTTGCACAAGCCGTTATGTCACATTTTATTAACAAAATAACTTGTCAAACTTTAGTTAAGTTATTGTCGGGTTTTTAAAAAAAATTCTGTATCTTTGCCGGAGAATTAGCGTCATGACCATTATGTACTAAATAACTGACCTAATATTTATTAAGACTGATTTGCTTGCTTTGTAGGGTGCCCCAGGCATCCGGCGAGAGGGATGCTGTGTCCCTACGGTGGAGAGTTTTTTGACATAAAGGGGCGCCTGCAAGTTGCGAATTTGTTCAATTTAAATTTTTCAGTTATGAGTAGAAAAAGAATTAAACGCAATGGCGTAATGGTGGCATGGAGCAATGGCGAACGCATCCATTTGAATTCGGAACAGATGAAGGAACTGGATGAAGAGTATGGCCGCAAATTGGACCAGATGTATGGTCGCTATAGGGACTGTCGCTGGTCTCAGAGGGCGGAGATGCTGCGTGTCGAGAGCGGCCTTAATGAGGAATTCAGTGACCGACTGTGGGAGTTGGACAGGCATGTGCAGAGCCTCTGCTGCCTGATGGATGCAGCGGTGATTCTGATTGACTGGGACAGCGTGGTGTTGGGGCCTGAAACCAATTATTATCACCCCAATTTGGTAATGTTCAGGATGCTGATTGGGCGGTGCCGTGAGCGACTTGAACAGGACCCCACGCTGAAGCCGCTTTTCAAAAGCAGCGTGGCGCTAAGCTTGTACGAAGAGATGGAGGCCGTGTATGCCGGGTATAAGGGACTTGGGTGGGTTGTGTGAGTAAAAAGGTTCTGCATTCTGAGTGGCTGCCGCCCTTGCTCAGAATGCAGAACTTGGAATTCAGAATAATTCTGGTTTATTCTTCACGCTTTAGGCGGAAGGTGAATTTCTTCTGTAGTTTGTCGCGTAGAAAATAGAGGATGAGGCCATAGAGACAGACTACGAGGAGTGAAAGAAGGGCGGTGAGGCCGTCGCCGAGGTGCATGAGGTAGAAGGCGACGAAGGAACCCAGAAGGAGCAGGCCGGGCATGACGTAGGCGATAAGGACGGCTTTGAAGCCGTTGCCGCTTTGGATGACCACGGTGACATGGTCGCCGGGGCTGTACTGCTGCCAGTCGGCGGTTTGGACTTCGACAGTCTTGTCTTTTGAATCGGCAAATCCGCATTTGGCATGGGCTTCGCACGTGGCGCAGGCACTGGAAACTCGCATTTGGACGGTGACTGTGCCGGGGACGGTTTTAGTGACCGTGCCGGGGTGGGTGGCTATTTTCTCCATGACTTGGGTGCATTTTTACAGTTTTTCACGCAGCGGCCTTCGGTGTTCATTTTGTGAATTTCTCCGTGATAGATTACTTCGGCCCGACCCCACTCAAAGGGTGAAGCCATGTCGAAAATTGGGTTGATGAAAAAGTCGCCTTTGGTATCGATATAGCCCCACGATCCGAGGAGCACGGGTGCAAGGCCGTCGGAGAATTGGTAGGCATTTTCGAAACTGGGGTAGATGACCGGCTGCCCCATGAGGTTGCAATAGCCGTAAAGACCGTCTTTCTCAATTAGAGCCATGCCGTCGTGGAAGATGTAGGCTTCGGAACGGTAACCGCTGTTATCGTACTGGATGGGGAGTATGGTTTTGCCGTCGGTGTCGATGATGCCCCATTTGCCACCCAGGGCGACAGATGCCCGTCCTTGGCTGAAGAGGCTGGCGTGGTCGTATATGCAGGGTATGACCTCCTTGCCTTTTCCGTTGAGAAAGCCGTATTTGCCGTTGCGTGCCACTAGGACGAGTCCTTCGGCCTTGCCACCCAGTTCGGTGTAAATGGGCTCAGTGAGTTGCTTGAATTTGTTGTTGTACATGGCCAGCCCGTCTTCGTCGCCAGCGAAGAAAAGCCCTTCGAACATGGAGGTGAGTATCTCGTACTTGATAGGGAATACTTCTTTGCATTTGCGGTCAATCATTCCGTAGCGGTCATAATTTTTCACCACTGCCACACCTTCGTTGAAGGGAAAGGCGTACTCGAACTGCGGCTTAATTACCATTTTGCCGTCGTGGTCGATATAGCCATAGGAAACCAGGGTGCTGTCGATGTCGACGGCTACAACGGCGAGACCCTCGTTGAAGGAGGAGGCTGCGCGATACTGAAAGGGAATGCGCAGGGTGCCTAGGGTGTCGAAAAATCCGTATAGGCTGTCTTTGACTGCCATTATCATACCGTCAGTTGGATAGAAAATTGCTTTATATTCGCAGGGTATGACTTGGACACCTTCGCGGTTGATGAGGCCGCAGCTGTCGTAGTCCATATATACTTTGCAGTAGTCGCCATGGAATTTGTCTACAAACATGAACTTATTTGGGACAATGGTTGTGCCGTCTTCTCGTTTGAATCCGAAACGGTCTCCGTCTTGGGTGGTCTGTATTCCGTCGATGAAGACGAGTTCACAGCCACAGGCTTCGTCGTCAACATATTCTACTTTCTCGTCCTGAGCACTAAGGTTGGGAATGATGCCCAGAAGCAGTGTGATGAAGAAAAAGAGCCTTTTCATGATATGTTGTTTATTGATTGTGATATATGTTTAGCACTTTGAGGAATAATCAATTTGTCCCCAAAACATTATCTTTGACACCTGAAAATACATTTTGCTGCAAAGTGGACGAAAAAAAAATTAAATAATGGTGACTTCGTCAGCAGCAACCCATCCAGTATTGCCATCGGAGATGTGGATTTTGTGCCATTCTCCGAGGGTTTCGTCAATACCAACCTTGGTGCCTTCATGTAGGATGAGTTTATCTACGCTGTTCTTCTCGGGAGAACTCTTTACAACTATCATTGGAGCGGTGACGATGGCCTCGTCCCGTTGGTCGGCTCTTACACTGGAGGCGATAGCACAGGCTAGTGAAATGATGAGAAGGATTGTCACCACTATGCAGCCTATGAGCGATCGTTTGCGCCATAGATAGTCCTGACTGAGGAAAAGAACTGCGACAAGCGTTGCCAGGATAGCCAATAGCAGAAGCAGGATTATCCGCCAACCAGTGGGACTGAATGCAGATGTGAGGGAACGGGCCCAGTGGACGATGAAAAGCTCAGGCAGAACGGATATTTCATCCTCAGTCTTACTGTTGGCCAATTGCAGGTTTTGACGGGCATCGCGGAAGTTGGGTTTAAGACGTAAGGCACGTTCGTAGTTGAGAATGGCTAGTCCGTATTCCTCTAGGCGATAATAGGTGTTGCCCAGGTTGTAGTAGAGCTCTGCGGAGACATAGCCGGCGTCGAGAATTGCATTGTAGGCACCCTCGGCACCGACAAAGTCTGACTTGGCATAGGCATCGTTGCCCTTCTGCATCAGTTCTTGAGGTGTTTGGGCGAACAGGCTTACGGAGCAAAATAGGGCGAGTAAGGTAAAAAACTTTTTCATTGCTGTGGGATTGGGTTAAATCATAACAATCATTTCGAGCGCTTCGTCGTAAATTTGCTGTTTCTTAGCAGTGGCATCGCCAGGTGCGAAACGGGCAAAGTCGACATCCTGCAGGGTTTTCATGATACGCTGTTGCTGTTCTTCGGGAACGTTCTTTTCGCGAAGGCAGTCGAGGACGGTGTCGCTGCTGAGACGTGAGAGTTCGAGATTGTATTTGTCGGCTAGGCAGCCCCAGATGGCTTTGTAGATTTCTTCGTAGAAAGTGTTGTCGTCGCCTGAGTAGAGGTGTGCGGCGGCTTTCTTGAGCCGCTTGCGGGCCTCTTTGGTGGCACGACGCAGACGGACGCCTGCTATATCCTGCTGACGTAATTGATAATTGCGGCCGAGAAGAACGGTGGCAGCTGCTCCGCCGATGATGAGTGCCATTATGGTCCAGAACCACCATTCGACACTTGATTCTTGGTCGCGTCGTTCGAAATGGGTGGAGCCTGTTTGTATGTAGTTGATGTCGCTGTTGAGTAGTTTTACGTTGCTCTTGTTGGAGGTGACATTCTTCATGGCGTTGGGGTCACCCTTGTTGATATGGACGGGGATGGCATCGACATGCTTGGTGACGTATCTGCCCGTGGCGGGGTCGAAGTATGCAAAGTCGAAGGCTGGTATTTCATAATCGCCTTGGTTGCGGGGGATTAGTACCCATTCGAAAGTCCGGCTGCCGCTGACTCCATTGCTGTTGCGGTTGATATGGTCGGATATTTGAGGGTCATAGACCTCAAATACTTTCGGGAAATTGATGGTTGGGGCATCGATGAGCATTAGGTTACCGCTACCGCTGATTGTGAGACGATAAGTGATGGCTTCGTTGGCACGGACTTCGCGGGTGTCGGCTTCACCCTTGGCCGAGAAAGAACCCACGGCTCCGTTAAAGCCGCTGGGAGCGTTACCAGGGAGAGACTTGACATTGACGGTGAGACTATTAGTGCTGAGGTGTTTTTCGACAGCTTGTGTGGGGTTGAAAAAGGGGTCGTCGAAGAGGTCCCAAATGGAACCAGTGCTGCGGCGTTGACGCTGGACGATGGCCAATACATCTAGGTTAAGAGGCTCGATGGTGAGTTTGCCGCTTTCCTGTGCAAAGAGGGCTCCGCGACGAATTTCGGCTACTTGGTAGTTGCGGCCGTTGACGGTCTCGCTATATTGGCGGACGCTCCCGTCTTTGGTGAGGTCTTCGCTCCAGAAGCCTTTGTTGCCAGGGAGTTTATCAATCTGATATTGGCTAAGCGACACTTGAGTGTATATTTTGTAAGTGATGATGACTTGCTCGCCTTGGTATGGATTGTTTTTGCTGAGGCTGGCTCGTGCAAACAGCTGCTTACTGTCGATATTACCCGATGTGGCAGGTTGAGTGGCGGCTTGTTGCTGGCGTGAGTAGCCATAGCCTCCTTGCTGTTGCTGTGGTTGGGCCTGTTGGTTACCTTTCTCCACAATAATAGTGAAGCCTGGACAGGTCACTTTTTTCCCGTCGACGGTGCAACTCGCTCCACCTATTGAGAAAGTGCCTTCAACGTCTGCTTGAAGTATATAGGTGAATCCGAAGGTGGTTGACCGGCTGGTCTTGCCGTTGATGATGGACATGCTAGTACTTTGCGAGGTCATAGGGCCAGAAAGTACCGAAAGCCCTTTGAAAGAAGGCCCACGGAAGTCGGTGGCCCGATCGTTAACCTCGTAGCGGACTTCGAATCGACGCCCCAAATCGACACGTCCAGGTGCTCTGACGGTGAGCTCCTGTGCGGTGGTGGAAAGTGTCAATAGTAGAAATAATAAATGTATATACCTTTTCATAATCGCTTGTCTGTTACCAGTCTTTTTCAATCTTGTTGGAGGAGGCAGCCTCAACGTGTTTGGCATTTTCCTTCATGGTGTTTTTTTCATTATTCTTTACGGCTTCCAAGAGTCTCTCAGCATCTTTTTTCTTTTGTTGCTGCTGTTGTTGCTGACGTTTTTGCTGTTTCCTGTCTTTCTTGTTTTGTGGTTGGTTCTGTTGGTTTTGCTGACCTTTCTGATCCTTTTGGTCGTTTTGTTCCTGCTGGTCTTTCTGCTGGTTTTGTCCGTTATTGCCTTGCTGGTCTTTGTTGTCTTTGTTTTGGTCTTGGTTCTGGTTGTCCTTGCCGCCTCCCTGTTGCTGTTGCTGCTGTTGGGCTTGCTGGAGCAGTTTCTTAGCATAGGAGAGATTATAGCGGGTGTCGTCGTTCTTAGGATCCAGTTTCAAGGCTTCTTGGTAGTCGTTAACGGCTTGCTGGAATTGCTGCATTCCTTCGGCTCGTTTTTCCTTGCCAAGTCCGTTTTTGAGATTGCAGTTGCCCCGGTTGTGCAAAATCTTGCTGCGGGTCTTTGCGTTAAGGTCGGGCGTGGAAAGTGCTTGCTCGTAGTGGCTGGCAGCCTCGTCGTATTTTTTTTGCCTGTAGAGGGTGTTGCCTAGGTTGTAGTGGGCACGGTAGGCAGTGCTGTCGTCGTGGAGGGCACGGCGGTAGTTAATCTCGGCTTTGTCGAAGTGTTCCTGCTTGTACTCCTTGTTGCCTTTTCGAGTTTCCTTGCGGGCGGTGCTGCTTTGTGCATTGGCCACCTGAGCCATAGAGATACAGAGGAGCAATAGTAGGGTGGTTGAGATATGTATGTTATTTTTCATTTTTTTGAATCAGGATTTTGTCTAGGTTGACTTTTTTGTTTCGACGTTCAAAAATGAACAACTCGGCCAACAGGCAGATGAGAGCGGCCACGAGGGGATATTGGTAGCGGCTTTCGTATTCACTGAACATGGCTTCGCCATAAGAGTCTTTCTCCATTCCTTCTATCATTTTGACTATCTCTTCTACATTGGAGTTGTTGTTGGCACGGACGTAGACGCCCTTACCTGCATTAGCAATGGATGTGAGGGTGGCTTCGTCAAGATGTGTAGTGACGGTGTTACCGTTTCGGTCGCGTTTATAGCCTACGCGTTGGTTGCCACGATATTCAGGTATAGGAGTGCCGGAGGTAAGGCCCATACCGATGGTGCATACGCGCACTCCTTCGGAGGCTGCCTTGCGGGCGGCCGCTTCCGCGTCGTCTTCGAAATTTTCGCCGTCGGAAATTACAATAATTGCGCGGCCTTGGTTCTTCACCCATTCGCGGTCAGGGTCATCGTAGCCAAAGGATTGCATGGCCTTTTCAATGGCATCGCCAATGGCGGTACCTTGGGCACTAATGAGGGAGCAGTCAATCTGGTCGAGAAATAGTTTGACGGCGCTGTAATCGCTCGTGAGTGGCATTTGGATATAGCTGCTTCCAGCGAAAACCACTAACGAAATACGGTCGCTGCCAAGGGAATTGAGCAGGTTGTTGACAATGCGTTTGCTTCGTTCAAGACGGTTGGGCTGTATGTCTTCTGCCATCATACTGTTAGAGACATCGAGGCATATTGCCAAATCGCTTCCCATCCGTTCGCCTTTGACCATTTTGCTGCCTTCCTGAGGATTGGCGAGCGCTATGATAAGGAAAGCGGCTCCCAGCATGATGAGTCCAAATTTTGTATGAGGACGCCAGCGGGAAGCGTCGGGGATTAATCGTCCGAACATGTTGCGGTCAGCAAATTGTTCAAGCCGTTTTAAGTTGCGGTGCTGCAGCCAGATCCACACGCCCACTCCTATGGGGATGATGAGTAGGAACCAAAGTATTGCGGGATGTTCGAAATGAATCATTTGTTTTGTTGTTGATTATTCTTAGCTGTCTAAAGTAATAATAATTAAGGAGTGGAACGGTAATAAAAGAGACCGAGGAGGATTTCCAAGAGAAGGGCGATGCTGGCAAGAATGAGCCATCCCATGAATTGGTCTTTTGTCTGGGCGTATTTGGTGACATCTATTTTGCTCTTCTCCATTGCATCAATTTGTTTAAATATGCTCTCAAGGGATTTCTTGTTAGTGGCTCGGAAATATTGCCCGTCGTTGGTCGACTCGGCCATTTGTGTGAGCAATTGCTCGTCCAGCTCCACGGGTACGTTTTGGTAGTGGACACGGCCGAATTGGTCGCGGAAGGGATAGGGTGCCATGCCGTGGGTGCCGCAGCCAATAGTATAGAGACGGATGTTGTAGAGAGCGGCTATTTCGGCAGCACTCAACGGGTCTACTGCGCCCTGGTTGTTTATACCGTCGGTGAGCAGAATGATGACCTTGCTTTTGGCCTCGCTGTCTTTAATTCGGTTGATGGCAGTTGCAAGGCCGTCGCCAAGTGCTGTGCCGTCCTTAATCATTCCGCTCTTGACATCTTTAAGCTGGTTAAGTAGCACCGGATGGTCTATGGTGAGTGGCACTTGAGTGAAAGCCTCGCCTGAGAAAACTACTAGACCCATTCGGTCGTTTTTGCGCCCCTCTATAAAGTCCGAAGCCACTTTCTTTGCGGCTTCAAGTCGGTTGGGTTTGAAGTCTTCTGCCAACATACTGCCGCTTACGTCCATGGCAAGTACTATGTCGATGCCTTCGACCTTCATTTCCTGTCGGCTAAGCATGGTCTGTGGGCGGGCTAATGCAATGATAAGCGCACATACGGCTACCATGCGCAAAGTAAAGAGTAGGGGATAGGTGCGCTGCCGAAAGGTCTTTCGGATACCTTTAAAGAAGGCAATGTTGGAAAACTGCAAGGCTGGTTTTTGCTTGCGGTAACGAAAGACATACCATACCACCATCAGTGGGATGATGAGTAGCAGCAGTAGCAGGTAGGGATGGGCAAAAGTGATGTGGTTCATTGTTGAGTGTTAGGGGTTTGAGGGTCGGTACTATCTGTTTGGGCATTCTCAGTGGGGGCAGGTTTGGGTGCTATGGCCTTGACAAAATCAACAGTCTGTGACATGGAAAGGTCATGCTGATAGGGAAGTGGCTCCGATTTGGCAAATTTTACCATGTCGGCGGTCTGTAAAATTTGGCGTAATTGCCCGTAAGCCTCTTCTTTGTATGCAGGGCAGTTGTGGAAGGCATCAAGGGTTTGGTCTGATGTCATTTCGGTGGACTGAATGTGATATGTTTCTTCCAGATAGTTTCGTACTATATCGGTCAGTTCTGTATGGTATTCTTTCGCTTTGCCCTGTTGCCACAGCTGTTTCTGCCTAAGGACTTCTAAGGCGTTGAGTGCTCTAGTGTCGGGAGGCAGTGGCGGCTCCTGCGGAATGGTAATGAGGGGTTTGTGGCTTTTTATGCGGTAAACAACATAAATGGCTGCAGCAATGATGGCCAGTATGGCCAAAATGATGCCCACCACTTTGGCAATTTCACCGAATGTATAGGGCTGTCTTAGGATGTCCGAAATGTCTTTTATGTTAGTAGAAGTAGTGTCCACTCCTGCCACGTCTCTCACCGTCAGTAGTAATGAGTCTGCCCCGATGTGGTACCAGTGCTCTCCTTCTTCGAAGCTTGTGATGGTCGTGTGAAGGGATCCATCTGTAGAATCAATCCATTGCCTAACGGCTACAATATCGTTGTTAGTAAGGTCTTCAAGGGTTGGAAATAGGGTGGACGGTTCGATCGTGAGAACCGCCTGGTCACCGATGAGGAACGAAGTGCTGTCCAATTTGTATTTATAATGGGGCAGCGTGACGGTAGTGGCGGTGTCCTGGGCTTGGGCTACAAGACTCGATAGTAGGAATAGGGTTGCTGTAAGATAACGTTTCATAAAAAATGCTATGTTTAGAGTCGTCAGGCACTGCGGCGGTCAAATAGTTTTTTCAATTCTTTCACGTAGTCTTCGCCTGTGTAGAGGACAGTGCTGTCGATGCCGTATTTATTCAGCGTCTCATCCAATTGTGCCACATGGGTAGCATAGCGGTTTGCAAAAGCCTGTCGGATAGAGGTATCGGCAGTGTCAATCCAGATGGTCTCAGCCGTCTCGGGGTCGTAAAATTTGGTAAGTCCGAGGTCGGGCAAGTGGGCCTCTTTCTCATCGGCAATGCGTATGGATATGAGGTCGTGCTTGTGGGAGGCAATCTTGAGGGCGTCGGAGTAGCCTTCGTCATAGAAGTCGCTCAGGAGGAAGGCGGTGCAACGTTTTTTTATTACATTAGTGAAATAGCGTAAGCCCTCGGCAAGGTCTGTTCCATTACTTGAGGGGCGGAAGGTAATCAGCTCGCGAATGATGCGCAAAATGTGGCTGCTGCCTTTTTTGGGAGGGATGAATTTCTCAATCTTGTCGCTGAAAAGTATCACCCCCACTTTGTCGTTGTTCTGAATAGCACTGAAGGCTAACGTTGCGGCCACTTCTGCCACCAACTCTTCTTTGAATTGGTGATGGGTTCCGAATCGGTTAGAACCGCTCACGTCAACCAGAAGCATCACTGTGAGCTCTCGCTCCTCTTCAAAGACTTTCACATAAGGATGGTTCAGGCGCGCAGTAACGTTCCAGTCGATGTTGCGCACGTCGTCGCCATACTGATACTCACGCACTTCGCTAAAGGCCATGCCGCGTCCTTTAAAGGCACTATGATACTCTCCTGAGAAAAGTTGGCGCGACAATCCCTTGGCCTTTATTTCTATCTTGCGAACTTTTTTTAATATGTCGTTGTTCTGTTGTTCCATAGTTAGCATCCTCATTAAGTCTTCTCAAATCTCATTAGGGAACATCCACGCGGTTGAGAATCTCATTCACCACCTCTTCGCTGGTAATGTTTTCTGCCTCGGCTTCGTAGGTGAGCCCTATACGGTGGCGGAGCACATCCATGGCAATGGCTCGTACATCTTCGGGGATGACATACCCGCGGCGACGCATGAAGGCATAAGCCTTGGAAGCAAGGGCCAGGTTAATGCTGCCACGGGGCGAGGCACCGTAACTAATCAGACCTTTGAGCTTGTCCAGTTGGTATTGTTCGGGGAAACGGGTTGCGAAGATAATATCCGTAATGTAGTTTTCAATTTTCTCGTCCATATATACTTCGCGCACAATGTCGCGGGCCTTTAGAATGTCGGCGGGCTTCAGAATGGGCTGCTGTTTCTTAAATCCACCCATCATCGACTGGTGGAGAATCTGACGCTCTTCCTCCTTCTGGGGGTAGCTGATAACCACCTTCAGCATGAAACGGTCTACCTGTGCTTCAGGGAGAGGATAGGTGCCTTCCTGCTCAATGGGGTTCTGGGTGGCCATCACCAGGAACGGCTCTTCTAATTTGTAAGTCGTTTCGCCAATGGTTACCTGACGTTCCTGCATGGCTTCAAGAAGGGCACTCTGCACCTTCGCAGGTGCGCGGTTGATTTCGTCGGCAAGGATAAAGTTAGAAAAGATAGGACCTTTCTTAACGTTGAATGTCTCGCTTTTCTGGCTGTATATCATAGTGCCTAATAGGTCGGCCGGAAGTAGGTCGGGAGTGAACTGGATGCGGCTGAATTTGGCATCGATTGCGTTGGCCAGCGAAGTGATGGTAAGGGTCTTGGCCAATCCTGGTACACCTTCCAACAGTATGTGGCCGTTGCTCAGTAGGCCAATCATCAAACTTTCAATCATGTGCTTCTGTCCCACGATGTTCTTGCGGAGCTCCATTGTCAGAGCGTCTACAAAAGCGCTTTCTCTCTCAATGCGGGCGTTCAGTTCCTGAATGTTGAAATGCTGTTCTTCCATATATTAAAATATTGTTTAGTTTTACTTTTGCAATTAATTCTCGACTATAACGCAACGATTTTTTCTTTATTGCCAAATTATTATTTTTTTTCTTTTTTTATGAGCAATAGGCGTAATTTAAAAAAAAAGCGTATCTTTGCTAATTAAAATATGTAAATGAAAATTAAATATCTAATTAAATATTAATATCTTATGAAAAGTAGAAAAGTACTTCTCGGCTTGTTTGTGGGTCTTACCATGTGCTTAGCCGGCACTGCTACTGCCCAAAACGCTAATTACCAAAACAACAAACTTGTTGAAATCGGTCCTGACAATATCGGTGGCCGTGTCACTTCTCTTGTCGTCTTCGGAGGCTCTTCTGACGCAGCGACCACTCTTTATGCTGGCGCCGCTTCTGGCGGTCTCTACACTCGCTCTGGCGTCGATCAGGCTATATGGGAATACCTCCCCTGCTACGTCGATGGCGAGGAGCTTACCCTGCCCATTAGCAAAATGATCAAACTCAACGAAAACACAATGCTCATTGCTACCGGCGAAAGCTACTATGGAAAAGGCAACAAGGTAAATAAAATGGCTGCTATGGGTCGCGGTATCTTCCTTTTCAACACCGAGGAAAAAACCTTCACCCGTGTAGCTAACACTAACCCCGGCATCAATATGGAAGCCGATTTCGCTTCCGTCAACGATATGGCCATGATCACCCTTCAGGGCATCAGCTACCTTTATGTGGCCACTCCTAAGGGTCTCTTCCGCTGGAACCTCTCTCAGGTGGACGACATCAACAACGCTCCCATTCGCGTCTTCTCAGGCAACGTCTCCAATATCGTCCTTTCCAAGCAATACAATAGAGCTTTCTTCGCCGAAGGTGGCAACCTCTACAAGATTAGTGACGTCATCAATGCCTCTGCCCCTGTCAACATCACCAGCAGTTGCTCCGCTTTCGGTCATAATGCTGGCTACATCACTCTGGCTCTAGCTCCCTCCGATGAAAGCTACCTCTACGCCATGGTGTCCAACCAAAGAGGTTTGTTGGTCGGTCTCTATCTTACCCGTAACACCAACAGCTGGCAGCTCCTTTCCACATCCACTGTCACCCCCTTTAACTCTGTCGCTACCGATGCTACCTGCGGTGCCATCACCGTCAGCCCCACCGACCCCAAGAAGGTTTACATCGGCGGTGCCGACATTTGGGTTGGTAAAGGCTATGTCGAGAACTCTCCTTACCAGTGGACCGTCTCTTCCAGCAACGAGAATGCTCTTAACTTCGGCGACTACATGTCCACCGTCTACTCCAGCTCCTTTTTCGTCCACTCCGGTATCCATCAGATTGTTCCTACCCTCCGCTGGGACGAACAAGCCCTCAATACTTGGGAAGACTATTACATCGTCACCGACGGCGGTGTATATTATTCCTGCGGCTGGGCCTCTCCCAACATCAATCCTCAGCCCATGTCTTTCTACTCCAACATCAACCGTGGCTTGAACAACGTCCAGATCAACGGTTTGGCCGTATGTCCCGATGGCTCCATCATCAGCGGTGCCAACAGCAACGCCTGCCCCTTCATCGAATCCCGTGTTGACCATCACGGCGGTGCCAACGACACCACTTGGTACGATGCCTCCGGTTCCAATCTCAACCATCTTGCCAACATCATCTGGAAAGGCAACGGTGGTCAAGTGGCTGCTTCCCGCTTCACCCAATATGCTCCCTATTCCCGTCGCACCATCTTTGTTTCCTCTGGCAATGGTTCCATCGGCCGTGCTTATGCCGACTTCAACAACTACACCAACACCCAAACCTGGACTTCTGACCAGGACTTCATGTCCGACCTTGTACAAGGTGGTCCCGCTATCGGCCAAATCTATCTCTGGGAAACCGACAATAACACTCTCTCCAACGACAGCATGACCTTCGTTATCGACACCCTTAGCTATGTCAAACGTGATGGTCAAGTCCTCTACATCACCAATGATGACAACCACCGTATGGGTTCCACCTTCCAAATCCATCGTGGCGACTCTATCGTGGTTCTCGACCCCGCTCATGCCGCCTATCCCTTCTACCATGTCTTCGACCACAACTTCACCGTAGGCAATGAAATGCGTCACACCATTCTCCAGCCCTACCTCAGCCGTATGCTGGCTGTCACCGTCGAAAACGACATGCCCAACAACACCAACGTTTCCTACTGCTGGTTCCCCACCGACTTCCGCAGAATCTTCGACGGCGACAAGGACACCCGTTTCTGGAGCCACATCTACGGCATCAACGGCACCGTCTATCCCAACATGGTAGTTCGCTACACCGCCATGGCCCAGAATGGCGACTGCGCCCTCATCGTAGTCGAGGACAAATCTAACGGTAAGTCCTGCATCGTTCGTGTTCATGGTCTGAGCAACGCCAACTACAACGCCACCGTCCACGAAATCCGCGACCAACTCGACTATAAGGTCAACACCCGTGTCACCACCATCGACACCCTCATGGCTTGCGATACCAGTGCTTTCTTCAACCGTCGCATCTCCTCCATCTTCATCGATCCCCGTCCCAACCATGACGCTGCTGTCATCACCTTCGACGGCTTCGACCATCTCGATGCCCCCAATGTAGTTTACATCAACCACGTCTCTGGCGACAACTACACCATCAGCAACATTCCTCTTCCCACCTCTGTCCCCGCCTACAGCGCCATGATTGAATGCACCACTGGCGAAGTCTATGTCGGCACCGAAGACGGCATCTACAAAGCCGCCAACGTCAACAGCCCCTCCTGGCAGCCCTATGGCTCCTTCAAGGGTGTCCCCGTCACCTCTATGTATCAGGTCACCTGCAACTACCCCATGATCTCCCACATTGGCCACGACGGTGTTTCCGAAGAGCAGTACTACTTCCCCAAGACCAAGTGGGCCTATGCCATGTATTTCGGCACCTACGGCCGCGGCATCTTCATGGACTCCACCTATGTTGTCGACCACAACAATGAAATTCTCGACCCCTCCGTCTTCAACGACATCCCCGCTATCCATGCTACTGGTATCAACCAAGTGCGTGTCTATCCTAACCCGGCAGTCGACCAGGCTTCTCTTGAATTCAACGTTGCCAAAGCCGGCAATGCTATCGTCAAAGTCTTCGACCTCACCGGTAAAGTGGTCTATACTCAAAACCTCGGCAAACTCTCCGAAGGCATCCACCACAGCACCATCAATTGCCAGTCTCTCCAGCACGGCATCTACCTCGTCAATGTCATCATGGCTGGACAGAAGGCTACCTCCAAGTTAGTCGTAAGATAAAACTAATTAGATAATCGAAGAGGTACTGGTCCAACAAACACAGTACCTCTTTTTTATATAATATAATAAATACATATTATAAGATAAAACAATCACCCTCATGAATACAAACCTTGTCCAAGAACTCCAGTGGCGTGGCATGATTCACGACATCATGCCCGGCACCGAAGAACAACTTTCCAAAGAAGTCACCACCGCCTATGTCGGCATCGACCCCACCGCCGACTCTCTCCACATTGGCCATCTTGTCAGCATCATGCTCCTCAAACACCTCCAGGTCGCTGGCCACAAACCTCTCGCACTGGTGGGCGGTGCCACCGGCATGATCGGCGACCCCTCTTTCAAGGCCCAGGAACGCAAACTCCTCACTCCCGAAGAGGTCAACCACAACGTGCAGTGCATCCGCAAGCAACTCTCCAAGTTCCTCGACTTCGACAACCCCACCAACGGTGCCGAAATAGTCAACAACTACGACTGGATGAAAGACTACCTCTTCCTCGACTTCATCCGCGACGTGGGCAAGCATATCACCGTCAACTACATGATGACCAAGGACTCCGTCAAGAAGCGTCTTGAGACAGGTCTCTCTTTCACCGAGTTCAGCTACCAGCTCCTTCAGGCCTACGACTACCTCACCCTCTATCGCACCAAAGGCTGCCGGCTCCAGATGGGCGGCTCCGACCAATGGGGCAACATCACCACCGGCACCGAACTCATCCGCCGCATGGAAGGTGGCGAAGCCTATGCACTCACCTGTCCGCTTATCACCAAAGCCGACGGCACCAAATTCGGCAAGACCGAAGGCGGCAACGTCTGGCTCGACCCCGCTAAGACCAGTCCATATAAATTCTATCAGTTCTGGCTCAACTGCTCCGACGTCGACACCGCCCGCTACATCCGCATTTTCACCATGTTCTCCAAGGAGGAAATCGCCGACCTCGAACTCCAACACTCCCAGGCTCCCGAACGCCGCATCCTTCAGCGCGCCTTGGCCAAAGACATCACCTGCCGCGTCCACTCCCTCAACGACTACGAAGTGGCCCTCTCTGCCTCCGAACTCCTCTTCGGCAAAGGCACCACCGAGCAGCTCAACAGCCTCGACCGTGGCACCATGCTCTCCGTCTTCGAAGGCGTTCCCCAGTTCACCATCGCCCGCTCCCGTCTCGACGAAGGCGTATCCCTCATCGACCTTGCTGCCGAAGTGGGCATGTTCGCCTCCAAGGGCGAAATCCGCCGCGAACTCAAACAGAACTCCATCTCCGTCAACAAGGCCAAAGTGGGCGAAGACTGCCGCCTCACTGCCGCCGATGTCCTCTCCTGCGGTAGCATCCTCATCCAGAAAGGCAAAAAAAACTACTACCTCCTCAATCTCGAGTAATGGCTCCGCACCATACACCCTCTCCCAGGCCGCCCCTAAGGCGGCCTTTTTTTTATTCTCCCACCCAGCCTTCGGCCTTCCGCAAATACAAAAAAAGAGTGGTCATCCGGCCACCCTTTCTATTTTGTCTCGTGATTGTATCGGTCTTTTTCTTATTTCTCGTCGATAACCTCAATCATCTTGCTGTTGGTCTCGAACGAAATCACCTTCACGTCGCCCTCTCTCTTCCAGAACAGGAATCCTTTCTTTTGGTAGATACGGCACTGGTAGGTCATCTTGCCCTTCAGGTTGCGGATATAAACAGTGCTAATCTTGTGCTTCGGGAACTGGTGGGCCACGGTGTCCTTAATGGCGTGGGGAACGTATCTGTCCTCTATATAATAGCGCGTCTCCGACGACTTGGGGGTAAAGCGGATGGCCTGTTTGTCGCCGTCCGCGTTAATAAAGGTAGCCATGTAGGCCGAGCTGTCCTCAGCCATTGTCCATGCCACGTTCTGTGCGTCATGGGCCTGATTTTGGAAGTCTTTCACATATCTTACGGGAACGTCGGACTCTTTAACCGATTTCTCCTTCTGAGCAAATACCACTGTCTGACTCATCACGATGAGTGCTGCAAGAACAAGTATCTTTTTCATATTGTGTAATTTATAAATTTATTATTATTCTCTTTTTAACGCGCAAAGATACTAAAAAATATTCACACTGCCAAATAATTCTTTCCTACTTTCCAAAAAGGCGCCTTTCCACCTGTTCCATCACATGCCTTCCGTCGTGAATCACCTGCATGCACCAGTACAGCTTCAGTGTCGCCTGCTCCTCCTCGCTTAGCTGCCAGCTTATGGTCTTGTCCGCCCGCATCTTCTCCGTCAGGTAGAACAGCGAAAGGGCCGCGCACACCGATATGTTAAAACTCTCCGTGAAGCCGTACATCGGCACCTTCACGTAGCCGTCGGCGTGGTCTATTGCCTCCTGTGTCAGCCCCGTCAGCTCCGTGCCGAATACCAGAGCCGTCGGCCGGCTGATGTCCAGGTCCGTAATCATCGTGTCGTTCTCGTGCGGCAGGGTGGCAATAATGCGGTAGCCCTTGCGGTGCAACTCGTCGTATGTCTGCACAATGTCCGGGTGCTTATAGTAATCCACCCATTTGTCCGAACCCATCGATACCTCCGAGTTGGGCGCATACTTATTTCGGTCCTCAATCACATGCACGTCCTGCACACCAAAGCAGTCGCAGCTGCGCAGCACCGCGCTGGCATTGTGCGACTGAAATATGTCCTCCAGCACCACGCAAATATGCCTCGTGCGGTTCTTCACCAGCCGGTCAAACAGCTGTCGCTTATTCTCGCTGAACAGCTCCGCCGCCGCCTCATACAGCCGCCGCTTCTCCTCCAACGAATAGCGCGCAAATAAATCCCTATTACTATCTTTAATCTCAGGCATAAAAAAAAGTATTATTCATCAAAAAATTTCAGATTATTCCGATTATTCCGATTACTCAGAATAATCTAATTCCTCCGATTTTTCATTTTCCTCCAATTCCTCACATCTCCCTGCCCAGCTCCTTCAGCCTTGCATACTTCACCAGCGTGTAAAACGCCGTCATCCTGCACACCACAAATCCCGCTCTCCCGTCCAGGAACCCGCCTCTAAAAAAGTAGTTCCTCACAAAAGTCCACGCCGGTTTCAGCCATAGAGCCCCGCAGGGGCATCGCTTGCCTCCCTCGTGAGCCTTCTGGGCCGCCAGCGAGGCATACTTCACCTGCCTCTCCGCCAACTCCTCCACGCTGTAGTAGCTGTAGTGCAGCAAATCCCCGCTCAACCTCCGCCTCCTCATCTCGCTCCCCATCTGCAACTCCTCGTGAACCAGCCCCTCCCAGCGGCATGTCCCTTTCGGCCACAGCCGTATCTTCTCGTCTGGGTACCATCCGCAGTGCCTTATCCACCGGCCGCTGAAATTCGTCAAGCGGCTGAAACTGTAAACCGTCCGCTCCTGGGGCATGGCGCCTTTCAGCTCCAGCAGACTCCCCCGCAACTCGTCCGAGAGGGCCTCGTCGGCATCGAGCGAGAGAATCCAATCACCCGTGGTCAGGGTCTCGGCGTAATTCTTCTGCGCCGAGTAGCCCGCCCAGTCGTGGTGGAAAAAAACGGCCCCTGCCTCGCGGCAGATGCGCTCCGTCTCGTCGGTCGAACCCGAGTCAACCACCACCACCTCGTCCGCAATTCCCTTCAGAGAGGCAATGCAGCGGCCAATATTGCGGGCCTCGTTATGCGTAATTATAACCGCTGAAATCCTATCCATTGCACTATTAGCCAACTATTAAAAAATAAAAAATATTTTCAAAATGCAAAGATACGATTTTTTTTCGTACTTTTGCAAATCAATTCTTAAACAACAAGACTCATGATAGTCGGATTCGAAGCTAAACGAGCATTCAAAAATAACACCGGGCTTGGCAACTACAGCCGCATGCTCATCTGCGGCCTTGCCCACCAGCACCAGGAAGTCCGTTCCATCCTCTACTCGCCCGACATGAGCGGCGAGTACAGCGATTATTTCACCAGCTACGCCAACATATCCACCCGCCAGCCCTCAGGCCTCGACCGCCATTTCCCCGACCTCTGGCGCGGATACGGTCTAGCCCTCCATCTCAAGAGCGACAAAGTCGACATCTTCCACGGCCTCAGCCACGAACTGCCCCACGGCATACCCCACTCCATCAAGCGTGTCGTCACCATGCACGACCTCCTCGCCTGGCATCACCCACAGTACTTCAAACCCTTCGACCGCATCGCCCACCGCATCAAGCAGCGCCACTCCTGCAACATTGCCGACGCCGTCGTCGCCATCAGCCAGTCCACCAAGCAGGACCTCATCAACTACATCCACGTTCCCGAATCCAAAATCCACGTCATCTACCAATCCTGCGACCCCATCTTCTGGCAGCCCGTCACCGAACAAGACAAGGCCACCGTGCGTAAAAAATACAAACTGCCCGAGAAATATATCATCTGCGTCGGCACCGTCGAAGAGCGCAAAAACCAGCTCGCCGTTGTCAAGGCTCTTGCCTCCCTCCCGGCCGACGTCCACCTCGTCATCCTCGGACGCCACCGCGGCCGCTACGCCGCCGAACTCACTGCCGAAGCCCGCAGCCGCAAACTCACCGACCGCGTCCACTTCATCCGCAATGCCGACTTCGACCACTTCCCCGCCCTCTACTCCTGTGCCATCGCCTCCGTCTATATGTCCTTCTTCGAAGGTTTCGGCATCCCCATCCTTGAATCCCTCTGCACCGACACTCCCGTCGTCACCTCCAACCTCTCCTCCATGCCCGAAGCCGGTGGCGAAGCCGCCCTCTATGCCTCCCCCGACAAGCCCGACGAGATTGCCCAGCAGCTCCGCCGCATCATCGAAAGCCCCAAACTGCGTGACGAACTCGTAGCCAAAGGCCGCCTCCAGCGCGAGAAATTCACCCAAAAGAAGATTATCGACGACCTCTATAGTCTCTACAACACCCTCGTCCCCCAAGACGACGACGAAATCTAGCACCCGTCCCTCCCTCCCCGCACCACATCGTCACCCCACCATATCCCCATTGCCGCCCCGCGCCAATGGGGCATTTTCTTTCTCCCCCCAAGCCCCCCGCCCCATCCGGGCCTTTGCCCAATCGCCCCGCCGTCCTCCCTCATTCCCCGCTCTTTGACTAACATTTATATTGCATTTAGTTTGCATTTTATTTATCATTGATAAACTAAATGCAAATAAAACATAAACTAAATGCAAACTAAATAAAAACTAAAATCGGTCAAAACAGAAACAAATCAGCCCACTGTGTTTTCCTGAAATCGCTTGACAGATTTTTGCTGGTTAAACTGATTAGATTGACAAAAGCACGAGCAAACAGACTGGCTGCTCAGTCCGCCTTGTTCACAATATTTAATAGCACAATTGATACATTGGAAGGACGCAGCTGACAGGGTTGCGTCCTTTTTAAGTTCCCCTCCGCTACCGTGACACTCCTCTAGAAAGGGGCGCAAACAGCCAGAGAATGTTTGCCAATATGCAAGGGTGTGTGCCTAAGAAGAGAGGCCGATAGCTGGGGAATATCTGATTCTTCTTTTTTATTTGGTTTGGAGATGATTCACAAAAGTTTGATGTGGACATTAGTTTTCCTACCTCAGGGGTCTATACAATGCGTATAGTTCTTACTGACGGTTTTACTATTAGACGAGTGGTTAAGCGTTAGACTGTGGCCTCATACTATTGGGCAGTACCAGTGGCCAAAGGGTCGCTGGTATTGCCTTTTTTGTACATAGGTGGCCTCTTCAAAAAGAGGGTCAGGCGCGTTCGGAAGGGGCGGGGATGGCGCTGGCAAAACAGTGGGCCACTTTGTCGACGTAGGTTTTGGACACGGGGATGATTTTGCTGCTCTTGGCCAGTTCGATGGCCAGACCGTCGCGGTCTTTGCGCAGCAGTTTGACGTTTTCGATGTTGACAAGGTAGCCTCGGTGGCAACGCAGCATGCCCTGGTGGGCATAGTTTTGCTCGACTTGTTTCATGGAGCTGTGTAGGATGAAACAGTCTTCTTTGTCTTCGTTGATATAGTGGATGTTGGTGTAGTTGTCGGAGGCCTCGACGTATAGTACATTTTTTTTCTTGGTGGCAAATACAAGTCGGCCTCCTTTGTCGTAGAAATTCATCATCTCGTCGGACGAGGAAATAGGAACGCTCTGCTCTAGCACCATAGCGTTGAGGGCAGCTATTTCTTGTTGCTTTTCCCGTAGGAGGAAGATGAGAATGCTTATAATATAAGGTATTAATAGCACGGTGACGATGTCGAGAAGCGCCCTCCATAGGATGGAAAGAAAGCTGAGTTCTTCATTGGCGTTGATGTTGAAGGCTATGGTGGACAACAGCAGGGTAAAAGCTACTATTTCCACTGCTACCCAGATTGCGTACTCGTATAGCTTGAGCGGTTTGCGCTTTTGACGCTGAAGCAGTAGGAGGCGGCTGACAACGAGTGTGCCGAGTCCGGTGGCAGCCAGGATGGCCATGTAGAAAAGTGGGCTCCACTGGGTCAGATTGTCGTTTGTGCGCAGCAGCCCCATGGGTTTGTAGACCGTTATGAAGAGGACTTCAAAAATACTAACAAGTATTAAAAAAAGGAAAATGCTCCTTTTTTCGGTGAGGAATTGGGGTGCTTTTGCACTTATTCTTTCCCATTTTCCTATTGTTAATTTTTTCATTTTCGCCAAAAATAATCTAATTTCGCCCAAAATAACGTGATTTTGCCAACTATATTATATAAATTGTCATTTTTTTTGTTGCTATGCCGCTTTTTCTTTGTTTCTTTGCACGCTTGAAAATATGCGCCTACGCGTATTTTATTATGCAATTTTATAAGTAAACACGTTTAATAAGTGCGACTAAAAAAACTTTTTTGTATATGAAAATTATTGGAACAGGAAGCGCCATACCATCGAAAGTGGTGACTAATGAAATGCTGGCAGGCTTCCTTGACACTAACGACGAGTGGATTACTACCCGCACGGGAATCAAGACCCGCCGTCTACGCTCTACGGAATCTTTGGTGGACTTGGCTGTATCGGCCGCTCGTTCGGCCGTAGAGTCGGCCGCTATCCTACCCGATGAAATTGATTTCTGCATTTGCTCTAATGTGGCGAACAACTATGTTACGCCGGCTTTGAGTTGCATTGTTCAGCAGCACCTCAAGAGCCATGCTCCCTGCTTCGACCTCAACGGCGCCTGTGCTGGTTTCCTTGACGCACTGGCTGTTGCTGAGGCCATGCTGAAGACCAACCGCGCTAAGAATGTACTTATCGTGTGCGCCGAGGAGCCTTCGCGTTTTTGTAACTGGAAGCGTCGCGAGACCTCCATCCTGTTTGGCGACGGTGCAGGTGCTGTGGTGGTTACCAAAGGTAACGACTTGAAGGCCATCCGTCTGACCACGGTACCTAATCGTGACGTTATTGTCTATCAGCGCCGCATGGAGACCACTCCGTTTGAAGCCCCAGGAGTGGACATTACGGAGCCTCTGATTATGAACGGCCGCGAGGTGTTCAGAATGGCCGTGGAGTCGTCGCAGCGTGACCTGCGCGGTGTGATAGAGGAGGCCGGTCTTACTCCCGACAAGATTGACCTCTATCTGCTGCATCAGGCTAACCAACGTATCATTAAGTCTATCCAGGAACACCTGGCTCAACCTGCGTATAAGTTCCCAACTAATATTGAGCGCATGGGCAACACATCGTCGGCCAGTATTCCCATTCTGATTGACGAGCTGTATTGCAGCGGCAAGCTGAAGAAAGGCGACATGTTGGCACTGAGTGCCTTCGGAGCCGGATTCGTGACAGGCGCTGCCGTGATGCGCTGGAGTAAATAATAAATCCCATTCACCAACACAGACATTTTAAAACGACAATTTATGAAAAGAGTAGTTATAACCGGCATGGGTTGCATCAACCCTCTTGGCAACGACATCAACACCCTGTGGGACAATCTGCTCAAGGGTACTAACGCCATCGCCCCCATTACTTCTATTGACAATCCCAACCTTCCGGTGAACGTGGCCGCCGAGGTGAAAAACTTTGACCCCATTGCTCTGGGTCTGGATAAATCGGCCGTTCGTCATAACGACCGCTACGCACTTTTTGCCCTTGCTGCCGCTAAGCAGGCCATGGCCGACAGCGGCTTGGAGGTGGAAAAGGATGTTGCCCCGGAACGTTTCGGCTGCGCCATTGGTTCTGGTATTGGCGGCATTCACACTTTCGTGAGTGAGCAGACGAAGATTCTCACCGAGGGAGTTCGCCGTGTGTCGCCTCTGTTCATCCCCATGATGATTTCGAATATTGCTTCGGGAAATGTGGCCATTATGTTTAATGCACAGGGTCCCAACCTGCCTATCGTAACCGCATGTGCTACCGGTACTCACTCCGTGGGCGAGGCCTACCGTATGATTAAGGAAGGTCTGGCCGATGCCATGATTACGGGCAGTACCGAAGCTGCCATTACCGAAATTGCCATCGGTGGTTTTGCCAACAGCAAGGCTCTTTCCACCAATCCTGACCCCAATGCAGCCTCGCTGCCTTTCGATGCCCGCCGCAAAGGCTTCGTGATGGGTGAAGGCGCTGGCATTATGATTTTGGAGGATTACGACTTGGCCGTGCGCCGTGGTGCACATATCTATGCCGAAGTGGTTGGCTATGGCAACACCTGTGATGCCCACCACTATACCGCACCCCGTCCCGATGGCAAGTGTGCCGCTCAGGCCATCCGGCTGGCTTTACAGGGTGCAGGATTTAATGGCGAGCCCCTCTATATCAACGCCCACGGCACGGGTACCCCGCTGAACGATAAATCGGAAACCAGTGCCATTAAGCAGGTGCTGGGAGATACTGAGGCACACAAGGCCGTCATCAGCTCCACAAAGTCGATGATGGGACACATGCTGGGCGCTGCTGGCTCTACCGAACTTATCATTACGGCCCTCACTGTTAAGTACGGAAAGGTGGCTCCGACTATTAATCTGCTGGAGCCCGACCCCGAATGCGACCTGAACTATACGCCCAACGTGGCTTGCGACTTCCAGCCCGAAGTGGCCATTTCCAACTCCTTTGGTTTTGGCGGACAAAACGCTTGTGTCGCCCTGCGTAAAATGTAATGCTAAGTTCAGTACCATTTGATTTAGGAATAATAAAAAAAGTAATATTATGATGAATAGAGACGAAATAAAAACCTTCCTGCCCCACCGCGAGCCGATGCTGCTGGTGGACGATGTCGACCTTCAAGGTGAAATTGGTATCGCCCACTACCATGTGCGCGGCGATGAGTACTTCCTACAAGGACACTACCCAGGCTATCCTGTTGTTCCGGGTGTCATCCTGTGTGAAATCATGGCCCAGTCGTCCTGTGTGCTGCTGAAAGAAGACCTGGTTGGAAAGACCCCCTTCTACAGCGGCATTGACGAGGCTCGATTCAAACGTCAGGTTCGTCCCGGCGACACCATTGAGGTGACCGCCAAAATCACCTACCGCCGTGCCACTACCTACATTGTCGAGGCCAAGTGCAGCGTCGAAGGTCAGCTTTGCGCCAAGGGTAAGCTAATGTTCACCCTAGTTCCGAAGAAAGAAGAATAGTCTGCACGTAATCGAAATGCAGAGATAAAATCATTATAATTATTGAATTCACAAAAACTTCATACCATGAAACTGTTAGAGAATAAAATCGCTATGATTACGGGAGCATCCCGTGGTATTGGCCGAAGCACTGCGTTGCTTTTTGCCGACAATGGCGCCGACATTATATTTACCGATTTCCGTGAGGACGACAACAGCAAGTCCCTGCTGGAAGAGCTTAAGGGCAAAGGTGTTCGTGCTGCTTTCTATGCTGCCGATGCTTCCAATCACGAGCGTACTTTGGAGATTGCCAAGGAGATTGAGAAGGAGTTTGGCCGTTTGGACATTCTTATCAACAACGCTGGCATCACCCGCGACAACCTGCTCCTGCGCATGTCGCCCGCCGACTGGGATTTAGTAATCAACTGCAATCTCCGCTCGGTCTATAACTACTGCAAGGCTTTCACCCCCATGATGATTAAGCAGCGCAGCGGTTCCATCATCAACATCAGCTCCATCGTTGGTATCAACGGCAATGCGGGTCAGTGTAACTATTCCGCCACCAAGGCAGGAATCATCGGCTTCACTCGCTCGTTGGCCAAGGAGTTGGGTTCCCGCAATGTCCGCGTGAATGCCGTGGCTCCTGGTTTCATCGAGACCCCGATGACCAAGCAGTTGGGCGAGCAGGCTTTGAACGACTGGCTGAAGGCCATTCCCATGCGCCGTCCTGGCCAGCCCGAAGATATTGCCCGTACATCGCTTTACCTCGCATCCGAGCTCTCTACCTACATCACTGGTCAGGTGCTCCGTTGCGACGGCGGACTCTCGCTCTAATGTATATAGTTAACGAATACAAATAGTACTTAAATAATCTAGCCCATGTCAGGTTTGAACATTGTTGTACTTGCTAAACAGGTTCCCGACACCCATAATGTGGGAACCAATGCAATGAATCCCGACGGCACTGTCAACCGTGCCGCCCTGCCTACCGTCTTCAATCCCGAAGACCTCCAGGCTCTTGAAATGGCTCTGCAGGTGAAAGACCGCATCCCCGGCTCTCATGTCACCGTGGTGACGATGGGTCCAGCCCGTGCAGCCGAAATTATTTCCGACGCCCGTTCACGTGGAGCCGACGACGGCTTTGTCCTTTCCGACGCCCGTTTTGCCGGTGCCGACACGCTTGCCACCTCCTACGCACTCTCACTCGCCGTGCAGAAGGTCGGCAAGGTAGACCTCATCTTCGGCGGTCGCCAGGCTATCGACGGCGACACCGCTCAGGTGGGTCCCCAGGTGGCCGAGAAATTGGACATCCCTCAGGTGACTTATGCCGAAAGCCTGGTGAATGTAGACAGCGACTCCATTCAGGTTATCCGTCGTCTCGCCGACGGCATCGAAGAGGTGCGCGTTGGCTTCCCCGCCCTTATTACCGTCACAGGCTCTGCTGCCGAGTGTCGTTTCCCCCATGCCCATAGGCTCATCCAGTTCGACGGCGCTCCTGTTGACATCCTCACTGCTGACGATGTCAACCCCGACTTCGATCGTCTCGGACACAAAGGCTCCCCCACCAAAGTGAAGAAGGTTCAAAATGTGGTTCTGGCCCATAAGGAGAGCCAGCAGGTTGCTCCTAACGCTAAGGAAATCAGTGACCTCATGGCCACCCTCATAAACGACCATATCATCTAAACCACACTGTCAAACAGTATTGTAAAAAAATAACATCGTATATGAATAATGTTTTAGTATATTGCGAACTGACAGAGTCCAACCACATTGCCGACATCAGTCTCGAGCTCTGCACCAAAGGCCGTCATTTGGCCTCCGAGATGAACGGACACCTGCAGGCCGTGGTTGCTGGCAGCAACATCCAAGGCGTGGCTTCCGAACTCTATCCTTATGGTGTCGACGAGGTCTTCATTGCCGATGACCCCCGCCTTTCGCCCTATCGCACCCTTCCGCATTTTGCGGTAGTATTGAAAGTAATACAGGAACAGCAGCCCAACGTGGTGCTCTTCGGTGCCACCACCGTGGGGCGTGACCTCGCTCCCCGTGTGGCCTCCCGCTTGCGTTGCGGTCTTACTGCCGACTGCACTGCTCTCGAGCTGGGCGACCATGTCGATGCCAAGACCGGCAAGGAGTATAAATGCACCCTCCATCAAATCCGTCCCGCATTCGGCGGCAACATCATCGCCACCATCGTTTCGCCCGAAGTTGAGCCCCACATGGCAACTGTGCGCGAAGGTGTGATGCGCAAAGAAATCTTCCAGGCCGATTACAAGGGCACCGTCACCAAGGTCGACATCAGCAATGACCTGGAGCAGGCCGACAAGGCTGTCACCATCATCCGTCGTGAAATTGTCAAGAAAGACATCAACATCAAAGGCGCCTCCATCATCGTGGCCGGTGGCTACGGCATGGGTAGCCGCGAAAACTTCAAGATGCTCCACGACCTTGCCCGCCTCATTGGTGGCGAGGTGGGTGGTACCCGCGCTGCTTGCGATGCAGGTTTCACCGAGCCCGAACGTCAGATTGGTCAGACGGGTGTCACCGTGCGTCCGCGTCTTTACATTGCCTGCGGCATCTCTGGTGCTGTCCAGCACCGCGCCGGCATGGACCAGTCCTCGAAAATTATCTCTATCAACACCGATCCCAATGCACCTATCAATGCCATTGCCGACTACACCATTATCGGTGATGTGTGCACCGTGGTTCCCATGATGATGGAATGTTATTCAAATAACCTGAAATAATATGAATTTTTATAACGACAACCCCAGTCTTTCTTTCTACCTTCATCATCCCGAGATGGCTCACGTCGCTGAGGTTCGTGAGTCGGGATTTGCCAACACTGCTGAAGGCGGCCCTGCCGATGCCGATAATGCCATCCGTCAGTACGAAATGGTGCTCAATCTTTTGGGCAACATCTCAGGTGACGTGATCGCCCCCAATGCTGCCGACGTCGACATTGAAGGTCCCCATCTGGTAGACGGCCATGTCGAATATGCCGCTGGCACCAAGCAGAATCTTCATGCCCTTGTGCAGTCGGGTCTTTTCGGCCTCACTCTGCCGCGCAGATATAACGGATTGAACATGCCGCGTGTGGTGGCCGTCATGGCTGCTGAAATGATAGCCCGTGCCGATGTGGGCTTTGCCACCATCTGGGGCCTCCAGGACTGTGCCGACACCATCAACGAGTTCGCCTCCGAGGAACTGAAGGATAAGTATCTCCCCCGCATCTATGATGGTGCCACTTGCTCCATGGACCTCACCGAGCCCGACGCCGGTTCCGACCTTCAGTCGGTCCGTCTTAAAGCCACCTTCGACGAGGCCAACAACTGCTGGCGTCTGAATGGTGTGAAGCGCTTCATCACCAACGGCGATGCCGACATCCATCTGGTTCTCGCCCGTAGCGAGGAAGGCACCACCGACGGTCGCGGCCTTTCCTATTTTGTATTCGACCGTGCCGACGGTGGCATGACCGTCCGCCGCATCGAAAACAAAATGGGCATCAAAGGATCGCCCACCTGCGAGCTCGTCTTCCGCAACGCTCCTGCCCAGTTGGTAGGCCAGCGCCGTTTGGGTCTTATCAAATACGTCATGTCGCTCATGAACGGTGCCCGCCTGGGTGTGGCAGCACAGTCCATCGGTCTCTGTGAGGCAGCCCTTCGCGAAGCCGAGGTCTATGCCGACTCTCGTGAGCAGTTTGGCCATACCATTGGACAGTTTGTCGCCGTCCAAGACCTCCTGAAGGCCATCCGTGCACGTGTCGACGGTGCCCGCACACTCATGTATGAGACCGCCCGTTGGGTCGACCTCACCAGCACCGGCAAGCAGGCAGCCCGCACTGCCGACATACTCACCCCCCTGGTGAAAATGACTGCTTCAGAATTTGCCAACCAGTGCGCCTACGACTGCATCCAGGTCCATGGTGGTTCCGGCTTCATGAAGGAATACCCCTGCGAGCGCCTCTACCGCGATGCCCGCATCCTCACCATCTATGAGGGTACCAGCCAGCTGCAGGTCGTAGCCGCCATCAAGGGTATTGCCAGCGGAGCATACGTCAAACTCATCGCCGACTACGATGCCCAAGTGGCTCCCATGGCCACTGAAGGCGAAATGGCCGAGTGCCTGACCAAACTTCGCGAGCGCAGCCGCCAGTATGAAGAACTCCATGCCAAGGCTACCGCCAACGGCACCACCGACCCCCTCTTCGACCACATGGCCCGCAAGCTCACCGAGCATATCGCCACCACCGTAATGGGCTATCTGCTCCTCTTCGACGCTGCCCGCGAACCCCGCTATCTCGAATCCCTCAAGTGGTTCCTCGAATAGTTTTTTAATAAAACTGATTACCTTAAAAAGGGTGTTTCGGGTTTACTCCCCAAACACCCTTTTTCTAATTTTTTTTTGCAGTCATAGTGCAATTTTTGCCTTTCTCCGGCGTTATAAAAAATGATACATTAAATATTTATAGACATGAAAAAGATTCTTTCCATCTTCACCCTTGTGGCCGCGCTGTTCGCCTACGGTGCAGCCAATGCCCAGGGTAGCATCCATGCAGGGTATGTCCAGAACAACCTCATCTCTTCCACCACACTGCCTGTCATCGGCACCACCTACGACACACTCTCTCGTCCTGGTGCCTACGTGGGTTTCAACTACAACATACCCTTTGGCAGCAGCAACTTTGGCATCACCGTCGGAGCCAATGTGGAGTATTTTCGTCGGAGCGATTCCGTGGTAGCTCTCGGCACCACTCTCACTACACGTCGGTTCCAGCAGCTCGACCTTGTCGTTCCTGTCTATGCCAACTATGCCATCCCCTTTGGCCGCTACAATACCTTCACCCTCTTTGCGGGTCCCACGCTGGGATTGGGCCTCATCAACAAATGCACCGTCACCGACAGGGTGCTGAACAAAGATTCCGAGATTAACTATTTCGACAACGAGAATGCTACCGAAGAAGCCTACTATCGCGAGCGCTTTACCTGGGCGCTGACTGCCGGAGTACGCGTAAACTTCGGTGGTTTCGGCATCCATGCTGGCTATACCCACGGAATGAGCGACAACTTCTCCAACGCCAACACCAAAGGCATCAGTAAGCGCATTTTTGTGGGAGCCAATATCAATTTCTAAAATACATTTCTTTTCAACAAAGGGTGGGTGGCAGTCGCAACACTGTCACCCACTTTTGCGTCTAGGCAAAAAAATCAGAGGGAGGAGGCCGAAGCCTTTCCTCCCTCGTGATGAAAACAATAATTACAACTAAAATCAATTGCTTCTATAAAACGGAATAATTCTCTTTTTATTGCATTAAAATTATGTCCGAAAACTTTCTTCACCTCTTTTGAGGTCGGAGGGGAAAAGTGGCTCAATAGAAAAAATGGGACGACTCACGTCGCCCCACAATCTCATGATTAAAAAACTATTATTTTTGGATAAAAACATCTATTAAACGTCAAATAGAAGAAAATATTGTATTAAATTTTTCCTGTGAGAAAATATTTCAGATTCGTGGTGTCCGAATAGAGTGTCAGCACTAGGTAATGGCCTAAAGAATCACAGGATATACCAGGCGGAGACCCGCATATCGGTCACACTTCGAATACGTTACTCCTCATTACCGCATGGCCATAGCCTGCTGAACACACCTCACAACCTCGCTTTTGCGTTTGCAGGTTTCTCTCCTATCCCTCCATCCCCCGTAAATGCATCTCACATGGCATTTCTTAGGGTGTCCGTTCTGTTGCAGAACCTCTCTCAGAAACTCTGAAAAGTACCCTCATTCTCGCAACCCCAAAACTGGCATATATCTCCTTCTTCTCTCTAAGAAGCCAAGAAGGTACACCATTTTTACACTCATTCGGGCGAACTGCCCTCGGAGGAACATAACCATACTTACATTTTTTCTACATTTTCCCCCTTTCTTGGCTAGTTTTTTTCCAGGTAATACAGCTCCAACCAAACTATCTGTTTTGAAAAATATAGATTTTCAATCAGTTAGACGCATCTGCGCCATAAATAAACAATTACCATCAAAAAAAAATAATTTTTTTTAATCAAGTTGCAATTTTCCTCCCTCATGCGATACATAATAACGTATCTGATTTAGGCAATCAGGTATAATAGTAATAGTGTAATAAGGTTAATTGGGGACAGCGAGATTATTTCTCGCTGTCCTTTTTTTTACCAAATAGTATGCGGGACAGCGATCCGCTCACATTACACTAATGGCACAAATAGCCATCAATCAGTTCCTTATTATCACAAAAAGCCATTGATCCCTCCATTAGCCAGGTTGCAAATACAATGTTGGCTCCATCTCTCATTGTCGCGCAATTGTAAAATACCATTTACCCAATCACCGCCCTGTCTAGGGGTCATGAAGATGCCAAACCGATAGCGGCGGCCGTGGCCGTAAAAGACCCTCAGCGTGTTGGGGTTGGGAAGCCTAGAATGATTTGTGTGAGGCTTTATAATGCGGATAGCCGGAAGCGGAATGCTTTTTCGCCTACGAAAAAAAGTATGGGGGCACTCAGAGACTAAGTAGCCGTCTTGTGCTGAAATAGTTTCTTCTGCCTGGAAGTAACGCATATAGCAGTCGGCGTAATAGATAGCAAAGGATGCAGCCAATAAGGATCAGAAAGAGCAGGAACAAGCCAGCGTTGGCTGCTTCGTTAAAAAAAGAATGCTTTAACCGTCAATCCGCAAAGGAATAATGTCATCCCCCGCCGGGCTGTCATGTTAACAAGTTCAGAAATCAGAGAGATACCCTCCACTTCGGCCGATCCATTCTTCACCTACAGCTGCATATCATTATAACGCAGCTCTACTCCCGTTCTTATCCTCAGCCACAAAAAAATAGGCCCCGCCTTTAGGCGGGGCCGTATCTCTAACTGAGCGTCAATTGATAGGCTCCGGTCTTGATGGCGGCGATGGTGCCGCCGTCGACCAACAGGTCTGTACCGGTGACAAAGGAGGCCTTGTCGCTAAGCAGGAACTCGGCGGCAGCGGCAATCTCGGCGGGGTTGCCCACACGGTGCATGGCCGACGACTCAATCATCTTCTGGTAGCCCTCACCAGCGGCGCGGAATTCATCGTAAGCCAGTGGCGTAACCACCACACCGGGCGAGATGGTGTTGATTCGTGCCCCACGGCGTCCCCAATCCATAGCGGCCTTGCGCACACGCAACTGATTGGCCCGTTTGGCAACCACGTAGGCCACACCCGAATTGACGATCACGTCGGGCTGCAGGCAGGGCAATGCCGCCAACTCGTCGGCCGGTGTCATGGTGAGGGCCAACTCCACCTCGTTGGACATGGGTTCGGGCAGCATGTAGCCCGTCTGGCTGCTGATGAGGATGCCCGAACCGTCGCGCATCATCACCTCGCCGAAAGCATCGAGGGCGTAGGCCGACCCCACAAGGTCCAGATCGATGATGTGCTGCGGATTGGCCTGATTAGGCGACGCTCCGGCGGTGTGGATATAGTGCTTCACCGGTCCCAGCTCGGCGGCACGGCGGGCAAAGGCGCGTATGCTCTCCTTGTCGCCCCCGTCCACAACCATCGTATCCACCTCGTAGCCGGAGAACTGCATCTTTTCGGCTGCGGCCTTGAGATTCTTTTCGCTTATGTCGCCCAGCAGGACGATACGGTTGGCGGCCACGCGCTCGGCTATTGCCATGCCCATGCTGCCTGCTCCCAGCAGGGCAACTACTTCTCTTTTCTCGTTGAAATTGAATTGCATAGCGTATATTATTTCGTTGATAATTCCTGACTGCAAAATTACCAATTTTCCCTCATACCGCTGTTATCCTTATTGCCTCAAAAAGTGCACAAATTGCGGTAAACAACAATAAGGGGCAAAAAACGAATCAGTAGCACTGGAAGTCGCAGTAGACATCGCTGAAGTCCAGCTGGCGGAGTGCTTCGCTGTTGATGAATAGGCGTACCGAGCCGCAGTCGCCCCAGATGGTGCGGAAACGGTGATTTCCCTCTTGGGTGCTGCCGGTCTCGATGGTGGGTATTTGCAACAGCATGGTGTCGTAGCGGCTCCCCTTTTCGCGGGGGTCGAACTGTTCAAAGGCGGGGAAACCCAACATCTGAAAATTAACCTCCGTCACGCCTTGGAACATCGTGCTGTCGCCGACGGCAAGCACGTCGTCCACCTGGTCGCGAATATCCTCGGGCAGGAGGCCCTTGACATAGTCGGCCACATCCCGCTCGCCCAATTCCTCGCCATAGAGGTTCTTAACCGCCTGTGCGGCAAGTGCATCAAATTCACCCACGGTCTGGTTGATGCACGACTCGTCGCGATAGGCTGCAATGGCATATTCGCCGTCCACGGGCGCGTACTTCAGCGTCTCGCAACGCGGATATTGGGCCAACTGCTCGGGATCGGCATAACGATCCAACTGGGCGTGAAACACCACGCGTATATTGCTCTGACTAGTGGGATTGTCGTAGTCTATGCCGTAGCCGTTTTCCAAAATCTCCTCGTCGGCGGAGATAAAGAACTGCAACATGCCCGTCGGAGGAAAGAGCTCAGAGTGCGGCATCTGTTCCATATTCACCTGCATCACCATGGCCATAGGCTTGCCCTTGGCATCGGTGGGGTAGGGCAGACGGCTGTCCCAATAGGGGGTGCCGCCCAACTTGCTGTCGAACAGCCAGTGGCTGCCGCCATAGTCAATCCTCAGTCGCAGGCAAGTCAGCGGCGGACGCAGCCGGTTGATTTCCTCCTCGATGGCCTCGCAGCGGTTAGTCATGGCCTCAATCAACTTTGGATTAGGAATGTATGAGGAGCGTCCTTGTAGCTTTAGGTGTAGCTTCAGCTCATTTTGGGCTTTCCGCAACCGCAGTAGCTGAATCAGAATGGTTCCTTTCAAGACGAAGAACGACGCTGCAAGAAAAAAAAAGGTAAACCAATGCCCGCGGACAATGCCCAATATCAATGCCGCAACAAGCAGCACTGCCCATATCAGGTTGCGGATATGGTCGGTCAATTCTTCGGTTTTCATAGTGCAATAGGGCTTGTGGACAGTAGGCTACTTTTTGTTGGGACGCAGTCTCTTGTCGAGGCTGAGGCCGCGGCGAAGTTGTTTCACGCTACCCTTGCCCAAATAGGTCATTCCCGAATGGTCGTGTGAGGGGAAAAAGAACAACAACTGCTTGCCGCCCAGCAGTTTCTTATGCACCAGACAAGAAATGTTCACGCTCCCGCCCAGGCGTTCGCCACCAGTAGCTACGCGGGCGGGCAGCTCCACCGTGGTTCCGGGCTCGTTGTCGAAAAGGGCAAGGAGACGGTCGAGGGCCTCGAAGGCCTCCTCGCGGTCGGCTCCCAGATAGAGGCAGGTCTCGTCGAAGTTGCCCAGTGTGGACGAGGTGTTGCCGATGCTAATGGAGAGGAGCTCGTCATAGTGGCCAAGGCTGAGGTAGTAGCCATAGGTTCCGTCCTCATCGGTGTAGGTGAAGAGGCTGTAGCTCTCGTCGTTGACAGTGATTTCGGTGGCTTCCATGCGGATGCCGGCGGGTTGGTTCTGTGCCATGGCCATTACTGAGGCCAAAGTCAATGCAATAAAAAGGAAGGTCCGTTTCATGATGTATGTATTTATTCTAATTGTAGTGCGTTTCTAGCGTCTTTTGGCTCAGCAAAGTCTGCTGAAGAGCGTCTCATGGAAAATAAAACCCAACTACATTGCCGAGCCTTCAAAAGTACAATTTGCAAAAATACACATTTTTTTTTACAAATTGACATTTCCCCCTGATAAATTACCCAACATGGCGCAACCCTAACAATTTTTTTCCCTTTTCCACCCAGAAAATCGCCCCTTTTAGCCTCGCTCCCTCTGCACTTTGTTAGCCTTTTATTTTGCATTTTGTTTTTATTTAGTTTGCATTTTATTTATGATGTAAAAACAAAATGCAAACAAAAAGTAAACAAAATGGAAAATAAATGGAACATAAAAAGCGCCCTCGGAGTGTAATCTCGGAGGGCGCAGAGGGTTTCTTTCGGTCGAGATGAATGGGAGCAGGGTTTGCAGTCCCCGTTAGTCTACTGAGCGGATGAACTTGGCGGGGTTGCCGCCGACGATGGTGTTAGGGGCTACGTCCTTGGTAACAACTGCTCCGGCAGCGACAACGGCGTTGTCGCCCACGGTGACGCCCGGCAGAATGGTGGCGCCGGCTCCCACCCAGGCGTTGCGGCCGATGTGGACCGGCTTGCAGATGAGCAGCTGACGGTCGTGCAGGTCGTGGTTGTTGCTGATAAGTTGGGCGTTGGCGGCTATCATGGCACCGTCATCGATGGTGATGCCGCCGCGCGACATCATGAGGCAGTTGTTCATTATCATCACGTTGCGACCAATTTTGACTCGGTCGAAGCACACGCCCGTAAGGCCGGGCATCACCCAGCCGCCCTCTCCCAGATTGTCGCCGAAGAGTTCACGCAGCAGCGCATTGTACTCGTCGGTGTAGGGCATGGTGTGGTTGAGTTTGAAAAGGACTTGCGCCTGGCGCACCCCTTCGGCATGTTCTTCGGACGTGGTCTTTCTGGGGTCTACTATTGTTTCTTGCATATTGTTGATTTTTATTGATTTGATAGTTCTGTGGGATGCTGTTTTCCCGTTTGCAAAAATACTACTTTTCTGCGGAACGGCAGTTGTACGGATTGCGGAAGTTATTGCACAAAAGGAGGACTTCCCCAGCGGCCTAGATGGGAAGGGCCCTATGGGTGCTTGATGTTGGCCACGTAGCGCGATTGGGCGTTGGCAAGTTTGGCGTTCGACAACTGCCTTTCCATCATGGCCTTGCCCCAGCCCGCTGGTGTCTCCTCCTTATCAAACCAGTGGTAGCCCCGGGCAATCCACCGCTGGCGGAACTGACTGTAGGTGAAGCCTTCGGATTCGTCGTCGAAGCCATATTCGAACCCACAGCAAGGGCATATTTCGTATGTGGGGCACCCCTCGGGCGTGAATGGCCCTTCATCCAACTGGTCGTAACCGCAAACGGGACATATCTTGTTTGGGTCCATTTATAGGCTGTGCTGCTGTTTGATTTGCATGATGTAATCGACCAGCCCTTCGGGGCAGGAGGCGAGGGGGAGGATGGTGCCCACTTGGGGCGAGCGCATGAGGTAGAGGTCGTTCTTGGTACGGTAGATTTTGTGGAGTTGGGCGTAGGGAATGCTGCCGTTGCCGGTCTGGGTGGTCTGCTCCAGATGGTCTTCAAAGAAAGAGATGGTCTGCTCCGCCATCTGCGGGGCGATATAGCTGTGGTAGTATTTCTTAGCCTTGCGGTCGGCACCGAGGGTAATATTCCATACGGCGATGAGCAATCCGACCAAAAGGCCTACGGCTATGGGCAGGTTGTCACCTCGGATGAAATGGTTGATGGCGAATGCAATCACGAGGAGTGTGCTTACGATGATGATGGTCATGCTCCTCTTGTTCTGGTGAATAAGGTAGCGGTTGAACCGGATGAATTCCTCTTCTGAGAGGCTGGTGTGGATTGAGTATTTAGGTTCCATGTGTTTTTGAGAATTGAGAGTTGGGGGGGGCAGGAGGGAGAGACGTTGTGGTTACTGCTGATTGATGATTTGGATGGCGGGGGGCTGGCTCTGAAGTCGTTCTTTTTCGCTGAATTTGCGGCCGTTGGCGGTGATGAACTGCTCCACGGCCTCGGGGTCGAGTTTGCGGTCTTTGAGGAGGTGCCACTGGGCGATGAGTCGGCCTATGGTTTCTTCTTTCATCGTGAAGGGGGAATCGATTTCGCCCACGCGGTCGAAGCCTTTAAAGGAGAAGACCAGGTAGGCCACAGGCGTACCATTGGGAAACTCGCGGCTTGTTTGGGTCTTGTCGGTGAAGCCCTGCTGGGTGACGGTGATGAGCATTTTGTCGTTTTCGTCGGTGATGAAGAACTGGCAGGTGGGGCTGAGCAGTTTGCAGCCTTCGCGCTCGATGTAGGCGACCACTTCGCCGTTTATCATCATGGCGCCATCTTTGCTGACGGTTACTTTCTGTCGCTGGGCGAAGGTGGCCACGCTCAGTAATAGGAATAATGCGATTGTTGCTGTTCTTTTCATGATTTGCGTTCTTAATAAGTGGTGGCTATGAAAACCTCTCTCCGCGGAAGCCCTCGTGGGTCTTATGGCTGAGGAGGTCGGTGTGGAGGACGACGGGAGGGGTGGGACGCAGGTCGAAGTATTCTAGGTATTCCACCGGCAAGCGGAAGCAGACCAGCTTGTCGGCCGAGGTGTAGAGGCGCGGCAGCACCGGGTTGTGGTCATAAATCCACCGGCGTGTTTCGTCGTCGACGTCGAAAAGTACTGACCCTGCCACGCGCACACTTACGCGGTCTTTCAGCACCATGAATTCTACGTGAGGATTTTCGTGTAGTTGCTGGTAGACTTCTTTTTGAGGAGCAGTGGCAAAAAAGAGGTTTTCCCCTTCGATGCGCATCACCTGAAAGGCGCGCAGGCGTGGATGACCCTGACTGACAGTGGCTAAGGCTCCTTCGCAGTTGGCGCGCAGGAAGTCGAAAGCCTGTTGGATGTTGTTGTCTATCATTATGTGTTATTTTTTTTTGTAACGATGGGATTTGTGTTTTATTGTGTTAGGGTCGAATCTACACTAATGGAAATCAGGCGGTCAGTACAATTTTTTTTACTTTTGGGCGTTTTTGAAATATGAAACTGAGAAATACGCTTCCATTATGAGTGCAGAAAAATCTACTTTGCATACGGGCAATTTGCAGTCTGGCACAATCGACTGGCTTCGCTATCCGTTGATGGTGCTCATCGTTATTATCCATACTGACACGGCTCTGCTTCTTTCGATGCCAGTGGGCAACGGGTTCTCGCCAGTGCTATATGGGTTGCTGCGCACTATCATCCGCGTCGCGGTGCCGCTATTTTTCATTTTTTCGGGCTACTGGTTCTTCCGCCAGCCGGAGGACTTTACTATGGAGGTCTACCGTGGCAAACTGGCCAAAAGGGCTCGCTCGCTGCTGGTGCCATATCTTTTTTGGAATTTCTTTGCTTGGGCTTTTCAACTGCTGATGGTTGTGCTGCAGGGTCATGCTGACTGGCTGGCTATCTCGCTCTTCCGTCCCGACGGGTTGCTGGACATTTTTATTGGCATGGGCAGTGGTTATCAGGGCATGCCCAAGGCTTTTCAACTGTGGTTTCTGCGCGACTTGATGGTGATGTGCCTGTTGGCTCCGGTGCTTTACTTCCTATTGAGAGGGCGGCGCTGGTGGGTGTTGCCGGTCTTTGCGGTCCTCTATGTCATGCCGTGGAATGCCGAATGGCCGATGCTGCTGATGCGCTTTCCGTCGGCACTGCTTTTCTTCAGCATTGGGGCTTGGTTTGGCATTCGCAAGCTGGATATGGTGGAAACTGCCAGGCGGGTGCCGTTGTGGCTGTGTCTACTGGTGCCGACAGTGCTGATGGCTTGGCATGTGTGGCTGATGATGCGCGGCGCGGTGGCCACTCCTGTTGCCGAGAGGCTTTTCAGTATAGCCGCCATTGTTCCCACGCTGCGCATTGCGGCAGCACTGGTGGAACGGCACAATTTGCGTCCTACAAAGTGGCTGGCGGGCAGCGGATTTCTCCTATTCGCCACCCATCCGTTGGTGATGAACTATCTTTTGGTGGAGCCGCTGGCGGGCAAATTGACACCCACGGTGGCACATTTTTGGCTGGTGTTAGTTGCAGAGGTGGTTGTTCCGGTGGTGGTCTGTGCCGTTGTTCATGTCTTCGCCCGCAAGGTCATGCCCCGCACTGCTTCCCTCCTCACGGGTGGCCGATAATTGTGTATGCGGGCCGGAAAGCAGCAGGGCCGAGAAGAGGACGATTGTGTAGCATACTGTGGCACAGAGCGGCAGTAGTATCGTGTACCCTATGGCGGGGTCGCCTTCGATGCTGCTGAGTAGGCCTAGGATGCATGGGTTGGAAGTCATTGCGACGGGAATGACACTCAGGAGGGCCAAGCCGTGGGCCAGTGCACGGTGGGCTTCGATGTCAATATTGTACCCCAAGTTCATCAGGGCCAGATTGAAAACCAACAGGACGGTGGCAGTGAGCAGCACTCTCCGTTTGTTCGTGGCCTTTCGGTACACCCACCATGCCCCAAGGGCTATGATGTTTTGGAAGAGGAAGAAGACGATGTAAAGAAAGAACATCACGCCATAGCTTTCATATCCCTCGCCTTGGTGGTGGCCCCAGGTGGCCAGGTCGATGGCCATGCCGATGAGGTCAAACGCAAGATAGCAGGCCACAAAAGCGGGGTAGAAAGGAATTCTCTTGTGTCTCATCACTTCTCTTCGTAGTAGGTTATTGTGCGGGTTTGGGTGTACCCGTTTCCCGTGACGGTCAGCCAGTTGCCGTAGTGGTCGTATGTATAACCCCATAGCTGGTAGGAGAGGGGCTCGTCATCGTTGGATAAGGTCTGCTCGTATTGGATGAGGCTCCCTTCGGCATTGTAGGTGTAGGTCTCTGTTCGGGTGAAGGTGAAACCTTTGCTTTGCGTGATTTTTTTGGACAGCAGCCCATGGTCGTTATATTCAATTCGGGTAATTGCATCGTCAAAAGACTGCGTGGCTATACGGCCGTGAGCATCGTATGAGTACCGTCTGGTGAGGTGGCCTTCGCGCTCCTCCACTATGCGGCAGAGGCTGTCGCATTGGTATTTGACGGTGTCGGCAGTGTTCTGGTCATGGAATATCTGCCACTGGGGGCAGCCGTTGGAGTCGTAGACGTAGAGCCATGCTGTCTCAGGCATATTCTCTCCAACCACGTCTATTTTCACCAGTCTGCCCTCAGCGTAGTGAAAAAGGTAGCGGTTGCCGCCACCGTATGACCATTCTTCGTATTCGAATAGATGCCCATCTGAGTCAAATCGGAAGTATTCGGTCCATTGGGCTCCGCTCTCAAGGTTTTCACCGTAGAGGAACATTTCTTTCACTGGCCCTTGCAGTCTATTTCCGGCGGCTGTGGTGGGAATGCCAACGGCATTGGGGGTGGGCTGGGACCAAACCTCGGGGGCAAGAACCAGCAGTGCTGTGCAAATGATGAGAAAACGGGGCATTTCTAGGAGTTGAGAGTTGAGAATTGGGAATTGAGAGTTGGGAATTGAGAGTTATTTGGGGCAGAATGGACACTTCTTGCCGATGCACTGATTGTTTATCTGGCTGCGGGAGCAGGTGACTGTGGCCCGTTCCATTTCCACGCCTAAGTTCTCCTTCACGAAATCGACGGCAGTGAGGATGGACAGATAGGAGTCGCGTTTGCAGCAGCGGGGACCGCCATTGAGAGCTACCTGCTCCAGCGCCCGTGAGGTAAGGAGATTGCAGAGTCGCCAAGAATCAGTCGAGAGGGGCGTATTGTGCGTGATCACAGACATAAAGATGCCAGTGCTGATGGCCGCTCCGCATGCACCCATATAGCCGCATGCCCCGCCCGGTACCTGTCGGCCGCGGCTCATCACCTCGGTCAGGGCAGCGGGGAGGTCTACCTTCATGCTGTCGGCCGTTACGGCATTGTTGTAGGCCGTCAGCAGGGCTGCCCCCACTATCACGTGGTGCTCCGGTCCGTGCATGTGGCAGAAAGGTTGTGACATCATCTTCTCAAGGATGGCGATGGGGTCTTTCGAAGTCTCGGCAAGGCAGAGGGCAATGATGGAATCCATTCCTGCCGTATGGCATTCGGAGCAGATGTAGTGCCCAGAAGTGCAGCGGGTTTTGCTCAACTCCTGCTTGTGGCAGAGTGCACATTCCATCAAGGTGTCATTTTCTAAATACTCAAGCGGTGCTCCACAAATGAGGCATTCTCCATTCTTTGACATGGTGGTTTCGTTTTTTGTATTATCAGAACAGGATATTGACATAAAGGCCACGACCGCACAAATCATACTGAGGCAGCTATAACGGAAGGAGGCGAATTTCATAAAATGAAAGATAGGTTGGTATGGGATTAGTATGCGGTGAAAATGGGACCTGTGAAGGTGCCGACTATTTCGCCCTGCTCGGTGGCACCTGAAAGGATGAGAGAATATATGTTGTCGTAGCTACTGCAACGGAGAGTGCCGCTATGGGCGCTGACATGGGCGCCACCGGGGAAGGAAGCGGTGAGGCCTGCGGCCTGTCCGCCGGCGATTTCGGCGGGGTTGGAGGAGAGGGGAACGGTGCGCCCGGCAAGGTCCACAGCCGAGTTTATGGTGCACTCAATGTCAGGATTGCTTCCGATGAGGCGATAGGTGCGGGAGTCCCCTTCCTGCTCCACGATGCCTAGGCGGAAATCAATCACATGGTCGTTCAGGCACAGGTTGCCCTGATTTGATGCAGCGGTGAGGTCGTGCACCCTGCCGGTGTACTTGCATCGGAATCCCACTCCGTTCTCGGTGGCGCCTAAGATTTGAATCATGTAGAGGTTGTCCGTTCGGGTGAGGGATAACTTGCCACGGGTGATGAAGATGCCGTTGGGATGAAGGCGATTGGTGAGCAGGACCACGACTTTTTCTGGCTGGGCGTCGGGGAGCTCTTCTTCGGACAGGCTGGCTGTATCGTAATCCAGCGTGGCACCGAGGTGGGTGCTGCTCAGTAGTGTGAGCCGCCCTCCTTCCTTAAGCTGCAAGACGATGTTGTTGCAGTCGTACAGGTCGGTACGCATGGCGTAGGCAAGGTGCAGCGTGTCCTGGTAGTCTAGGAGGGCGTAGTGTTCTACCGGTGATGGGGATGGGTCGACAGGGTTGATGCGGTCCTCTTTTGCGCAGCTGCCCAGTGTCAGAACTGCTGCCACGATTAGTACTATGCCAATGGCTCTCTTGCGGCCGGAGGTGGATGGGGTTTCCGTCATGTCTGAAAAGTGTTTTTTTGTAGGCATGTGATTACTTAAAAGGCTACGTCGTGAATGGCAAAGGGGACGATGGTGTTTTGCTCAATGGTAATCGGCTGGCCTTTTGAAAGGCTGATCGAGCAGGAGGTGCGGTCGATAGAGTACAGGAAGACGGACAGGGAGTTATAGGTGCCTGCCGGGATGGCAATGGCGTAGCTGCCGTCGCCCTGCAGGGCGTTGGTGACAAGCAGGATGGTATTGCTAGAGCCACCGCTGACATAGGCCAGTTGCGGGCAGGGACTTCCGTCGGGATTTGCCACTAGGTCAAACTCGCCATTGATGCTACGGTCGGCCATGAGGATGATATAATAAATGCGTTTGGCCGACTCGCCCGTGAGCCGTAGGAGCACCACGCCGCAGAGGTTGGAAAACTGCAGGTCGGTCGTGCCAGATGCCGCATACATAGGGGCCTGGGTGAGTCGGCCGGTGGTCGACTTCTGCGACGGGGGAATGACAATGCGGGTGGGGGAGAGGTATGCCGTTGCGGGGTAGATGGCGGCGAAAGGACCGCCCACTGTACTTTCGGGTTGGGTTTCGTATTTAAAGAGTGCCGTCATGGTGTCGTGTTCGAGGGTCAGGCAATGGCGGGGCACGCCGTCGCTCCCCCACACGCAAATCTTGTCCCCGGCATTCCATAGCGGGGCAGAATAGTCCAGGGTGGTCTTCGCGCTGCCTTTCTCATATTCGGTGGTAGTGGCCGAGAAAGTGATGACCGACTGTGTGGGACTGTCCTCGCAAGCACTACAGAGAAATAGGGCTAAAGCGGTGAAAAATAAGTGTATATGTAATTTTCTCATATCCTAGCGCAAGTGTTATTGATTTTGCAAAGATACAAAAGATAGGCGGTTCGGCAAAAAAATATTTCATTGCCCGCTAGGGCATAGCGTCTTATGCCATTCGGAGGAACGTAGGCAGGCTCAATTTTTTTTGGGAATATTGGATTTTTTTTGTACCTTTGCCTAGTCATAATGAATCTCTTGTGTACTTTAAAATTCTGAGAATTACTAAGTAAGGCCTTTTTCCATACTGCCCATCTGGCAGGACAAAGAATAGATAATCGATAGTACCAATATAAACATAAATTTATGAAACCAATCAAATTTGTTTCGGCTGACGAGGCCGTGAAGGTTGTCAAGAGTGGCGACCATGTCCATTTCAGCAGTGTTTCCGCCTATCCTGTCATTCTGGGAGAGGCGCTTGCCCGCCGCGGCGACTCTGGCGAACTGAAGGATGTCCGCATCCACCACCTCCACACCGAGGGCGACGCCCCCTACACCCACGAGAAGTACAACGGCATCTTTTTCACCCAGTCCTTCTTCGTAGGTGCCAATGTGCGCAAGGACACCCAGTCCGGCTGGGCCGACTACATCCCCGTCTTCCTCCGCGAGACCCAGAAACTCTACCGTAGCGGCGTTCTGCCCTGCGACGTGGCCATGATACAGGTTTCCATGGTGGACAAGCACGGCTATGTCTCGCTGGGCACCTCGGTCGACGCCACCCTGGCCGCAGTGGAGTGCGCCAAAACCGTCATTGCCGTCATGAACCCCAACGTGCCCCGCGCCTGGGGCAACGCCATCATTCCCGCCGATGCCGTCGACATTTGGGTTGAAGACGATACCCCCCTCACCCCCGCCAAACCCGCCGAGCCCAACGAGGTGGATCTCAAGATTGGCGAGCATGTGGCCGAACTGGTCGAAGACGGAGCCTGCCTGCAGATGGGCATCGGCGCCATCCCCAACGCCGTCCTCTCCCGCTTGGGCAACCATAAGAACCTCGGTGTCCACACCGAGATGTTCAGCGACGGCCTCCTGCCCCTCATCAAGAGCGGCGTGGTCAACGGCCTGAACAAGAAATACCGCCGTGGCCGTATCGTCAGCACCTTCCTCATGGGCACAAAGGAACTCTACGACTTCATCGACGACAACCCCGGCATCTACATGACCGACGTCAAATACTCCAACGACCCCCAAGTCATTGGCAAGAACCCCAAAGTATGCGCCATCAACAGCGCCCTCCAAATCGACCTCACCGGCCAGGTCTGCGCCGACTCCATCGGCACCAAGTTCTATAGTGGCGTGGGCGGCCAGATCGACTTTGTCGACGGTGCCAACCTCAGCGAAGGCGGCAAGGCCATCATCGCCATGCCCTCCATCACCGCCAAGGGCATCAGCAAGATAGCGCCCACCCTTACCCTCGGTGCCGGTGTGGTCACTACCCGCAACCACATCCACTATGTGGTCACCGAAAACGGTGCCGTCGACCTCTACGGCAAGAGCCTCCAGGAGCGCGCCAAGCTGCTCATCAGCATCGCCCACCCCTCTGCCCAAGAGGAACTGGACAAAGCCGCCTTCGAGCGCTTCGGGCCCCACTACACGGCCGTCAGCATCTGATAGCATACCTCATATCGAGCCCTTTAGGGGCGGCACCGCTGCGCAGTGCCGCCCCTATTTTTCATACGCCTTATCCTTTCCCCTTCTTTCCGCCAAAGCCCAGTATTGCCGCCGTCACTCCCTTGCCTATGGGCTATTGTTGTTGGGTGTGCAGACGAAGAACCAAAGAGGATGTAAAGAAGAACTATAGAGGATGTGGTGGAGCCATAGCGAGGCGTGTGGAGGGGGACGCGGCGAAGCGTGAGTGGTAATAAGAATGCGCGCCGAAGGCGGGTTCTCACGTCAGCCACTCGGTATAAACAGACGGGCCGCGGAGCGTGTGCTCCGCGGCCCGTAGTGATATGGGTGAGGCAGGAACCTTACTTGCCGATGGTGATTTCGATGCGGCGGTTCTTGGCGCGGCCTTCCTTGGTGCTGTTGGGGGCAATGGGGTTGGTCTCGCCCTTGCCAACGGCCTTCACGCGGCTGTCGGAAATGCCTTTCGATACGAGCATCTTCTTGATGTTCTCGGCGCGGCGTTTGGAGAGGGCTAGGTTGGTAGCGTCGTTGCCCACGTTGTCGGTGTGGCCGGTGACGACGACGTTAATCTCAGGATGCTTGTCCATGATTTCTTTGAGGTTGTCCCAAGAGTCTTCGTTGAGCTGGCCGAAGATGGGCATGTCTTTGCCGGTCTCGAAATAGGCGGTGTCGCTGAATCCGGCTACGAAAGCGGCTTCTTCACGGGCTTTCTGCTCGGCTTTGGCGCGGGCGCGGGCTTCGGCATCGGCCTTGGCACGGGCTTCGGCTTCAGCCTTGGCACGGGCTTCGGCCTCGGCTTTGGCGCGGGCCAGGGAGTCGGCTTCGGCTTTCGCGCGGTCGGCTTCGGCCTTGGCCTTGTCAGCCTCGGCTTTGGCCTTGTCGGCAGCAGCCTTGGCTTTGGCCAGTTCGGCTGCATGGGCGGCGGCGATGGAGTCGGCCTGAGCCTTGGCGCGGGCTTCGGCCTCGGCTTTGGCGCGGGCAGCGGCCTCTTCGCGGGCCTTGAGTTCGGCGGCCAGGCGGGCGGCTTCGGCAGCCTCGGCGGCGGCTATGGAGTCGGCGCGGGCCTGTGCGATAGCGGCTAAGCGGGCCTCTTCTTTCTCACGCCAGTCGACGTCTTTGCCCATGCCGAAACGCAGGCCTATCTTGATGCCCACTTCGAGGGGGTTGACCTTGTCGGTGCGGTCGGAGGCGAAGACGCCTTGGTAGTTGTATACGCCCTGCTGTTCGTTGTAGTTGAAGAGGGGGGCGTTGACGTCGGCAGCATTGTTGATGTTGGTGGGGGCGTAGTCGCCATAGACGCCCAGGTAGAGGCCGGTGCCTTCGGAGAGGTTGAAGACAAAGCCAAGGTCGGCCAGGATGCCCACATAGATTTTCGAGAGGTCCAGTTCGCCCTCTTCGTCGGCGGTATAGTTGCCGAGGAGGTGGTTTTGGATGCCGTCGCCGTAGGTGACGTTGGTGCGGCTCATGTAGGCTTCGCGGGTATACTGGCCCCTAACGGTGTGGAAGTTGCCCTTGACGGGGAAGTTAAAGGTGGCACCGAGACCCATTTGGAAGGCAGTCTTGATGCTGATGGGGGCACGGATGATGAGCTGTGCGGGGATGGAAACGGGCACTACGGTCTGTTGTTCTTTCCAGTTGTAGAAGTTGGTGGTGACCATATCGGCGGTATAGAGGGCGCCGGGGAGCATGACGTTGTTCTGACGCATGACGTAGTTGTAGGCCGAGCTGGCGTTAAGGCAGCCGGCCTGCACACCGAGGCCAAGGCCTAGATGGTGGTTGAACATGAGTTGGTACTGAGCCTCGACGAGGCCGCCGAAACCGAGGGTGTGGTTGCCGTTGGCAGGGGTGTACTGGAGGCTGTGTATGCCACCGCCCAGGTTGAACTGGAGGTTGGAGATGTGGTCGGTGGACTGGGCCGAGGCTGTGGCCACTGCGGCCATCAGCAGGAGTGATGTTATTATTTTTTTCATATTGTTCTGTATTTATTGGGCAGCCTTGGAGGGGCTGCACCTGTTTTGTTTAGAGCTTGATGGTTTTAGCGGTGGCGCCGTCGACGCTGATGAGGTAGGTGCCGTGGGGCAGGGCGCTCATGTCGAGGGTGAAGGTGCGGCCGGTGAAGGTGGTGCTGAGCATCTGGTTGCCATAGCTGTTGAAGAGGCGCAGCTGATGGGTCTCGTTCTCAAACTGACCCTGCAGTTTGACCTGGGCTTGGTTGACAACGGGGCTGGGGTTGACGTGGACGGTCTGGCTGGGGGTGGAAACGACGAGCTGGCTCTCGTTCCAGGGGCAGATGATGTTCTCGTCTTCGCCGCCCTCGTTGACCAGGACGTAGTAGGTGCCGGTAAGGCCGCCCAACTCTTGGTGGTAGGGCTTGGTTTCGTTGATGGCCTGGTCGTTATGGTACCATTTGAAGGTGCGGAAACGGTTTGGCTGGTTGTCCAGAAGGCCGCTGTTGTCGATGCTGAGGACGTCGTCGAAGACCTGCACGAGGTATTTGTTGGAGAGGTTGATGGTGAAGGGGACTGTGTAGGTATTGGACACTACGCCGGCGAGGTTGACGAAGGATACGTAGACTTCGTAGGTGCCGCTCTGGCAGTTGTCGGGCACAAGGAAGGTGATGATGGAGTCGCTAATGGAGCAATAGGTCCACACGGTGTTCCCGAAACCCTGTGCGAGGGCTTCATCGGAGAAGACGAGGCGGTAGGCAACGGGGTGGCCGGTGAGGAGGGTGTAGTGCAGATGGATGTTGTCGCCCTGGCAATAGTTGGGTGAGAGGGTGCTGATGGCGGGACCATTGGTGGTGTCAAGCACGGTGGGGTAGATGATGGCGCCGTCGAAGTAGACCGTATCGGCTGGGGGAATGTAGTTTATGCCCTGGGGACCGGTGATGTTGAAGTGGGCGGTGATGGGCTTGTTGTAGCCTACTTCGGCATTGTCGTAGGTGGCTTCGATTTCCAGGTTGATGGAGTCGCCGTCTACCACGTTGAGGAGTGTGGCGGGGGAGATGATTTCGGCTATGTTAGTGCCATCGTATTCTTTTACGAGTTTGACGCTGGGATAATCGATCTTGAGGTCGAGCGGGGTGATGCTGCCCCAGAGTTGGTCGATGGTGTCGAGGATAACGTAGTTGTTGCCCTGAGGACCAGAGGTGAGGAAGCTGATGCGGAGGAGGGTGTTGAACCCATTGGTGATGTTGGGGGAAGCAGAGTTGACGAAGGTGGTGTGGAAGACGGTGTCGCCGTCAAGGACGTTGCCAGAGTCGATGGCGCCGTTGTTGGTGACGAAGAAACTAGTGTTGCCGTTGTAGACCTTGGTGGGACGGGCCTCAACGCCAGAGGCATAGATGGGACGGGGAAGGATAATGCCGTAAAGGGTGTCGGCGATGGGGGCGATGTAGTTGCCGGCGGCAGAGCCGAAAATGGAATACTGCATGGCCACGGGGCTCATGGTGCTGGCATTGCCGTTGATGTAGGCACAGCTGATGTTGACGGAGACATCGGACGAGTCGATGGCCATAAGGTTGGTGAGGTGGCCGAGGCTGTCGAGGTTGGCACCGATGTTGTGGTCGTAGATTTTGGTGGCGATGTGGATGCCGGTGATGCCCAGCTGGCGGGGCAGAATGTTGGAGGTGAGGACGGTGTCGCGAACCACATAGTTGGCGGCCTGAGCGCCACCAAGGGTGTAGCTTACATTGACGGGTTTGTCGTTGCCTACGACCGGGGTGTTGTAGTTGGCCACGACGGAAGCAATGTAGACGTCGTCGCCTTCGGCGACGCCCTCAAGGGTTCCGGGGCTGACGGCGGCCGTGGTGGTGCCGTCGTAAATTTTGTTGCCTATGGTCGAGCCAGTGACGGTGAGGGTGTCCTGCGACCACGCTGTGGCAGCCGTCAGGCACAGAAAACAGGCCAAAAGAAATCCTCTTTTGAGCCAGGGTGTGTTGTTTGAGTAATGTTTTTGTACCATAACTGTTTGTATTTGTTTGTGTTGTTTTTCTTTTTGCGTTTTTTTCCTTATCTTGCAAAATTACGTTTTTTTTTGAAATAATGTTCATCCTATTGTGTCTTTTTTTGAAAGGACTGCAGGAATGGTTTCAGTCCGTAAGGATGAGTCGGAGGGAGGACGACAGGCGGGTGGTAGGCAGATGGGCGGTTGCCCCGGTATTTGGCTTGTGCAAGGGGCATGGGAGTGCCTGACGGCAGGGGAGGGGCGCTGGCTGATAGCAATGGCCGCCCGGAGTGGTTTAGGGCACGGCTAGAAACCGAATGGGTGGTTTGTTGAAAAAAAAGGACGGCCTTCCTGAAGGGGGAGGGCCGTCCGAAGTGGTGATAGGGTTGGTTGGCAGTTACTTCACTACAAGTCGGCGGAGGACTTGGGTGCTGCCGGAACTGAAGACTACGTTGTAGAGGCCGGAGGACAGTTTGCCGGTGTTGACGGTGAAGACGATGCTGCCGGCCGTGTTGAGGTGGGCGGTGTGGACTAGGCGGCCCATGTTGTCGTAGATGGCCACTTGATAGCGGCCGCCGTCGCCAAGGTTGATGTTGATGTGGGCCTGCTCGCTGGAGGGGTTGGGATAGAACTGGCCGAAGTTTTGCAGGGGCGAGACTTGCTCGATACCGACAACGGGAGTGGTGCTGGTGTCGAGGGTGGTGCGGTTGGCATCGAATACAAAAGTGATGTCGCTAGCGGGACGTGGCAGGGTGTCGAAGTCGTAGTTGATGCTGTCGAGCAATTCTTCCTGTCCGTTGTAGTAGAAGCTGTAGTAGCCGCCCTGGTGGGCAGTCATGGGTTTGGTGATGGTCTTGCCGTTGTTGCTGGTGGCCCGGATGTAGTACTCGATGGTCACGAGGGTGTCGCGCAGGGAGGCGACGGTGTCGGTGTAGTGGGTGGTGTCGTAGCTGTAGTGGTAGGTGTAGCTGTAGGTGGTGTCAATGATTAGGTCGGCGTCGACTACGATAGAGTCGATGCTGAGGATGGCGGTGTCGATGCTGATGAGGGTGCTGTCGATGGTGGTGCGGGGCACGTAGGCGGTGTCGATGATGCGTTCGTTGATGGAGGCGGTGGGCAGCAGTCCGGAGAATTTGTTGCCGTTGGCAGTGAGTTCGACGGTGCTCCACTGGCCGCCGTCGATACGGTAGATGGCTTGTGCGCTGGCGATGCCGCTGCGGTTGGTGATGATGGCGCTGACGGGCACATCGTGGCCGCGCATGGCGTTGGCCGAGCCGACGATGCTCTTGTGGAGGATGCGGACGGGGTTGTCGGCGGGAATTTGCTTGGTGACGCAGTGGATGGCGCCGCCGGAGCCGTCAAATTCGCGCACGTCGACGGGGTAGATGGTGTAGCCGGGGTAGGCGGCTTTGAGTTTTTCGATGTTCTGCTGGTCCCAGGCGGCACTGGGGCGGCCGTTCACCACGGTGGAGAAGCAGGGCTGAAGGATGAGGTCGTTGACGAAAGTGTGGTTGCTGTAGGTGCGGGTGTAGTAAAGGTTGTATTCGGACTGGCTGGAAAAGTTGTTGCCGTTGTCGGTGCCGGGGAAGGGAATGTCGGTTCTGTAGTAGGGACGGTCGAAGATGCTGGTGTAGGAGCAGAGAGAGTCCATGTTGCGGGCTCCGGTGCGGTAGTCGGTCCAGGTGCTGTAGGCCTGTGGCATGACGGAGAAGACGAAGCCGTTTTCCTCTACCATGTCGGCATAGAGGTCGATGTGGCCGGTGCCGCCGTCGTACTGGTAGGCTGGGAGTATGTGGGTCTCGCGCTGGCCGAGGAGGCTGGAAAGCGCGTGGCGGGTCTGGGAGTTGGTGAGGCGGGTTTTGTTGATGTGGTGGATGCTGGAGATGTTGCGGCCGTCCCAGGTGAATTGGCCGTAGGAGTCGCTGTTGTTTCCGTAGACGGCGTCGCTGCTGAGGAGGAAGCCTGCACCGTCAACGAGGCAGTTGCCGCCCTCCCACTCGATGGTGTTGATGTAGTTGGGGAGTCCCATCTGGCGGTAGACGAGCGAGGGAAGGGAGTCGTCGAGGGCACGGCCGGGATAGTATTCAAAGTCCATCATGGCCAGGCTGTCCTGGTCGCCGTGGTAGAAACAGATGGGACCGCAGTCGCGATACCAGAAGGAGTTGCCGGGGCCTACGATGAAACGCACGTTGTTGCTGCGAAGGCCGAGACGGGCGAGGGTGCGCAACACCTGGAGGGAGTCCTGCGGCTGCTCGACGCGCACCCAGGCCTGGGCATGGCCCTGCTGGATGCCGTCCATGAGGTAGAAGAAGACGCGACCGAAGGCACTGGAGGTGTCCATGACGGAGTGGTAGGGACCGTAGATGTTGGTGGTGACCCATCCGCGGGTGGAGTTGTATTTGAAGTATTCGCCCACGCCGGTGACTACGGGGTCGGCAATGTAGTAGCCGGAGCCGAGGTTGGAGTCGGGGTAGTAGTTATAGGAGGGGGTGACTAGGATGGCCTGGACCTCCTCCCACTCGCCGGGGAACCAGACGCGGTCGTCGGGAAGGGCTTTGACGTCGGCCGACTTGGTCTCGAGGGCCTCGCCCAAGGGGAAGCCGGTTTGGGTGGCTTGCTTGGAGTAGTCACGTTGTTGTTTCAGTTGGCGCCATTCTTTCATCATGGGGCTGTCGTTGTGGACTTGCTGGGCCATGGCACCGATTGTCATGGCCAGTGCCATGAGGGTGAGGATGATTTTTTTCATTTGGATGTTGAAATAAAAAAAGTTGATATGGGACAGACGAGGTCCGGCCCGCATATCAACTTGGTGTGTTTGAATTCTTACGGATGATTTTGAATTACTATCTCTTTTTGAGGCTGAGGATTTCGCGGGCTTCGTCGCTGGTAGCCACTTCGCGGCCCAGGAGTTTGGCCATGCGGACGACTTTGTCGACGAGTTCGCCGTTGCTCTTGGCCAGGACGCCGCGCTCGAGGTATAGGTTGTCCTCAAAACCTACGCGCACGTTGCCGCCCATGGCAATGGCAGGAGCGGCGAGGGTGAAGGCATAGCGGCCGATGCCGGTGGCGGTCCAGGTGCTGCCGGCGGGGATGTTCTTGACGAGCCAGCAGAGGTTGTCGACGGTGGCAGGAGTGCAGCCGGGGACGCCGAGGACGAAGTTGAACTGCATGGGGTCGCCGGGGACTTCGCCTTTGCGGGCCATGCGCAGGATGGTGTCCAGGTGTCCCATTTCGAAGCATTCGTATTCGGGCTTGATGCCGCGTTCGAGCATGCGTTTGCCAAAGGCGCGCATGGTGGGCATGGTGTTGTCAAAAATCTCGTCGCCGAAGTTGCAGGTGCCGCAGTCGAGGGTGGCCATTTCGGGCAGGGGGGTGGTGTCGGTGCTCTGCAGACGCTCGTCGGGAGTCATACCTACGGCGCCGCCGGTGGAAGGGATGAGGATGACGTTGGGGCACTCTTTGAGAATGGCCTCTTCGCACTCTTGGAAGCGGTCGCGGCTCTGGGTGGGGGTGCCGTCGTCGAAACGGACGTGGAGGTGGACGATGGCGGCGCCGGCATCGACGGCCGACTTGGCCTCGCGAACGATTTCCTCAACGGTGTAAGGCACAGCAGGATTTTGCTCTTTGGTAACTTCTGCGCCACAGATTGCGGCGGTGATAATCAGTTTGTCCATGGTATTGTTGTAATTAAATTATTATTGCAAGAATTTTAAAAATGCAAAGATACAAAAAAAAATCGTATCTTTGCAAAAATTTTGTCGTATGCTCATTCTCGGAATAGACCCTGGAACGCAAATATTGGGCTACAGCCTGCTCGACACTTCCGCTGCCAAACCGCAGTTGGTGGTGATGGATGTGCTCTATTTGCGCAAGATTGCCGACTTCCATCTGCGCATACACAAAATTTTTGAAACCACGCAGCGCATTATCGACTCCTACCACCCCGACCACTTGGCCATCGAGGCCCCTTTTGCGGGCAAGAACGTGCAGTCGATGCTGAAGCTGGGTAAGGCCCAGGGGGTGGCCATAGGGGCTGCCATGAGCCGTGACCTTTCCTATACCGAGTACGAACCCGCCGCCATAAAGCAGCGCGTGACGGGCAACGGCAACGCCGCAAAGGAGCAGGTGGCCATGATGCTGCAGAGTGTGTTCCAGTTCGAAAACCTGCCCCATTACCTCGACGCTTCCGACGCCCTGGCCGTGGCCTACACGTGCCACCTGGAGATGTCCGACCCCATTGCCGATTTGCGTCAGCAGCTCAAACCCAAACGCGCGGCCAAGAGTAAGAAGGCTCAGTGGGGCGACTTTGTGAGGCAGAACCCCGAAATGGTGCGAAGGGATTGACCCTTATTAATAAGATTTCAATTAAAACCAAATTATTTATTCAGTCTTATGGCTACTACGAAAAAAAACACGTTCTCTTCTAATTTGGGTGTCATTATGGCCGCAGTGGGCTCCGCTGTCGGCCTGGGCAACATTTGGCGTTTCCCTTACACATGCGGCAAGTACGGAGGAGGCGCTTTCCTGATAGTCTATCTCTGTTTCGTGTTCCTACTGGGCTCCACGTTGATGATTTCGGAATTCGTCATTGGCCGCCGCACTCAGCACACGCCTGTCAAGGCTTTCCAATCGCTCCATCCTAAGAAGGCTTGGGGACTGGTGGGTCTGCTTGGCCTGATTACCAGTTTCTTCATCCTATCGCAGTATCTGGTGCTTTCGGGCTGGACCACAAACTATGTGTGGGACTCGCTCACGGGTCGCTTGGCTGCCCTGGGCACCGATTCGGGAACCATTTCGAACTATTTTTCACAGTTCTCCACCAGCGCGGGACGGCCGGTTGTATTTCTTGTGGTGTTCTCTGTCATCTGCCTTGCCATTATCATGTGCGGAGTGCAGAAAGGAATCGAGAATGTCAGCAAGGTGCTGATGCCTCTGCTGGTGCTGATAGTGCTGGTGCTGTGTGTGCGCAGCCTTACGCTGCCTGGTGCCAGCAAGGGGCTGGAGTATCTCTTCTTGCCCGACTTCTCTAAGCTCTCCGGCGAGGGGGTGCTGGCCGCACTGGGGCAGGCCCTGTTCTCGCTGAGTGTGGGCATGGGTGTGATGATAGTGTACGGCTCGTATATGCCGCTGAACGACAATATTTTCAAGACTGCCATGTGGATAACCGCCTGCGACACCCTTATTGCCGTCCTGGCGGGTGTGGCCATCTTCCCTGCCGTCTTCAGCTGCGGATTCGACCCCGCCGGCGGCCCCGGATTGGTTTTCTGTGTGCTGCCCAATGTGTTCAATTCCATGGGCGGGGCAGGCGTCGTCTTCTCCACCCTTTTCTTCCTCCTTCTGGTGGTGGCGGCCATGACCAGCGCCATTTCACTCCTCGAAGCGCTCACCGCCGCCCTCCACGAGCATTCCATTATTAACCGTCAGGTCAGCGCTGTCGTCTTTTTCCTTCTCACCACGGCCTTCGGCATCCTTTTTGCCCTCTCGGTCGGACCGCTCTCTAATATCACGTTCGGCCATGCCCACCTGACGCTTTTCGACTTCGTCGACCGGCTGAATAGTATCTACCTCCCGCCCATCTGTTCCCTCATCACGATTATTTTCTTCGGCTGGGTAATGCCCGAGGCCGATGTGCGGGACGAGCTTTCTAACCACGGAACGCTCAAGATTGGCTACTACTCCGTCTTCCGCTTCCTGGCGCGCTACCTGGCCCCGCTGGCACTTCTGGTGGTCCTCGTCGCCGGCATTTTGGGGTGAGAGGTTTAAAGTTGAGGTCATCACTATGCGCAGAGTATTCATCTTTATCCTTTTGGCCATTGCTTTCGTGGGGTGCGGCCCCCACGACCGCAACCGCATTTACGACCCCTCGCAGGTCGACTTCCAAGTGTCCTACAACAGCCTCTTCGGCGGCCGGCTCTATCCTTCGCTCGTCATGGGGGCCGCCCAGCTGAGCGACCCCGTGCACGTGCTTAACGACACCAACGCCCTCTTCTCCATCTCCGTCACGGCCCCGGTCAGCAACGCCGTCCTGCGGGTCTCCGTCGATTCGACCAATCTCAGCTACGTCACAATTTTTCAAGAGGTGCTGCCCGTCAAAGGCGTCCGCTATACCTTCTACCCCACTATCAAATGGAAATACGACAAACTCTACCGCACCCGCCAGCAGGGCAAGGCCGACTTTACCTTCACCTGCTTCGTGAACGACGAGGAGGTAGACGTGAAGAATGTGCGCCTCAACTACCGCTCCGCCAACGAGTGCCTCCTCTCCCTGCGCGACCCCGCCGGGCGCAATCATGACTACCGTTGGATGTTTGCCGCCTATGTGAACGAGGAGCACCCCTATATCGACAGCATCCTCAACGCCATCCTCCAGCAGGGAGTCATCAACACCATCACGGGCTACCAGAAAAATGCCGCCACCGTGGTTTCGCAGGTCGAAGCCATCTGGTATTACGCCCTCGAACACGGCATCACCTACTCCTCCATCTCCTGCACCTCCAATTCCTCCGTCACTTCCAACGTGCAGCATATCCGTTTCTTCGACGAGGTGTACAACACACGCCAGGCCAACTGCATCGACGCCTGCGTCTTCTTCGCCTCCATCATGCGCAAGATTGGCCTCAAGCCGGTCATTTTCGTCGAGCCCTGCCACGCCTACCTGGGCTATTATACCGACAAGAACCGCAAAAAACTGAAACTGCTCGAAACCACCATCACCTCCTGGGTCGACTTCCCCGCCCTCACCCGAAACTACAACGAAACCCTGGCCGCCAACCCCAACGCCACGGGGCGCGACCGCATCTCGCAGGAGATGAATGCCAAGTACTCCCGCTACCTTACCGCCGACGAGAAAAAACGCTGGGAGGACGGCACCATGTCCTTCGAGCAGCTCAAACGTGCCGTGGCCCACTTCCTTTTCCTAAAGGCCACCGAGCACAACCAGGAAAACTACAACAATAACAAATCCCTTTTTGCCTCGCCCGAAAACATGCAGTACCAGCAGCTCGACATCGAACTGCTCCGCACCATCGTCCAGCCCATCAACGGCTGACCCCGCTGCGGCACCGTCCGAATAGGCGCCCTCACCCTTATCCCCGGGGTGTTCCCTCTGTGGGCGAAATGAACCATCCTCCTCCTGCAGTCCATACTGGCCGGGAGGATTTTTTTTTGCCGCCCGAATGAACCTTCCCGTCCGCCATCCATGAGGTAATCACTGCATGTAAAAAACGCTAATTACAATCGCACTTTCAAAAATGAAAACTCCGCCGTAAGTGCTTCTAAACGTTTTCATCCCATTGTATCTATCTCGCTTTTTTCCGTCTTAAAAAGTTTTTTTCGGTGTTTTTTTGTACGGAAATCGCACCCATTTTTTTTCGCAATCCGCTACCTATAAGTGTATTTAAATTTCAACTAAAATTTTTCTACACAATTTGAAAAAAATTGAGTAATTTTGTGTAGAAAAGCGAGAGGCGAAGTCGGCTTCTGGGTTAAAATTAAGCACTTAGCAGCCGACTGTGTGGTTGAAAAAAATGAAATATTGAAGTTGAAAACTTTCAATAATTGAAAAATGTGCTTGCAAATTTTGAATTTTATTAATTGTATAACAATTATAATTCTAAAAAAAATGACAAACAAAAACACTTACATTGAACCTAAGTTAAAAGTGGTTCGTTTCAAGGTCGAAGAAGGCTTTGCGCCGTCGTTGAGGGTTACTTCTCCTGATCAGACTCCTGTGGACGGTCAGACTGAAACTTTTGGCAGAACCACTTTCGAGGGTTGGGGCACCAGCACCTCCAGTGATTAGTAATTAAAGTATCAGAAACAATTATCAGAAACAATTTAAAAATTGAAAATTCAATTATCATGACAAAGAAAATAATTTCAATTTTTGCTCTGGCCGCAGTCTGTGCCACTGTCTTCACAGGTTGCAAAAAAGAGCATAATGCAAACGGGACTGTCACCCTGGGCGTCAATCTGGAGCAAGTGGGTGGCCCAAACAGCAAAATCTTCTTAAACACTGGCGACAAACCTCAGTTCTTCACCACTGGCGAGTTAGTGAAAGTGAATGGTGAAGTATGTCAAATCAATGTCAATGAAGATAACGAGTATCTCGTCACTCCCACCGAAGATGCGAGTCACAAGTACTATGCCATCTATCCCGCTTCCATGGCCGGTGATATTACCCCCAGTGCAGACGGCAACTCCTTTACCTGCAGCCTCAAATTTCCTGCCACGCAGAACTACGTAGTGCAGAATGGTCACCAAAAGCTGGACCTTCCCGTGGGTGCAGTCATCAACGGCGAAGATGATGGCAATGAGCTGCATTTCTACAACCTCTGCTCGCTCGTCGAGGTGACATACACCAATCCATCTACCACCGATGCCATCAGAATTTCCAGCATCGAAGTCACAGCAATTGACAAAGGTCTCTATGGCACAGGCACCGCCACTGTCAACGGCACCAACTCTCGCCTCGACATTGCCTACAACAACGTCAACAGCCGTGTGGTGCTCGAAATGGGTGATGGCGGCGTCACCCTCGCTCCCGGTGCTACAGGCACTTACTACGTGATGGTGCCTCCTTACAACGGCACTACCACCTTCTCCGTCAAAATTAGATTTGGTGCAGACGGCCACAGCTCCATCACCAAGACCACCAGCACCCCCGTCCAACTCGACAGAAACATGATCGTTTCCATCGTCACCAACGCAACTCCTGTAGAAGACAACGAAATTTCTGGCTACTATTCCATCTCCCCCAACTGCAAAGTGGTCTTCTCCAAAGGCAACCTGCAGCACTGGGGAGATTCTTCAGACCGGTCTGATGAAACTTGGCATTTCGTCAGAAACCAATATGACTTCTTTGGACGGCACAATTTGTCAAATAATGGTAATGGACATATTACAGACTCCACCGACCTTTTCTATTGGAGTCTTGACCATGAAGAATGGGCAGCCGGAGAAGGCAGTGGCCATTCGTATGGTTTAAGAACGTTGTGGAATGGTGAAATGCGAGAGTACAGCGCAACAGCTGCTAATTTCCTTGACTGGGGAACTCTTGAAATTGAAGGCGACCCCGCTAATACTTGGTTTACTCTAACGAGTGCTGAGTGGAATTATCTGTTGAATACCCGCGATGATGAAGAGCATGATAATATCACCCGTCGAGTCAATGTCAATATTACCGGAGTCCCCTACCATCGTACAGGTAATAGTACCATTCATGGTTGTATGCTCTTCCCCGATGATTGGACCCCCGACCGTATCCCTTCGGGAATCGAATTGTCAACTGAACATATCAACACTATCTCTTATACCGATTTCCGTCGCTTAGAGGCCGTCGGCTGTGTGCTTCTTCCTGAGGTGGGCTATCGCTATATGGGAGGCGTCCATGGCAACTGGGAGGCAGCAACCACTTCAGAAAATGTTGGTTATTATTGGTCATCGACCCGTGCCGGAGGTTCTGATGAAGCCTATTGTGTATCCTATACTTATCATGCAAACGATTATATGGCGGCTACAGCTATAAATGCCAATACCAATTTTATTCATGGTCATGCCGTCCGCCTGGTGAAGCCCGCTCCCGGTTACACCTATGGTAATGCTGGCAGACAAGGTCCCTCCAGCAACAAGTGATTTTTCTAAAATAGCATAATGCTGATTTTTTTAAGGGTGCCCCAAAGCGGCACCCTTTTTTTGTGTGTGCCCAAAAAAGAACAGCCGCCCGGCATCGGGCGGCTGTTCCTTATGTGTGCAATCGCCGTTCCCCTTACAGGTTGCGGCCGCAGCAGTTCTTATATTTCTTGCCGCTGCCGCAGGGGCAGGGCTCGTTCGGACCCACTTTCTTCTCCACGTGGACGGGCTGGGGTTTGGGGCGCTCGCCGGTCTGCTGGCGGGCGGCCTGGTCCATGGCGCGCTGGGTGTCGGTGGCGCCGTCGCCGCTGCGGCTCTCCCGCAGGCGTCGGTTGTCGCTCTTCGGCTGCCGTGCCTCGCGCATGTCGGTGTCTTCCTGCACCGGCAGGCTGGCGCGGATGAGGAACGACGAAATCTCGCGGTTGATTTCCAGCAGCATCTTCTCGAAGAGGTTGAAACTCTCAAACTTGTATATCAGCAACGGGTCTTTCTGCTCGTATGAGGCGTTCTGCACACTCGTGCGCAGGTCGTCCAGTTCGCGCAGGTGGTCCTTCCACAGGTCGTCTATGATGGCCAGGGTGATGCCCTTCTCGATACTCAGCTGCACCTCGCGCCCCTTGTTCTCGTAGGCCTTCTGCACCGGGGTGACCACGTTCAGGGTCTTCTTGCCGTCGGTTATGGGGAAAGCCACGTTCACATAGCGCGTGTTGTCGTGTATGCGGACAATAAAGGGGTAGGCCATGTCGCAGATACGCTGCATCCGCTCCTTATAGTTGCTGTACACCCGCTCGTAAAGCATCTTCACCGCCTCGTCGTGGCGGGCGTTGAAGAGTTCCTTCTCGCTGTAGGGAACCTCCATTGCAAAGATGCGTATCATTTCCGTCTTGAGGCTCTCGAAGTCGTGGTTGCCGTAGGCGTCGTCGTAAATGAGCGAGCAGGTGTCGTAGAACATGTTGCTAATGTCAATGCTCAGGCGGTCGCCATAGAGGGCGTTGCGGCGCTTGTTGTAGATGACGGTGCGCTGGTTGTTCATCACGTCGTCGTACTCCAGCAAGTGCTTGCGCATGCCAAAGTTGTTTTCCTCCACCTTCTTCTGTGCCTTCTCAATCTGCTTGGTAATCATGGGGTGCTGGATGACCTCGCCCTCCTGCAGTCCCATGCGGTCCATAATGCTGGCAATACGGTCGGAGCCGAAGATACGCATCAGGTCGTCTTCGAGCGACACGTAGAACTGGCTGCTGCCCGGGTCGCCCTGACGGCCGGCACGGCCGCGCAGCTGGCGGTCCACACGGCGCGACTCGTGGCGCTCGGTGCCGATGATGGCCAGGCCGCCGGCCTCGCGCACTCCGCCCCGCAGCTTGATGTCCGTACCACGGCCTGCCATGTTGGTGGCGATGGTCACATGGCCGGGCTCGCCGGCGTGGGCCACAATCTCGGCCTCCTTCTGGTGCAGTTTGGCGTTCAGCACACTGTGCTCGATGTGTTTCATCTTCAGCATCTTGCTCAGCAGTTCCGAGGTCTCCACATTGGTGGTGCCCACCAGCACGGGGCGTCCGATGCTGATGAGGTGCTCCACCTCGTCGATAACGGCCTTATATTTCTCGCGCTTGGTCTTGTAGATCTTGTCGTCCATATCAATGCGGGCGATGGGGCGGTTGGTGGGGATGACCACCACGTCCAGCTTGTAAATGTTCCAGAACTCGCCGGCCTCGGTCTCAGCCGTACCGGTCATACCGGCCAGCTTCTTATACATGCGGAAGTAGTTCTGCAGCGTGATGGTGGCGTAGGTCTGCGTGGCGGCCTCCACCTTGGCGTTTTCCTTGGCCTCGACGGCTTGGTGCAGGCCGTCGCTCCAGCGCCGTCCTTCCATAATACGGCCCGTCTGCTCGTCCACGATTTTCACCTGGCGGTTTTCGTCCACGATGTAGTCCACGTCCTTCTCAAACAGAGTGTAGGCCTTCAGCAGCTGGTCCACGGTGTGTACGCGGTCGCTCTGTAGGGCGTAGTCGTTGAAGAGTTTCTCCTTCTTCTCGGCCTTTTCTTCGGGGCTGAGGTTGCTCTGTTCCACATCGGCCACCATGGCGCCGATGTCGGGCAGCTGGTAGAAATTGCGGTCCTCGCCCAGGCTGGTGAGGAAATCCATGCCCTTCTCGGTCAGCTCCACCTGGCGGTTCTTCTCGTCGATGACGAAGTAGAGGTCGTCGTCGATGATGTGCATGTACTTATTCTGCTCCTGCATATAGAAATTCTCGGTGCGCTGCAGGATGGCCTTGACGCCGGTCTCGGAAAGGAATTTGATGAGGGCCTTGTTTTTGGGCAGACCCCTATAGGCGCGCAACAGCAGTTTGGCGCACTCCTCTTCGGGCTTGGGGTCGGGGTTCTGGGCCAGGCCGGCCTTGGCGTCGGCCAGCACCTTGGTGATCATCACGCGCTGGGCGTTGTAGAGTTTCTCGATGACGGGTTTGAAACGGTCGAACTCCTGGTCCTCGTCGTCCTTGCCGGTGGGGCCGCTGATGATGAGGGGAGTACGGGCGTCGTCGATAAGCACCGAGTCCACCTCGTCGACGATGGCGTAGTTGTGGCCGCGCTGCACCAGCTCCTCGGGGTTGCGGCTCATGTTGTCGCGCAGGTAGTCGAAACCGAACTCGTTGTTGGTGCCGAAGGTGATGTCGGCGCGGTAGGCGGCCTTGCGCTCTTCGCTGTGGGGCTCGTGCTTGTCTATGCAGTCCACCGTCAGGCCGTGGAATTCGTAGAGCATGCCCATCCATTCCGAGTCGCGCTTGGCCAGGTAGTCGTTCACCGTAACCACGTGCACCCCCTTGCCGGGCAGTGCGTTGAGGTAAACGGGCAGGGTGGCCACGAGGGTCTTGCCCTCGCCGGTGGCCATCTCGGCAATCTTGCCGCTGTGCAGCACTATGCCGCCGATGAGCTGCACGTCGTAGTGCACCATGTCCCACGTAATCATGTTGCCGCCGGCCATCCAGCTGTTTTTATAAACGGCCTTGTCGCCCACGATGTTCACATTGTCGCGTTTCACGGCCAACTCGCGGTCGTGCTCGGTGGCGGTCACCACCACCTCCTCGTTTTCGGCAAAGCGGCGGGCGGTGTCTTTCACCACGCTGAAGGCCTCGGGCAGGATGTCGTTCAGGATTTTCTGCGTCTTCTCGTAGGAGTCTTTCTCCAGTTTGTCGATACGCTTGTAGATTTCCTCCTTCTCGCTGACGGGCATGTCGTACTCGTTCTCGATGCGTTCGCGCAGCTGTGCCAGCTCGTTCTCTTCGGCTTCAACTTCTTTGTTTATTCTCGCTTTGAATTCTAGGGTTTTGGCCCTCAGCTCGTCGTTGCTGAGTTTCTGTATCTCGGGGTACACCTTCAGGGTGGCGTCCAGCATAGGCTTCACCTCTTTCAGGTCCCGATCAGATTTGGTGCCAAATAGTTTGGACAGAAAATTTGCCATTGATGATATTTCTTTTTTATTATTATTTCACTATTATACAAAACGTTGGCATGGGCCTCCGTTTTTTCACAAAGTTACAAAGATACGAAAAAAATTTTTAATACTAAATCTTTCTTTCTCCCATGGGACAAAAAAGCCCTTTGCCCCCTCATCCAGCCTATCAAGAACCGTGCCATCCAGCGCAGCCCTCCCGTCCGCTTCAAAAAAAAATGTCGCCATGTCGGCCTTTCTTCGTATCTTTGCAACGCCAACAACACAACGACATCATGACTATAGGACTGTGTATGGGGCAGTTCTGCCCGCTCCATCAGGGTCACCTCGACCTCATCATGCGCGCCAAGAAAGAGAACGACCGCTGCATAGTGGCGGTGCTGGGCGGCGAGGGTGCCGACCCCCGTTTCCCCCACCCGCGCCGCACCCAGCTGGTACGCGAGTTTTTCATGAGCGACCCCCACGTGCAGGTGATAGGCCTGGAGCCCACGGCCGTGGGTTCCGACGGAAGCCCCACGCCCAGCGGCTTGCGCACCGCCTTGGACCAGGTAAGCCGCCTGGCTGACAGGCCGTCAGCCTCCATCACCACCTACACGGCCACCCCCGCCCACGTCGAACCCTTGCGCCAGGCCGGCGGGCGGCCGCTCCTGGTGCCCCAAGAGCAGGCGCTGCAGAGCGCCCAAATACGCCGCAACCCATTGCCCTACTGGCAAAAGATTGCCGCCCCCTTCCGCCCCTACCTCACCCGCAACCTGCTGGTGCTGGGCACCGCCTCGGAGGGCAAGACCACCCTGGTGAACGACGTGGCCCGCTATTTCGGCCTGCCCACGGCAGTGGAATGGGGGAGGGTGTACATGGAGCAGCACAGCCTGCGCGACCCCGACCTCACGGTGGACGACTTCGTCGAATTCCTCACCGGCCAGGTGCGCCTCTGCCAGCAGGCCATACGGCAGGCCTCGCAGGGCATCATGCTCTCCGACACCGACAACCTCACCACCCTCATGTACGCCAAAGCCTACGCCGAGGACGGGCGCATGCGCCTCACCCCGCAGGACTACGCCGAGGTGCTCTACCCCTTGGCCCGCTCGCTCAGCGGCCAAATCCAGTGGGACCGCATCTTCCTCCTACAGCCCGGCGGCACCTACGTCGACGACGGCCTCCGCTTCATGGGGCAGTCCTCCATGGACCAGCGCCAGGCCAACCACCGCAAACTGCTGGGGCTCTTGCACGACTTCGGTCTCGACGACCGTGTGGTGCTCCTGCAGGGCGGCCGCTACCTGCAGAATTTCCAAACCCTCAAGACCTACATCCATGACCTCCTGGACCAATAGACTCCGAAACGAACTCATGGGCGACGGGTGGTTCGGCCTCCTCTTCATCACCCTCGGCTTGCTCACCCAGTTGGCCTCGTTTGTTTGGGCGCCCGACACATCGCTCAGCCCCGCCGATGCCGTCATCTCGCTTGTCTGCGGCATGTTTGGTATCGTGGGCGTGGTGCTTTACAGCCAAAAGAAACTCTCCGGCTACCTCTTTTCGTTCGTACAGCTCTTCCTCTACGTCTATCTGGCCGCCAAGCAGCACCTCTGGGGCCAGATTGCCCAAAATGTCTTCTACTTCGTCACCATGATAGGGGGCATGTACATCTGGATTAGGCACTACCGCACCTCCGACACCGACTCGGAGGTGGACACCCTACAGCTCTCGCACAAGTGGTTCGGCTGCATCCTGGCCGGCACGGCGGCGCTCATCTGTGGGCTCTATTACATCCTGCGCCTTACCAACGACCCCCAGCCTTTTATCGACGCCTTTACTACCGTGCCTGCCTTTGTGGCGCAGATACTGCTCATGCTCCGCTACCGCGAGAACTGGGTCTTCTGGGCCATCCTCAACGTGGCCTCCATCGTCCTGTGGGCCCGCGCCGAAAACTGGTGCCTGATGATACAGTACATCTTCTGGACCATCAACTGCGCCTACGGCTACCACCTGTGGCGCACCTCGCAGCCCCCCGCCGCCTAACGGTTGCATTGCCGCCGCCTTGCGGTTGCATTGCCCTCGCCTATTCACCGCCCAACCTTCTTCTAGAGCCCCCACCGCCGCCGACAGCCCGATGGCTGCCGCCCTGCAGGCAGTGGTCGCAGGACGGCCCGCCGCTGTTCCGTCCCCGCTGGGCATCCCCTTCTCGGCCACCCTGCCTACCCTGGCTCAGCAACTTAACTTCCCTCAGTGCCGCTTGGCG
>CAMUZR010000005.1 GCA_947165255.1 uncultured Bacteroidales bacterium
TTTGCATATCGCGTCCCTGTCGGGACGCCCTATCGGCTGTCATACTACTATCACGGCACTGCGCCATAGGCTTGTACCGTGATTTGCATATCGCGTCCCTGTCGGGACGCCCTATCGGCTGTCATACTACTATCACGGCACTGCGCCATAGGCTTGTACCGTGTTATGCATATCGCGTCCCTGTCGGGACGCCTTACCAGCTGTCATGCTACTATCACGGCACTGCGCCATTGGCTTGTACCGTGTTATGCATATCGTGTCCCTATCGGGATGTCCTATCGGCTTACTGGCATCATGTCCCGTCCCGATAGGGACGAGACCTTGCATAACACGGTACAAGAGGACGGAGTCCTCGCAGTGCCGTGATAAGACAGTCTCTAGACCAGCGTCCCGACAGGGACGCGACACAAAACGGATAAACCCACCTAAAGAGTGCGTGATGGCTCTTCGACCCTTCTTCGGCCTCTCGGCAAGGTCGGCCTATCCCGTCGGGTAATAAAATTCCACTGCTAGATTGTATCTGAAAAAAAATTGACAGCAAAATGGATCACAAATCATTGTAATAGTGTGTGTTGGATTGCAAATCCGACACAACGAACCACGATTGGAACATCCTATGCAACAGGGTAATGATTCTTCGATCCTACTTCAATCCCTCTTCATGGAATCATTTAATTCAGTGCAAGACAACCTATAAACTCATATCATATAAAGGCTTTGCAAGAGAAAGGCTATATATCGCTCCAAAGTATGGATTAAAATTAATAAATTCGTATACAACTATACCCTTTGTATTTATATATTTGTATGTGTTATCATACAATGAAACCAAAGCCAATCCTTCTCTAAAATCAGAAGCGTAATTATATTTGGGATATATAACAATCGTACCCATTGTATCTATATATCCCCATTTTTTATCGATACATACTCTAGCTAACCCATCATGGAAATTGCACGCAAGATCATAGTTGGGCATAATAGTAGGATTCCCATTTCTGTCAGCATAACCTTTGCCTTTGCCATTTGCTCCTTCAATGGTAATTCTTCCTTCAGAAAAACTCGTTTGAAGTGGACCTTTATTAACCATGTTTATTATATTTCCATCAGTATCAATGATTGCTAGTTGTCTTGTTGATAATTCAGGATAACTAACCAACGCCCGACCTTCTTTAAACATATATGATTCGATATATTGTGATTTGATTTTGTATTTTCCGTCTTTGGAAATATAACCGCCATCCGCAGAGGCAAGTCCCTCTGAAAAAGACCCCACTGATGAGTACTGTGGGGGAATGACATATTCTCCACGACAATTAACAAATCCCCATTTCCCGTTTCTCACTTTTACTGCTGCAACGCCTTCTGAAAAAGGAAATGTCTCTTCGTACTGAGGACTTACAACTATCTTGCCTTTTCTATTAATGAATCCCCAGTTATCTCCAATTTTAATTTGAGCATAACCTTCAGAAAAAGGTTCTGCCTCATCAAATTCCATCTGAATTACCAAATTTCCGCATGTGTCTATATATCCAAATGGACCATCTGAACTACTCCCCACTTTTGCAAGTCCTTCTCTGAAATGACGAGCAATTTCAAATTGTGGTGTGATGACAACATTTCCAAATTTGTCTATGTATCCATATTTATCGTGTTTTTCAATAAGATAACGATTAGATGGCCCTTGAAATTGATTCTCGTCGTTTTTTGTAGCACATGACATTAAATGAGTCATGATAATTGCGACAAATAATAAGGTTTTTTGTTTTTTCATGGTTTATAAATTTGAAATTTTAACGATTAGATATTCAGAGTTTTCCCCAGAAAAGTCATTAACTGATAGTACATAAGGATAAGATATACTACCAGTATACGATACTGGAGGATTATCATAACGATTGTAATTTCGAGACAATCCATTACACTTCTTTAAAATAATTGCGTATGGCTTTTTTGTGATTTCGGCGGCAACTTCTGCACCTATTTTAAATTTTATTGTGCTGGTTTTAGCAAAATCATTCCCATAATCAGAGTAGTTTCCGAGATAAGTTCCATAGTTTTCCCACCGAGCAAATCGAACTTCCATTACTTCTTCTCTATTCATTTGGTCTCCATTGATTGAATATATCGCTAACGTGGGCAAATCTGGATTTTTCAAACTTGATGTTATTGTCATTACCGCCGTCACAAAAACATTTCCTCTATCTGCTGTACGATATCGCCATGAATCATCATATGAATCAAATATAAATTTATTTCCGACCGAAATGTTTGAAAGAGTGACTTTATTGTATCCAATTGTGGTTGATGTATTTGGTTTTATTGCCTTAAATCCCAGAGCCTTTGTTCGTTCATCTGCAATCCTCCTCTTTTCAAGAAGATTATCCATCTTTTCAAGAATTGCTGGCGTTTGTTTTGATTCTTCAGATTCGGGAAAAAGAGAACACAGTTGTGATATCTCGTTCCTCGCTTTGGTGTAATCGCCATCAGCAATGAGTCTGTTAATACTAACAAGACGTTGTTGTGCAGGAAATGACAGCATCTCAATAGTATCTCGAAGATGAATTATTTCTACAGAATCCTGGACAATCCTGGTTTTATATATGGATAACTCTTCTTTCATTTTTTCGTATTCACTCTGATTAACGCCACAACTAGAGGAGATAGTGCACAGAGCCGAAATAGCAACTATTATTTTAGCATTCATTTCTATTTATTATTATACGATTAATCATTACCATTCCACTTCAACAGAATAGAATCATTCACTGTCGGATCATTTTTGAAATGGTTTTTAGTTTGTTATATTAACGTTCTTTTCTATAAATCAAACTCCTATTAATCAAAAAGCGATTGCTTCACGCTATTGAGCCGTATACAGATGTTCAAGTGAAGGCATAAAGAAAGGCGCAAATCCTTTCTATGCTATTATGCCACCTTATTTAGTAAGAAGGTTGTCTGGAAATACCTTTGTGTAAATAAGGGGAAAGAATCCACGCCTAAGCGTGAACTTTCGCCATCTTATTCTCACACGGTTGCATTGTTTTCCAGACATTTACTTACAGAGAACAAGAGCGTCAGCTCAATATATGTCTATAATCTGTCTTCTTTTTATGTCATATTTTCGTTTTCAAATTCGCTGCAAAGATACAAATATTAATTAGAACTATAAACTATTTTTGTTATTCTGCTTGAAACAAATTAGTTTTAGACGGTTTGCAATTGCCTATTCATCATTTCATATAAATATGCCGGGCTTTGCACGTATAATTCGTTTTCTTCATCTTGCAGGGCTTCCAAGCGGGGATGTATAAACTTTCTCCATTGCCTGCTCGATGCCGCAACCGGTGTCCTCCATTACATATTTCACCAGCTCGCTCAAGATATAATTTGTCAAGTACGTTGCTATCTGATGGTGGGTTGGCTGGTTCATGCGAGTGTACCTCCATTCTTTTGACAATAAACAATCAGATCGTCGATGGTCTCGTCCATCGACTGCAAGTGTTCTACATCGTAGAACTCTATCAAGAACGCCAGCCCCTTATGCTCGTGCAGATAATCGAACGCCGCCTGTCGCGTCATCGCGAAGCGTTCCCCGAAGGCATGCACCGCAGCTGTAAGGAACGGTATCTCATACTTACTCATATCTTGACCTTTTCGATTTGCAAAAATACAACATTTTTCTGATACAGCCAAACATTAATTCTAAAAAGACCTTTTTCAAATAACAGGTGCAATTATTCTTTTCCATGGAACCCTAGGCGACCATACATGGTTACTTATAGAATCCAACCAGCATAGACAGATATCCCATAACGAGGAAAGCCCCGACCGGTAGGGGCGGGGCTTTCTCTATTTAGGTGAGCACTAAAAATCGTGCGTTTTATGTTTTGCCCTTACAGGGCGTCATTTGTAACCCAATCATTTACCCAAGGCGTTGCCATTGGGCTAGATATGTTTAAGCCCTTTCAGGGCATTTTTAGAGGTTACCTTTAGTTTTCGCGTTGCGGCTTACTTGCCGAGGCGTTTGAACTGGCAGGTGAAGTGGCGCATCAGCTCGGCTTCCCAGGTGATTTCCAGACCACGGGTGATGGTGTTGCGACGGTCGTAGACGTTCTTCAGGGCTGCGGCGATGACGTCCATGTGGTTGTTGGTGTAGACGCGGCGGGGGATGCAGAGGCGCACGAAGTCGTTGCCACCGAAGCGGTTCTCGCGGGTGACGGGGTCGCGGTCGGCCAGGACGTAGCCAATCTCGCAGGCGCGAATGCCGGCCTCAAGATAGAGCTCGCAGGTGAGGGTCTGAGCGGGGAATTCCTCCTTGGGAATCTGGGTGAGGATCTTGTCGGCGTCGACAAAGATGGCGTGGCCACCGGCGGGACGCTGATAGGGGATACCATACTCGTCGAGTTTGGCTGCGAGGTACTGGACCTGCTTGATGCGGGTTTCGACCATCTCAAACTCGAGGTTCTCTTTCAGACCTACGGCCAAGGCGTCCATGTCGCGGCCGTTCATACCGCCATAGGTAAGGAAGCCCTCGAAGGGGATGCAGAAGAGTTTGGCACCTTCGTACCACTCCTTCTTGTTGGTGGCGATGAAGCCGCCCATGTTGACGAGGCCGTCCTTCTTGGCGCTCATGGTCATGCTGTCGGCATAGGAGAACATCTCCTTGCAGATCTCGCGGAGGGTCTTGTCGGCATAGCCTTCCTCGCGGGTCTTGATGAAGTAGGCGTTCTCGATGAAGCGGGCGCTGTCGATGTTGACGGGCACGCCGTATTTGTGGCAGAGTTCGCAGGTCTCGCGGATGTTCTTCATGCTGACGGGCTGGCCGCCGACGGTGTTGTTGGTGACGGTGAGGACCATGAAGGGAACCTTGCCCTTGTTCTCCTGGAGGACCTTCTCCAGTTTTTCAAGGCTGACATTGCCTTTGAAGGGGACTTCGAGCTGGGTGTCGTAAGCTTCCGGGACGGTGACGTCGATGGCGAAGGCTTTGCGGCTCTCGATGTGGCCCTTGGTGGTGTCGAAGTGGGCGTTGCCGGGCACTACCATGCCGGGTTTGACGAGGTAGCTGAACAGCACGTTCTCGGCTGCGCGGCCCTGGTGGGTGGGGATGACATAGTCGAAGCCGGTGATTTCGGTGATGGTGTCCTTCATGTGGTAGAAGGAGCGGGCACCGCCGTAGCTCTCGTCGCCCATCATCATGGCACTCCACTGACGGTCGCTCATGGCACCGGTGCCGGAGTCGGTCAGCAGGTCGATGTAGACGTAGTCGCTCTTGAGCATAAAGATGTTCTGGTGGGCCTCTTCGAGCCATTTTTCGCGTTGTTCGCGGGTGGATTTCTTAATGGGTTCGACCATTTTGATTTTCCACGCTTCAGCAAATGGTAATTCCATAGTATTAGATTTAAATAAATGTTAATAAAATGATTTGATTTCCAAAAAATACCGACAGCCCCGTGTAGAGGCATACCGCTTGACCACACGGCAAGGCACTGCCACATGGTCTATAGATAGTCGTAAACGTCTCTTTTCTTGATATTTAAGAAAATGATTTTTTCGTTTATATGTTGACTATTCATGTTCAAATTTTGGTTTTGCAAAGGTACGTATTTTTTTTTAATTGTAGGAAATTATTTTTTTCAACTGAATTGTCGGGTTTTATCCTTTTTTGCAAATGCCCAGGATAGTGCCCGTGCCAACTTGTTTTTCTGAATCCGTCCAGCTGCAGTTTCGGATATTGAGTTGATAGGCTTCCGTTGGTTCGTCTGTTAGATACTATTTGTACGGGGTTTATTCTCTATTTTATTTTGCTGTGATAAATAAAATGCAAATAAAATAAAAACTAAATATAAATAAAAAGGCGGAGAAAGAGCGAACCTGGAGTGGGAGGTGGGAGGGACGGGTGAGCCTGTGGAGAAGTAGTAGGCCGCTGGAGGGTCTGGGGCATTTGGGTGGATAGGTAAAGGCTAAGCCGGGGTAGGGTAGGGGCTGGATATGGTTTAGAAAGGGGCAGGATGGTGACCCTGGAGGAACAGGGTGGTGGCAATCAGGGGGCCATGTTTGTGGATGCAAAAAGCAAGAGCCCCCGTGGGAGCTCTTGCTGATAGAAAACTTAGTATAGTAACTTTGTAATGAACGTTTGTGTTCGTCGCGGAGCGGATGGCTTGCTGCTGAGTGTTGGTGTGTTGCCGTGTGGGTATGCGTCGATTTCAGAGGGGACGCACCTTATTTGTCGGCTTCGTAGATGAGCAATTGGCCGTCGGCATAGAGGAAGAGGAGTGGGTCTTTGTCTCTCTTTTTCATGATCCAGCAACCGCCGTTTTGGGTGTCGACTTCCATTTTTTTGTACTTGCGGCTGACCTGTTGCTCGGCCAGGAGTTTGTCGTTTTTGTCGTATACCTGCAGGTAGGTGTGTCCGTCGGGGTCGTTGACTAGGGCGTACATATAATCGCCGCTGATGGCGTAGGCCACAAGTTCCATGTTGTATGTATCCTTCACGTAGTTGTGCACAACGGCGATGTCGGTCACATGGTAGTCATACCAGTAGCTGTCGCAGTAGACCCAGAATCCGGGCCAGTAGAGGTGGCGAGGGGGATAGGGGTCCCAGTAGAGTTGGTGGCAGTGCACCAGATGGTGGTGGTGTGGGTGCATGAAGTAGGGCGAGGGGTGCGGGTGTTGGTGTGGGCCGCCACCGCCGCCCACTGCGGGAGGGGTGCCGCTGGGTCGTCCGCCGCCTACCTGCGATCCGGAAGTGCGGTTGGAGGGGCTGTCGGAGCGGATGCCTGTGTTGGTGCCGCGTATGCCTTCGCCGCGTCCTTTTGCTTCAACGCCGGGCTGGCTGCTGCCAGTGCGCGAGGGAACGCTGCCGGTGCGGGAGATGTGGGCGGGGGCGTCATTTCCTATAAGGCTGCTTCTGCTCTCGCTACCGCTACCGCGGAGGCCGCTGGAGGTGGAAGAGGAGGAGCTTCTGTAGCTGCTCGATGAGCTGGAACGGGTGCCGGTTTCGGTGGGTCGGGAAGAGATGCCCGAAGAGGAACCGAACGACGAGCTGGAGCGACTAGAGGAGGAGCCAGAGCGGCTGAAGGAGGAGCTGGAGCTGCTTGAGGAACGGGAGAAGCTGCTGCTTGAGTGGCTGGAACTCGAACCGCGGCTGCTGGAGAAACTGCCGCCGCCCCGGCTTCCGCTGCTGTGGCTGCTACTGCTTCCGCTACTGCTGCGACCACCGCCGCCACCGCCACGCTGGGCATATACCGGGGTGAAGGCGACGAGGGCTGCTCCTAGAAGAACTACGCTTATCAAACGAGACATTTTCATGATGCTATCCTTTCTTTTAATACTTATTCGAGAGGCTCTGTGCCAGGGTATTGCCTGTGTTGAGCCCTTTTTTCACGTTGCAAAAGTACGACCATTTTCTTTGGAAAAATCCCATTATTTTACCTATTTTTCCTTTCAGGATTTAATACTAGGAGTACTCTATTGAATGACAGATGCTTGTGATTGAGGTGCATGCTTTTTTTGAATACGGTGGATGGCAGCCGAATGCGGCTGTGACGGAGAGGATGAGCTGTTGTTGGGTTGTTTTGATAAATGTGCGAGTGTAAAGTATGGCTGATTTCGCCGAGTAGTCTCATTGGTGCGTCTTGTGAGGGGCTGAGTGGTAAGGGATTTCTCGCCCAAACGTTTTGGAATTGATAGGTTTCTTATATGGGGCTGTTGAGACCCAGTCTCTTATGGGATGTCTAGAAATCAGTCTTTTATCTAACTGAAGCCTTAAAAAAAAGGAGGCAGACCATTTGTGTGGTTTACCTCCTTTTGCGTGGTGGCGGTAAGGGTCTAGTAGCCCAAGCCTTTGAGCCATTTTTCCACCTTGGCACGGCCGGAACGGACTTCGTGGCCATAGATGGAGAAGCCTTGTGCAACCTTGGCTTTGGGGAAGGCCTTCTTCACGTCGCTGGCGCAGTTGGCCAGGCCGCTGCCTTCATGGGTGGTGAAGGGGATGACTGTCTTGCCGTCGAGGTTGATGTCGCGGAAGAAGGTGAACATTACCTGCGGGTAGGTTCCCCACCATACGGGACCGCCGATGAAGACGGTGTCGTACTGTGAGAGGTCGGGTGCCTTGCCTTCGTAGGGAGGCAGTTCGCCTTTCTTGGCTTCCTCTTGAGCGAGGTTGATGAGTGGGGTGTAGGCCATGCCGTCGTATTTGTGGGTGACGATTTCGAACTGGTCGGCGCCGGCAATGTCGCTAATGTAGTCGGCCACGATTTTGGTGTTGCCCACCTCGATGTTGCCCACGCTGTAGTTGTCGCCTGCGTGGGAGAAGAAAATTACGATAGATTTGCTCATAGGATTATCTTTTTGAGTTGTTACTTCTTTTTTTGACTGGCCGTTGCATCCGAGGGTTGCTAAGAGGATGCCGCAGAGGACCAGGAGTGACTTTATTTTCATGGGAACGGGTTATTTGTCGATGTTGACGATATGGTATTTGCGGGTGCCGAGGCCGATTTTTTCGGCATGTTCGATGGTGTGAACGCCATGGCGGTCGGTGATGCGCTCTTTGAGTGCGGTGGCGTCGTTGCCAGTGGTGTCGGAGTGGTTAAAGACGAGGTCGAGGCAGGCTTGGTCAAGGGCCACGGGGTCGGTGGAGGCCAGGATGCCGATGTCGTTCATCTCGGGGTCGGCGGGATGGCTGTCGCAGTCGCAGTCAATGGAGAGGTTGTTCATTACGTTGATATAGATGATTTTGTCGCCAAAGTGGTCGGCAACGGCTGCGGCTGCGGTGGCCATGCACTCGAGGAATTTGTCTTGGTTTTCGGGCTGGATGTAGTTCCAGAGCTGACGGTAGTCCTCGCTTTGGCCGTTGGTGTGGATGTAGGTTTTGCCGTTGCGCGAGGCCACACCAATGCTTTGGTTTTTCAGCACCCCGCCAAAGCCGCCCATGGCATGACCTTTGAAATGGGCTAGGTTGATGAGGAAGTCGTAGTTTTGCAGGTGGCTACCTACGAGGTTGTATTTCATGTAGGTGGTGTCGCGCACGGGCAGTTTTATTTCACCTTCGGCATCCATAATATCGACGCCTCCGATGGAGTTGAAACCGTGGTCGGCTATCACAGCCTGATGGTCGGCAGTGTTCATGCGCTTGCCGGCGTAGGCGGTGTTGCACTCGACAATTTTGCCGTTGACCAGTTGCACGAGAGGGCCAATGAGTTCGGGTTTGAGGTAGTTGTTGCCGCCGGCTTCGCCGGTACTGATTTTCACAGCCACGCGGCCTTCGGCTTTCACGCCCAGGGCTTCGTAAATGCGCACGAGCGATTCGGGAGTGATTTGGGTGGTCATGTAAACGGTGGCGCCTTCGGGCTGTGGCTCCACAGGAGGTTCGACCGGTTTGCTCTTACAGCCACCGATTAGGAGCATGGCGGCCATGAGCACTAAAAGATTCATTTTATTCATGGGTGGATTTGTTGTTTGATATTTTTGTTTAGTTAGTTGATTATTCAATAGGTAGATGCCTTGCAGTGGGAGAAGAGCCACTGCCCGTTGCGACGGCAGAGACGGAAATTGAGTTGCAGCCTCCAAGAGTGTCGACCGCCTCCAAAGACGGCGGCCGATACGTAGCTTTTGGCCAAGAGGGTAGCGGTGTCGCCTTCGATGGATACCTCTAAGGCATCGTGGCGAACTGAAAAATAATTGAGGGTGCCGTCGGCGATGGCGTCGATATATTGTTTCTTGCTCTGGCGCATACCGGTCATGTGCACTAGTACGAAATCGTTGTCGTGTAGTGCAGAAAGGGTGGCAGTGTCCTTGTCAATCATGGCACGGCACATCTTTTTGTAGAGTTTTCTTATCTGTTCTTCGTCGGTCATTGTGCTGACTGTTGGGTTTGCTTTTGGAAGAAGGCTGAGGGTTGCGGCATTTGCGAATAGCGGCAGTGTAAGCATGATTGCAATTGCCAGAAGGGACAGCCGGCCTATTCCCATGGCATGGTCATCCATAGGTTTCAATCAGATGTTTGACAAACTGCATGTCGGCGAAATTGATGGTGCCGGTGTCGTGCTGGTTGAGTGTGGCAATCTGAGTCATTTCAGCATCGGTGAGGGTAAAGTCGAAGATATTGATATTTTGTTCCATACGTTGGAGGTGAGTGCTTTTGGGGATGGCCACAATGCCGCGCTGGGTGAGCCAGCGGAGTGCCACCTGGGCCGCGCTCTTGCCATAGTGGCTGCCAATGTTGGCCAAAAGGTCGCTGTGTACGATTCCATCTACTCCTTGTCCGCCCAGAGGTCCCCACGCCATCATCCGGCAATCGTTTTTCTTGAGCAGGGGTTCGATGCCCTGTTGTTGAACGAGGGCGTTGCATTGCAGCTGGTTGACCATGGGTTTGATGTCGACATAGTGGGCGAAGTCGAAGAAACGTGCCTCTTGAAAATTGCTAACGCCGATGGCGCGTACTTTGCCCTCTTTGTAGGCTTTCTCCATGGCGCGCCAGGAGCCGAAAACGTCGCCGTAGGCCTGGTGGATAAGCAGGAGGTCGATATAGTCGGTTTGTAGTTTGCGAAGGCTTTCGTCGATGCTGGCAGCGGCGCGGGCTTCGCCGTTGTTGCTTATCCATACTTTGGTGACGAGGAAAAGGTCTTGGCGGGCGATGCCGCTTTTGCGTATGGCAGCGCCTACGCCCTCTTCGTTGTAGTAGGCTTGTGCAGTGTCAATCATGCGGTAGCCCACGTTCAGAGCGTCGCTTACGAAGCGCTCGGCCTCGGCCGGTGGCACTAGAAAAACGCCATAGCCCAGTAGGGGCATTTCTACTCCATTGCTTAATTGAATTGTTTTAGGATTAGTCATATTGATAGTATTATTATAATTATTTGATTTTTATTTATTTATACGAGTATAAGGTGGATATTTTCTAAGTGCAAAAATACGGCAATTCTTTTGAATGGCTGTTGTATATATTGCGGAGAAAGTTATAGAGAATTCTGTTTTTGCTCTTTTACCACAAAAGGAAAGAAATCTTTAATTCATCCTCAGAAGCTATATGAACGAATAGGTAATGGGCTGTAAATATGACTACAGGGAGGGGCTGTTTCCAGTGGGCACTAGGAGCGGAGTTCGCTGGGAGAAGCACCAAGGTTTTTCTTTACGTAGCGGACAAAATGACTGGGTGAAGAGAAGCCTAGTTGGTCGCTGATTTGTTCTAAGGTTAGATCGCGCCGCCGAAGCAACCGACTGATTTCTAGTGTTGTGTAACGTGTAATCCAATAGATGGCAGATTGTCCGCTTACACGGTGGCACACCTCGCTGAGGTATTTGGGCGAGACGCATATTTCGGAGGCATAGTAGGCTACCTGCCGTTGCTGCCGGTAGTCGCCTCGTTCTAGGAGGGCCAGAAACGCCTGCATGATGTTGGTTTGCTGATTGGTGACACGTCGTTGGCCGTAGAGTTCGACGTGGAAATCGAAGAAATCGATTATCATGCACTGGATGGCGTTGAGCATAGCGTCGCGATGGAAATGATGGTGGGGTAGTTCGAGTCGGTGGCGAATGTACTCGAAGTTAATGGAGCATACCTTCTGCTGCTCAGGATTGAGGTGCATAATGGGGTTTTCGAACAGGGCCAGATGGCCGTACATGCCATAGTTGCTTTGCGGAGTGGCCATGGCTATGAATTCTACCGAGACGTATATAACCTCGATCTGTAGGTCGTCGCTTTCTTGCAAGTGGCGGATGCGGAGGCTTTGCTGTGGGATGATGAGACAGTCGCCAGATGCAAGGCAGTGCTGCGTGGTGCCGAGGACAAAGGAGCAACGGCCTTTACGGCAGAAGGCGTGTGTGATGTAGCCTTCTTCCTGGAACTTAGCGGTTTGGGCAAGCGATTGGGCGGTGATTATGTCTTCTCGGTCATCAGGCATTTCGATTGCCAAGAGTTGATGGGTTATCGAATGAAGTTGGTGTATGCGATTTCCTTTTCTTGAGCGGGCAAGCCGTTGCGCTCGCGTTCGGCAGCGATGGCGCGAATGAGAAAGGCCATGTTGCGGGCCAGAATGCGCATGTTTTGTAGTCCCTCTAAATCTTGCATGACATCATCGGCGGAGTGTCCGTGAACCATGTTCCAGTAGCGGCCGCTCGCGACGGGCATTTCGGAGATGGTGAAGTACTTGTTCAGCTGGTCGAAGGTAGCGGTGGTGCCGGCACGGCGGGCGGAGCAGACGGCGGCGCCTACTTTCATGCGTTTGCTGAATGGGGTGCTGAAGAAGAGTCGGTCTAGAAGGTTGGTCAGTGTGCCGTTGGCGGAGGCATAGTAGACGGGTGAACCCACGACCAGACCGTCGGCAAGTTCAAGTTTGGGTGCCAGTTTGTTAACGAGGTCGTTGAACACGCAGTGCCCCAGTTGGGCGCAGCGTCCGCAGCCGATGCACCCGCGGATGTCTTGGTGTCCCACATGGACGATTTCGGTTGCCATGCCCTCTTTTTCGAGGGTAGAGGCCATTTCCTTTAAAGCGGTGAAAGTGCAGCCGTTGGCATTGGGACTTCCGTTTAGTAGTAGTACGTTAGGCATAATAATAGTATGTTACATGTAACATGAGTAACGTTTGTTTTGCAATAAAATTGTGTGTTTTTTTCTAATTTGTTTTTAGAGGGGAAGGGGAAGAAGTGATGAGCATTTGGCAGTTGAGGCAGTCGAAATGTAGGCGGAACCAGCGTTTGTTGTTGTGCAGAAAGAGCTGGTCGCCACTGGCAATGGAGAGTTTGGCTGGTTTGGCGTTCTTGCCTTGTAGGCAGCAACCCAACTCGAACCGAAGACAATATTTTGTGGTCATGAGTGCTTTACCCTCGTAGTCATGCGTTTTCTCAAGGCCATATTCTAGTTGTTGCACCCCATGTCGACGATAGAATTCTTCGGCGTAGTGGTTGAGGATATTGGCACGGTAGTCGACTTTAGTTTCAAAATAGGGAGTAGTGTTGGCCAGCCGATTGGCAAGTGGGGCACTGTGGCCCCGTTGAGCGAGATGTTGGTTCAGGCGGGTCTCTTCGAGTGCGGCCACGGCTTTGTGGCGTAGGTCATTAAGGGTGGCAGAAGGAAGGAAGTAGGGCTTTGCGCATCGATTTTCGACCACGGATGCCTGAAAAATAGTGTCACCTAGCTTAGCCAGCTGTTTCTTAGTTTGCTCAAGGGCACGTTGGGGATTTTGGGCAGTTTCTTTGTAGCAGACAATACTGGTCGAGGCCTTGCAGCCGTCGCTGTCGGTGAGTTGTAGCTGTAGGCCGTCAGGGGTGTCAGAGAGTTCAACGGCGATATCTACTTTGCGACTACTGGTACGACCCAGGAGTTGTTTCTCGAAAGCCTGGTCGTTATTGCGCCACAACATGGTGCCAACTGCTAGCCCGGCGGGCATACGGTTGGGCTGGAAGGTGTTGCCACTGACATGGTTGACCAGAAAGCCCTCCAACTCGCCTTTGGGGTTGAAGAAGCAGAGACCGTCCCCAGCAGTGAGAGGCACGTGGCTTTTGATAGTGATGCTATTGCGCTCGATGTGGATGACGGGGCCTAGCTGCTTGCCGAGAGATTTCTGGGTGCTCATATTGGCCATGGGCTTGCGCTCCTGAAGAAAATAGTCGGTGAAGCTGCGGTTGAAGGTCTTTTCCAGGTCGGGCACAAAGAAGAGTTCTGTACGACCCGAAGAAGCGGGGTGGCAGTCGGTACGTTGTGCCATGATGTGGTCGAGCAGACGACGGTAGTAGGCAGTTACGTTCTTGACATAACCCATATCTTTCAGTCTTCCTTCAATCTTAAAAGAGGTGATACCGGCATCGATCATCTCCTGTAGGTGGTCGGCAGCAGAGAAGTCTCGGAGCGACAACAGGTGCTGTCCCTTGCGCAGCAGTGTGCCCTTCTGATTGTAAAGGTCGTAGGCGGAGCGGCAGGGCTGGCTGCAACAACCGCGGTTGCCGCTGCGGCCGTTGAGGAACTGGCTCATGTAGCACTGCCCGCTGTAGCTCACGCAAAGGGCACCCTGCACGAAAGCCTCCAAATCCACAGTGGTGTTGCGGCGAATCTCCCGCATCTGTTCAAGCGATGTCTCTCGTGCCAAAATCACTCGTTTGAACCCCACCCGTTCCATAAACTGAATGCGTTCCAGCGAGGCGTTATGGGTTTGGGTGCTGGCATGGAGTTCTATCGGGGGCAAGTCGCATTCCAGCAGCCCCAAGTCCTGCATAATGACGGCATCGACTCCTATATCGTAAAGTTGGTGCATTAGCCGCACGGCCTCCTCCACTTCGCTGTCGAAAAGGAGGGTGTTGACGGTTGCAAAAACTTTTGCGTGGTAGAGATGGGCGTAGCGGGTCAGTTGCTCAACCTCTGCTATACTGTTGGCAGCTCCAACGCGGGCTCCGAAATTGGCGGCTCCAATGTAGACTGCGTCTGCTCCATGGTTGACAGCTTCGCGGCCCTGCTCGTAGTTCTTGGCTGGAGAGAGTAGTTCCAGATACATCGGCGAGTGTTATTCTTTATCGGTTTTATCAATCCTTTTGAAGCCTAGGTCGTAGCGGTATTTCTTGCCGTCCTTGGTTTTGAAGAAAGCGCATTGAACGTCATCCTTTTCCAAGTTAGCGGGAGTGTAGAAGGTGAGAGGAGTGTTGTGTATGTCTTTTTTGTCAAGAGTGGCAGTACCGACGGGATAGCGCCCGATCACCTCGTAAGTTTTGCCGGCTTCATCTGAAAAAATGAAATTATTTACCCAGGAGGCAAAGTCGCTGAGGCACAGACGTGCATCCAACTTTAGTCGCACAATGTTTCCGTTGCGTTCGATGGTGGGAGTCGGAATGGAAGGGTCATCACTGATTTCCTGAAGGAATGCTATGGTCTCCTGAACCTTCTCGTCGGCCATGTCCTTCACCTCAAGTAGTCGAAACTCTGCCTTGGGATTGGTTTCTTCGAAGAGTATGAACTCCTGTCTCTTGGAGTCGCGATTCCTTTTAATCATAAGGATAATAGAGAAAATTCCAATGAGGGCAATAAAAAGTAGGAAATACATGTTTTCCATATCAATTGATTTAGTTAATCTTTAGCAGCGAATCGCGAATTTCATTCTCGTCTACGGTGATGTCAATCACTGGAGCTCCTATCTCCTGCAGCAGCACACAGCGAATATCGCCTTCTGCATTCTTCTTGTCTTGGCGCATGAAGGCAAGAATGTCCTCGGTATCTTTAAGGGAGTAGTGCGGCAGCCGCATCAGTTTTGCGGCCACTTGGCGGTAGCGGTCAAGGTGCTCTGCGGCCAGGCCCAGTTTCTTCACCGAGAGGTAGAGGGTGCATACCAGACCCACTCCAACGGCCATGCCGTGGCCAAGGGACTGCTGTCCTTCTTGGTGGCTGAACGACTCAATGGCATGTCCGAAGGTGTGGCCAAGATTGAGTATATGGCGGATGCCTTGGTCCTTAGGGTCGGCCTTCACCACGGCGCTCTTAATTTCGGCACATGAGGCAATCATGTCTGCCGTTACCTCCAAAGTGCCGCAAAGGAGCATGTCGACGAGGGCCTTGTATTGCTCAGGATTGCCAATAAGGAAGGTCTTGAGCATCTCAAACACGCCGTTGAAAAGCTCCTCGTCGGGCAGCGAGTTGAGGAAAATCGGGTCTATACAGGTGATGGCAGGTTGATAGAAGAAGCCCACTTGGTTCTTGCTGCCGCCCAAGTTCACAGCCGTCTTGCCCCCGATGGCAGCGTCGACCATGCCTATAAGGGTCGTAGGGATATTGATGTAGTTTATCCCTCGTTTGAAACCCGCAGCCACAAAGCCACCCAAGTCACTCACACAACCACCGCCGAGATTCACCAAAACGGTATTTTTGTCGGCCCCGCTTTCTAAAAGAGACTCCCATAGCTGCTGTGCAATGGCGAGGTCCTTGCATTCTTCGCCCACGGGAACTTCCAGAAATTCTGCCTCTTGCAGGCGGCTCACACGCGATACCACCGGAACGAGACAATGATTATAAGTGTTCTCGTCAACAAGGATGAAGAAACGGGAGTCGGCATACTGCTTTCCGGCCAGCATTCGGTTCAGCCGACTCAGGGAAGAGGTGTGGGAGGGGAGGATGGTATTCATTGTACTATCAGTTGGGTGGTGGTGCGCGAGCGTTGCTGAAGAAGCACTGGGCGCCCGGCCACGATTTTGTCAATTATTTCCTGTGTGTAGTAGCGGATGGTGATAAGTTGCAGCCCTCGGTTGTAGCGGAGGTGGAACTGCTCGGAAAGGCATGTCTGTAGTTGTGTCAGAAGCATCTCGTTGTCGTCGATGCAGATGGAGAAACTTAGGGCTGAGTTCTGCATCAGATTCACACGTATATTCAGCTTGGCCAGTGCGGCAAAGATGGTTTGGAGGTTGTCTTCTGCAATAAAGCTGAAGTCCTTGGGCAGGATGGAGAGCAGGGTTTGGTTGTGCTTGACGATGTAGAGCGGTGTGAGAGGCCGAATGGTGTCGAAGGGTCCAATCTTGGAGCCTTCCGCTTCGGGGGTGACAAACGACTTAATGTCCAACTCGATGTCCTTATTCTGAATGGGTTTCACCGTCTTGGGATGGATGACGCTGGCACCATAGTAAGCCAGCTCAATGGCCTCGTTGTAGGGTATTTCCTCTATCTTGACTGTGTTTTGGAAATATTTGGGGTCGGCGTTGAGAAAGCCTGGCACGTCTTTCCATATTGTCATGCTTTCGGCGTTGAGGCAGTAGGAGAGGATGGAGGCGCTGTAGTCGCTACCCTCGCGCCCTAGGGTGGTGGTGTGTCCGTCGGCGGTGCCTGCGATGAAGCCTTGGGTGACGAAGGTGTGGGTGTCGGCATGGGCAGACATAAATTGCCGTGCGGCCGTCTCTGTCTGTTCAAAGTCGACGATGCCCTCGCGGTAGTTTTTGTTAGTGCGAATGAGTTGGCGCACGTCCACCCATAGGTTCTCTATTCCGATGGAGTTGAGATAGTGGCTGATGATGGTGGTAGAGATCAGTTCGCCGAAGCACACAGTCTGGTCGTAGTCGAAGTTATAAGAGGTGGGCTCTTTGTCGCATTGCTCGGTCAGCTGAGCCATCAGCCGGTCGAAGTCTGCCACAACGGGGTGCTGTGGGTCGGGGAAAAGACCGCCGATGATTTGACGATGGTAGTCCCTCAGTTGCTCCAGCAGAGCGGGATGCTCGGCCCTGGGGCGCACGCCTGGTACCAGCTGCTCCAGTCGATTAGTGGTTTTGCCCATGGCCGAAACCACAATCACCAACTGTTCGCCGGAATATTTCTTGACAATGGAGGCCATATTCCTCACCGCCGCAGTACTGTTGACGGATGCCCCTCCGAATTTGAAGACTTTCAGCATGGTGACCTATAAATTCATCGAATAATACGTTGCATTTCGCGTTTGGTATCTTTTTCCTTTATGCTTTCGCGCTTGTCGTAAAACTTCTTACCCTTAGCCAATGAGATGAGCAGTTTGGCATAGCCTTGGGGATTGACAAAGAGTTTGACCGGAATAATAGTGAAGCCGCGCTCTTTGATTTTGTTTTGCAGTTTGCGCAACTCGCGTTTGTTCAACAATAGTTTGCGGTCGCGTTTGGCGGCGTGGTTCAGGTAGGAGCCAAAGCGGTACTCCGAAATATGCATTCCGCGAACGAATAGCTCATTGCCAATGAACACGCAGTAGCTGTCGGTCAGGTTGGCCTTGCCGTCGCGGATAGACTTGATCTCTGTTCCCGTCAGCACCAGTCCGGCCGTGTAGTCGTCCAGCAGGAAGTATTCGTACTCGGCTCGTTTATTCTTAATCTCGATAATGTTCTTTTCTTCCATATACTCAGCCATAACGCAAAACGAGGTTGATTATTATACACGCGCGAAAATATAAAAATTGGTCTTTTTGTCATTGCTCAGTTCGCTTGCTGTGGGTTTGCCCTTCCTCCACCATTTCGCCTATAGTTCGTCGGTAGATCGTCTATATTTCTTCGTTTATAGAGAGTAGAAATACTGTGTATGTATGGTTGAAATGGCTATATTTCAGTGAGTTGTAGCTGGATAAATAGCCCGGGTGCGGTTGGGGTGATTTGTATTTTATTGGAAATAGGTGTGTTTGTCTGACATTTCCATTGGGAGAGCCGGGCGAGTGGAGGAATAAGGAAAGGGGAGGGCTCAGCGAGTTCTCAGCCTCATCTCTTCGGCAAAAAGTTGGTTGCGGTAGGTGTCGAGGGTAGGGATGGGGTCGCGTTGGAAGTCGACTGGGAGCTGCGATGGAGAGAGTCGGAAGTCGGGTTTTGCTTTGAGGAACTGGAGGATGCGGAGGCCGTCGACTCGCTCGGTGCAGGCGTGGACAAAGAGGTCACGGTTTTTGAAGTTGTCGCGCAGTGGTTGCCAGAGGTTGTCGGTGCCGAGCTGTTGGCGCAGGAAGGGACTCATGGGCGTTTCGATATCGCGTTCGAAGAGGGTGGGGAAGGCGTCATAGGTGGTTTTGACTGCGGCAAATCCTCTGGGACTGTAAAATGGATAGCTTATTTCCATTCCTTCCACGCCACGTGCGATGGCGGGTCCGGTGCCGTAGGGTACCCGGTTGGAGGTGCGCCCCTGGGGTCGGACGGTCATGCCAAGTCCACGGTAGGGCTGCTCGAACTGGCTGACAAGGGTTCCTGTCTTGGCAAATTTCTGCATCAGATAGAAGTCCTCTCCACCCTGCAGGGGGGTGATGCCTCCTACTCGCCGATAGGCCCAGAGGGGGAAGGCAATAGCGCTGCCAAGGGCGGAGAAGGCGTAGGGGCTACCGATTTGGAGCAGGCCATGCAGGTAGTGGCGCATGTAGCACTCGTAGCGGAGCATGGGGCGGTCGAGGGGTTCTAGGCCGCTAAGGGGATGGTAGTAAGGGATGCTGAAGGCACTGCAGCCAGGATGGGCATTGAGGGTGTCGAGAATGGCTTGGAGGTAGTCAGGGTCGAAGTCGGTGTCGGCATCGAGACTGACTACCACTTCGGTGTCGTCGTGCTCAGATAGGATTCGTTCGAACAATACTTTTCGTGCCCATCCCACGCCTTTGCGTTTGCCGCTCCAACCCAGACCAGGGGAGCTGCGGTCGATAACGACTAGGGGCAAGTCGGCCACTTGGGCTAGAAGCCTTAGGCACTGTTGGTTTTCGTCAAATCCCATCCCGCCTTCGACATTGTTGACGCAGCAGTAGAGGGTGAAATTGTGAAAAGTCTGAGAACGTATGCGGTCGAGCAAACGTGGCAGGTTGTCAAACTCGGCCAGCATGGGGACGGCCACGGAGATGTGGGAGTAGGGCCGCATTGACTATTGTTTGACTACCTTAATCGGACGCCCCTCGACTTGGAGGACGTAGACGCCTGCCGGTCGGTCGGAAAGGTTGTAGTGGTAGACATTGGTGGGGGTGACCACGGTGACGTGGCCGTGGGTGGGATTGGGATAGACACGAATTGAGGTTGGGGAGGGCTCTTGGATGCTCTCTGTGGTGTCGTCGGGAATGGTGAGGATTTCCTTGATATAGTTGATGAGGGAGTGCGACATGCAGCGCCAGTAGTGGGGGAGTCGGTCGGTGGAGAGGGTTTTGGAGGTGGAGAGCTCCATGGTGAGTTCGCGAATGTTGTGGTAGTAGTTGAAATAGTCCTGACGGCCGTTGCTGATGACGTACCAGTCGCCGCCGTTGATATAGCCGCTATTGGTCACGTCGCGGAACCGCTGGCTGTCGTAAAGGCGGCAGGTGTCTACAAAGCGTTTGCCCACAGCTTTCCACCACTCGGCATGCTGGTTGAGAAGTTGGTAGGAGGTATAGCTGTCCCAGGGGTAGTTCATCACTTCGCTACCGCCGTGGAGGTTGGCACTTAGGCGGAAGTGGTGATTTTGGACATATTGAATCATGGCTTCGTTCTCGACCTGTAGTGGGTTCAGCGGGTCGGTGCCGAAGGGGTCGGGGTAGTTGCGGTTGAGGTCGACGTAGTTGGCGTTGTAACGCACGGAGCCCGCCACGGTGTGGTTGCCTGAGAGATAGGTGCCGTCGGGGTTGGAGAGGGGATTGATATAGATGCGGACGCGGTCGAGTAGGTTGGTGAGTTCGGGCGAGGTGCCATAGCTGCTCAGCAGAGTGTCGCAGAGGCGGAGCATGAGGTAGAAGCCGGTGACTTCGTCGCCGTGCATGGTGGAGCTATATAGGAATTCGGGACGGTAGATTTCGGTGAGGGAGGAACCTGTGATGGCAAGCGAAAGGATGAGTCGCCCCTGGACGGAGGTGCCAATAGTGTCGAGGTGGCAGAGGGTGGGATAGTCGGCAGCAAAACGCTGCATTAGAGCCACGTATACCTCGTAGGTGGGATAGCGATCCCATGAGTCCATCTCTTCAATGGTGGTGGCCATGTTGACTACCTTGGGAGCCAGGGTGTCGGGTACGGGAGGAAAAGCATCGGGGCGCGGTTTTTGCGCCTGGGCAGTGACTGCTAGTAGGAGAGTGAAAAGGAGGGTGGCAATTTGTTTCATATAAAGGAGATTCTGACTGTTCAGATTAATTCTGAACTCGATAATGCGTCGGGCTTGTGCCTGACTCAGAATACAGAATTTATAGTTAAGAACTTAGAAGCGAGCCTCGTTGGGGTCGTGGGGAATACCGGTCTTGCGGACCTTGGCAGGAGCCTTGGGCTGTTTGGGTCGGCTGATGCGATGGGCCGGTTTCTTGGAACGGGGCAGGTATTTGACGTCGCCAGCGCTGTTGACCTCTAGGCCGTAAACTTTGCCGGTGGTGAGGTTGACTTTGATATGCCAGTAATGGCCGCATCCGCCCTCGGTGAGAACGATGTCCTGCGTCAGGCGGTCGCCGATATTGTCGTCCCACACAAAGTTGACCCACACGATGCGGCATCCGGTGATGTCGGTGAAGCCGACATACTGACGCTCGTATCTGCGGATGTGTTCGTCAATAACGGGGCACATGCCTTCTTGGTTGATATGATAGCGGTTGACATAGGCGAGCCGTTTCTGGATCAAGCGTTCGGCCTCGGCCACGTCCTCCTCGGTGGGAGTGTAGCGGCCGTCCTGATTCTCGATGATGAAATCGACGTCCCAACTCTCACTGAAATTATAGCCGTGGTAGTTGCTGCCGTTAATTTCCTCATAGTCCCAGGTTTCGACGGGGACAACGTAGTCTTGTGCGTTGGCCAGGCCGCAAAAAGCCATTACCGCTGCCAATATCATTGCTGTTCTTTTCATGCTATTCGATGTTTTAATGTTTGAGCCGAAAATAATAACTCAAAAATCGTTGCAAAAGTACACAGAATTTATAAAATAGACAAAATTTTTTTCGGTATCAGAAAAAATTCTTATATTTGCAATTTGTAATTGAGGGTGATACGAAAGCGATTTTGTGCGTTGAAACGACTAATAAACAGGCGTTAAGAGAGTATAATGAATGTAAAATAAATAAAAAAATATATTGTTATGAGCAAATTCATATCTGTAAAAGAAGCTGCCGACAAAATTCAGGACGGCATGACTGTTATGGTAGGTGGATTCCTCGGAGTGGGCAATCCCATCGCTTTAATTGATGCACTGGTTGAAAAAGGCGTGAAGGACCTTACAATCATTTGCAATGATACCGCATATCCCGAAGTAGGCGTAGGCAAGCTTATCACCAATCATCAGGTGAAGAATCTTATTGCCACCCATATCGGTACGAACAATAATACTATTGACCAGATGAATGCTGGTACCCTCCATGTCACCCTCCAACCCCAGGGCACACTGGCCGAGCAGATTCGTGCTGCCGGCGCAGGTCTTGGCGGAGTGCTTACCACCACCGGCCTCGGCACCGTGGTTGAGAACGGCAAGCAGAAAGTGACCGTCGACGGCAAGGAATACCTCCTCGAGAAGCCCATCCGCGCCGACGTGGCCATTATTGGTGCCAACATCTGCGACGAGATGGGTAACTTGGTCTACAAGGGCACTTCGCAGAATTTCAGCCCCATGATGGCAACTGCTGCCGATGTGGTGATTGTCGAGCCCCAGGAAATCGTCAAGACCGGCACCATCGCCCCCGAAAACGTCAAGACCCCCGGTATTTTTGTTGACTTTATCATCAAGAAATAAGAGACCCTTCGTCTCTAACACCAATCGGGACTCTGCCCACACGGCAAAGTCCCGATTGTTTTTTAACGTACAAGCGACAGGCCCCCGACGAAAAAAATGCTTATTAAAAAAAAAAGACTATATTTGCATTATGAATAAGGAAACCGTAGTTATTGATAAATAATTGAAAAAAAGAACCATGTATAAATAGGGTTAATCGATGTAATCATGAAATAAAAGAAAAATATAATCCTAAAATGTAAAGACATATTAATAGCTAAAATCTTTTATTATGAAAAAAAATCAATAGTTGTTTTTGCACTGATGGCACTGCTAATGGTCCAAGTGTCGTGTAAAATGGATTATGGCCAAGAGCCTGACATTGTAACGTCCTACACCGATTCATCTAATCCCGACCGAAAAGAGCGTATATATTGGTCGTATAATTACGATGATGCACAAGCCAAATTTGAATACTTCTGCGACAAATTCGATTGTGTTATTTTGAAAGCTTCCAGCGGAAGCGGTTTCCCACAACAGAACTCTGTCCGCTATGAAATATACAGAGGATATAGAGACGATAATGGAGATTGCATATATTAATAATTAGAATGTTAAATCAAACAAAAATCAATACTATGAAAACGAGATATTTAATCTTATTTGTGCTTTTTTCTTCAATCGCAACAATTGCAAAAGCACAATCAATTGAAGTGGGCAATACCAACAATGCCAAAGAAACCGCCCCCAACAAAGAGTATTTCGATACGGTAATGAACCGCAACGACTACAAAGACTTCGTCAAACAGATGATAGATGCGGGTTGGCAAGTGACAGTTGAAAAAGACGGTGAAATGCGCAAGATCTCGGCTTGGAGATATGTGCCGTTAAAGTTTGTTGTGGCTTCAGACGGACGCTATTCACTAAAAGAGGCCACCCTGCAGGATGATGGCACGCGGATACTTAAATGTAGATTAGCTGAGCCGGAAAACGGTGTGGCAGTCTTCACCCTTGATAAAGAGGGCAACATCCTTTCGTTCTCGGTCTTTGTAAGTGACGGGAAATAGTGGAGGAGTGCTGCAGGCTCTTTGCCCTGTACAACGCTGCCACAGTGCGTTCCAGCCGCATCTGATTGGAGGGCAAAAGCAACTTCCATGACATTTTTTTTGCCGAAAGGCTGATTTTATGTATCTTTGCAACTTACAAACTGTGGCAGGAAACAGTGTTGTTCTTGTTTCAAATATCAGTTGTACAATACGATAAATAATATAATACAAACAAAAAAAAATCTCATTATGGCAATTACCTCTATGCTCCGCGTTCGCATGAGCGCAAAAGACGCCCACTATGGCGGCAATCTCGTCGACGGCGCACACATGGTCCACCTCTTCGGTGACGTGGCTACCGAACTTCTCATCAAACAGGACGGCGACGAAGGTCTCTTCTGCGCCTACGACATGGTTGAATTCAAGGCCCCCGTCTATGCAGGCGATTACATTGAGGCCTATGGCGAGATTACCCATGTTGGCAACACCTCCCGCAAGATGAAATTTGAGGCCTATAAGGTCATCCGCACCCGTCCCGACATCAGTGCCAGCGCAGCTGAGGTTCTGGAAGAACGTGTGCTCGTCTGCCGCGCCACCGGTACGTGTGTCACCCCCAAAGAGTGCCAGCGCTACAATAAGTAAGAATAGATAGAAAAGTGTAGAGTGAGAAGTGAGAAGTGGGTTGCCGCTTTTGCTTCTCACTTTTTTGTTACTATACGATATTGATTATCGAATCAGGTTATGAAATTAAGTAAATTGGGCATCCTACCCAAAATCCTTGTAGCCATTGCCTTGGGTATTGTCTGCTCGTTCTTTTTCCCAGGATGGCTCGTGCGTGTGTTTCTCACGTTTAATTCGATTTTCAGCAACTTTTTGGGGATGTTCATCCCGCTGCTGATAATAGGTTTGGTGGCTCCAGGCATTGCCGATTTGGGCAAAGGTGCGGGCAGGCTGCTGCTAATAACCGTGCTGCTGGCATACGGTTCTACCGTGCTTTCGGGTGTCTTTTCTTACGCCTCTTGCAGTCTGGCTTATCCCCATATCCTGGGCGATGGTCTTTCGTCGCTGGGCAATATGGATATGAGCAATAAACTGACGCCCTATTTCACTATTGAGATGCCTGCTTTTATCTCCGTCACTACGGCCCTTGTGCTGGCCTTTATTCTGGGCCTTAGTACGGCGCATATCAGTGGCGATAACATGAGGGGGTTTCTAGTGGATTTTCGCGACATCATAACCTCCGTTATTACTAAGGTTATCATACCGTGTTTGCCTATTTATATCTTTGGTATTTTTCTGCAGATGGGGGCAGAAGGCCATGTAGGAGCCGTGTTAGGTGCTTTCCTCAAAATAGTTGGGTTCATCTTTTTGCTCCATGTAACCGAGTTGGTTTTCCTTTTTTTAGTGGCCGGTCCTATTGCTAAGAAAAATCCCTTTAGGGCCTTGGTGACGATGCTTCCTGCTTATGTTACAGCATTGGGTACGTCCTCTTCTGCCGCCACTATTCCAGTCACACTGCAGCAGGCTATTAAGAACGGAGTTCGTACAGAGACGGCCAGTTTCACGGTCCCTCTTTGCGCCACTATTCACATGCCCTGTAGCATCTTGAAGATAACGGCGGTGGCATACGCCATATCGTTGAGTATGGGCCTGCCATGCGATTTTGGCACATACATAGGGTTTATTATGATGCTGGGCATAACCATGGTAGCAGCCCCAGGTGTCCCAGGAGGAGCCATAATGGCTGCTTTGGGCCTGCTGGAGAGCATGTTGGGTTTCAGTGCGAATATGCAAGGGTTGATGATTGCCATCTATATTGCCATGGACAGTTTCGGCACAGCGGGCAATGTCACAGGTGACGGTGCCATAGCGCTGATTGTCGACCGCATAAGAGGTAGCAGAGATTCTGAAGTAAAACCTGTCTCAACGATGGATTGAGTGCTTTTTTTATCATTAATTAGTAAAAACTTTTGGCCAGTCCAAAAAAAAGATGTAACTTTGCATCGGCATTTGCGGCCACAAAGGATACAAAATTTTTTTTAGAATCGACAAAAACCAAGAAAGGATAACACTATGGTTGATATTGAAAAACTGAATATTGACGCTTCGGCGAAAACTAACATTAAATCTTGGCTCGAAGGCTCATACGACGAGCAAACAAAACAGGCTATCCGCGACATGATGGATAACCCCAACGAACTAAACGAAAGTTTCTATAAGAATCTGGAATTTGGCACGGGCGGTTTACGCGGTATCTTGGGCGTAGGCACCAATAGGATGAACAAATACACTGTTGCCATGGCTACCCAGGGTTTGGCTAATTACGTGAAAAAAAGTTTCCCCAATGCTAATCCATTGAAGGCAGCCGTCTCGCACGACAGCCGCAACTTTAGTCGCGAGTTTGCCGAGATTACTGCCAATGTGCTTGCCGCCAACGGGTTCCATGTGTATCTTTTCGACGGTATGCGTCCTACGCCAGAACTCTCGTTTGCAATACGCCACTATGGATGCCAGACGGGTGTGATGGTGACTGCAAGCCACAACCCCAAGGAGTATAACGGGTACAAGGCTTACTGGGACGACGGTTGCCAACTAACCGCACCCCATGATACCAATGTGATTGACGAAGTGCTGAAAATTAAAGATGTGAAGGACGTGAAAATGAGCGGAGGTGAGACCAATATAGAAATTATCGGGAAAGAACTGGATAAAATCTACATGGACCGCATTGAAGCCAACTCGTTACACCCTGAACTGATAAAAAAGCACCATAACATAAAGATAGTATACACTCCATTGCACGGCACAGGCATCACTTTGATACCGCCTATGCTTGAGAAGTTAGGCTTTACGAATGTAAATGTAGTGAAGGAGCAGGCGATTCCCGATGGCAATTTCCCCACCACCCCAAGTCCCAATCCCGAAGAACGGGCTGCAATGAAAATGGCCGTCGACCTAGCCATGAAGATTGATGCCGACATTGTCTTTGCCAGTGACCCCGATGCCGACCGTATAGGCGTGGCCGTAAAACGCCCTGACGGTGAATGGATGCTCCTGAATGGCAATCAGACCCTCTCGGTGCTGATTTACTACCTGTTGAAGGAGTGGAAAGAAACGAACCGCCTAACGGGCAAGGAATATGTCATCAAGACCATCGTCACCAGCGAACTGCCGGCCGACATAGCCAAGAAAGTAGGCGTAAAGGTATACGATGTGTTGACTGGGTTTAAATACATCGGAGCCAAAATTCTGGAGCTGGAAGGAAAAGAAGTTTTCATCGGAGGCGGCGAGGAGAGCTACGGCTGCATGATAGGCGACTTTGTGCGCGACAAGGATGCCGTGGCGGGCTGCTCCATGATAGCAGAAATAGCCGCATGGGCTGCCGAACAAGGCAAAACTTTCTTTGACGTGCTGGTAGACATTTATAAAGAGTACGGTTTCTATAAAGAGGGTTTGCTAAGTGTGGTTCGCAAAGGCAAGAGTGGCGCCGAGGAAATACAGCAGATGATGAAAGACTACCGAGAGAATCCTCCCAAGGAGATAAACGGAAGCAAGGTGATCTGCCTGAAGGACTATAAACTGCATGAAAGCACCGACCTCATCACCGGCAAGAAGGAGACCATCGACCTGCCCGCAAGCAATGTGCTGCAGTTTTTTACAGAGGATGGCAACAAAATTACCGTTCGTCCCAGTGGCACCGAACCTAAAATCAAGTTCTACTTCAGCGTCAAGGGCTCATTAAACGACAAAGCCGATTTCGACCGAGTGAATAATGAGCTGGATGCTAAGATAGAGGCCATCAAGAAGTCGATGAATTTGATTTAATAATTCCATACGATTATTTTGAAAATATTATCCATCATGGAGGCTCTCCATCTTGGATAATATTTTCGTTCTATCCCTATGAAACAGATAAGACTCCTACTATTGCTAACTTTGGTTCCAATAGCACCCATACAGGCGCAGGACAATGCGCGCTGGCGAGTGGCTTTCTGGAATGTGGAAAACTTCTTCGACACCAGTGACGACACACTGAAAGCAGACGATTCCTTCACTCCTCAGGGCGACAACCACTGGACTTACAAACGCTATTCCGATAAACGCGACAAGATTTATAAGACGGTTGCGGCCATGGGCTGGCCTGATGTGATGGGAATGGCAGAAGTGGAGAACGATTGGGTGCTGAAGGACCTCTGCTCCTACACCCCCCTAAGGAATTTCAAATACGGGTTTGTGCATTTTGATTCGCCCGACGAGAGGGGGATAGACTGCGCCCTCATCTATCGAAAGGACAGGTTCAAAGTGCTCGAGGCAAAGCCGATAGACGTTTCGGACAGCGCCGAGAGCTTCTTCACTCGTGACATTCTTATGGTGGGCGGAGTACTAATGGACAAGAGTGAGCACGACACATGCTTCCTTTTTGTCAACCATTGGCCGTCGAAACTGGGTGGGGCAGTCGCCGACCAACATCGCTTAGCGATTGCCAAGAAACTGATGGGAGTGATGGATAGTGTGCAGAAGGCCCATAAGGGGGCTTTAGTGCTGGCCATGGGCGATTTTAATGCCTCCGTCGAAGAGGAGTCCATCCGGAAAGGTTTGGGCTTCGAGGAGGGCAGTACCAACCCCTTGGGATTCCATAACCTGATGTTTCAGATACCAAAGGGTAAGGGAAGCTATAAGTATCACGACACCTGGACCTGTATCGACCAAATGATTGCAAATAGGAATCTGCGTGTAGAAATATTCCTACGGGGCTACATGTTGATACCCGACCCCAAATATCTGGGCATGAAATTGAACCGCACCTACATCGGATTGCGTTACCAAGGCGGCTATAGTGACCATCTGCCTTTGATTACTTTTGTCCCATGAGAAGGCTAGGCATAAGTCTGCTGCTGCTTTTTCTGCCCTTGATGGGTAAGACGCAGGAGGCTTTGCCACAAATTTGGCAGGACTATATAGAGCAGTTGACTGAAGAAGGAGAGGAAGAACTGGCAGAAGAATATCTGGAGATTTTTGAGGCTTATAGAGAAGCTCCCATCAATATCAACGACACGTCAGGCTCCCTGACCCGCCTGCCATTTATAGACGATTTCCAGCAGGACTGCCTAAAGACCTATATTGCCCTATACGGACAACTGCTTACATTAGAAGAGCTGAGCGCGGTTAAAGGATTCGACAGCACCACAATAGAACTGCTGCGCCCCCTAGCCTATGCCGGGGAGATGGAAAAACCGCACAGACTTACCCTGCATGAGGTTTTCACCAACGGGAGGAGCAATCTAGTGTTCGGATCCGGTGGCACCCTGGAGCAGGCAAGAGGATACAGCGACAGCATATATGAGGGCAACAATTTTCGGCTGATGTGGAGATATTATTACAAGTATAGCGACCGTGTCCAATTCCAGATTTCAGGCGACAAAGACCCCGGTGAGGCATTCTTCGCAGGCAGTCAGCGTAAGGGATTCGATTTCTATGGGTATAGTTTGATGTTGAACGACCTGGGAAAATATGCCCCGAAAGGACCGCTAGGCGAGAAGCGTGTTTATGTGAAACGCTTGGTTCTGGGGCAATATTATCTGCAGTTTGGGCAAGGACTGACTCTGTGGTCGGGATTTGGCTCACGGACAGTCTACGGCGGACGGATATACAAGTACTCGCAAGGCCTCCGGCCGAGCGGTGCCTTTGCCGAGTACGGCTATATGAAGGGCGCAGCAACCACTCTGGCAGTAAGGCAGAAATGGTATCTGACCCTTTTCTATTCTTACGTCAACCGCGATGCAACACTGCCTAGAAATGCCGCCCATGACAGCAGCATCGACTGGGTTCAAAGCATATACAACTCGGGCTACCACCGCACCCAAACCGAGATTGACAAGAAGAACCAATTGGGAGAGCATCTGGTGGGCGGCCATTTGGAGTTCTACGACAGTAATCTGAGAGTGGGCATGACAGGGGTAGCCACGCTTTTTGACAAGCAAGTGCTCCCAGCAGCCAATGTCTATAACGACAACTATTTTAGGGGAGACCAGAATTACAATCTGGGTGTCGACCTGTCCTATCGCTTACGACGGTTCCTATTCTTTGGCGAGGCAGCCGTATGTTCGAATTATGCGCTGGACAGCTCTCGGAGAAATATAAGTCCGGCTGTCATACTGGGCAGTGAATTTGCGATGGACAACCGCCATCGATTGAGCGCCATTCTGAGGTATTATTCGCCCACCTATCATAATCTGCATGCGGTCTCGCTTGGCCAAAACGGCGTCCCTCAGAACGAATTCGGAGCCGCTCTTTACTACCAATGTCGACTGCCACTAAACATTACGGCGACGGCTTCGATAGACTACTTCCGCTTCCCACACATGAAATACCTCGTTTATGCGCCCAGTAAAGGGCACGAGTACCGATTGGAACTGTCCCGTCCAAGCAAGCGTATCAGGGGGCTCTCAGCGACGCTCAAATATAGGTATAAGGAAAAAGGAAGAAACATCATCCCTTCGACCAGCGTGGACGGTGTCTACCAGCTGGAACAGACCTACAGGCACCAGTTGCAATGCGATATTGAATACGTGCGAGGCCCGTGGCGGTGGGTGACACGGATGGCCTACGCCAACTACCATGGCGACGTGACGGCAGCCAAGGGCGGAGGCCTCCTCTATCAGGATGTCCAGTACAGGCCGCGGCGTTTCCCGCTTGCGGTGGCCGCGAGGGTGGCTTTTTTCGACGTGGATGATTACGAGGCGAGGCTCTTTGCGGTGGAAAGCGATTTTGTGTACCAACACAGCAGCGTCGTGTACCAGAATGAGGGTTGCCGCCTATATCTGCTGCTGCGGTATGACATCAGCCAGTACTGGAATGTGGGATTCAAATATGGCATTACCGCCTACGGCGACAAGGATACCTTCGGTACTGCCTACGAACAAATCAATGCCAACCACAGGCAGCAGTGGCGTATCCAAGTCAGGCTGAAGTGGTAGCGCGCCAACGTTTTCGGTCTCTTCTTGTCTTTTCCTCCCGCATTTGCTGTGACTCCACCTGTTCGCCTATGGTTCGTCTATATATGCTCCATTGTTCTTTGTCTGACAATCAAAGAACTCGTGAACAGGCATTCACAATGTGGCCATGGGCGGGCGGCGCATGGGAAGATGCAGTGGCGAGCCGTGTTGGCTGAATTCAGAAACTGAGTGTTTTGGAGAGGATGGGTGGCAGATGTTCCGATGGGGGATAGGAGGGATGGGGTGGCTACAGCTCCTCGGAGTGAGGAGGGATGATGCCTTCTTGCTGCAACTTCTTGTAGGTCTTTTCTGCAGCTAGTTGTTCGGCGGCTTTGATGGAGTATTCGATGGCATGTTCGGCCGGCTCGCCGTCTATCTTTACTCTTACGTCGTACTGCCGGCGGCTTTCTTTGCCTTGAAAGAAGACGCGCTCCACCTCGAAGCTGATTTTTTTGTGGTTTTTCTGACCCCAGTCGATGAGTTTGCTCTTGAAGTTCCAATCGGTGTGGGCCATGGCGTCGACATCGAGGTAGGTGCTCATTATTTTTTTGATGATGACGCGGCGGGTGAAGCGGTAGCCTTTTTCAAGGTAGATGGCGCCCACCAAGGCTTCGAAAGCATCGCCGTCGATGGATTTGAACACCCCTTGTGACTCTCGGTTGTATTGGATGAGTTGCGAGAGGCCGATCTTTTGGGCCAGTTTGTTCAGGTTGGCACGGCTGACCAGCTTGGAACGCATTTCGGTGAGGAACCCTTCGCCCTGATGGGGGTATTTCTTGTAGAGGAATTCGGCCACTACGGCGCTCAAAACCGCGTCGCCCAGATATTCGAGACGCTCGTTGTTCACTCTCCATCCTTGACCCGTTTCGACAGACTTGGATTTGTGGATGAAGGCTATCTGGTAAAGACTGGTGTTGCGTGGGGTGAAGCCCAGTACGTTCTTGAAAAAGAGGTAGAATTCTTTGTGTTCGCCTTTGTAGCGGTTGAAAGTCAGCATACTAATATTTTCGGAAAGCCAGGCAGGCATTGTGTCCGCCGAAACCGAAAGTATTACTGAGGGCGAAGTCTACACGACGGTGGGTGGGCTTGTTGAAGGAGAAATCGAGCGGAGCGATGTTGGGGTCGTCCGTAAAATGGTTGATTGTTGGAGGGATGATGTCGTGTTTCATTGCCAGGATGGTGGCAATGGCCTCAACAGCGCCGGCGGCACCGAGGAGGTGGCCGGTCATGGATTTGGTGGAGTTGAGGGTGATTTTTTGGGCATGTTGTCCGAAGAGGGATACGACAGCTTTGGGCTCGGAAATGTCACCGATGGGTGTCGAGGTGCCGTGAGTGTTGATATGGTCGACATCGGTCAGGGCCATTCCGGAGTCCTCTATGGCCAGACGCATGGCATTTTTGGCTCCGAGGCCTTCAGGATGTGAGGCCGCAATGTGGTAGGCATCGGCGGTGAGGCCACATCCGGTAATCTCTGCGTAGATCTTTGCCCCACGGGCTTTGGCATGTTCTAACTCTTCCAGCACCAGGGCTCCGGCTCCTTCGCCTAGGACGAAGCCGTCGCGGTTTTTGTCGAAGGGGCGCGAGGCAGTCTTGGGGTCGTCGTTGCGGGTTGAGAGGGCCTGCATGGAAGAGAATCCTCCAATGCCGCTCGGAATGATGGGAGCTTCGCTACCGCCGGTGATGATGGCATCGGCCTTGCCTAAACGTATGAACATAAAGGCATCGCTGATGGCCATTGACGCGCTGGCACATGCAGCAGAGGTGGAGTAGTTTGGTCCCCTGAAACCATATTTGATGGATATCTGTCCGGCGCAGATATCCCCGATGGTTTTGGTGATGAAGAATGGGCTGAAACGGGGATTGTCCATATTGGAAGCGAAACTGAGGATTTCGTTTTGGAAAGTCTCAGCTCCGCCCATACCGGTGGCAAAAACAACGCCGATACGGTCGAGATCGACCTTTTCCAGGTCCAGACCTGCATCGCGAATTGCCTCATCTGCCACCACCATGCCATATTGGGTATAAAGATCCATTTTGCGAGCTTCTTTTCGGTCGAAGAAATCGTCGGAACGAAACCCCTTGACCTCGGCTGCTATATGGACTTTATGGTGGGTGGCATCAAAATGTGTAATCAGGTCAGCACCACTTACTCCCTTCAACAGGGCATCCCATAACTGGGGTACGTTGTTGCCAATAGGAGTAAGTGCGCCGAGACCTGTTACTACAACTCGTTTCAGACTCATCGTCATCGGGTTGAAGCAGAAATTTTGTTATTTCTGAGCGTTTTCGATGAATTTAACTGCGTCACCAACAGTGGCGATTTTTTCAGCTTCCTCATCGGGAATCTGAACGTCGAACTCTTTTTCAAGTTCCATAATCAGTTCGACAGTGTCCAAAGAATCAGCACCGAGATCGGTGGTGAAACTGGCTTCCATGGTGACATCTTTTTCATCAACACCGAGCTTATCAACGATGATAGCTTTTACTTTGCTTTCAATTTCTGACATGTTTATTTAATTTTTTGAGTTTAACGAGGTGCAAAGAAACGAAAAAAAAACCACATAAACACTATTTTTAACTTTTTTTCTTTGGCTTATTTGGTTTAAATATCTGTTTTGTAGTATATTATTTGTTATTCTATGATGCTATTTTTCTTCTCTGAAGAATGTTTTTTGTCGTTAAAAGTGCTAATTTTTTTTCTTTAAATTGTTAAATTAACCACTTTGAAATAGGGGACAAATGTTAATTTTATCGGAAATACAACAATTCTAGATAATTAGCGTTATAATTATAAAAAATTGAGTATAATGGTTAGATTAGCAATTTTAGCGTCCGGGAATGGGACGAATGCCCAACGCATTAGTGAATATTTCTCAGAGAGTGATTCTGTGAAAGTTGAGTGTATTATTTTTAATGTGAAAGGTGCTTATGTGGCCGAAAGGGCTAAAAAATTGGGGGTTCCTGCATACTATTTCGGGCGCAGTGATTTTTATCAGAATGGCGCAGTATTGGATTTTTTAAAGGCACATGATGTCGACTGGGTGATTCTTGCTGGTTTCCTTTGGCTAGTGCCAGAAGATATTATCAATGCTTATCCCAATCGGATTATCAATATTCATCCGGCACTGCTGCCTAGTTATGGAGGGAAAGGGATGTATGGGAGTCATGTGCATGAGGCCGTTGTGGCCAACCATGAGAAGGAGAGTGGCATAACAATTCATATTATTGACGACCAGTATGATAGGGGTAAGACGCTCTTCCAGGCAAAATGCGATGTCACTCCTGAAGATACGCCTGAGACCTTGGCCGAAAAAATCCACCTGCTTGAACAAAAGTATTTCCCTGTAGTGATTGAGAAAACCGTGTTGGGATGAGAATAGGAGTAAATACGCGTCTGCTTTTGGCAGATAAGATGGATGGCATAGGTTGGTTTACGTTCGAAACGCTGCAAAGAATTGTAAGTGCCCACCCGGAGCACGATTTCTTTTTCTTTTTCGACCGCAAGCCTGACCCAAGGTTCATCTTTGCTCCCAATGTGCATCCGATCACTCTCGGGCCTCAGGCCCGCCATCCTATCTTATGGTTTCTGTTTTTCGAGTTCAGTATTAGGTGGGCGCTAAATCACTACAGAATAGATTTATTTCTTTCCCCAGAATGTTATCTTTCGTTAGGTTCGAAAGTGCCTACACTAATGGTCATTCATGACATTAATTACGAGCATTCTAGTGATAATCTAAAGCCTTCGCACCAACGGTATATGCATTTCTTCTCGCCTAGATTTGCACAACATAGTAACCGAATTGCTACTGTGTCGGAATTCTCTAAGCAAGATATCATCGATACATATAAAATAGAACCGAGTAAAATTGATGTGGTATACGATGGTGCTCATGAGGGTTATCATCCGCTAGATGCTGCTTTAAAACAAGAGGTTAGAGAAAAGTATGCGTCGGGTTGTCCTTATTTTATCTTTGTGGGTACTATTATCAAGCGAAAAAATCTGGCTACGGTTTTGACTGCTTTTGATTCCTTTAAGGCCGCCACGGATTCTAAGATGAAATTGGTGGTGGTGGGCCATAAGGTTTGGTGGCAGGATGAATTGAAGGATGCTTTTGACCGTATGGTGCACAAGGGGGATGTCGTTTTTATTGGCAGGGCAAATTCGGAACTTCTTGTTGATTTGATGGGTGCGGCAGAGGCGTTGGTCTATCCATCTCTTTTTGAAGGTTTTGGAATACCTATCATTGAAGCCTTCCATGCCGAGGTTCCTGTGATTACATCGGATTGTACTTCGATGCCGGAGGTGGCTGGAGATGCTGCAATCTTGGTGGATCCAAAAGATGTCGATATGCTTGCGGAAGCGCTCCGAAAAGTGTCGGAGGATTTCTCTCTTCGTAAAGAGCTGGTGGAGAAGGGGCGGAAACGGAGAGAGTATTTCAGTTGGAATAGGACTTCAGAACTTTTGTGGAATAGTATGATGAAAACCCTGGAAGGTTGATTGATGAAAAAGTTCTGGATACCAATATCTTTATTCTTTCTTCTTGGGATGAGTGCTTTTTCTCAAGGTTTGCCCGTCGCCGATACTTCGCGAGTCAATCTGGTTTTTAATGGCTCTTTCGAAGAGTATAGATTCTGTCCAAAGAGAGTTGATGCAGTGGGTATATTGATCAATGTCGACGGCTGGTACCAACCCACCAAGGGTAGTGCGGATTACTTTAATACATGCGGGAGTCGAGAGTGCGGTGTGCCTAAGAATAAGTTGGGGGAACAATTGCCGCACGATGGTGAAGGCTATTGTGGAATCTACTGTAGCAAGAATGATTATAGAGAGTACCTTCAAACTCGATTACGCCGAAAATTAAGAGCGGGAGATAGCATAAGGCTTACTTTTTTTGTAAGTCTTTCGGAACAGTCTACAGGGGCTGTGGCTACTCTAGGAGGTTTATTCACTAAGGAGGATATTTATGATACGGTGAGGAGTATTCTACTGCATAAGGAATATGAGACTCTTTCGGACGATATTTTTCAGGTGATAGCTACTACCTATACGCCTCAAGTGATGAATCCTCCCGATGTTCCACTGACGGATACAAGGAATTGGCAATGTGTGACAGGTATATTTGTTGCAGATGGGGGTGAACAATACATTACTTTGGGTAATTTCAATACTGCGGAGAGGTCAGGATATGTTGAGCCAGACTCATTAGTCCAGCTTCTCCCGGGGTCATATTATTATATTGACGATGTTTTTGTGGATTGCCTCAATTGCGAGCCACCCATAGCAGATGATTTGAATGTGGATTCGAATTACCTGACACAGGAACAGCCGACATTCAGTGTTGGTAGTACGTTCGTACTGAAAGATATCTTTTTTGAATTCGATAAAAGTACTATACTTCAGCAATCTTTTTTTGAACTAATGCGGCTAATTACACTATTAAATACGTACCCTGATATGCAAATTGAGGTCGGCGGCCATACTGATAGTAAAGGCTCTGATAGCTATAATCAGCGCCTGTCTGAGAGTCGTGCAAAGGCTGTTGCAGATTACCTTATATCGAAAGGAATTTCGGAGAGACGGTTGCAATATAGGGGGTATGGTAAGTCCAAGCCCATTGATACTAACGAGACAGAAGAAGGCCGTGCAAAAAATCGCCGAGTAGAATTTAAAATAATGTCAATGTGACAAAATAGAAATAATAAAAAAAAGAGACGGCGCTGAAGGCCGTCTCTTTTTATTTGTAATTCTATTAAGACTATTCAATAACGCGGTAGAAAGATACACGACGGTTGAGTTCGTAGTGGATGTCACCGAAAGCAACAGTCTTGCCCTTCCAGTCAACGGAGATACGATTCTCATCAATACCATACTTCTTAACCATGAGGCGTTTAACCTCTTCAGCACGTCTCTGGGAGAGTTTCATGTTGTAAGCGTCGGATGCGGTGTAGTCGCAGAAGCCAACCACGGTCAGCTTGAGGTCAGGATTGTCTTTCATGACGCGGCAAACAGCCTTAACCTTAATCATTTCGGAATCGGTCACATGCCAGGAGTCGTTAGCATAGAGGACGGAGAAAGGAATAGCGTAGTAAGTCAGCTGGTCATTCTTGAGTTGGTCAAGGATGCCGTTCAGGCTGTCGGAAACGCGCTGTGCCTGAGCAAGAGCATTCTGACGGATTCTGTTGTTCTCGTTAGCAAGGTCATCAAGCTGGCCTCTGAGTTTCTTCTCATTGTCTTTAGCTTTGTCAACTTCTTTCTTCAGAGCCTCGTTTTCTTCCTCAAGATTGTCAAATTGCTCCTTGGTGAGCAGGGCGCGCTGAGCGATAAGTTCCTGGTCAGCAGCAGTGATGCCAAGGTTGTAGATGTAGCCAATAGAGGCAAGGAAATCGGTGTGGTGGAAACCAACTCCGGACTGCCAGAAAGCAGGTGCATCACCGATGAAGTCAGCCTCGAGTTCGCAGAAAAGGGTGCTTCTGTCGCAAACTCTGTAGCTGAAGCCAAGACCACCATCAAGCTGAATGCCGGCATTGTACATACCGCGAGCTTGGTTTTGAGTGAAAGCAACACCACCACCGGCGAACACATAGAGGTTGCCACGGGTCTCAGGTTTCCAATTGTGGAAAGAGTTGTTCAGAGAGAGAACCAATTCACTGGTAACAGCATGGTGCTTATCCATAGACTGATAGTAAGTATTGCCATCGTGTTCGTAAGGAGTCACATGCCAGCCAGGTGCGCGGTTAGCATAAGTTTCAGCGTTGTTCTTGTTGGCGTTTGCAAAGAGACTGGGGAACTCATAGCGGAAACGGAGCCATGCACCGCGGTCTATTTCTTTTTGAAGAATAATACCAAGACCAGCATTGTAACCGCCGCCCCAATAGAGATTCTCGTTGCCATAGAATTGTTTGACATCGGGCTCGAACATGAACGAACCATTGATTCCGATGCCCCAATTGCTCCAAAAACCATACTGAGGATATTCAGGAGTCTCAGCGGTTTGAGCAAAGCTACTGCCTGCAAAAGCTAGCAAGCAGAACAGTGTTGCAATTTTAGATACTTTTTTCAACATATTGTTATACTTTTTGTTATATTATTTTTTACCGTTTGTTTCAAATTGCAAAATTACACATTTTTTTTTATACTGCAAGTTTTTTTTTAGAAAATTGAAAATTTGTTCGTTGTGGACTTATCAACATATTTGTTAACAATGCTCGGAAAGCATGCCGTCCCCCATACCAATGCATGTTTTTTCTTAAACTTTTCCGTTTTTGTGTCTATTATCATCAGCATTCTTAATTTTGTTCCATAAATATTTATAAGTGATTTTTTTTTCGTACTTTTGCAGCATCATAATAACTATATTAAAAATAATGAGTATGAATACAATTCGGTTACATAAAGAACACCTCCAGCAGTTTATATCGGCGGAGGAACTTTCTGACATCAGAAAAGAAGTCCTGGCGGCCAAACAAACCTTGGTTTCCTGTACAGGGAAAGGAAACGATTTCTTAGGATGGATCGACCTCCCTCAAGACCTTTCTCCGGAAATCATTAAAAGCATCAAGAATGATGTAAGTGCTCTCGCCCCGAAAGCAAGTCTTTTTGTAGTTATTGGCATAGGCGGTAGCTACCTCGGTGCCCGTGCTGTGATTGAGGCACTTCAGTCTGAATTTGCCTCAATGGAAAATAATTCTCACCCCTATGTCATCTACGCTGGTCATACCCTAAGTGAAGACTATTACCATCAGTTGCTTCAGATGCTCGACACTCACGATTACGCCTTGGCAGTAATCTCCAAGTCAGGCACTACGACAGAACCTGCCGTGGCTTTTCGCATTATCAAAGCCCACTTGGAGCAAAAGTATGGGAAGTCTGCTGCCGCTGAGCGTATCATAGCCATTACCGACGCCCGTCGTGGTGCATTACACGACATTGCCAAGCAGGAAGGCTATCGTTCTTATGTCATTCCCGATAATGTGGGAGGCCGTTTCTCCGTGCTCACCCCGGTAGGCCTTCTGCCCATAGCCATGGCCGGTTATGATATCGAGAAACTCATAAAAGGTGCGTGCGACATGCGGGAAATCTGTACCACCTCCGACACCCTTGAGGAGAACCCCGCCCTCATGTATGCCGCCATCCGCAACATCCTCTATCGTAAGGGTCGCAAGGTAGAAATACTGGAAAACTTCGTCCCCAATCTAAAATACATAAGTGAATGGTGGAAACAACTCTACGGCGAGAGTGAGGGAAAAGAAGGCAAAGGCATTCTCCCCCACAGCCTCAGTTTCACCACCGACCTCCATTCGATGGGACAGTATGTCCAGGAAGGCGAGCGGCTGATGTTCGAAACGGTGATCAGTGTGGCACAACCTCGTCACCAAGTGACTATCCCTTCTGACCCTCAGAACCTCGATGGCATCAACTACCTTTTAGGAAAAACCCTGACCGAGATTAACCACAATGCCGAGTTGGGAACCATCCTTGCCCATGTCGATGGCGGAGTCCCCGTTCTTCGTATCGAAATCCCTACCGTCGACGAGTACGTCTTGGGCCAATTGATTTATTTCTTTGAATTTGCTTGCGGTGTAAGTGGCTACATGCTAGGCGTCAATCCTTTCGACCAGCCCGGAGTGGAGGCCTACAAAAAGAATATGTTCCGTCTGTTAGGCAAGCCAGGTTACGAAAAATAATAGGCTTGAACATCAGATAGCTCCAAAAAGGAAGCCGGTCGTTCACACTGAACAACCGGCTTCCTGCTGTTATCGAACTTCTTCAGAAAGGTAGGTCGCCAAGGGGCTCTGTCTCGTCCGTCAAGATGGCAGACAGGGGGTCTGGGGAATGCTCAGGCTGTTCGTCGGGTCTGTTTTTGTTGGCCAAAACAGTGAAATTGTCAGCCACCACCTCTGTTATGTAGCGCTTGTTCCCCTCCTTGTCTTCCCACGAGCGTGTCTGCAGCTTGCCTTCCACATATATCTGAGTCCCCTTGCGGAGGATTTTCTCAGCGATTTCAGCCAGAGTGCGCCAGCAAACCACATTGTGCCATTCTGTCTGTTCTATGCGCTCACCCGACTTGTTTCTTCTGTATTCGGTAGTGGCCAAAGGAAAAGAAGCCTTCTTTACCATATTGGTCGATTCGTCGTTTCGGTCTTGAGGAAAGGCCACAACATCGGGATTCTTACCCAAGTTGCCAATCAAAATTACTTTGTTAACGCCTACCATAGTCTGTCTGTTTTTACCTTTGATAAAATAACGGTATATATAATATTTCCTTTTATTTTAGTCTTGCAAAGATAACATTTTTTGGGCAACTAACATATAAAAAAAATCACTTTTTTGACAAATACCTGTCAATCAAACGCGAAATGGGAAGAGATTTTAATTCTTCGTACCGTACAATCCGCATTTTTTCTGGTATTCTGGCGGGTTTACGATTATAATTTGCCTTCAGAAATTGTGCCTTTATCGTGCGGTGAGTAAGCTGGTGCTTCATCTCCGGTCCTACCTCCAAATCCGTCGGAGCCATGCCCAACCACGACTGCAGCACCTCGCCAATCGTCTGCTTCAACAATTGGGAGTCGATGGGACTCTCCGTTTCAAACAAGGGCAGTTCGTACAGTCCTTGCCAAATGTCGCCTGCCTCGCGTTGCTTCACCAGCATAAACTCCTGCCATCTAATATCTATATAATAGAAATACCTAGTCTTGACCGTCACTTTCTGCCGCCTGACAGGCAGCACGTCCACCTTACCCTCCCTAAATGCCACACACTCCTGCCGAAAGATGCAACGCTGGCAGTCGCACCCTGTGGGTTTACAATAAATCGACCCAAAATCCATTATGGCCTGATTGAACAGGTCCGGGCGCTCTCTGTCAATCAGGTGGAGTAGCAATTGCTCAAACTCCCTATATGCCTGTTCCGTCCCAATGGGGGTGTAAATACCGTATAGTCGCGAAACAAGCCGGTACACATTCCCGTCAATAACGGGGTAGGGTAGGCGGTAGGCAAAAGAAGCAATGGCCGCCGCAGTGTATTTCCCAACCCCTTTGAGCGACAAAATCCCCTCGTAGGTATTGGGGAATTTTCCTCCCAGTTCCTCGGCGACATACCTGGCCGCCGCATGAAGATTGCGAGCACGTGAGTAGTACCCTAGCCCCTGCCAACTCTTCAGCACCTTCTCCTCCGAAGCCTTGGCCAAATCAACCACAGTGGGGTACTCCGACACAAAGCGCTCGTAGTAGCCGCGCCCCTGCTCAATGCGGGTCTGCTGCAATATTATCTCCGACAGCCATATATAGTAAGGGTTCTCAATCCCCCGCCAAGGCAGTTTTCGGCCGTTCTCCTGGTACCATGTCATTAGTTTTTTTGCAAACATTCCAAGACTCAAATTTTGTATTTTTTCACCCGTTTTCCCCAGTTTTGAACAACTTTCTCCGTCCTAACTAACTGAAAAAATCATGTTAAATCTTTATTTCGGTTTTATAGCATACTCTTATATTTCAGTTATATGCAGATGACAAAATGTTAAAAAATTTTTAAATCAGTTTTCCGAGGCTCCAAAAGTTTTGTCAGTTCAAAAAAAGGTTGTACTTTTGCACCCGCTTTTCGCGAAAAAAAGCACATGTAAGTAACGTAAAAAAACAACAAAAATTATAGCTATCATGTCAAAGATTTGTGAAATTACCGGTAAGAAAGTGATCCGTGGTAACAATGTATCCCATTCCCGCATCCACACCAAACGTACCTTCTCCCCCAACCTTCATACCAAAAAATTCTACATTCCTGAAGAAGGCATGTGGATTACCCTCAAGGTCAGTGCCAAAGGTATGCGCATCATCAACAAGAAAGGCATCCTTGCCGCCCTCAACGATGCTGCCGCTCAGGGTCACCTGCAGTTCTAATCTCGAAGACAAATAGTCTTTATAAACAATTTTTTATTCATCCCTTAACAAGAAAGAGGTATTTAACATGATCGTAGTTCCTATTAAAGAAGGTGAAAACATTGAAAGAGCTCTTAAGAAACTCAAGAGAAAATTCGAAAAAACTGGTGTCGTGAAAGAACTTCGCGAGCGTCAGAAATTTACCAAACCTTCCGTCATCAACAGGGAACGCAGACAAAAAGCCATCTATGTCCAGCACCTGCGTCAGCAGGAACTTGACAAGTAGTTTCGAGTCCGCACGTATCAAAAAAGCAAAGGGCTGTCCTCCGCAGGATGGCCCTTTGCTTTATGGCCACCAGCCTCTTACGAAAAAGGGCAGCCCGCCATGGGTTGCCCTTTTTCGGTTGTCTGCTGGTGTGCGGGGCACTATCGGTTATAGCGCTCCTTGTATTTCTCAATCTGTACCTTCATAGAGTCGACACACTGTGCCACGGCCTCCTCAAAAGTGTCGGCCTGCTTGCTGTTAAAGAGTGTCTGGCCTGGTAGGTTCAACGAGAGTTCGGCAATCTTGTTGTTGTCTGATTCGGGTTTGTCCACCTTCAAGTTTACTTCGCATTTAGTTGCATTGTCAATCAAGCGATCCAGCTTGGATACCTTTTCGTTGACAAATTTTTCGAGTTTTTCGTCTGCCTTGAATTTTACGGCATTAATTGTTGTGTTCATAAAACCTCCTATTTTTTAGTTGCCCGGGGATGGGCATGTTTATAAGTTTCTTTCAAATGTTCCCGAGTCACGTGGGTGTAAACCTCGGTTGCGGCCAGGTCGCTGTGCCCCAGCAGTTCCTTGATGGCGTCAATGTTGGCTCCTTCGTTCAGCATCTGGGTTGCGAAGGTGTGACGGAACACGTGCGGGCTTGTTCGCTCGGCGTTGCTCCTCGCCGACATGTATCGTTCCACTATCAGGTATATCATGCCGTCGCTCACCTCACGCCCCCGGCTGTTCACAAGCAACCTGTCCGTGCTGCCCGTCGTCGGCTTCTCAGACCGCAACTCTGACATCCTTTTATTGCGTAACGCAATAAATTGGGAAATATTATGTGCCAGCTCATTTTCTATCGGAATAATGCGCTCTTTATTCCTCTTGCCCCGCACCTTTATGCTCGGTTCGTCCAAGTTGATATTCTCCAGCGTCAGGTTGGCCAACTCCGAGCGTCGCATGCCGGTCTCATACAGCATTCTCAGCACCAGTTTGTCCAGTTCGCCGTCATACCCCTCGGGGTAGATGCCGTCGTAAATCTGCTCCACCTCGTTCTGGCGGAAGAAGACGGGCAGCCGCTTGGGGCGCTTAGGGGCGGCAATCTTTGCCATGATGTCGATGCTCAGGTAGCCCTTCTTGCGGAGGAATTTGAACCAAGCCCTCAGCGCGGCAATCTGCTTGGTCACCGTGCCGGCGGCCTCGCCCTCCTCCATCAGCCCCATCTGCCACGCCCTCACGTCCTGGGCATCAATATCCTCAACCTGTGTGATCTCCTGTCCGGCCAAATATCTGCCAAATCGCTCCACCTCGCCCACGTAGTAGCGCACGGTGCCATCCGCCAAGCGCCTTTCGGTGCTGACGTATGCGGCAAATAGTTGTATGGCCTCGTCAATTTTCACAATTGCAAAGATACACATTTTTTTGATACCAATAGTTAAATTACAAGAAAAAAATCCCTCCACCGCAATAATTCGCTATCAACCTATTCCTTATGTATTGCCCCATCCTTTCCTGCCACCCCGCCCTCTACCCTCTTCCCGCCAAGGCGCCTCTCTCGGTTGGACAAGGGCCGACATACCTCCCAAATCCCACCCTCTCTTTCTCCCTCCCCATCAGCGCCTTTTGCTCCACCCATCCTTCGCCTTTTGTTTTACATTTAGTTTGCATTTTGTTTGTATTTAGTTTATACAATAAAAACAAAATGCAAACTAAGCATAAAGTAAACCTAATAGGAAGAGGGAGGATAGAGGTAGCATGGCCTATGCTGAGTTGAGGGTATTAAAAGAATGGAAAATAAATGTATATTTGCAGAGTTGGAATACATTTTTATTTTTTTTATAATATCCTTATTACTAAATTATTATGCTTATGAAACGGTTATTTTTCTTATTGACTTTTGTTGCAGTTGGGCTAAGCGCTTGGTGCAATGGCGACCCTGTGACAAGGTTCTGTGCACTCACTCTCTCGCGCAATCCCGTGGGAGTACATGTGCCTGAGGTGCAGTTGAAGGATGAGCACCTGACCATCACTCCTATGTGGCGTTATGTGGTGGTGCGGGTCGAGTACTTGCTGCTGAACAACGGCAAGAAGGATTTTGTGGATCTGCCTTACGGCTTTCCGATTGACTACTACCGCCAGGGCAACAAGCGGTGGGCTTCCATAGATGGTATATCCGAACGGGAGGCCGAAGTGGGTTGGCGTGACGACTACGTGAGCGAGGTCTCTTTCACACTCAATGGCATACAGCTGCCCTTTCAGATCTCGGCTGACAGCGTCCTGCGCGAGGGGCATCCCCTCCTTTCTCCTGCGGAGGCGGTGGCAGACAAGTCGGGTGAACTTTTTGATAGCCGGCTCGACAGCATTGATTACGATCTTTGTGAGTACGAGAGTGATTTGGTGCGGCGATGGTGCTACACCCGCCTGCACCTGCCAGCAGGCAAGGCGGCACACTTGGTGGTGCAATATCGCATCGAGTGCCAGTGTTACGTGTCATTACTGCAACAGAATTCGCGCTTAGATTTCAATGGCGGTCGTTGCAATTTTGCCTATGATTTTTCGCCCGCTTCCTATTGGGGCAATGGTTTGGCCGAGACGTTTGATGTTAGGGTCGACGCATCGCGTGTCAAGTTGTCTGCTCTTCCTTTTAAAGATACTATTGCCGCCCCGTTCGGGCTGCCCATGCAAGAACTGGGCAACGGGCTCTGGCGCTATTCGGCCCGTAACTTTGACCTTGCCAAGGCCGAGCCTTTGGAGCTGGTCTACCTGGTAGGACGAAGGCAGTCGAGTTTGGCGGAACTTTTCAACTACCGTATTGCCCCAGACCGATACTCGCTCAGCGTGAGTGGGGCGGATCCCAAGTACCCAGCGGCCAACCTGAGCGATATGGACTTGGCTACGGCCACAGTGTTGCAACCGGGCAAGGACGACTCGATTTTTATTACCATTCGGTTTAAGGAACCCACCAATTTGAGGACGATAGTCTTCTACAACGGATATTGCAAGAATGCCTCCACGTGGCAGAACAATAGCCGGGTGGGGAGTATGATGGTGTATGAGTCAGGCAGTAAGAATCCTATTTTTTGTGAGTACCATAACCCCTCGCCGGGTTATTTCCGTGGATGGCAGTATCTCCCGAAACGGCTTAGTGCTGATGTTCCCGAGAGTTTCACTTGGCAGGAGCTGACCGACGTGGCCGAGTTGATTCAGCGGTCGGACTATTATTCGCCCGACCCGGTTACTGAGATTCGGTTTGCCATAGCCTCGGTGGCCAGAGGGAAGAAATACGACGATGTCTGTGTTTCGGAAATCATCCTTTTGGAATAGTCGCCAGCGACGCCGTTACCCCTGGTGGGGCAACCTCCCTTTGAATGTAACAAATTGTTGATTGAGAATTAAATAAATTGTTAAATTGCTTGCATGGTTTGAAGAAAAGTTGTATCTTTGCACGTTTTTTATGTCGCCCTAGTTATAGGGTAAGTGCTATATTATTAGAATATTAGTTAGATGAAAGCTCTTATCTTCTTCGTCAGTTTGTCGCTGTTGGTGGTGACGCATGAGTTGGGTCACCTGCTGTTGGCCAAACTATTCCATACACGTGTCAGACGCTTCTATGTGTTCTTCAATCCCTGGTTTTCGATACTGAAAGCTAAGAAGTTCGACGGAAAATGGCATTTCTTGTTCTTTAATAAGGAGACTCCCGAGTCGTGGGACGAGAAGAACCTCAAGCCCGAGGACCAGGACAATACCCTGTGGGGGTTGGGCTGGGTGCCGCTGGGCGGCTACTGCGACATTGCAGGCATGATTGACGAGACCAAGGGTGCTGATGATTTGGAGAGTACGCCCCAGTCATGGGAGTATCGCTCCAAGCCTCGTTGGCAGCGGCTGTGCATCATATCGGGCGGCGTTGTGGTGAATTTCATTTCCGCACTGATTATCTATGCAGGAATATTCTCTCATTGGGGAACCGACGAGCTGCCCTTGAGAAATGCCACGCTTGGTTATGCCTATAATCAAATTCTCTTGGACGAGGGCTTCCAGAATGGCGATATTATTTATGCTATCGATGGCGAGGAGCAGACTGTGCTGGCCGATGCTACGAAAAAGCTGATTTTGGATTCGCCAAAGACTGTCACCGTCATGAGGGGCGACAGCTTGGTCTCGTTGAATATTAGTAAGGATTTGCTGTCCAAGTTGGCTACCGAAAATCCCAAGCAGCTCCTCTCGGTTCGTTACCCGTTTGTGATAAAAGATTTTGCACCGGGGTCGGTTGGAAAGCGATATGGCTTGATGGTGGGCGATAGTTTGGTCAGCGTTAGCGGCCAGCTCACTCCTTCGGCACAGGATTTTACCACAGCGTTAGGTGATTATAAGAATAAAGACGTAGTGATAGGGCTTTACCGCAATGGCGAGTATGCCGAGGTTCCGGCTCAGTTGGGTCGAGACGGAAAACTGGGCATATATGCCGAGGACGACATGGCCAAACTGTTTGACGTGGTGCATGTCGACTACACCTTGTGGGAAGCTATACCGGCCGGCATCAAGTTTGGCTGGGAGACGCTGACCACTTATGTGTCGTCGCTCAAAATACTCTTCACCAAGGGCGGGGCTAATAGTTTGGGCGGTTTTATCTCGATGGCCAGCCTGTTCCCCGACACTTGGGATTGGTATCGGTTCTGGAATCTGACGGCACTGCTGGCCGTGGTCTTGGCCTTTATGAATATTATTCCCATTCCTGGTTTGGACGGCGGACATATTGTCATTACGCTGTGGGAGATGATTACCCGCAAGCCGGTGAGCGAAAAGGTGCTGACGGTGATACAGAACATAGGTTTGGTGCTGCTGTTGCTTTTGCTGGTGGTGGCCAATGGAAATGACCTGATAAAGCTATTTAATAATTGGCTGAACTAGGTAGATGAAAAAGCTGGACAAGCTGATATTGAAGTCCTTTCTGGGTCCGCTGTTGCTGACGTTCACCATAGCGGTGTTCGTGTTGCTGATGCAGTTTGTGTGGAAGTATATCGACGACTTGGTGGGCAAGGGATTGGAGTTTAGTATTATTGCCCAGTTGCTTCTTTATGCCTCGGCCACTTTTGTGCCGATGGCTCTGCCCATTGCGGTGCTGTTTGCCTCCATTATGACGATGGGCAATTTCGGCGAGAAGTACGAACTGATTGCCATTAAGGCCGGCGGTATTTCGCTTAGGCGAGTGATGATGCCGATGGCTTTGGTGGCGCTGCTGCTGACGTTTATTGCTTTTTATTTTGCGAATAATGTGTTGCCGGTGGCTATGTATAAGTACCGAACCACCCTGTATGACGTCCAACGGAAGAAGCCGGCAGTGAGTATCCGGCCGAGCGAGTACTACGACGAAATTGACGGCTATGTGATTCGTGTGAATGGGAAAGACCCTGACGGCCGAACCTTACGCGACATTATCATTTACGACCATTCCGAGGGCATCAATCGCACCAATATCATAGTGGCCGACCACGGCTATATGCAGTCTACCCCCGATGACCACTATTTGGTTTTTACGCTCAAGAATGGCTATACCTACAGCGAGCCCCAGGATGGCGAATATAATGAGACCCGCCCGCTGACGAGCATTGGTTTTGACGAGCAGGTGCTCACTTTCGATATTTCGAGTTTTGCCTTTTCCAAGTCCGACGACCAGTTCTTTGCCGGCCACTACCAAATGCTGAATGTGGTGCAGCTGGATTCTATGGTGGGGGCTTTGGAGGACCAGTTGGACTTTAGGTATGGCGAGTTTCAGAAGATGATGGTCAATAGGATGAGGGTGTATCAGTATTATCAAGAACATGCCGACGACAGTGCGGCCTACCTTGACGTTGCCAAGTTGGTTGCCGATACCACCGTGGAAGCCCGCAACCGTTATTACGAGCAGGCCCGAATGCAGCTACAGGGTTCGTTGAACGACGTTCAGATGTACCAGGCCATGATAGATTCCGATAAGGAGTACATAAACCGCCATTATATTGAATTGATGCGCAAATTCACCCTCTCGGTGGCGTGTCTGCTACTTTTCCTGATAGGCGCGCCGTTTGGCTCTATAGTGCGCAAGGGCGGTTTGGGAATGCCCTTGGTGGCGTCGGTTATTTTCTTTGTTATGTATTACGTGATTGGCATGATTAGCGAGAAGTCGGTTCGCGAGAGTGCCATGGGTCCTGTGGGTATGTGGGTTTCTACCTTTGTCTTTATTCCGATTGGTGCTTTGCTTACGTGGCAGGCCACGACTGATTCCAGTCTCTTCGATTTGCACACGTGGAAGCGCTGGCTGAGGATAAAGGAGAAGGTGAAGTCAGGTTCTGAAAGCAAAGACACGCATTCCCCTACTGAAGAGGAAGACGTGAAGGGTGAGTAATGGCGCGGCGTTATTTCTTTTTCTCTTCGAATGAACGCACTTGCTCTTGAAAGTGATGGTTGGCTTTACTAAGGGCGGAGTCGGCATTGATGCCACGGTTGTGAGCCCAGTGGACGAGGCCGAACAGTAGTTGGCCGAATTGCTCTTCTGTCATGTTCTCAGTGAGTTCCAATTCCTCTTCGGACAGTTGGTAGCCGATGCCGGCTGCTTTTTCTTGCAGGCGCACGGCTTTCACGAGGGGTGGGAGGGAGGAGGGGACTCCTTCTAGGACCGATTTGCGGCCTTCGTGCATCTTTATTTCTTCCCAGCTTTCGCCGTGGTATTCGTCTTTGCGGAAGATGAACGGATGGCGGTCCACTAACTTGTCGCTGATGGCATTGAGCACGTCGGCTGCGGTGAACCGTCCCTCTTCCTCGGCTATTGTGCAGTAGAAAAGAAGGTGCATGAATAAATCGCCCAATTCCTTTTTCATCTCGTTGTTGGCCTTGGGTGTTTCGTTGTCTTTTGAAGAGAGGATGCCCAGAATGGCTTCACTCAGCTCGTAAGTTTCTTCGATGGTGAGGTAGCGCAGACTCTCCATCGTCTGCACACGGTCCCATGGACACTCTTTCCGTATGATGCCGAGGGTGTCGTTGAGCCGTTGGAAGGCCTCAATTGTTTCGTGGTTCATAGGCGACGCACTTCCTCAATTCCTTCGATGGATTTGATATTGTTGATAAGTTGGGTAAGGTTGTCGAGGTCGAGCACATACAGCATGATAATGCCGCGCACCACGCCTTCGACGGCCTCGAGCGTGATGGCGCGCATATTGAGGTTCATCTGGTTGCTCACTATTTGGGTGATGTCGGTGAGGAGGCCTTTGCGGTCGATGGCGGTGAAGGCGATGCCGGACATGAGCGAGACGTGCTCGCCCGGACGCCAGCGGGCACGGACGATGCGGTTTTCGTGGTTGGCCATTTCGTCCATGGCCACCTTGCAGTTGGTGCGGTGAACCATGATTTTGCCATTGGTGACAATGCCTACCACGTGGTCGCCCTGGACGGGGTTGCAGCAGGGGGCTGGCTCGGTGGAGTATCGCTCATATTCCTTGTCCAGAAGGAATGACTGTTGGCCGCTGTCGTTGCGGATGGCGGTGCTGTTTTTCTCAAAAATGGAGCCATACTCGCCCAGGAAGTAGTTGTTGTGGCCGTCGAGGTTGATGCGGCCGAAGCTGTGGGCGATATCTTGTTCGGTGATGGTGCCCATGGCCAACTGAAAATAGAGGTCGGTCTCGCTTTTCAGTTTGAGAAAACGTTTTATCTGTCCTAAGTTGGCAGGAGTGTTCTGTAAGTGAAGCTTCTGCAGGATGGTTTCCAGGCGGTGTTCGCCTTCTTCGCGGTAGCCTTTGCGCTGGTTGCGCAAGAAGTCTTTTAGGGCTTCCCTGGCTCGTGCGGTGTTGGCGTAGTTCACCCATTCGTCCGAAGGGCGTATTTTGGGACTGGTAAGCACCTGCACTTGTTCGCCGGCGCGTAGTTTGTAGCTGATGGGTTGTACTTTGCCGTTGACTTTGGCACCGATGCAGTGCAGGCCTAGGTCGGAGTGGATGCTGAAAGCGAAGTCAAGGACTGTCGAGTGGGCGGGCAGTTTGCGCATATCACCTTTGGGGGTGAAGAGGTAGATTTCTTTCGTGTAGAGGGTTTCTTTGAATTCCTCTACAAGATCGAGGGCGCTTTTTTCGGTGTTTTCTAATGTGCTGCGTATCTGCTGTAGCCACACTTCGACAGGGCTGTTGGATATATTTTCTTCGGGATGGGCCTCTTTGTAGAGAAAATGGGCAGCCATGCCTTTTTCGGCTATCACATCCATTCGTTGTGTGCGGATTTGAATTTCTACCCATTGGCCGATGGGGGTCATGACGGTGGTTTGGAGTGACTCGTAGCCGTTGGTTTTAGGCGTAGTAATCCAGTCGCGGAAACGGGAGGGGTCGGGTTTGAATCTGGTTGAGATGAGAGAGTAGACTTTGAAGCATTCCTCTTTCTCTTTATCTAAGGGGACGTCCAAGATGATGCGCATGGCGTAAAGGTCGAAAATTTGGTCGAAATTCACACCTTTACGTTCCATTTTTTTCCAACAGCTGTACACCGATTTGATGCGGGTTTTGATGGTGTATTTGTAGCCGTTGTCTTCTAGCATTTTGATAATGGGGTCTTTGAGACATTGGTTCAGCTTTTCGCCTGTCCCTTTTGCGCGTTTCTTTTCAATCAGAGTGGCAATTTCGTTGTACTTGGCAGGATTGGTATACTTCATTACCAGCTCTTCAAGTTCGGTTTTGATGGTATATAGGCCCAATCGGTGTGCCAAGGGAACATAGAGGTAGTGAGTCTCAGACGAGATGGCCAATTTTTTGGTGTCGGACATGGAGTCCAGGGTACGCATGTTGTGCAGCCGGTCGCATAGTTTGAGAAAGATGACATACGCGTCGTTGCACATGGAGAGGAGTATCTTGCGGTAGTTCTCTGCTTGCTTAGAATCGGTCTGCTGCAGTATCTTGACGTCGTTAATTTTAGTCACTCCGTCGACTATTACCGCTACTCGGTCGCCAAAGATTGTCCGAATCTGGTCGAGACTGATGTCGGTGTCTTCCACCACGTCGTGCAGCAGTGCGCAGATGGCCGCAATGGGTCCTAGCCCGACTTCCTTAACGGCAATAAGGGCTACAGCCAGGGGGTGGAAGATGTAGGGTTCGCCTGATTTGCGACGGGTACCGGCATGGGCCCGATTGGCAACGGAGAAGGCCCTGAATATTTCCTCCTCCTCATCGCCAGAAATAGGGTAGTTGTTGCGGCAGGCGGCAATTAGTTCTTCGTATTTTTCCTGAATCTCACGTTCTTCGCGTTTCTCGTCAATTACATACATAAAACCTCCTTCGTGTCAGAGTCCTAGTAAAAAGAAAGTTGATGCTAAAAGAGCCATGGATGTACTGAACCCAAGAGTGACATATACATTTTGGAAGTCGGTAAGTACTCCTAGGCTGGCGCTGGTCATACAGAATGACCCCCAAGAGGGAATTTTACCAACCCGGATACCCAGCTCCATGGCTGGAGAGTAGCCGATGTTTTCGGCTGAGGCGGCAGAAAGAAGTGTTCTATCAAGTGTGCCATGTCGGTATCCCAGGCTGCCATAGAGTTGCCAGTCCCTTTTGTTCCAGGGCTTGGAAAGACGGTAGTCGGTACCTACCATTAGCCAGCGGGCACCCAACCCGATCATTCCTGTGATATGACCTCCCCACACTTCGGGCAGGTAGGTGTAGGTTAGCCCGACGCCTAAGTCTTCGCGTCCGAGCATGATATTTAATTCGGCAAAATGACTGGCAAAGGGGCTGCCGAAGTAGTAGATGGGGTTGCGGTTTGGAGCCCTGTATTGGGGTTCTTCGAAGTAAGAAGTGTCGTCTTGAGCCACGCCGTGGGAAAAGGTAGAGTCGTTCTGGCCCCACACCGTCATGGTGAGTAGTATTAGTGCTGAGATTGTCAGTGACTTTTTCATTCTAGATTATTTTTCTCTTTCAGCGCCTCGCGGATTTTGCCTTCCAACTCTTCGCAGAGTTCTGGATTGTCGCGAAGCAGTTGTTTGAGAGCCTCACGTCCCTGAGCCAGTTTTGAGTCGCCATAGCCGAACCAAGACCCGCTCTTTTTGAGTATGTCGAACTCAACACCGAGGTCCACTATCTCACCAACTTTGGAGATACCTTCCCCAAACATTAGGTCGAATTCGCACACGCGGAATGGAGGTGCCACTTTGTTTTTGACTATCTTTACTTTCACGCGATTGCCGACATTTTGGTCGCCGTCTTTAATGGCTTGTACCCTGCGAATGTCTATCCTAACGGAGGCGTAGAATTTCAGTGCATTGCCGCCTGTGGTGGTTTCGGGATTGCCGAAGAGCACTCCGATTTTTTCGCGCAGCTGATTGATAAAGATGCAGCAGCAGTTGGTCTTGCTGATGGTGGAGGTTAGTTTGCGCATAGCCTGGCTCATCAGACGAGCCTGGAGGCCTACTTTGGAATCGCCCATCTCGCCGTCGATTTCGGCTTTCGGGGTGAGTGCTGCCACTGAGTCAACAACGATAATGTCGATTGCGCCGGAGCGGATGAGGTTGTCGGCGATTTCGAGAGCTTGCTCGCCGTTGTCGGGCTGGGACACTAGGAGGTTGTCAGTGTCAACACCCAGTTTTTTGGCATAGAAACTGTCGAAAGCATGTTCGGCATCGATAAAGGCAGCAATACCGCCGTTCTTTTGGCATTCGGCAATAGCATGGATGGCAAGAGTGGTCTTACCAGAAGACTCGGGGCCAAAAATCTCAATTATACGACCGCGAGGGTATCCTCCTACACCGAGGGCGTTGTCGAGGTTGATGCTGCCGGAGGAAATCACATCCACCTTTACAGCCGACTGGTCGCCTAGTTTCATTACTGAGCCTTTTCCATAGTTTTTCTCAATCTTATCGAGAGTGGTCTGCAGAATCTTTAATTTTTCGAGTCGCTGAGCCTCGGCATCTGTCATCTCTTTTGCCATAATTTACAAGTCTTTATATTGTTAGTGTATATATATTTCATTTCATTATAACAGACTACAAATATACTATTTTTTTTTAAATCTGAGTAATTTAAAAAAAAAGTGTATTTTTGCATCCTGAAAAGTGGTGGGTCTAACGGCAGAGTGTCTTATGTCTGTTTGACCACAAATCGCTAGTAATTAATAACACAAAATTTCATACAATGGAAATCATTAGTAAAAGAGTCTTGACCATGTCAGAGAGCGAAACGCTCGCCATGACAGCCAAAGCACGTGAGCTCAAAGCTCAGGGTAAAGATGTAATCAGCCTTTCCATCGGCGAGCCCGACTTTAACACTCCAGAGGTGATTAAGGAAGCTGCCAAAAAGGCTATTGACGATAACTTTACTCATTATCCTCCTGTTCCTGGCTATGCCGACACCCGCGAAGCTATCAGCCGCAAGTTTAAACGCGATAACAATCTCGACTATGCTCCTGAACAAATCGTTGTATCTACTGGCGGCAAACAGGCTCTCTACCAAGTGGTTCAAGTTCTTGTCAACCCCGGCGATGAGGTTATTATCCCCACCCCCTTCTGGGTTTCATACAAAGAGTTCGTCCACTTGGCCGAAGGTGTTGTTGTTCCCCTGAAAACTAAGATTGAGAATAAATTCAAGATGACCCCTGAGCAGCTCGAGGCTGCCATCACCCCCAAGACTAAACTCATCATCTTCTCCAGCCCCAGCAATCCTACTGGTATGCTCTATTCCAAAGAGGAGTTGAAAGGTCTGGCACAGGTTATTGCCCGCCATGAGAACGTTTATGTTGTCTGCGACGAGATATACGAACACATCAACTATGTAGGCAAACATGAAAGCATTGCCCAGTTCCCTGAAATTTTTGACCGCGTGGTCACCGTCAATGGCCTGGCCAAGGGCTTTGCCATGACAGGTTGGCGTGTAGGTTATATCGGTGCTCCTCTGGCCATTGCCAAGGCTTGTAACAAGCTGCAGGGCCAAGTCACCAGTGCCACCTGCTCCATCGCTCTGAAAGCCTGCGTCCGTGCAATGGAAATGGACCCCACCACCAGCAAGGATATTATAAACATGCGTGAAACTTTCCGTAAACGTCGCGACATGGTTTACCAGCTGCTCAGCGAAATTCCTGGTGTCAAAGTCGCTATGCCCGAGGGTGCTTTCTATTTCTTCCCTGATGTTAGCTCCTACTACGGTAAGAGCTTCAACGGCAAAAAGATTGAGAATTCTACCGACATGGCTTTCTATCTCCTCAACGAGGCTAACGTGGCCACCGTTATGGGCTCTGCCTTTGGTGATGACACTTGCATCCGTCTGAGCTATGCCACCAGTGAGGATCTCCTCCGCGAAGCTCTCCGTCGCATCAAAGAGGCTTTGGCCAACCTCAAGTAAGAATTTACAGGAATTTTATCTAGATAAATGGTGACAACGATAAGGCTCAGAGGGTCTTATCCACAAAAACCCCTCATATCGTGAGGGGTTTTTGTATTAATGCCTCTTCCAGTTATTATCTCGAACATGAGCGGCTCGAATCTAATGAAATTTTTTGGTCTATAGGTCAAATTACATGATAAAATCCTCCGAAACACCAGTGTTTATTGGCGGTTTCGTGAATCAAGGTACTTGAGCCAAATTTTAACAAATAAAAATCGCAAATAGGTCAAATTGCAGGATAAAATCTTCCGATTGGTAGGAATATACTACCCTTGCGAGGATTCAAGATACTCAAAAAGGTAGAAAATGTATAAGTCGAAATGTCCAGTGTGCGGTGGTACGCACACTGTAAAAGACGGAAAACGCAGGGGAGTCCAAACCTATTTTTGCAAGGAATGTGGATACTAGTTCCGAAACAGTCCCGGGCCAAAACACGATACTTAATGGAGAAGCAATCAGGATGGCCAACAGACCATATCGGAGTTGGCAGCAGCCTTCGGAGTGAGCGGCTCCACCATCAAGAGGCGGTTGCGCGAAATAGAAAAGGACTGGGTGCCGCTGTCCTGAGTCAACTTTTTTCAGGATAATACAAAAGTCCTTGTGGACAACATCGTGAACGGGGACGGTGCCGAATTCGAGAACAAGTACAGGCATTGGAAGTCCCAATGGGTGGACATGTTGAACAGGCGTTCCACCTTGAAGTCGGGGATGACGTAGTTCACACACAGGCGGTTGCGCTCCGCCATGCACAGCGTCGACTTCTACCTGTCGTACCCTTCACATACCAGCTGCCGAAATACGTCGGGATGCCCAATACCAACAACAAGATTGAAGGGACTCTCACCGACCTCGAAAAGAACCTCAACAACCACAGCGGGATGTCAAAGGAGAACCGCAAGCAGTCCATTAGTGTTTTTTGGGGCATTGGGTGAAATCTAACATGTCATGAAAAAGAAACGGCCGCCTCTTAGCTGGCAGCCGTTTCACACATGTCTTGTCGTCATTCACCACAGTCTTTTTCCTCACGGGGTTGCTCCCCTGCGGAGCCCCGCGATACTTCAAACTGCGCGGCAAAGATGCAAAACTTTTTTCATTCGTCCATTCTGCAATTTGACCTATTCGCCGAAAAATATTTTTTTATTTGAAATAAAAACTGTATATTTGCATCATGGAAAAAAAAACGAAAATTTTATTTATATTATAACATAATCAAAGATAGTTGATTGTGCATATTTTTTTACTTTATCAAATAAGATTTTTTATTAAATACGACCGATATAACCGACAGAAAGGAAAGGAAAATGAAGAAATACTTTTTTACAATTATAGCCACATGGTTTGTCCTGAGCGGGGCGATGGGCCAAAACATCGTGCGGATAGACACGGTGCTGAAGCCATATATAGAGTTTGACTATCAGGGGTGGCTAGACTCAGACCCGCAACACCACCCAATTATGACCACGACAGGCGGTGCGATGCACTGCTATGGCGGTATGCCCCAAATACCCTTTGAGCATATTAAGGACTCAATGCGCGCCGCGAACCCTTCTTATACTTCCTATTTGTACCGCCGTGAACTTAGTGGAGAACAAATTCAATACAACTACATTGAAGGCGGAGCCACAGTTCATGGCATAGCATACTGGTTTCGCCCCGTTGATACTTTTACTGTGGAGCCATTCCCTACCGAAGACCTCTTATTGTATGAAGTCACGCCCGACACGCTCATGCTCCTAGAACGAGTGCCCGCCTTGCACTTAGGTCCCCCCTATCAGGTCGGTCCTCGGATACCCCGAGTTAACGGTAACAACACTTTTGACTGCCACATACCATTTCCTTCTAGAAGTAGTGAAGATGATACTGCCTGGTGGCGCCCTCAATACCAATTTTTTAAAAAACCAGTCCGTGTGGAGGATTCGTTCTACGTAGGTGCCTCACAGACATTTTACGAACATTTGGAAGCTTGGGCGTGGTATCCTGAAGGAGGGGTTAGAGCCCCGTATCCTACCCAATGGGGAGCCATGATGATAGCATTCCATGGTGATAAATACGACTCTACATGCTGGCCAGCCCCCATGAAAATCAAGCAGCGTTGGACCTTCCCCCAGTGGCTTGAAGACACGATTATGAGGGTGATGGGCATATCATCGACCCCGATTGGCTACACACGGGACCAGTGGATAAACCGCTATGCGTTGGACTTCTTTTTGATACTGCCCATCATCGAGACATACGACACCCTTTGGGACACCGAGTTGCCACAATGTCCGCAGGTGGAGTGGTTCAACGTGACTGGATACGCTGGCGACACCACTATCATACGCTGGCAGAGTGCCGATGTGGATCACAGAGAATGGCAGCTCTCGTATGGACCTGTCGGCATTGACCCAGACGACGGAACTATGGTCGACCTTGACAGATGCGCGTGGCGCTACATTGACTCTCTACATACTGGAGATAGTATGTCGGCATGGGTGCGCACTGTCTGTCGCGACGAGGGTTTCCTGCGCTACAGCGAGTGGAGCTACCCTGTCAGATGGTGTAGTGAACCTAGCGAACTCTGGACCGAACGCCCCAATAGTAACATCCGTCTCGATGGCCTTGTACGCCTCACCCCCAATCCCACATCCGACCAGGTAACCGTCACCTCCGCCTACCGCCTGACTGGCGTGGAGGTATACGCCATGGACGGCCGCCTGCTTTACAAAACCGATGCTCAGGGTTTGACCTGTACCTTCTCGGTACGGGGATGGCCGCAGGGCTCCTACGTTGTGCTGGTGCAGACTGCCGCTGGTACCTCCACAAAGAAACTACTTGTCCAGCCTTAATGTCATATCGCCTGACTACTAGGCGATATGATAGTCAAGAAAGATCGCTTTCTGATCCATTTACCAATAGCTCTGCATAGAGGATTTATCTGTTAGAAGCTACTTTCTTCGCTACCACGTTTTCTCGCCCCGGCATACAAGCAAGCTTGTCTGAGTTCGGCTTATCGAAAACGCTGTTCTGAGCCGTCATCGCCGAGGAGTCGAAGGAGGAGGGTGCACGCTATCCTTTTAACCCAAATCGGCCATTAGAGATTTGGGTTTAATCTACCATATAAAGTCTAGTGAACGATTTGGGTTGAAGCAGGTTGTCAAAATGTAGGTGGAATTTCAATTTCCGGTAATTCGATTGAGCTGGACGGATTTCTGGGTAAAACGAGAAACGGGAATGCCCGTCCAACTAATCTTCACCCTTACCGATAGACCCGCAGATAGAGTCTATTGGTTTACTATTGCGTTGTGGCAGCAAGGGACAACGACACAGTCTATGTGATGTTGGCGCAAAGGCAATTGGTGGCGACAGCCGTTGCTTAGTCGCTTTCCGTAGCCTCTTCTGCTGGCTGATTCTCAGATGGGGGAGTGTTAGAGGAGGAGTTTTCGCCGCTAAAGGCACCTAGGTTCTTCAAAAGGAAGAAATAGTAGGCAATGAAGAGCACGGCAATCATGATGTCGCCAAAGCCGACATAGGATCGGTCAAGGAACATTAAGGGCAGAAGCATCAGAAGTAATTTGGAGAGAGTGTAGGCGTGGAAGCCATTTTTGCGCAATTTCCACATCAGCACTAGACCTACAATTGAAGTGAGGTCAAGCAAGGCTCGCAGTATGTTGTACCATTGAGGTATAGCCATCTCCTGCTCCATTTTAATGGTGAACACACTGCTGTATTCCGATGGGGTGTTGGCATACACTTCGTTTATCAAGGGGAACATGCCGGCAACGCCTAGAATTTCCCAAATGAGTTGCGAGCCAGTGATGATGAAACTGATTACTAATAGTACGTGTAGCGAACGCAGGTTGTAGCGATATTTTTCTTCGATTAAGTCCATTCGATGGATAGAAATAGTGATTTGTCAAAGCACAGCGGCCATCTGCTGTTGTAATTTGCGTGCTTCTTCGGCAGCACGTTCGGCAAAATCGGGACCGTTAGATGCATAAATGATGCCGCGAGAGGAATTGACGAGCAACCCACATTCTTTAGTGAGGCCGTATTTACATACTTCTTCAAGGCTGCCTCCCTGTGCTCCCACGCCTGGCACGAGCAGGAAACTGTCCGGCACAATGCTGCGCACTTGTGTGAGCATGTCGGCCTTGGTAGCCCCCACCACGTACATCATGTTTTCCTCGTTGCCCCACTGCTTGGAGGTTTCCAGCACTTGCTCGAAGAGTTTTTTATCTCCATCTACGGGGAGGAATTGGAAGTCGAAGGCTCCTTTGTTGCTCGTAAGTGCCAGCAGGATGACCCATTTGCCCTCATAAACGGTGAATGGTTGTACCGAATCGGCGCCCATGTAGGGGGCAATGGTCAGCGCGTCGAAGTTGAAGTCACCCTCAGGGTCGAGGAAGGCCTTAGCATACTGCTGCGATGTGTTGCCTATGTCGCCACGTTTGGCATCGGCTATGGTGAAGACGGGTTTGTCTAGACCATGTAGGTACTCCATCGTCTTCTTCAGTTGCACTAGTCCTTCAATGCCCATGGCCTCATAGAAGGCCAAGTTGGGTTTGTAAGCGGCGCAGTAATCAATGGTCGCGTCAATAATTGCCTTGTTGAACAGAAACACGCCGTCTTCGGCATCGCGAAGATGTTCGGGCATTTTCTTTTTGTCCACATCCAGTCCCACGCACAGGAATGAGCGACGGGCATATATCAGGTCGATTAGTTCTTTACGGTTCATAGCTATTTGATAAAGGATTTCAGTGCGGCGCTGAGGGCTTGAATGCCAGGTATATCGTCTTTCTCCACTTTGTTCAGGGCTTCGGTTATGTCTTTGGCATCGAATTTCTTAGTGATGTTAAGCAGTTGGTCGGCGTTTTGTGGTTTGGTTGCAGAGAGGTTCTTCAGCATGTTTACCAGCGAAGAAATTTTGGCATCGCCGGCGGCTTTACCTTCGAGGTTTTTCACGATAGGGGAGAAGTCTATGTTCCCCATTTTAGAAATGACGGTGTTCAGCAGGTTGGGATCCAGATTGCCAAGAATGGATTTCAAATTGAGGTTGTCTAAAATGCCCATAATATTAAAGGTTTAATGATTTCGTATTAATCGTCTGACGGTTATGCTGTCACCTGGTGAAATTTCTCGGTCAACTGTTGTGATGTGATGTTTCCCAAGTGGTCGTCGCTCACCAGTTTGCCGTGATTTATAATGATGGCACGTGTGCACATGGCCTCCACCTCCTGCATGATGTGGGTCGAAAGTAGCACCACCTTTTTCTTACCCGCGTTTTTAATCACGTTGCGAATCTCTTCAAGCTGGTTGGGATCCAATCCAGTGGTGGGTTCGTCCAAAATCAGTACCTTTGGGTCGTGAATCAAGGCTTGCGCCAGTCCCACACGTTGGCGGTAACCTTTCGACAACTGCCCGATGCGCTTATTGCTCTCGGGGGTCAACCCCACTAGTTTTATCATTTCTTCCACACGGTCCTTACTCTCTTTTATTCCGTATATGCCGGCGGCAAAGCGTAGGAACTCGCGCACGTACATGTCAAGATAAAGGGGATTCTGTTCAGGCAGGTAGCCTATTTCGCGACGCACTGCCAGCGGGTCGTCATAGATGCTATGGCCGCAGACGGTGGCTTCCCCTTCGGTAGGGGGGATGTAGCAGGTGAGTATCTTCATCAGGGTCGACTTTCCGGCGCCATTGGGTCCAAGCAGTCCCACCACTTCGCCCTCTTTCACGCTGAAACTCACGTTGTCGACAGCCTTTTGTCCGTCGTAAATTTTAGTTATGTTTTTTACTTCAATCATTCGAGTGAAAATCTTAGTATGTGACTAACGCAGAAAAACGGCTTTTATTGTCCCAGTAGCTCTTTTGCCATCTGGAGCGAAATGCGATTTCCGTTGTTAAAGGCCACTATAAAGGCATCTTTAAACCCGAGCTCACGTATTTCCTTTTGCCGTTTGACGGCGGCTTTCACGTCTTTGAAATTGCCAGTAGTATAGCGGTAGACGCCGTTTTGCATATAGTAGCTGTACTCTTTCACGCCCTTCAGTTCACGGGCTCCTTCTTTCAGCTCCTTATTGCTGCTGAGAAACTGCACACGGTATTCTACTCCCGAAGCATCGGCAGCAGGTACTCGGTCATCGGGAGTGTCCTCAGTAGTGGAGACTACAGTTTTAACTGGTTCTTTTATTTCGGGTTCAGGAATGGCCAGTGGGGGTTCTACATCAGTTTGGGCAGTCGAAGGCAGCATGGTGGAAGGAATTGAGGCCACAGGAATCTCTGTTTTCTTTTCTGTAGGTTCCTCCACCGTGCTGTAAGCCTGTTCGGTTGTGGGCGATTCTATCGTCTTTTTAGGTGTCTCTTTGGTCGGTGTGGAATTCTTAGTCCCCTTGGCCTTGTAACCTTTTAAGTCAATCTTGAGGTCGGTAGGCACTTTAGTGCCTTCGACAGAACTTTTGTAGTTGAGGAATGCCTTGAAGATGCTCACTACGATGGTGGCCTGGCCCTCATCGGACATCATATATTGCTCCTCTTCTGGGTTACTGATGAAACCCACCTCGGTCAGCACTGCGGGCATAGCGGTTTTGTAAAGGACAAAAATCTCAGCCTGCTTTACTCCTCGATTAATAGTCTTAATGTTAGACTTGTATTGCTCCTGAATCATTCCAGCAAAGTCGAGGCTCTTGTCCAAATAGGCATTCTGATACATGGCAAACATCACATAGCTCTCTGGCGAATTGGGGTCGAACCCTTGGTAGTCACTATTGTCCTTATACCCTTTCTCCAACAGTATGTCGGCATTCTCTTTCTTTGCCACCTCCATGTTGGCTTTGCTTTGCGACAGACCCATCACGTATGTCTCTACGCCTGTGGGCGTGGGATTGGTCCACGAGTTGCAGTGGATGGAAAGAAACAGGTCGGCTTTGGCCTTGTTGGCCAGCCGGGCCCGCTCGGCCAAGGCAACGTCCACATCTGTTGTGCGGGTATATATTATTTTCACATCGGGGCAGTTGTCTTCGATGAGTTTGCCCAGTTTCAGCGCCATCTGAAGGGTCAGCGTTTTTTCCTGGCTTTTTTTGCCTACGGCACCCGGTTTGTCGCCGCCGTGACCTGCGTCAATCACAATAGTTCTCACCTGCCCGGCATTTTTTTTCTGACAAAAAACCATACTATTTATACAAACCAGCGCAATAAATAGGGCTAATAAGCGTTTCATTTTCAATTGTGTATTTTTTATTTTTAAAAATGCGCAAAAAGTTGTTATCTTTGCAATTTCAAATTGCAAAGATACGAGGAAAATCGTAAAGTGAGAAATAATATGTGGAAAGTTTTGAACATCTGTTTGTTAGTCTGTATTTTCGGACTAACAAATTCGGTTTTTGCTCAGACCGATTCCACCTTTTCCCCAGTCAAAAACTTTCTGCCAACCTCTTTTTTAAACCCTATTTCGGCCGACTCTGCTGCCCGTTTGGGCGATTCTACGGCGGTTTTTACTAACAGCCCCATGCGGATTGCCGACTCCCTCCCTTCCCTAGCCGACTCTGCGGCTGCCAAGGCTGCCCTGCCCGACTCCCTCCAGCTCATTCCGCTTTCCAAGGATGCCATCACCAGCATCGTCCATTACAAGGCCACCGACTCTATCTCTTTCGATATCAATAAGCGCAAGGCGCAACTCTACAAGGATGGCTCCATCGAATATGGCTCCATGGAGCTCAAAGCCGACGATGTCCGGGTGGATTTCAACTCCCAAATGCTATATGCCTCCCCTGTGCTTGACTCGGCCGGCAAACCCGTCGGCATACCCTATTTCAAGGAAAGCGACGCCCAATACATGGCCGACTCCATTGCCTTTAACTATGTCACCAAGAAAGGCATTATCAATGGCGTCATCACCCAACAGGGCGACGGTTTCCTGCATGGCTCCCGCGTAAAGAAAGTCACCGACTCTGTCATGTATCTCACCGGAGGTCAGTACACCACCTGCAATTATAACCACCCCCATTTCGCCATCAATTTCGGCCATTCCAAACTTATCACGGGTGACAAGATTTTCACCGGCCCTGCCTATGTCACCATCGAGGACGTCCCTACCCCGCTGGTTATCCCCTTCGCTTTCTTCCCCATGAAACACGAAGTGACCTCTGGCATCCTCATGCCCAGCTACGGATGGATGGACAACCGTGGCTATTATCTCAAGGACGGGGGTTACTATTGGTCCATCAACGACTACCTCGATTTGGCCCTCACCGGCGAACTTTACACCAACCTCAGCTGGGCGGCCGAGGCCAAGAGTAATTATTATGTACGTTATAAGTATAAGGGCAATTTCGACATCCGCTACGGCATCACCAAGGAAGGCATCCCAGGCGACAGCGCCACTTTCTCCAAATACAGCGATTTCAAAGTGGCATGGAAACACGACCAAGACGCCAAGGCCAACCCCCGCAGCCGCTTCTCTGCCAATGTCAACCTACAGAGCCGCAACTATAACAAAAACACCACCAATCGCAACGACTACTTCAACAGCACCACCACCTCCAGCGTGTCCTACACAGCCTCTTTAGGCAGCAGCTTCAACCTCTCGGCCTCCCTCAATGAGTCTTACAACGTCCAAACCGGCGTCATCAATCTCAAACTCCCCTCGGTCTCGCTCAGCTCGGTCACCTTCTATCCCTTCCGTCGCAAGGCCGTCTCGGGCGACCTCCGCTGGTACGAAAAACTCTCTCTTTCCTACGCCCTCTCGGCCGAAAACAATATCAGCTCTCAGGACTCCGACCTTTTCAAACTCGTCACGCTCAACAAGATGCAGTATGGTGTCCAACACACCGTCCCCCTCAGCCTCACTCTCAAAGTGCTGAAGTTCTTCAACTGGACCAACTCCGCCTCCTACCACGAACGGTGGCACTGGACCACCATCCGTAAGGAATGGGACGAAGAGGCCGCTGCCGTCGTGATTGACACCGTGCGTGGCTTCCGCTCCAACCGCGACATCAGTTTCAACTCTTCCCTTAGCACCCGCATTTATGGCATGTTCAACTTCAAATATGGCCCCGTCAAGGCTCTTCGCCATGTCATAAATCCATCGGTATCTTTTAGTTTCCGACCCAATTTTGGCGACGAGCGTTTAGGTTGGTGGAAGTCCTACACCGACAACACCGGCTATGTCACCCGCTACTCCATCTTCGAGCGCAGTCTCTACGGTGGACCCTCCGACGGCCGTTCGGGTGCCATCAATTTCAATATAGGCAACAACCTCGAAATGAAGGTGGCCGACCGCAAGGATACCATCACCGGCACAAAGAAAATCACCCTTCTCGAGAGTCTCAACCTCAGTGCCAGTTACGACTTGGCCAGAGACTCCCTTCGCTGGTCCGATTTCTCTCTCACCGGCCGCACCACCCTCTTCAAGAACCTTATTCTCAACTACTCCGGCTCCTTCACCCCCTATTATGTCGACAGCGCTGGGCGCAAGCATAACCAGTTCATTTGGACCATGCCCGATCATCGCCGACTCCTCCAGCGCAACAACTCCACTGTCAGTGCCCAGCTTTCCTGGAGCCTCAACAACAATACCTTCAAGTCCACTTCCGACGCCAAGCCTGGCAGCAAGCCTAAAGGCGAACAGATAGTCGCCCCCATCATGCAGTCGCCCTACAACTACAACCCCGCCCTACTGATGGGCACCTACGCCGACTTCTCTCTCCCCTGGAATGTGTCCCTCAGCTACACCTTCAGCTATGTCAGCACCTATGTGGCCGCCCAGTACAACTTCAACAACAACGTCATCCAAACCCTCAGCCTCTCGGGCAATGTCCAAATAACCCCCAATTGGCGCGTGGCTGTCTCCACGGGCTACGACTTTGTCAACAAAGGCATGTCCTACACCTCCATCGACATCTACCGCGACCTCCACTGCTGGGAGATGCGGTTCAACTGGGTTCCCTTCGGCTACTACAAGAGCTGGAACTTCCAAATCAACATCAAGGCCAGCAGCCTCAAAGACGTCAAGTACACCAAGCAGCAGTCCTATCAGTCCAACCGCGGCTATTATTCCTACTAATCCTTTCCCCTCTTCAGCCACTATTAATCAAATATAATACCCTTTCACCATGAACGAAAAACTCTATTACTCCATTGGCGAGGTTGCCCAAATGCTTGACGTCAATCCCTCACTTTTGCGTTTTTGGGAAACCGAATTCTCCGAAATCAAACCCCATAAAAACAAAAAAGGCACCCGTTCCTACACTGCCGAAGACATCGAGCTGCTCAAACGCATCTACCACCTCACCCGCAACTGTGGCTTCACCCTCGACGGTGTCCGCGAACAGCTCCGCACCAATCATAAGCTCGACGAACAAATGCAACTCGTACAAACCCTCACCGAAACCCGTCGTTTCCTCACCTCCCTCAAAGACATGCTTTAGCGGTCTGCCGCGCCGTCTGGCTCATCACCCGCCAACTCTCTTGTATCCATCTGCCATTCATCCTCTTCGGGGCAATAATAATTCCCTGTTTCTTCGAACAGGCCGTAATAGCCCGGTTCACTCCCCAACGAAATATTCGGCATACGCGAGAGCCAGAAAGCCTTATGGGGCATGTCCGGTGTGATAGAAACTATTGAACAGAAATGTCGTGCCCGCAGTCAAGAAGCGTGCATGTCCAAGGGATTAGAAGTGGGCATATCCCAAGGACAGCTTCAGGGCAAAAGTCCTAGCAATCCGCCGTCCGCTATCCCAACACCGCCTTCATCTCGGCATCGTTGCGGTAGGTCATCTGGCGGAAGGGGTTGCTGTCGTCCTTTTGGCGTGTCAGGCGCACCTGGTCGGCCACATATTGCCTCAGCGTCGCGTAGCGCTGCAAATAAAGCCCCCAGTCCTCCTCCTCTAAATGGCGCTTTCCGCTCAGCTCACACAAAATCTGGTAGGCATGCTCTCGGCAGTGGGTAGGATACTCCTCCCACCACTGGTCGTATCGGGCGTGAATCTCGTCCCAGCTTCTTATCCGCCCCTGCTCAATGTCCGCCATCAGGCCGTCTATCTCATGCTGTGGCACCAGCTGTCCGCCCAAGTTCACCCACTCCCGTTCTCGACTCCCTTTCTTCGGGTCAATGGTAGGCAGCGGGGTGTTCAGGTCCTCGCCCGCCAGTGTGCTCATAGCGTAGTAGGTCAGCATCTCCTCGTATGCCTTGTAGCCCTGCGACCATTTCAGCACCACCGTCTTGCGGTGTCCCTTCTCCATCCCGTATGCCTTCACCTCCATCCGGCTGCTCCGGCCGTCGGCCTCGGTGCCTGCGGGCGGCTGCGACTCCTGATAGGCCTGCTCCACCCAGTATTTCAGCAGCATCCGGCCGTTCATCATCTCCTCCGCCGTGTCGGGTGCAAAGGGGGTGAACACAATGTGCTGGGTCATCTTCTTCCGCCTGTCGCGTTGGGCAAACTTTGTCATATTGCGGTTCAGGGCATACATATTATACATCCACCAGTAGGCCGGCATCACCTCCAGTCGGTCCTTCGCCGCGTTGTTATTCACCAAGGCAAAAGGCAGCGTGATGCTCAGTTCGGCCGGGTAGTCCCCTTTAGCCAGCAGGGTATAGGAGGCAAAACTCGACGAATGCTTCAGGCTGGTGCATAGTCCGGGCCAGAACCCTCGGCCTGCCACCAACTCGTTATCCGCCGTGCGGCCGTTGTGGTTAGACCCCACCGTGCTGCCTGCCGCCAGGTTGCTCTGCCCCATTACCAGCGACGCTATCAGGAACGAATTATTGTGGTGCTGCTCGTGCGAGGGGAAGATGAGGCTGTTGCCCACCTCGCAGCGCGCTATGGTGGAATTGTCGCCCACCACCGTGTCGTTCAGCCTTGCGCCAAATTCCAGATGCACATTTTCTCCCAGCAGAAATCGCACTGCCATGCAGCCGTACTCGCAGCGGCAGCCATACCCCACCACTCCGTCCGCCAGCACCACGCAGTCCACAATGCGGCTGGGCGACTCCTTGTCCGAAAGCACCGCCACATTGTGCAGCGTCCGGGTATTCTTAATAACGCAGTGGCTGCCCACGCGTCCGTAGCCGTCCTTAGCCAGCCGCTCACGGGTCATCCGTTCCAGCTCGGCCACCATCCGCTCTCGGTCGCGGTACTTAGCCCACAGGTAGGCGTCGCCCACAGTCATCCCTTCGAACGGCATTATCCTCCGTCCCCCGTTCTCGTTCATCGGCTCCATCCAGGCATATCCTTTCGTGTCCTCGTTGGGGCGTGTGGCCGTCATCTCGTCAATGTTAAACAGCAGGCAGCCCTCACCCACGGTATATCCGCTCAACATTTTCACATTGTGCAGGGCACAGTGGCTTCCTATCGTAGCCTCGGCTATCGTGCAGTTGTATATCCCCTCCGCCAGGCTAAGGTCTCCGTCTCGCAGGCTTCCCTCCTCCAGGCAGCCCAGTTTCACCTCACCCACAAACACATTGTTCCGCACCTGTCGGCAGTCCAGCGCTCCGCTCACCATCACCTGCCCCCAGTCCGTAGCCCGGTTGCCGTTGCGTTCCAACTGCTCAACCTCTTCCATCGTCAGTCTTCTATATTCCATCTTACTCATAACAATTAATTTTTAATAAGACGCTCGCATACCATTTTTCTCAACTGATTGCCATCAGTCTCCAACAGGCTGTGTCCCTGCGGCTAACCTAGTATTCCGTCCTTTGGGCAACGATAATCTACTGACAATCATCAACTCGTAGGGGTGTGGCATGGCGAAATACTTACAATAATCAGTCATATCTAATACCAGAGCGTTTCCGATTTACAAAATGCAAATATCGCAAAAAAAATCGACATATCGACTTTTTGCCTTTTTCCCCACCCCTCTCTCCCGTTACAATACTGGCAACTTCCAGTAACTATCCTTCCCCGCCGTCGCGCCGCTGTCCCAAGGTCTGTGTAGGCTTCATTACCATACGATTATGTTATAATAATAATGAAACCCGCCACCTCTGTCTCTTTTTCAGCCCATGGAGAGGTCAGCCTGCCGGTCGAGACAACGGTAAACGACGCCACGGGCCACGCGGCGCTGCAACGCCGCCGCAACTCTGCCGTGTGCTCATTGCCATGCCTTAAGCCCGCCACCCACAGAAGGGTTGGAGGGACCATTGATTCCAAAAGCAAGGCAGGCCGCCATATCAGTGAATCAGTCCTGCTGAAAAGGTGCCATACGGTTGTCCCTGCGCCGAGCCAAGCGCAGTGCGGAGCCACCAGGTTGACGTGCCGGAGGCACTTCTTTTTTCGTGCGCCGCCGCCAGCCTTGCGTTTGAGTTGGGGCGGAGCGCAGAGCCCCACCGCAGGCTGAAGGTTCGCCACATCCTCGTTTGTTCTTCTATAGATGCTCTATAGTTCTTCATTGCGCCACCGAAGAACTACAGGGCAGCAATGGCCCATCCATCGGCCAGTGGGCGGGGTTGCGATGAAATTGTTCCCTTATCTCTTTCTGACAATAGAGTGGCTATCGCTGCATGAGGTTATATGTTAAATATCTGATATATAACTTGTTTGTCCTGTATTCGCTTGCATAGCTGGTTATGAGAATAATCGTATGTAATTGTAAAACATTGTGTTATGTAATTGTTGCGTTTTTTTAGTTTCGATGAATGCCGATTTATTGACATTTTCAGCTCCTGACAGCCCTTTTGGGTGTGCGTAAGGAGGTTTGCTTGATAAAAAAGTTTGAATCTGTTAGTATTGATTTTCAATGTATTGGATAAATAATTAAAGAAAAAGTGAAAAAATATTTGGTTCGTTTGGAAAAAAGTAGTATTTTTGCAACCTCAAATCACGAGAACGAGAGTTGTTTGACAAGCTGTAAAAGCCGATGTAACTCAGTTGGTAGAGTAGCTGATTTGTAATCAGCCTGTCGGGGGTTCGAGTCCCTTCATCGGCTCGAATGCCCAAACCCAAAGGGTGTTCGGCAAATAAAGTTGGGGAAGTCGCATAGTGGCAATTGCAACAGACTGTAAATCTGTCCTCTTCGGAGTTCAGTGGTTCGAGTCCACTCTTCCCCACGAACCTACAAAGAAGCGGAAGTAGCTCATTTGGTAGAGCGATAGCCTTCCAAGCTATAGGTGGCGGGTTCGAGCCCCGTCTTCCGCTCAACACTTGGCGGAAAGAGGCAAGATAGCCGTCGACGCTTCGGAGTAAGAAGCTGCAGTAGCTCAGCTGGTAGAGCGCATCCTTGGTAAGGATGAGGTCACCGGTTCAAATCCGGTCTGTAGCTCTTTTTTTTATGCAAAAAATTGCGAGGACGAGAAAAATTTCGCCCTCGTTGAATGTGAGAGTAATAAATTGTTAACATTTAATACGTATTAAACATGGCAAAAGAAAAATTTGATCGTTCTAAACCGCACGTCAACATTGGTACCATCGGACACGTTGACCACGGCAAAACCACTCTGACCGCCGCTATCACCAAGGTGCTGGCTGAAAAAGGTCTCTCCGAAGTTAAGTCTTTCGACTCTATCGACTCCGCTCCTGAAGAGAAAGAGCGCGGTATTACCATTAACACCGCTCACGTTGAGTATCAGACTGAGACCCGTCACTACGCCCACGTTGACTGCCCCGGCCACGCCGACTATGTGAAGAACATGGTTACCGGTGCTGCCCAGATGGACGGTGCTATCCTGGTTGTTGCTGCTACCGACGGTCCTATGCCCCAGACCCGTGAGCACATCCTGCTCGCTCGTCAGGTGGGTGTTCCCCAGTTGGTTGTTTTCATGAACAAGTGCGACTTGGTTGACGACCCCGAGCTGCTCGACCTCGTTGAGATGGAAATCCGCGAGCTCCTGAACTCTTACGATTTCGACGGCGACAACATCCCCATCATCCGTGGCTCCGCCCTGGCCGCCCTCAATGGCGAACCCGAAGGCGTTAAGAGCGTTGAGAAACTGATGGAGGCTGTTGATACCTGGATTCCTCTGCCTGCCCGTGCCGTTGACAAACCCTTCCTGATGCCCGTTGAGGACGTCTTCTCCATCACCGGTCGTGGTACCGTGGGTACTGGCCGTATCGAGACTGGCGTTATCCACACTGGTGACCCCGTCGACATCATCGGTATGGGTGCCGAGAAGCTGAAGAGCACTGTTACCGGCGTTGAGATGTTCCGCAAAATCCTTGACGAAGGTGAAGCTGGTGACAACGTAGGTCTGCTCCTCCGTGGTATTGACAAGGACGAGATCCGCCGCGGTATGGTTATTGCCGCTCCCGGTTCGGTTCATCCTCACCACGAGTTCGAGGCTGCTGTGTACATCCTGAAGAAAGAAGAGGGTGGCCGTCACACTCCTTTCCACAACAAATACCGTCCTCAGTTCTACTTCCGTACCACTGACGTCACTGGTGAGATCACTCTCCCCGATGGCCGCGAGATGGTTATGCCTGGCGATAACTTGACTATCCATGTCAACCTTATCTCCGACATCGCTCTGAATGAGAACCTGCGCTTCGCTATCCGCGAGGGTGGCCGCACCGTTGGTTCCGGTCAGGTGACCAAGATTATTGAATAAGATCTACCCTTAATAGCAGGCGCGACACTCGTCGCGCCTGGCAAAGGGGCATAGTTAAATGGTATAATGCCGGTCTCCAAAACCGATGTTGGGAGTTCGATTCTCTCTGCCCCTGCTAAAAAATTGATATCAAATGTCTAAGTTAGGTAATTACGTAAAAGAGAGCTACGACGAATTGGTGCACAAGGTGTCGTGGCCGTCGTTTAAGGAGTTGCAGAGCAGCGCAGTGGTCGTTGCCGTGGCAGCTCTCATCTTAGCCCTTATCGTGTTTCTGATGGACTTCGTCTTTGGAGCCCAGAACATGGGATGGAAGGGTTTGCTTGGATACTTTTATGCTTTAGTTGGATAAGTGCTGACAGACAGCGAAGTCTTGCTTCCCAATTTTTTTGAGACTTGGCATCTGTCATCCTTGTCCAATCATTGCGCGTCCACCCCGGCAGTTGCCGCGTGGTGAATGAGTATAAAATCACTATTCTTTAATCAACAACATGGAGCAGCAGTCTAAAAAATGGTATGTCGTCAGAGCGATAAGCGGTAAGGAGAAGAAGGCGAAGGAGTACATCGAAAGCGAAATGGCCAAGCGTGGCTGGAGCGATGATGTGCCCCAGGTGCTGGTTCCCACCGAGAAGGTCGTGTCGATACGTAACGGGAAGAAGGTCATTAAGGACCGCAACTATCTTCCTGGCTATGTGTTGATAGAGGCCGACCTGCGCGATGAGATCATTCCCGTCATCCAAAACGTTCCCAATGTGCTTGACTTCCTTCGTGAGTCGGGCGGGGGCAACCCCATCCCGATGCGCCAGAACGAAATCAATCGCATCTTGGGCAAGATGGACGACCAGTTAGACGCCATTGAGGGCAACGGCGACACTTTCTTGGTGGGCGAGAACGTCAAGGTGATTGACGGACCGTTCAGCAGTTTTGCCGGCGTTGTGGAAGAGGTGAACGACGAGAAGAAGAAATTGAAGGTTACGGTCAAGATCTTCGGTCGCAAGACACCTCTGGAGCTCAGCTACAACCAGGTTGAGAAGGAGTAGTAACCATTTTAACTAACAAAAATAAAAAAAGTTTAAATCAAAATGGCAAAAGAAGTTGCAGGATTGATTAAATTACAGATCAAAGGCGGCGCTGCTAACCCCGCACCCCCTGTGGGACCCGCTCTGGGTGCCAAGGGCGTGAACATTATGGAGTTCTGCAAGCAGTTCAATGCCCGTACACAGGATAAGGCCGGCAAGATTGTGCCCGTCATTATCACCGTGTATACCGATAAGTCCTTTGACTTTGTAGTTAAGAATCCCCCTGTGGCCGTGTCGCTGAAAGAGGCTTCCAAGGCCGCCAAGGGCTCTGGCGAGCCCAACCGCGTGAAGGTTGCTTCGGTGACGTGGGAACAGGTACGTCAGATTGCAGAAACCAAGATGCCTGACCTCAACTGCTTCACTATCGAATCAGCTATGAGCATGGTTGCAGGTACTGCACGCAGCATGGGTATCACCGTTAAAGGCGAGAACCCCCTTGCAAAGTAAATTTAAATTGATTAACAGTGGTAGCATCGCCTAGAGCGGTGCGGTGACCACAAAAACAATGAATCATGGCAAAATTAACTAGAAAACAGAAAGAAGCTTTAGCCAAATTCGACAAGAACAATGTCTACTCCCTCGAAGAGGCAGTGGAGGTTGTAAAGAACATCACTTACACCAAGTTTGACGCTTCGGTGGACATTGACGTGCGTCTGGGTGTTGACCCTCGTAAGGCCAACCAGATGGTGCGTGGCAGTGTTACGCTGCCTCACGGCACCGGTAAGACTGTGCGCGTGTTGGTGCTCTGCACCCCCGATAAGGAGGAAGAGGCTAAGGCCGCCGGCGCCGACTACTACGGTCTGGACGAGTATGTCGCCAAGATTAAGGGTGGTTGGACCGACGTTGACGTTATCATTACCATGCCCAGCTGTATGCCCAAGATTGGTGCTCTCGGCCGCATCCTCGGTCCCCGCGGTTTGATGCCGAACCCCAAGACGGGCACCGTTACGATGGAAGTTGGCAAGGCTGTCCAGGAGGCTAAGGCCGGTAAGATCGACTTCAAGGTCGACAAGTTCGGTATTATCCACACCGCTGTTGCCAAGTGCTCTTTTGATAACAACAAGATCGTCGACAACGCTCGCGAGGTGCTTCAAGCCATTATTAAGCTGAAACCCGCCGCCGCTAAGGGAACTTATGTGAAGAGCATTACCCTGAGCAGCACGATGAGCGCCGGCGTGAAGGTTGACACTAAAGCCGCATCCTTGTAACGTTTAATTTTTTTTGAAAGATCATTATGAGAAAAGAACTTAAAGACCAGCTGATCGACCAACTGTGCGAAGAGATTAAGTCCTACCCCCTTATCTACATTGCTGATATGGGCGGCTTGAACTCTGTGCAGACTAGCAAACTGCGTCGTTCTGCTTTCCGCAAAGAGGTCAAGTTGGAGGTCGTGAAGAATGCCCTGCTGATTAAGGCTATGGAGCGCACCGGGATGGATTATTCCCAGCTCTTCCCCGTAATCAAGGGCGAGACCGCCATAATGCTTTCTAACACCAACAATGCGCCTGCTAAACTCATTAAGGAGTTCCGTACCAACGAGAAGGGTGCTAAGAAACCCATCCTGAAGGGTGCCTATGTGGAAGAGTGCTTCTATATTGGCGAAGAGCATCTTGATGAACTTGTCAATATCAAGTCCAAGAACGAGCTCATTGCCGACGTGGTTGCCCTGCTGCAGTCGCCCGTCAAGAACGTTATTTCTCAGTTCCAGTCGGGTGCCAATACCATCACTGGTGTATTGAAAACATTAGAAGAGAAGGCCGAATAGGTTTTCGCAAAACTGGGCCGGACCCCATAAAAAGTCCAAAAAACAAACAAAATTAATTTAGTAAAAACACATTAAAAACAATAAAGTCATGGCAGACATCAAAGCTATTGCTGAAGAATTAGTAAACTTAACCGTTAAAGAAGTTAAAGAACTCGCTGACGTTCTGAAAGAAGAATATGGTATCGAACCCGCCGCTGCTGCTGTTGCAGTTGCTGCTACTGGTGCTGCTCCCGCAGCTGCCGCTGAGGAAAAGACCTCCTTCGACGTTATCCTGAAGGGTGTTCCCGATGCTACCAAGAAACTGGCCGTTGTGAAGGCTGTGAAGGATCTGGCTAGCCTGGGTCTGAAAGAGTCCAAGGAACTCGTTGACGGTGCTCCTAAGACCGTGAAGGAAGGCGTTAGCAAGGACGAGGCCGACTCTCTGAAGAAGGCTCTCGAAGAGGCTGGTGCTGAAGTCGAGGTTAAATAGTTTGAACCATTCGATTTCTCTGAGGAATAGGGCCTCCGGTGCATCCGGAGTGCCTATTCCTCTTTGCTATGCAACTTTTCTTCTGTGTGAGGACGCAGAGGAATGTTGGGTTCCGACTCTCTATCTCTCGAATTGCCGAGCAGTAGCACTTATGGCATAGAATTAAAACACACTAGTTCATATTAAAAATAAGTCCCTTGGATAACAATCAACCTATTGAAGTAGTAAATTTTGCGTCTGTACACAAGTACGAGTACCCTGACTTCCTTGATATTCAGCTCAAGTCGTTTAGAGATTTTTTCCAGATTGAGACGAATCCCGACAACCGTTTGGAGGAGGGTCTGTATAAGGTATTCAAAGAAAATTTCCCCATATCAGATGCACGTAACAATTTCACGTTAGAGTTTCTTGATTATTTTATCGATCCCCCGCGCTATTCTATTGAAGAATGTATTGAGCGCGGCCTTACCTACAGCGTTCCGCTAAAGGCTAAGCTGAAACTTTCGTGTAATGACCCAGAGAATGAAGATTTTCAGGCCATTGAGCAGCCTGTCTATCTGGGCATGATTCCCTATATGACGCCCAAGGGCACTTTCGTAATCAATGGCGCAGAGCGCGTTGTGGTCTCCCAGCTGCACCGTTCTCCTGGCGTTTTCTTCGGTACTTCATACCACTCCAACGGTACGCAGCTTTATTCGGCCCGTATCATTCCCTTTAAGGGGTCGTGGATGGAGTTCACCACCGATATTAACAACGTCATGTATGCCTATATCGACCGTAAGAAGAAACTCCCCATTACTACCCTGTTGAGAGCCATTGGCTACGAGACCGATAAGGACATTTTGGACATCTTTAACCTGGCTGAAGAGGTGAAGGTGTCTCGTACCAGCCTGAAGAAGGTTTTGGGTAAGCAACTGGCCGCACGTGTTGTTGACTCGTGGACGGAGGATTTTGTTGACGAGGATACCGGTGAGGTCGTCTCAATGGAACGTACTGATACCGTTATCGAGCGCGATAAGGAGCTTACCGAAGATGATATTGAAAAGATTCTGCAACTCGATGTCAAGTCCATCCTGGTGAAAGTAGAGGATCGCGACGGCATCGACTATTCAGTCATTTATAATACCCTGAAGAAAGATACTTCTAACAACTCGAAAGAGGCTGTTGAATATATCTATCGTCAGCTGCGTAACGCCGAACCCCCAGATGAAGAAACGGCTCGCGGCATTATTGAGAAGCTTTTCTTCTCTGATAAGCGCTATGACCTAGGCGACGTTGGACGTTACCGTATTAATACTAAGTTGGGTTTGGATATTCCTGACACTACCCGTGTCCTCACCCAGACCGACATTACCGAGATTATTAAATATTTGATTCAGCTGATTAACCAGAAGGCTGAGGTGGACGATATTGACCATTTGTCGAACCGCCGTGTCCGCACTTCGGGTGAGCAGCTTTACAATCAGTTTGGCGTGGGTCTAGCTCGTATGGCCCGCACCATTCGCGAGCGTATGAATGTGCGTGATAACGAGGTGTTCACTCCTACCGAACTGATCAACGCTAAGACCCTTTCGTCGGTTATTAACTCGTTCTTCGGCACGAACCAGCTGTCGCAGTTTATGGACCAGACTAACCCGCTGGCCGAGGTGACGCACAAGCGCCGTATTTCGGCTTTGGGTCCTGGCGGTCTGTCGCGTGAACGTGCTGGTTTTGAAGTGCGTGACGTGCACTATACGCATTATGGGCGTCTGTGTACTATTGAGACGCCCGAAGGACCTAACATCGGTCTTATCTCTTCGTTGGCTGTCTATGCCCGCATCAACGAGTTGGGCTTCATTGAGACGCCTTATCGCCGCGTGGTCAATGGCCGCGTGATGATGGACGAGGACCCCGAGTACTACACCGCAGAACGTGAGGAGAACAAGACAGTGGCTCAGGCGACCACTAAGATGGACGAGGAGGGCAACATTATTGAAACCCGCGTCAAGGCCCGTAACCAGGCTGATTTCCCCATCGTGACTCCAGAGGAGATTGACCTTATGGACTTGGGTTCGAACCAGATTGCTTCGATTGCTGCTTCACTCATTCCTTTCTTGGAGCACGACGATGCTAACCGTGCCCTGATGGGTTCTAACATGATGCGCCAGGCCGTGCCGCTGCTCAATCCCGAGATTCCCATTGTCGGTACGGGCATTGAGAAGTCAGTGGCTGAGGACAGCCGAGTGCTGCTGAACTCGCTAGGCGACGGCGTGGTGGAATATGTCGACTCTACGAAGATTGTCATCCGCCATAACCGTACCGAGAAGGAGCGTTTGGTTTCCTTTGACGATGATATTCACGAATACAAACTCACCCGCTACCAGCGCACGAACCACTCAACTTCGATTAATCTTCGCCCCATCGTCCGCAAAGGCGATAAGGTGAAGAAGGGCCAGGTGCTCTGTGAGGGTTATGCCACTCAGGGCGGTGAACTGGCTCTGGGCCGCAATATGATGGTTGCCTTCATGCCCTGGAAGGGATATAACTTTGAGGATGCTGTGGTGATTTCAGAGCGCGTGGTGCGCGAGGATATCTTCACTTCTGTTCATGTGGAGGAATATACTTTGGAGGTGCGCGAGACCAAACGTGGTCCCGAGGAACTGACCCGCGATATTCCTAATGTGAGCAGCGATGCCACGAAGGACCTGGATGAGAACGGTATTATCCGTATCGGCGCCGAGGTGAAGGAAGGCGACATCCTTATTGGTAAGATCACCCCGAAGGGTGAGTCCGACCCCACCCCAGAGGAGAAACTGCTTCGTGCTATCTTTGGCGATAAGGCCGGCGACGTGAAGGACGCTTCGCTCAAAGTGCCTCCTTCGGTACGCGGTGTCGTTATCGACAAGAAGCTTTTTGCCAAGATTATCCGAGACCGCAAGCAGCGTGCCCGTGAGAAGGAACTGTTGGCTAAACCTGAGGAAGAATATAATAACGAGCTTAATGAGCTGAAGGAAAAACTGGTGGATCGCCTGCTTATCATCTTGGCTGGTAAGACCTCCAACGGTGTCTATACCAACCACAAAGAGGAGCTTATCCCCAAGAAGGCTAAGTTTACCTCGAAGGCGTTGAAGGCAATCGACTATACCGAGGTCAGTCCGAATAAGTGGACTTCCGATAAGGACACTAACAACCTCATTAAGGACTTGTTGAACAATTATAATATTAAGAATCGCGAGATTAATGGACGTTTCACCCGTAACAAGTTTGCCCTGACGGTTGGTGACGACCTGCCCACTGGAATTGTGCAGATGGCCAAGGTGTACATCGCCATGAAGCGTAAGCTTCGTATCGGTGACAAGATGTCTGGCCGCCACGGTAATAAGGGTATTGTTTCGAAGATTGTCCGTGCAGAGGATATGCCTTTCTTGGCCGACGGTACTCCCGTAGACATCGTGCTGAATCCTCTTGGTGTGCCTTCGCGAATGAACTTGGGTCAGATTTACGAGACAGTGCTGGGATGGGCAGGAAAGAAACTTAACAAGCGTTTTAAGACCCCCATCTTCGACGGTGCCACTCTTGAACAGATCAATGGTTATATGCGAGAGGCCGGGCTGCCCGAGAATGGCCGCACATATCTCTATGATGGTGAGACTGGCGACCGTTTCGACCAGCCAGCCACGGTCGGATATATCTATATGCTGAAGCTGCACCACATGATTGACGACAAGATGCATGCCCGTAGCATAGGTCCCTACTCCCTCATAACTCAGCAGCCCCTTGGCGGTAAGGCCAACTTCGGCGGTCAGCGTTTCGGTGAGATGGAGGTATGGGCACTGGAGGCCTTTGGCGCTTCGCACGTGCTGCAGGAGGTTCTCACCGTCAAGTCCGACGACGTCATGGGTCGTGCAAAGGCTTATGAGGCAATCGTTAAAGGCGACAATATGCCTGTTCCAGGCATTCCGGAGTCTTTCAATGTGTTGGTTCACGAGCTCCGCGGCTTAGGCTTAGAGGTAACTTTTGATTAATTCAGAATTAAGTTTTCAGTAACACACTCTGTTCTTAGTTCTTAATTCTTAATTGATAATAATAATAAGATGGCTTTTAAACAAGATTCACAGATAAGGAATGATTTCAATTCGATAACCGTTAGTCTGGCTTCCCCCGAGTCGATTAAGAAGCGCTCGTATGGCGAGGTGACTAAGCCTGAGACTATCAACTATCGTACCTATAAGCCCGAGCGTGACGGTCTATTCTGCGAGAGAATTTTCGGACCCACCCGCGACTGGGAGTGCCACTGCGGCAAATATAAGCGCATCAGATATAAGGGTATTGTCTGCGACCGATGCGGCGTAGAGGTTACCGAGAAGAAGGTACGTCGCGAACGTATGGGTCATATTGAACTCTGCGTCCCAGTGGCTCATATTTGGTTCTTCCGCACCCTTCCCAACAAGATTGGTACCCTGCTGAATATTCCGAGCAAGAAATTGGAGCAGGTTATCTATTATGAGAAGTATATCGTACTTCAAGCTGGTAAGGCTACATTAAATGAAATGCCTGTGCAGAAACTTGACCTCCTGGCTGAGGAAGAGTACTATGCCATTCGTGAAAATCTACCTGAGGGAAACGACCAGTTGGAGGATTCCGATCCCGACAAATTCATCGTTGGAACTGGCTCAGAGGCTCTTTATAAGTTGCTTTGCAACCTTGACCTTGACCAGATTAGTTACGAACTCCGTGACCGTGCCTCGAAAGAAACTTCTAACCAGCGTAAGCAGGAAGCACTGAAACGCCTGAATGTGGTAGAATCGTTCCGTGAGAGTCGAAAGAACATGCAGGCTCGTGGTATGGACAACCGCCCTGAGTGGATGATAATGACTATTATCCCGGTTATTCCTCCCGAACTCCGTCCTCTCGTTCCTCTGGATGGCGGCCGTTTCGCTACCTCTGATATTAACGAGCTCTACCGTCGTGTTATCATTCGTAACAACCGTCTAAAGAGATTGTTCGAAATTAAGGCTCCTGAAGTTATCATGCGTAATGAGAAGCGTATGCTGCAAGAGGCAGTCGATTCTCTGTTCGACAACAGCCGCAAGGTTTCTAGCGTTCGTTCGGACAATAACCGCTCCCTCAAGTCCCTCTCAGATTCGCTGAAAGGTAAGCAGGGTCGCTTCCGTCAGAATTTGCTAGGTAAGCGTGTTGACTATTCTGGCCGCTCGGTTATCGTCGTAGGCCCCGAGCTGAAGATGCACGAGTGCGGCCTGCCTAAGGACATGGCCAGCGAGCTTTTTAAACCGTTTATTATCCGCAAACTCCTTGAGCGTGGTTTGGTAAAGACTGTAAAATCGGCCAAACGCGTTGTCGACCGTAAAGACCCCGTCGTTTGGGAAATTCTCGAAAATATTCTGAAGGGTCACCCCATACTTCTCAACCGTGCACCAACCCTGCACCGTTTGGGTATTCAGGCATTCCAGCCTAAGTTGGTTGAGGGAAAGGCAATCCGCCTCCACCCACTGGTTTGTACTGGTTTTAATGCCGACTTTGACGGTGACCAGATGGCAGTCCATGTTCCTCTAGGCAACGCAGCTGTCCTTGAGGCACAGATCCTTATGCTCTCTACCCACAATATTCTTAACCCTGCCAATGGTGCTCCTATCGCTGTGCCTTCTCAGGACATGGTGCTGGGTCTGTATTACATGACCAAACCCCGCTATTCCACTGCTACAGAACCTGTGAAGGGTGAGGGCTATCGTTTCTACTCTGCAGAAGAGGTGATTATTGCCTATAACGAGAAACGAGTGTCCCTCAATGCTTGTATTAGTTGCCGAATCGACAATCAGGGTCGCGATGAATATGACTATATCAAGACCGATAAGACCTTCATGGAGGTCATTAAGGACAAGGATGGCAACCTGCTTACCGACCGCGATTGCTCCAATGCCGAAGAGGAGGCTGAACGCAGCCGCACGGAGTATGAAATCCGACGTGATGGTGAAGGTAACCCCATTCTTGATGCTAACGGACACTATATTAAAACCGACCGAATCCGCACCACGGTGGGTCGTGTGATATTCAACGAGGTGGTTCCACAGGTTTATGGCTATGTCAACCAGGTGTTGGGCAAGAAGTCGCTGCGTAACATTATCGGTGACCTCTTCACTACTTGTGGCAATGCCGTTACCGCTATTTTCCTCGACGATATTAAGCACATGGGATACCGTCAGGCATTTCGTGGCGGCCTTTCGTTCAACCTTGGCGACGTGCTGATTCCTCCTCAGAAGGAAGAGCTTATCTCTAAAGCGAACGAAGAGGTTGAAGAGGTGCTCGGCCAATATGCCATGGGTCTGATTACCAATAATGAACGTTATAACCACGTTATTGATATTTGGACGAATACTAATAATCGCCTCACCGAGACCCTCATGCGCCAATTGAAGGCCGATAACCAAGGTTTCAACCCCATCTTTATGATGTACGATTCTGGTGCTCGTGGTAGTAAGGAACAGATTCGTCAGCTCTCCGGTATGCGCGGACTGATGGCTAAGCCTCAGAAAGCAGGTGCTGCTGGTAACGAAATTATTGAGAACCCCATTCTCTCTAACTTTAAAGAAGGCCTTTCGGTGTTGGAGTACTTCATTTCTACTCACGGCGCCCGTAAGGGTCTTGCCGATACCGCTCTGAAAACGGCTGACGCTGGTTACCTTACCCGTCGTTTGGTTGATGTGGCGCATGATGTCATCATCACTACTGAGGACTGTGGCACCCTCCGCGGTCTTCCTACAACGGCATTGAAAAAAGGCGATGATGTAGTAGTCACCTTGGCTCAGAAGATACTGGGCCGTACTTCTGTCCACGACATTTATCATCCTCATACAGGTGAACTTATTGCTCATGCTGGCGAAGAACTCACCGAAGAAATATGCAAGGCTATTGAGGATTCTCCCATCGAGGAGGTCGAGATTCGCTCCGTTCTCACCTGCGAGGCTAAACATGGTGTGTGTGCCAAGTGCTACGGCCGTAACCTTGCAACAGGCAAAATGGTTCAGAAGGGTGAGTCTGTCGGCGTTATTGCAGCTCAGGCTATTGGTGAGCCCGGTACTCAGCTTACCCTCCGTACATTCCACGTTGGTGGTGTGGCCGGTGGCAATATTGGTACTAATAATAGTATTGTGGCCAAGTATGAGGGTCGCCTCGAGATTGACGAACTCCGTGCTATACCCTATACCGACAACGATGGTAGCAGCTACCATATTGTTATGGGTCGTTCCGCGGAGATGCGCATCGTAGACGAGAATACTCAGGTCACCCTTTCCACTGCTCTGTTACCCTATGGATCCCATTTGTTCAAAATGCCCGGCGAGCACGTGGCTAAAAATGACAATATTGCTGAATGGGATCCCTACAACGCAGTCATTATGTCGGATGTTGCCGGTCGCGTCAATTTCGAAAACGTTATCGAGAATGTCACCTTCCGTGTCGAGTCTGACTCTCAGACCGGTCTTCAAGATAAGGTGGTTATCGAGTCCCGTCAGCGTACTAAGAACCCAACCCTGAATATTGTAGATGATGAAGGCAATGTCCTCAAGGTTTACGACTTGCCTGTAAGCGCCCACATCGGTGTCGAACAGGGGCAGCAGTTGAAAGCCGGTGACGTAATGGTAAAAATCCCGCGTAGTTTCGGTAAGGCTGGTGATATCACGGGTGGTCTGCCTCGTGTTACTGAGCTCTTCGAGGCCCGTAACCCCTCCGACCCTGCCATCGTGGCCGAAATTGACGGTATTGTTTCTATCGAGAAAAAGCTCAAACGAAACAACCGTCAGGTCACCATCACTAGCAAAACTGGCGAGCAACGTTCCTATCTGATTCCTACCTCGAAACAGATTCTGGCTCAGGACAGCGACTATGTGAAAGCAGGTACCCCACTTTCAGACGGTGCTATCACTCCTGCCGACATTCTCGCTATCAAGGGTCCAATGAAGGTTCAGGAATATATTGTCAACGAGGTTCAGGAAGTTTATCGTCTTCAGGGTGTTACCATTAACGATAAGCACTTTGAAGTTATTGTCCGCCAGATGATGCGAAAAGTGCAGATTGAAGACCCCGGCGATACTCGTTACCTCGAAGGTGAGCTTGTCAACAAAATTGATTTCCATGAGACGAACGATGCCATCTTTGGCATGAAGGTTGTGGAAGATAGTGGCGACAGCGAGAACCTGCGCAATGGTCAGATTATCACTGCCCGTCAGCTGCGTGACGAAAATTCTCTCTTACGTCGTCAGGACAAGACTCTTGTTACAGCCCGCGATGCCAAACCGGCAACCTCCAAACAAATTCTTCAGGGTATCACCCGTGCATCATTGCAGACCAAGAGCTTTATTTCGGCTGCATCCTTCCAGGAAACAACCAAGGTGCTTACTGAGGCTGCAATCAATGCCCGTCGCGACTTCCTTGAGGGCATGAAGGAAAACGTTATCGTCGGCCACCTGATTCCTGCTGGTACCGGCTTGCGCGAATATGAGAATCTTGTCGTTGGCAATATCAACGAATTGGAAAATGCTAACAAATAATTCTTAGAATTCCTTATCTATGGCTAACAATAATAAACAGGATATTAAACTCAACATTGAACCTGAAGTGGCGAAAGGAATGTATAGTAATCTTGCTGTCATATCCCACACCCCAGCCGAAATCGTTCTCGACTTCGCTCAGATGCTTCCCGGCTCAAATGATGCCCATATCCGTTCCCGCGTCATCATGAATCCCATTCATGCTAAGCGGCTACTCAATGCTCTGGCTGATAATATCCAGAAGTACGAGCACAATTTTGGCACCATTACTGAACCCCGCGCCCCTGTCCCAGAGGGCGATACTGTCCCCTATGACATCCTAGGTAAAGCTTAATAATTTGTTTAGGTTATAATCCCCAATAAACTATGAGAAAACGTGGTTTTTTGGGGATTTTTTAGGCACATTATGCTATTTAATTCCATAGAATATGCCTTTTTTCTGCCAATAGTTTTTGTATTGTATTGGCTTCTATCTGGTCGTTACAAGATACAAAATATATTGTTATTGGTTTCGAGTTATCTTTTTTATGGTTGGTGGGATTGGCGCTTTTTGGTGTTAATAGCTTTCACATCGTTTTGTAGCTGGGGTAGTGGCCTTATGATACAAAACAGTAAGAGGTCTAAAGGTTGGTTGGCAGCTAATATTGTTGTAAATTTACTGATTCTAGCACTATTCAAATACTATAATTTCTTTATCACATCCTTTGCCGATTTATTTCACCTGCAGTGCAATTCTTTATTGCTTAATATTGTTCTCCCTGTAGGTATTAGTTTCTACACTTTTCAAGCTCTTAGCTATAGTATTGATGTCTATAGACATAAGATTGAGCCTACTCGAGATATTATCGTTTTTTTTACTTATGTCAGTTTTTTTCCCCAACTTGTTGCTGGTCCAATCGAGCGTGCCACTAACCTCTTACCACAGTTTCTTGCTCCACGTTGCTTTAACTGTGAAGAGGCTTTCGATGGTCTACGGCGCATCCTTTGGGGACTTTTTAAGAAAATCGTAATTGCCGACAATTGTGCTATGTATGTCGACTATGTATGGCAAACATATTCATATCATAATGGTAGTACTGTACTTTTAGCTGCAATTCTTTTTTCCTTTCAAATCTATTGCGATTTCTCTGGTTATAGCGATATAGCTATTGGGAGTGCACGACTTTTCGGAATCCGTCTAAAAGACAATTTCCGTATGCCTTATTTGTCACGCTCAGTAGCAGAATTTTGGAAACGATGGCATATTTCTCTTAATACTTGGTTTGTTGATTATGTATACATTCCGTTAGGGGGTAGCCGTCATGGGCAGTATAGAACTATTGTTAACACATTTGCCATTTTTTTGCTTAGTGGTTTATGGCATGGGGCCAATTGGACCTTTGTTCTGTGGGGTGTCTATAGTGCCTTTTTGTTTGTCCCACTTATGTTACTTGGTAAAACAAAAAAATACCATGGTGTGCCTAAATGGCAAGAGCTGCCCCAGATCATACTTACTTTTTGTTTAGTGGCAATAGGCTGGATAATATTTAGGGCTCCAAATATTGAGAACGCATGGGAATTCTTCACGGCATTGTTTAATCATCCTTTTACTGCTCCTATGATGCGAGTGGGTCTGAAACGTATATTGGTTATGGTATCCCTACTTATTGTCGTTGAATGGTTTATGCGCCATCGAGAACATGCCCTGGACATCGCCCATTTCCCTGCAGTTATCCGTTATTTGATTTACTATGCCCTTATTCTCCTCATATTAGAATATGGTGCAGACAGTCAATCCTTTATTTATTTCCAATTCTAACTTTTTATGAAACGTTTTATTGTCACAGTTTTATGCTTTTGCACTATTCCTGTGTTGCTCTTGGTAGTGGTGTTCTGCATTACCGACCCATATAGAACGATCCATAAGTTTAACCCATCCAATTCCTATGATGATTTGAGAGAATATGTCTCGACTGAATTATTTTTGAGGAATAACTCTAAACAACATTATAACGCCTTTATTTTTGCCAACTCTAAGGCTGCTGCCATTTCTACATATCTTTGGAAAAGTTTGATAGGTGATAACGTGCGTCCATTCCTTTTTCAAGCATGGTCGGAAGATATTGAGGGCATTCAGCAGAAAGTAGATTTTGTTAACTATTCAGGGAATGAATTAGACTATGTGCTTATATTGATAGACCCATCTTCTTTCCCTGCTGTGCCTAATCGCAACGATTTGATTCATCTTCGTCATCCTCTCCTCTCAGGACAATCCAAAATTGGATTTGAAATAGATGTCTTTAAGAATTACATTCAAAAGCCTTCTCAGTGGGTTCGCTCCATTCTCTTATTTGTCGAAGGCGATAAAACTCCTCTAGTGTGTGACACTATTACTAATGATGTATTTGGCTACTATGCAGATATTTGGGATGAAGAATTGCAACAAGATAGTCTTAAGGGGTGTACGCAAATCACCCGTGAATCCTTCATTGAAGATGTTAGTCATCTAGGCGATGCTGATATCGAGATAGGTGAACCAATAATTACTGCTTATTATGAATCTTTGCTTCGACACATCAAGGCTATTTTTGATACTCAGCAGTCGCAATATAAGATATTGATTATGCCATCATATATATATAAGAGTAAACTATTTAATGTCAAAGATTTATCTCTCTTGAATGAGATCTTTGGTGAAAAGAATGTGTATAATTATTTTCAAAAAAATGAATACACAACTGACTATAATTATTATATAGACCCCGGCCATCCTGGACTTCTAGCCGGCTCCATGATTCTCAGAGAAATCTACAACACTTCAAACACCACTCAACAATAACTTTATAGTCAGTGTCTGCGATTATATAATATCCAAACCTTTGCGCGATTCACATTATGGCTGTGTAATCTTTCTTACTTGGTATTCCCGATTCAGCTACTCCCTTATAACTCTTAGAGCACCCCCATTCTCTATCTTTATTATCCGGCTGCTCCCAGTCTGCGGGTGGAAGAAAGTTTTATCATTCGGCAAAGCATAATCCACACGTTCCTTAATGATTTCATCGATATCCATATAACTGCTGGGAGAAGGTCTGCCAGATAGATTGGCCGAGGTGCTCACAATGGGCTTTTCCAGCGCCTTTAAAAGTGCCTCACAAAAATCAAATCGAGGCACCCTTACTCCCACGGATCCATCTTTTGCCGACAGGTTTTCAGCAATCTCTGTTGAGAGCATTTCTCTGGGCAGGATTATTGTTGTGGGTTTCTCACTATGTAGCAGCAACTCCCATATTTTTGAGGGTAGGGAAGAGGAAAGCATTCTTTCGTTGACCAATACCAACATTGATTTGTTAAGATCCCGTTCCTTCAAAGCATAAATCTTCTCCACCGCCTCATGGCAACAGGCATCGCAGCCTATACCCCATATTGTGTCGGTTGGATACAGTAGGGTTCCGCCCAGTTTTAATGTCTCCAAAGCCTTATCTAATAAATCGCTCCGCATTTTGTCAAATGGTTAAAAAACAATGCAAAGATACGATTTATTCAGAAATTTTCGTATCTTTGCAAGATAAAAAAATAAAAAGAGATTTAAATAAAAAAACTTAATATATTATAAACTAAAAAATTACAATTATGAATGGACATCCAAAAGGTCTAATCGCTGCGGCGTTGAGCAATATGGGTGAGCGTTTTGGCTACTATATTATGAACGCTGTGCTGGTATTGTTCCTTTGCTCCAAATTCGGCCTAGCCGAGGAGAAGGCAACATTAATTTACTCCATTTTCTACATGGGCATTTACATCCTGAGTCTTGTAGGTGGTATTATCGCAGACCGTACTCAGAACTACAAGGGCACTATTCAGTCCGGTTTATTGGTGATGGCGTCAGGATATGTCATCCTTTCCATCCCCATCCTTGCAACCTCCTCCAACATCGGCTGGTTGCTCCCTCTCACCTGCGTGGCTCTATTTTTAATTGCTTTCGGTAATGGCCTCTTCAAAGGTAACCTTCAAGCCATTGTCGGTCAGATGTACGACAACTTCGAGGCCGAAGCTGCAAAAGAAGGTCCCGAAGCACTCCGTGTGGCCAAGGGGAAACGCGACAGTGGTTTCCAAATTTTCTACATGTTCATTAATGTAGGCGGACTTATTGCTCCTTTTGTTGCCCCCTTGCTCCGCAGCTGGTGGCTCGGACAGAATGGTTTCGAATACAATGCCGACCTCCCCGCCCTCTGCCATGGCTTCATTGCCGAGGGTGCTGCTTTGGGCGCCGACGCAATCACCAAAATGACCGAACTCTTCGCTTCCATGAACGTGCAACTTCCCGCTGACACAGTTGCCGCTCAGGGAATTTGCCAGGACTACCTCAACGTCTTCAACACGGGTGTCCACTACTCCTTCATCGCTTCCGTCTGCGCTATGCTCATATCCCTCACCATCTTCCTCTGCACCAAGAGAAAATTCCCCACTCCTGCCAAGAAAGCCACTGTTTCCAATGTCGAGTATACTGCTGAAGAAAAGCAGGCTATGGCCAAAGAACTCAAACAACGTCTCTATGCAATGTTTGCCGTCCTTATCATCGCCGTCTTCTTCTGGTTCTCCTTCCATCAGAATGGTACTTCCATGTCTCTCTTTGCTCGTGACTTTGTCAACACCTCTGTGCTTCCTCCCGAGGTATGGCAGGCTGTCAACCCATTCTTTGTCATTGTCCTTACTTTCCCCATCATGTGGTTCTTCGAGGGGCTTACCCGTCGTGGCAAAGCCATTTCCACTCCTAAGAAGATAGCCATTGGTATGGCCATTGCAGGCTGTGCCTATCTCTTTATGACCATCTTCTCCAAAATCAATGCTTACCCCTCAGCTACCGACTTCCGTGCACTTCCTGTCGAAGAGGCAGCTGCAATGAAGGCTGGTGCTTGGGTACTCATTGTATACTATTTCTTTATGACCGTTGCCGAGCTGTTTATCAGCCCACTGGGTCTGAGTTTCATTTCCAAGGTCGCTCCCAAAAACCTCCTCGGTCTCTGCCAGGGCCTCTGGCTTGGTGCCACGGCCGTAGGTAATGGTTTCCTCTGGATAGGACCTCTGCTGTACAACAAATTCCCCATCTGGACTGCTTGGATCGTCTTCATGAGCGTCTGCTTCCTCTCCATGATTGTCATGTTCTGCATGGTCAAATGGCTGGAGCGCGTCACAGGCGAAACCAATGTCCCAGTCGAAACAGAAGAGGCTAAATAACCATCAGCCTTATTCGATACCACAAAAAGAGAGCCGGCCCCTTTGGAGCCGGTTCTCTTTTTGTGGTATCGGAAAGAAACTATTTTTTAGCTAAGAAGTCTCTCGCAGTGGCAATTAAGGCGTCATCGCAATCTAGCATCTCGGCAATTCGCAAAGCTTCGTGAGGCACCTCATCACTTTCATCTGGTACCAAGCTGTAGTCGATAAATAAGTTAATATTTTGAGCCGATAGTGGCATGTCCACCATGGTATCCACAAACCCCTTCACCCTTAATCGGCGACAATTGAGACCAAGCTGGCTGTAGTGTGTAGTAATCATCGTAGTACTGTCACGGCCTTCCATCAAAGTGGCTATACTTTGCACCAAAGCCTTACCCTCAATAGGGTTAGTCGTCCTGGCGGGTTCGTCAATCAAAACCAGTAGGTGCTCCGACTTGCTGCGTTTGATTACGTCGCTCACCCGGGTGATTTCAGAAGCATAACTACTTAGGCCGTTCATCTCATTCTGCTCGTCTCCAATGCAGAAAACCACATCGTCAACAGGTTCCAGGTGAGCCTTCACGGCTGGTACGGGGAATCCGAATTGATACATTAATTGTGCCACTCCCACGCTCTTTAGAAGCACCGTCTTGCCTGCCATATTAGCACCCGTGACGAATGTCACACCTTGGGTCAGCTCTATGTCAATAGGCTGGTATCTCAAGTGGTGTTTTTCATTATGGTCGCGTAGCCGTGGGTTGAACAGTCCCTGCAAATAGACTTTGCTTTCCTCCTCCTCAGGACGTACTAAACCCCATTCGCGGGCCAAGTCGGCACGAGCCATTGCGAAATCGGTATAGGCCATCAACTCCAGAGCAGTAGACAATGCCTCAGCATAGGGTTGCAGCAAATCGCACAGACGGATTTGTACTTGCAGCTGAATTTCGTTTTGTGCGGCTATCAACTCGCTCATCTTCACATCGTCAGCTCCTTTCATCTGTTTGCGCAAGGGGCCTAAACGAATGTCGTAGCTGTCGTAAATATAGAAACTGGTAATACCAGTCTTATCTGGGTCTAGGAGGTCGAAGACTGGCTGAAGGTCGGGAATGGGTATCAACACGTCCAACCCCATCTCGGACAACGCCTTTCGGGCATGGCCGCTGATATAGGCCAGATTCTTAATCTCAAATAGCTCCACCTCCTCCAGCACCGTGTGTGCCGCCAGGCTCTTCAGAGTGGTGTGCAAGTCATGCAGCTGCATTAACTGGTGTCGTAGCAGCGTAATGGGCTTAATCATTGTCGGGTCGGCCCAGCGTTCTTGCAATAGGGCAACTATTTGTTGCTCTTTCCTCAATTGAGCAGGATCGGTCAGGAGGGGCTGCTCCAGCATGCGCCGTCTTCCAGCAGCCGACATAAGCTCCATACTCTCCGTCACGTACAGTAATGCAGGAACCTCCTTAGTCTTATTTTGCATTATTATACCCATTACAACCTCCCCCCTCTTTTGACTTTTCTTTTTTCCATTTTAAAAAGCATTCTTTCAATAAAATAAACAATACCATAAGCCCACTTATGCCGCCGAATCCGCTGCATCATCCTAATATCGATGCCGTATTTGTCGTAGTCGGCCAAGATTTTAGGGGGTATCTCCTCTTTAAGAGTCCGGGAGCGTTCTTCTCGTAGCAGTGCCACGTTAGACTCACTAATACCGTTTGTGTCAAAAAGAGTCACGTCAACATCGACATAAACAAGGCTCACATTACCCCAAACAATTACTTTTAAGAACCATTTCCAGTCAGATACAATTCTCAACCCCTCATCGTAGAGGCCATACTTTTCAAACAGTTTCCGCCTGACATAAGCAGCAGGATGATTAGGAGCACTTGAGTAAAGAGACCATAAGGTAGAGTCTTTATAAATAATTTGATCTTTTATGGTTTTATTCCCTTCCAACCGGTATAGACTGCCAATCATTATATCGGGGTGGTTGTTTCTCTCCACTTCGGCAAGCATTTTTCTAACCACATCTTGGTCTATTAAGCAATCCCCACTATTAAGAAAATGCAGATACTCGCCATGAGCCATCTTTATGCCTTTGTTCATTGCGTTGTAAATACCGTTGTCTTTTTCTGATAGCCAACGCAAATTAGGCGAATCTTCATATTGTTTGATTATGTCTACTCCACCATCAGTGCTTCCTCCGTCAACAACAATGTATTCGAATTCTTTGCAGCTCTGGGTCAAAACGCTCTTCATTGTTTTGCGAAGGCCTTCAGCATTATTCCAGTTGATAGTAATAATAGATAGCTTCATATTCTGTTGCATAATAAATCTTATGAGAAGATGCCAATTGAAGAGTCTTCCTGCCACATTTCATGTGTTTTCGTGTGGTTGGGATAGCGGTGATAGGTTTCGGTGAAAGGCTCATAGTGATACTCCTTAAAGCCAGATGCTTTTATCTTGTCAAACACAGGATTGGCCATAACCGTGTTGGTAGTCATCACCGCAGGGTGGCCGGCACTGTCCTTCACAGAGGAAAGAACTTCGCAGAGGTCGCTCAGCTCTTTACGGCTTTCCAGGCAGTCATATTTGCAGTAAGGATCCCGGTCCACCCGAATACCTTTTCGCAAAAATTCCTCATAAACAGCCCTTGAGGGCATCCGAATACTGCCCCAATCGTCTGATTCAATCACCACTAGGTGCCTTCGGGTGTGCCATCCTGGAATGTTATATAGTTCTTTTCTCGTCAGCATATTACATCAAATAATCAGAGAGGAAACGAATATGCCTCCCGCCCCGATTTAGTTTGCAAATTTACATAAAAAAACTGGATTATAATGCTGGCCGCTTAAAATATTTCGCCCCAGGGCTTCAACCGTGCTCCTTTCAGGCCTCACTATCCCCACCGAGTCTTCGCTATTTGTTTTTGTTTTTATTTGTGTTTAGTTTGTATTTCATTTGTGTTCGATAAATAAAATGCAAATTAAATACAAACTAAATGCAAACTAAATGGCGAAGGAAGAGTGAGGTTTCGGTGGGCGAAGATGGGCGAGGCCGTGAGGGGTTGAGAAGGTCTTGGCGGAGCAAGAAAAATCTTGGTTTTAGGTGGTGGCGGTGGTCGGCATGGGCATTGGCCGCATCGTCGAGGTGGCCATTATCCTCCGTTTGAAAAAAAAGTCGTATCTTTGCACAATCAATCGTTGGTTCATCTTCGCTTTGAAGTAATCATGGTTGATGAATAATAAATAGCGTAGCAACGTATTGGTTATATGAAGATTCTCCATACAAGTGACTGGCATCTCGGTCACCAATTCTATAAGTACGAGCGCGACGAGGAGTTCCAGTATGCCCTTCGACAGATTGTGGACATTGTCAGTCGAGAGAAACCTGATGCTTTTGTGCTTTCGGGCGATGTGTTTGATAGTCCCACCCCCTCCACCGTAGCACAAAGATGCTTCACGCAGGCCCTCCTGGCCGCGCGGCAGGCGTGCCCGGCGATGGCCATCATTGTCATTGCCGGCAACCACGACGGTAAGTCTTTTCTTAACGTCAACCGAGAGTTGTGGGCCTTGGCCGATGTCCATATCGTAGGGCTCCTTAGCCGCAGCGATGTCGGTGAGGAGGAACTCGGCCGGCTGGCCTCAGATGTGGAGGTGCTAAGGCGCAAGTTCGACCTTGACTCTCAGATAGTCTGTGTTGGCGATAAGGGCATTGTGGTGGCCGTACCCCATCTTTACGATATGGCCTATCCCTATCTTTTAAATCCCGAAGCCCCAGCCGGGCAGCGTCGCAAGCAGTATTTCTGTTCACTTATGGAATATGTCGACAGCCGAAACCCGGCACGTCTTCCAGTTGTACTGATGGCCCATCTGGCAATTAGTTCTAGCGACCTCTCTTGGCATGACTTTGGCATGGTAGGCGGGTTGGCCACCACCCCACAGAGCGATTTTGGCACCCTATACGACTACCTGGCGCTTGGCCATATTCATAAGCCCCAAAACATAGTATCAGACGGCCGCCTTGCCCGCTATGCAGGCAGTATAATCCCAATATCGTTCAGTGAGGAGTTGCCCCATTCGGTATCCATAGTAAATGTAAAGGCCGGCGCCACCACAGCCGATGATGTCGCCGAGGTGGTTATCGACCCGCTCTATTCGTTGCTCACACTCCCGGCCACCCCGCTCCCATTTGACCAGGCGTTACAGAGTCTTGATGTGGTCGAGCCCGACCGCAAGTGCTACCTTAGGCTTCATGTGGTGGTCGACGGCGAAAACCCGCTGCCGCCCGATGCGCTAGTGCAGGTTCGCAATTGTCTCAAAGGCAAGATGGCGCGCTTCTGCGAGTTTAAGATAGAGACGCCCCCTGAGTTGGCCAAGGAGGGGCAGTCGGTCATTGCCGACCCATCGCAACTTAGAGGCATGACACCTCTGCAGGTGGCCGAATATGCCAGCCCTACTCCCCTCCCAATGGATTACCGCGACATGTTTGCCCAGGTCGAGGCCATTATGGAACAAAAGAAAGAACGAGACGGGGAATAGTCTAATACCATTTTGCTTTATGATTCTTAAGAAAATAACTATTGAGAATATTGCATCTATTGAGAAAGCCGTCATAGACTTTGCACAGCCTCCGCTGAAGGATGCCGACCTTTTTCTGATACATGGAGAGACCGGTTCGGGCAAGACTACCATAATAGATGCTGTCTGCCTGGCCCTCTTTGACAATACCCCGAGGCTGAAATCGGCACCCAATAACCGCCTGAATTTTGGCACATACACGCTCACCTCGCGTGACACGGCCAATATGCTCCGGCATGGAGCGCTTGATGCCAAGTCCGAGTTGGAGTTTGAAGGAAATGACGGGAAAGAGTATACTGCCACCTGGACAGCCCATTCTACCAAAACCCGTAGCAGTATCAGTACGGACCATCTGCTGTTCCACAAGGGCAGTCAGATTGCCCGGGGAATGCAGGTTAACAATATGATTCATGGGACGATATTGGGCATGACCTTTGACGATTTCTGCCGCACGGCCGTGCTTGCCCAGGGTGAGTTTACCAAATTCCTCAAAAGCGACGACAATGAGAAGTCGGCCATACTGGAGAAGCTGACCGCGACAGAACATTTCTCAGAGGTGGGGCGGACGATATATAAGATGTGGAAGGAGAAGGATGATGCCTATAAGGGGCTTAAGGCCCAGTTGGAGGGGATAGAACTCCTTTCCACTGAAGACATTCAGTCCATCGAAAGTTCCATAAAGGAGGTTCAGGGTCAGGTGGGTGCGTTAGAGAAGGAGCTTGACGGGCTTTCGGCCCAGAGGAGATGGCTACAAGAAAATGAGCGTCTCTCGAAGGCATACGCCGAGGCGCTGAAGGCGTATAATGCTGCCAAGGAATTGTGCGAGACTGACGAGTACGTTTCCGAAACAAGGATGATAGCAGACCACCGGGTTTCGCAACAGGCAATGAGGTGTTTGGAAAATCTGCGCTCTAACGAGTCTAAAATCAGTCAGGCCATCGAGCAAGAGCGACAATTGGCTGTCTGTTTTGGTCAGGCCTCTGCCGGTTTGGAGTATCTGTATGGGATGCTAAGGCAAAAGACAGACGAGTTGAAGGTGCTTGAGACAAAGATCACCAGCCAGCAGCCTCATAAGGATATGTTTGAGAAAGCCGGGGCTATTGTCACAAACTTGCAACATGCCCGCCAAATGGCTAAAGATGCAGCCGGTGAAAGGAGCAAGGCCGACGGCCTTGGAAAGAAGATTGCCGGGCTGGAGAAATGTTGGCAGGATGCGGTTGATGCTCAGGGTAAAGCCAAATTGGCAGTCGAAGAAAAGATAAGGGAGGTGGAAGATGTACAGAAGAAGGTGGACGAACTCAATGGCAAGGGTATTACCGAGCGGAACCAAAACCTGCAAAAGCAGAGCCAAGACTTGCATGAGGCAGCCTTGGCTCTGCAGAATTTCATTGATTCGATGGAGAAGTATGAAGAGGTGGTGAGAAGGATAGCAGACTTGCAGAAAGAAATAACGGAAAGCATTCCGAAGCTAGAAAAGTTGGGGATGGCAAAGGAGGAAGCATCAGAAGCATACAAGCGGACCGAAGAGGTTTACCGCAGTATCAGCCTTGCTTCGGAGAAATGGGCTGTGGAGGCAAGGGCAATTTTGAATGATGGCGACAAGTGCCCCGTGTGCGGCAATACCTTTAATGCTGCCCACTTCGATGAGGTTGTGACCCGGGTCAAGGAGGAGGAATCCAAGCGCCTACAAGATGCCAAGAAGGCTAAAGAAGATGCCGAGAAGGAATATAATTTGCTGAATGCTGGTTTGTCGCAAAAAAATAGAGAGAAAGATGAATTGACCCAAAAGGATTTGGTAGAGAGACAGTCTTCCCTTCATGAAGTCTTTGAAAAAGCGACTGCTGTCTGCCAAAAGGCAGGCATCAGGCTTTCGGACCAGTCGCGCCAAGCGTATGAACAGGCCGTTTCCGAGGGTAAGAGGTTGCGGACAAAACTGGACGGTGAGATAGAAGAGAATAATAGGGCACTGGACAATCTGAAGAGCCTCAATGGTTCGCTGGCAAGTCTGAATGCGCAGCTTTCGCAGCTCAAGGATGACTCTGCAAAGACCGCAGAGGCGGTTGCGGGAGCAAAGAACGATTTGGCGGGTTGCCGCAAAGATATTGAAATCGCTCAGAATAATGCGCAAAAGTATGCTCAGCAGTCGCGAGAAGCAGTTGATGAAGCCAACGGGCTGATTACTTGGCCTAATTGGGGTGAAGAATGGAGCAGAGACCAGACCGGATTTGAGGAGCGATTGAAGGCTGCGGCTGCTGACTATTCCGAAGCGAAGACCCTACAGGCACGTCTCAACCCACAGGTGGCTCAGCTGGGTGCGCAACTTCAAGGTTATAATGGGCAGAGAGAAGAATTGGCTAAGGCATGGCCCACATGGGTGGCATTTCCGTCCAATCGCCAGTTTGCTGACGGACAGGCAAGACAGTGGAATGAGCTGACCACCCAGGCTGCCGCTGCCAGGCAGGAAAAGGCAACCGCAGAGGCTGCTGTAGCCGATTGTAGGAAAGAGCTATCACTCTTCTTTGGCGACCACCCGTCGATAGACCGGCACCGGCTTGAACTGTTGGTCGGATTCGATGTACAGGCCGTTATGAAGAAGCACGAGAAGCGGGACGGTGACCTGAAGGAGTTGGAGGGAGCTTTGAGGACTGTAGGCCAGAACTGCGAGAAACATTTGGCGCTAAAACCAGCTGAGATTACGACCCAGACGGATGAGGCTCGACTGGCACAGGAGATTGACGAGCTGACCAAGAGGAGGGATGAGCTGTCACAAAACATAGGGGCTGAGAGGCAAAAGCTGGATGCGGACGGTAAGAAACGAGAGACTTATGGCAAGAAACAGGCCGAATTGGCTGCCCAAAAGTTGATTTTGGACAAATGGACATCGTTCAACTCGAATTATGGCGATGTGAATGGAACAAAGTTCCGCCGTCTGGCGCAACAACTTATTTTCGACCGTCTGTTACAGATGGCCAATCAGCATCTTTCTCGTCTTACGGCACGATACTCTCTGAAAACTATTCCTGGCACACTGACCATAAGCCTTTGCGACCAGTTCACACCAGGTTTTAACTCCTCGGTGCATAACCTTTCGGGTGGGGAGTCATTTATGGTATCGCTTTCCTTGGCATTGGCCCTTAGCAGTATGGGGCGAGAAGGCATTTCGATGGATACTCTTTTCATTGACGAGGGCTTTGGAACACTCTCGACGGAAAACCAGGTGCGGGTGATGGATCTTCTTCAGACCCTCCAAAGGACTCAAGGCAAGAGAGTTGGTATAATAAGTCATGTGCCATATCTGCTGGAACGTATACCGATTCAAATTCAAGTGTCCCGTCTGAGGGATGACAATACTAAAAGTTCAGTACGGGTTCTCACCACCACAACATAAGCGGATGGAATGATATGAAATGTTCCATGAGAGAGTGTCGGGAAAGGATTTGCGACGGGGGTAGGATGAAAAAAAGCAGAACTTATCAGTTCTGCTTAGCAAGTAATACTTGCGGAAAGGAAGGGATTCGAACCCTTGAAGCGCTTTTAACGCTTACTCGCTTTCCAGGCGGGCCTCTTCAACCACTCGAGCACCTTTCCGGGGTTGATGTGTGATTCGTATAAACGGTATTTCGTTTTGCGAAATCGGGTGCAAAAGTACTATTTTTTCTTGAAATAGCAAAAAAAAATGTATATTTGCATAAAAACTTTTTATTGACATCATTGTTAAATCTATTGTATATGAAAAAATTATCTATTTTTGTAACAGCACTTGCCATGTTTGCAATGGTAGGGTGCAACAACACCAAAACCGATGAAACCATGGAACAAAAATCGGAAATTCAGCAAAAGGTTGATGAGTATGCAGAGGTGAAACTATCTTCTGATTTGATTAACAACCTGAGCGATAAGGAGAAACAGCTTATCGGCGTGTTTATCGAAATTGCTGATGTGATGGATGACTTGTATTGGGACCAGTATTTTGGCCCAGAGAACCGTAAAGCACTCGACACGATAACGGATCCGGCTGTAAAGGCTTTTGCAATGATTCAGTATGGCGCATGGGACCGTTTGGGCGAAGAGAGACCCTTTATTCCTGGCTTTGGCGAGCGCCCTGCAGGAGCCAATTTTTATCCGCTGGACATGACAGCTGAGGAGTATGAAGCCCTGCAAGATAAAGAAAAAGAAAGCCAGTACACTGTGATTCGCCGCGACGAAAATGGCGCATTGAAGGTGGTGCCCTATCATGTGGAATATGCTGACCGGCTGGCTAAAGTTGACAGCCTGATGGGTGTGGCAATTGGTTTGGCTGAAGACCAGGGTATGAAGAAGTATTTGACCGAACGGCGTAAGGCACTGATGACGGATGACTATTACAAGAGCGATTTGGCTTGGATGGATATGAAGAATAGTAACTTGGACTTTGTGGTTGGCCCAATTGAGAACTATGATGACTATTTGTATGGCAATAAGACTAGCTATGAGTCGTTTGTGTTGGTGAAAGATGTGAAGTGGAGTAATGATTTGGCTAAGTTTGTGGGTATGCTGCCCCAGCTTCAGAAAGAGTTGCCCTGCGACCCGAAGTACAAGCCTGCCTTGAAAGGCGCCGCTAGCGACTTGAATGTATATGATGTGGTGTATTATGCTGGCGACTGTAATGCGGGTTCGAAGACGATTGCCATCAACTTGCCAAATGACGAACGTATTCACCAGACGAAGGGCGCTCGCCGTTTGCAACTGAAAAATGCCATGAAGGCAAAATTCGACAAGATGGTGCTGCCTATTTCTCAGTTGCTGATCTGCGATGAACAGGTGGACAATGTGAATTTTAATGCTTTCTTTAGCAACGTGTGCTTCCATGAGGTTGCTCACGGTTTGGGAATTAAAAATACCGTTACGAAGGGTGAAAGTATGCGCAAGGCCTTGGGTAACCAATATAGCAATTGGGAAGAGGCTAAGGCAGATATCTGCGGTTTGTTCCTTACGACCAATTTGATAGAGAAGGGTGAGATTACTAACTGCACCAAGGAAGATGCTTTTGTAACCTTTATTGCAGGCATCCTGCGTAGTGTCAGATTTGGAGCTACAGAGGCTCATGGTATTGCCAATATGATGTGCTTTAACTATCTTCAGGATAACGGAGCCTTTACGCGCAACGAGCAGGGTAAGTATGTAGTGGACGTGGAGAAGATGGACGCTGCAATGCGTAGCTGGGCTGCACAGATTTTGCAGGTGGAAGGCGAAGGCATGTATGACTTTGCAAAAAAATATGCTGCAGAGAATGGCAAAGTTCGCGAGGATCTTCAGAAGGATCTTGACTTGATTGCTCAGAATAACATTCCAAGGGATGTTGTTTACATTCAGGGTTTGAAGGCCTTGGGTTTGGCGAAATAATTGAAAACAGACTTTTTTAAGCTTGAGATAAGGGCGTTCAGGAATTATCTGGACGCCCTTGTTTTTTGAATGTGGCAACAGGTGGGAGGACTTTTGTCTGTAGAAATAAATTTTGATGGTTTTAGAAAATATATGTATATTTGCATTATTAAATTGGTGAGTGTATTGTATTTAATGTACACAAAATAGGAAGGTTACGTGGATGTCCTTGGATAGGGATAAGCGTGAATTTGGATTATTTTTCCGATAGATTCTTCCGGAGACCTTATGGTTTTTACATGGGGAGGGAGAAGTATGTGTGTATGTTAATAAAGAGTGAGGGGATTTTTGAAAAGAGCTGAAAGAAGATAATGCTAAATTGCTTTGGAAGAGTTTGAGGAAAAGAAGCGGTGGTATGCGGCCAAGGTTTATTATAATCGGATGGAACCGATTAGATCACAGCTGGTTGAAGATAAAGCAGAATACTTTATTCCGGAAGTGATTTCTTCATTGGCATTTATTCATGTGACGGACTCTTACTTGAAAAGATTTGAGCAAGACAACTTTAGCAGGCTTTGGATATATAGAGACCCGTTGACCCACATACCGTCTGCGATACCCGAACGTGAAATGGAGGTTTTTATCTTTGTGTGTTCATCGGGTGAGCAGGGACTGACATTCCTCGGGGACGATAGGCCTGAATATCATCAAGGAGATTTGGTGAGAGTGACAGATGGGCCATTCAAAGGAGCCGAAGGCCATATTAAACGCATTAAGAAAGATAGACGACTGGTAGTGAGTATTAGAGGGGTGGCTGCAGTTGCCACAACATTTATTCATCCACAGTTTTTGGAAGTTGTAAAGAGATGAGAAAGCCTTTATTTCCACTGGATTCATTAAAAGAACAGCGGTATTTTCATGGTACGAAGTATGTGGAGCAAGGGATTGAGGACTGCGATGATTTGAAGCCGGAGGAGATTGAGAACGAGGATGTCAGGAAGGCTTTTGTGGAAGTAGAGGGGCTACCGTTGAAGCAGGTTTACCTGTGGTTTTTGAACCATAAAAATGAGTTCGATTCTTCCTCGTTGTTGTGGAGCGTGAGACACAACGGAGGCGACCCAATTAGACCGAGAGAAGATGGTGGACTATATCGCGCCATTTTTGTTCAGAGACCTTTGAACACTGTCTATGAGGTGGATGTATTCTTATCGAACTGCAATCATAATTTGGAAACGGGTGGATATCTGGTTTGTTGCTGTAGGACATCGGTGGTGAAAAAGGCTGTGATATATAACCGATATCCAAGTCCATTGAATAGAGTGGTTTATGGTTTGCACTATTTGTGGCATCGAGTGTGTCCCAAGTTGAAACTGACAAAAAAACTTTATTTTGCAATCACCAAAGGTAGAAATAGGACTTTTCACAGGGTTGAGGTGTTGGGTAGGATGTACCATGCAGGATTTGAGGTCGTATATGAGAATACCGCTCATGGAGAGTTTAGAGTGATAGCCAGAAAGGTGAAAGAGCCGATAACAACAGGAGAGCCCAGCTCTTCTCCAATTGCAAAACTACAACGTATTGGAAAAGAAGGAAAAATAATAACGGTGTATAAATTTCGCACAATGTATTCTTATAGTGAATATTTGCAAGAATATGTTTACGAGCACCGTAAATTAGACAATACGGGCAAGTTCTATCACGACTACCGTATTAATGTTGTTGGCGCCTTTCTGAGAAAGACTTGGATGGATGAATTGCCTATGATAGTGAACATACTGAAAGGTGAGATGAAACTAGTGGGAGTGAGACCTTTATCCAGGCAGTTCTTCGGTTTATACACTCCGGAGATGCAGGAGCTTCGTATTAAAACCAAACCGGGCTTGCTGCCCCCGTTGTATTACGAGACGGTTCAGCCAGAGACATTGGAGGAAATCCAAGAGTCGGAGAGGAGGTATTGCGAAGAATACCTGAAACATCCGTTTAAGACAGATTGGAAATATTTCTGGGGAATAGTTAATAACATAGTGTTTAAACATAAACATTCTCATTAAAAATTTTGGATTAGATTCCCTTAATCCTTATTATTCGAGATAATTGTTGATTATGAGCGAGACACAAGAATGGACAACAGTCATAAAGCCGAAGGATAAGCTGCTGGCTGTGGATTTGAAAGAATTGTGGCGATACCGTGATTTATTTACGCTTTTCGTTAAAAGAAATATCACCACCCAGTATAAACAGACTATACTGGGACCTGCGTGGTTTGTGGTGCAGCCAATATTGACTGTTTTCATGTACATGGTGGTATTTGGAGGGATTGCTGGTATCGGGACGGACGGTATACCACAGCCGCTATTCTATTTGGCAGGAACATGTTTTTGGCATTATTTTTCTGATTGTTTGGATAAAACTTCTAATACCTTTGTTTCGAATGCAGGTCTATTTGGTAAGGTTTATTTTCCGAGACTTGTGACACCTTTGTCCAATGTTACTTCGAACTTATTGCGTTTTGGAATACAGATGGGGCTGTTTATAGTGGTTTATTTGATCTATGCTATCCAAGGCGATTGCCCTGCCAGTCCCAATTGGTATTTGTTGCTTTTCCCATTTCTGGTGATGATGATAGCTGGACTGGCACTAGGATTCGGTCTGTTAATTACGAGTATGACTACAAAGTACCGTGATTTAAGTATTCTATTTTCCTTTTTGGTTAGTTTATGGATGTATGCAACTCCTATCGTATACCCGTTAAGTATGGTTAAAGGAAAGGTAGCTGCAGGGATGGACTTGTACACAATAATGCGACTTAATCCAGTCACACCGGTGTTGGAAACTTTCAAGTATGGAGCTCTAGGTGCAGGAGAGTTTATAGGTTGGGGCTGGCTGTTGTATAGTTTGGCATTTTTGTGTGCTCTGTTATTTTTAGGAGTGCTGGTGTTCAATAAAACACAGAAAAGTTTCATGGATACAGTGTGAGAGGTGTTTATTGGATTGAGAATAAGTATGTGTTTGTTTTTAAAAATTAAAGCGAATGGCAACGGCAATAGAATTTAATCATGTTTCCAAACAATACAGGTTGGGTTTGGTGTCGACAAGAACTTTGAGTAATGATTTGAAGCGTTGGTGGGTGACTAGTATAATGGGTAAAGAAGATCCTTTTCTAAAGATTGGCTCCACGAATGATCGTTCAAAAAAGGCAGATAGTGAGTATGTTTGGGCGCTAAAAGATATCGACTTTAAAGTTGAGCGGGGAGATGTTGTAGGAATAATTGGAAAAAATGGTGCGGGGAAAAGTACTTTATTGAAATTACTTTCTAAAGTGACAGGACCAACTACCGGTACGATTAAGGCGAGGGGGCGAATCGGGTCGCTATTGGAAGTTGGAACGGGGTTCCATCCAGAAATGACTGGAAGAGAAAATATCTACTTGAATGGAGCCATCCTAGGGATGACCAAAACAGAGATTTCTAGAAAGTTAGATGAGATAATTGATTTTAGCGGGTGTGAAAGGTATATTGATACTCCTGTTAAACGATACAGTTCTGGAATGACAGTCCGTTTAGGTTTTGCCGTCGCAGCATTTCTAGAACCTGAGATTTTAGTTGTTGATGAAGTGCTTGCTGTTGGTGATGCAGAGTTCCAGAAGAAGGCCATTGGGAAAATGAAAGATGTTAGTAGCGGAGAAGGGAGAACTGTGTTGTTTGTTAGTCATAATATGGCAAGCATTAGACAATTGTGTAGAAGTGGTATTTTACTTGAAAATGGGCTTGTTACGTATACGGGTACTGCGACTGATACGGTAGCTCATTATTTGTCAGGTTTTGGAGATACTATGTGTTACCATGCAGATATCACAATGGAACATAGGGAGTTTGCCAATACAACTAGAGAGATCGAACTTCTTACTGTTTCAATGACTAATGATGGAGATGATTATGCAACAAACCAACCATTAGATTTTTATGTTAGAATGTATAAACATAAAAATAATATTGAAAGTGCTACATTAGAGATAATGTTTAATAACAGCAGTTGCGATAGATTAGGTTCTTATATATCTGGACCGATTGATTTAAAAGATGTACAGGGTGAATTTACAGTCCATGTCAGAATAGTGGATCATCATCTTGCAAAAGGAACATACTCTGTATGCTTTCAAATAGGTCAGAAAGATATCCATAGTGGTCTTAAAGATTATGATATTGTTCATAATGTGCTCTTTTTTTCCGTCGCATATTCTGATCAGATAAAGAAGGATACGATTGTCCTATGGAGAAAAAATTGGGGGAGTACCGTTTTTCAGGGAGACTGCGAAGTCATAAGCGATAGGAGAAATCGTAATTTAGTATGAAAAGAAATATCCGTCGATTAATTTGAGATTCGTATCATACAATTGGATATGAGATGTTCATCTATCAGTTAATCTTAGAAATAATAGTTATTTATTAGAATATCCCAATGGGTTATTAGTTCGATTAGAAGTTTATTGAGGCATGTAGTAAGAAGTTACGATTGTTGTATTTGTAATTGTAAATCTGTTTATACTCAGATTTAAGCAGGGGGGGATAGTACAGAAGAACCTATAATATCTACATTGATAGTATACAATTCGTTTGATGAATAGAATATATTATTAAACAGAAGGTCATTGCTTGACTGAATCTGAAATCAAGATTTTTCGAGTGGATATGGATTGGTTCAGTTTGAGTAAATCAAGAATGGACAATGTAATTAAGAATACCTTTGGAAAAGTTAATAATACGAATAAGGAAGGGAAGAGGTATTGCATTTCTAGGTGATATGTCTAATTAGAAGGGAATGCTATACGAAGAGTAAGGTCCGATTTAGGGAGATTGTCCCAAGAGGTAGTGATGCGTATTTAGAATATTTGACCATCAAACATAATCCTGTACTAACATGAAAGGTCATTGCTTAAAGATGGGTTGCAATAAAGTATTTGATAGGAATACTTTTAAGAATGTAAACAATTGTTAATCAGAGATAATTATCTTATTTTATATCTTGCCATTAGTTTTTTAAACAGGATCCTAGGTCGCAAGGTCAGTATTTTTTATATTTTTTATGGATGCATAAGGTCATGTAAATTGCAAATGATAGGGCACAGCATCTAACTGTTTTTTTGATGATTGATTCTTGTATCTCTGCCTCATTTTACTTGAGTTATACATTAGCTCAAACCTTTTTGAAAAAAGAATCCTTTTGCAGAAGATTTATCCGAGAGTATTCCTCATATTCGAGTAACTTATTATGAATATGGTACATCGTCCTTTTTAGGGGAATAGTCTTACGTATAGATGGTTCTCTGCAATACATCGGTGGAAGGAAATTCTGAAAACGGACAGGTTGATAAAACTACTAATGGATAGATTATTGCATGTTAGTGCTAAATAACAATAAAAAACCATTTTCTTTTTTTGTTAATCGAGTAAAGAAGGACTATCGTAGATTTCGGATAGGTTTATTACTGAGGGCTCTTAAACCCTTTTTTCTTTCAGGGGATAACAATAGTACAGATTTATTAAAAGCATATGGATATCATTTGAGCCTTCAAATGCACCCGTCAGTATTATTTCTTTCAGGTAGCGCAAATATAAAGCATAATAAGTCGGAGTATAAAATAAAAAAAAACTTGTTGTCACTTAAGAAATTGATAGAAGAAGCACCTTTCTATGATTCAAAAGATAGAAAAATGCTGACCAATTTGGGGGTATCATCTTTTTTTGTTAATGACATATCAAGGATGTTAGCTACTTATGGTGCTCCTTTTGTACAATACAGTTTCCCAAGGAGAGATTTGCAAAATGAAAATATTGTTGTGTACACAGTAATAGCAGGTGATTATGATTCAGTACATGAAATCCTATATAAACAACCGAATGTCGATTATCTATTATTTACGAATAATAAACGGATAACTTCCACGACTTGGAAAGTACAATATGTTGAGAGTGATATGGATAACGTTTTATTATCCAGGGAAATAAAAATCTTGCCAGATAAATATTTACGTGGTCGATATACAGCTAGTATATATGTTGATGCAAATGTGTATTTATATGGTGATATAGGAAATATGGTTTGCGTTTTGGATAACAATATTACATTTGCTGTTACACGCCATGCTACGACAGAAAGTGTTAAGAAAGAGTTTGAGGCCTGTGTACTAACAAAAGGGGTTGCTGCGTCAGAAGCAGAAGAACAATATGAAAGGTATCTAAAAGAAGGCTTCAAAGATAATATGGGTTTAGCTGAATGTGGAATTTTGGTTAGACGATGTGGCGATAAAGAACTTAATAAGTTGATGAATGAATGGTTTGAGGAATTTCGAATAGGTATCCCAAGGGATCAGGTTAGTTTATTTCCGTGTATCCAAAGACAGAAATTTAAACAATTCCGTATATTGGAAGGCTCAGTGTGGCATAATCAGTTTTGTATCATAGGAGGTCATAAAATTAAAAAGACAAACTAAATGTTATCAATTGATATTATCCTTTGTTGCTATAACCAAGAAGAATATGTGGGTCAGGCTGTTGGCAGCATTTTGTGTCAGAAAGTTGACGCAAAAGTTAGAGTTATTGTTGCAGATGATGGTTCAACGGACAATACTGTAAAGTCTATCCAAGATCACCGAGGAGCATCACCAATTCCGTTTTTATTTCTTGATACAGATAGAAACGTTGGAATGAGTGCCAATTATAAGAGGGCTTTTGCAAGATGTAGAGCTGATTATGTGGCGATACTAGAAGGGGATGATTGGTGGCTGACAGATAGCCATCTTTCGCAGCATATTGATTTTTTGGAACGTCATAGAAGGTATTCAATGTCTTTTAATCAATACGATTTATATTATCAGGAACAGGCTATTACTCGCCACAATAATTGGTCGTATAAAGATGTAGATTATTTAACAATAAATCTACGACAACAGATATCTTGGGGAAACCAGATAGGTAATCTGTCATCTTGTGTTTTTAGGACAACTCTGCTTCAATCTTTGCCACCCGATTTTTTCCAAATGGAATATGCTGATTGGGAGTTGGGTATAATGATGGCTTTGCATGGTCCAATTGGCAAGCTCAGAACTGTAACATCGGTTTATCGCATTAATGGTAAAGGCCAATGGTCAGCGTTATCGTCAGAGATGAAAGAAAAATCCATAAAGGATTCCCTAGAGAATATTCGGCAGTTTCTTCCAAAACGTTGTTATAAATACATCAAAAGTTACAATATTAGAATTGAGAAAGGGAGGGAGATGCCGTACCCGATGCCTCTAACTTGTAGAATAAAAAGCACAATAAAGTCAGCTATCAATAATATAAAAAAAAGAATAGAGCTAGGACTGACTCATAATAATTATATAAAGAATAAGTGCGACTAATCAATTGTAACGTTGCTAATTAGTTGTTTTGCGTTTGCGATTTTTGCAGATTTGGAAGATTGGGTACTACAAAATGTGTGCAAGTAATTATTTGAAAATGATATGATCTCAAATTTCGTACATAATGATTATCTTTAAGATAATACATCACAAATAGTATTAATTGCAGATACAGGACATTGTTTTTTAGTTTTAATAAAAAGATTATTGTTATGGCGGTAAGTTTCATTAGACTAAATGAGAGAATAGTGTAATACGTTGCATACTAATCATTCTTTCCCGCATAAAGGTATCTATTAATATAAATATCACAAGGATTAACTTTTATTCAGTGCTTTATGAAATTGGCAATAATGCAACCTTATTTCATGCCATATATTGGCTATTTCCAAGCCATATATGCGGTTGATAAATACATACTATTTGATAATGTCAATTACAGTAAAAATGTATGGATTAATAGGAATCGTTTGTTAATGAGGGATGGAGCAATAGTAACAACGACTGTACCATTAAAAGGAAGAAGCTCCTTTTCAAAGATCTGCGAGTTAGAGATAGACAATCGCCAGCCATGGAAAGGGAAGTATTTAAAAACTGTCCAAAAATGTTATGGCAAAAGGCCATATTTCAAGGAAGTGTTTAGGGTATTATCAGAAATGTTGGAACCTGAATATGAACTACTTAGGGATTTAAATAATAATACTATTGTGGCGATAGCTCATTTTCTTGATATTAAAACAGAAATAGACTATGATATTAGTAGATTTAGTGAATTGGAGGAAGACCTAGACAATTTTGGCGAAGGGGATGACGATATACATTATTATCAAGGTAGAAGGCCTGATCGAAAAGTGGCAAGAATTATAGAGATGTGCAGAATGGAAGGTTGTGATGAATATTATAATGCAATAGGAGGTCAATCATTATACTTCAAAGAAGAATTTATGAATTATGGAATTCGTCTAAACTTTATTAAAACTAACGATTTCGAATATAATCAGGATTCAAAATCTGGAGAGTTTGTACCCAACCTTTCAATAATTGATGTTTTGATGAATAATGGTAAAGAAGGGACAAAGAGATTACTGCAAGAGTATACCCTAATATAAAATATGATAGAAACCCCATTAGTCAGTGTTTGTTGCTTGACGTATAATCATGCGCCGTACATAAAAAGGTGTTTAGATGGATTTTTGACTCAAAAGACGGACTTCTTAATAGAAATACTGATTCATGATGATGCTTCTACTGACGGTACTGACCGAATAATAAAGGAATATACGGAAAGGTATCCGGATATTATCTTTCCGTTGTTCGAAGAAGAGAATCAGTTTTCAAAAGGGTACCGCGGAAAAATGGATATAGAATTCAACTATTCAAGGGCAAGAGGGAAATATATTGCATATTGTGAGGGCGACGATTATTGGACAGACCCATTGAAGCTTCAGAGGCAGGTTGATTTTATGGAGAGTCATCCGGAGTATTCGGTGTGTTTTCATCGTTGCCAATATTTGTATGAGAAAACAGGTAAGGTGGAAGAGGATGGATGTGGAAAGCTTTTTGCGGAAGGACAAGAAGGAGTGGATGTGACCATAGATATGTTTTTTAAAGATTGGATAACCCAGCCATTAACGATTTTATTCCGTCGGGAATCTTTCTCTCCTCAGTGGCAAAAGAAATATAAGTATTATCGAGATACACATGAGATATACCATTTACTAAAGGTTGGTAAAGGCTATATCTTTTCATTTGTAGGGGGCGTTTATAGAATCCATTCTGGTGGAGTGGCCTCGATCCTTTCACCAATAGAGTATAGTAAAGTATATCTTCCAATTGACGGCGAATTATATAGAAAGATACATGAAGCTGCCACAAAACGCATATATTGCGAGACCCTTCAGCATAGTGTGGTCGTTTTTTCTAAAGAGCATAAGTTAAAATCGCTTTATTATGCGATAGTAGAGTTCGCAATAAATGGTAAATTTAAAACTTTTGGGAAAAATCTAAGGCGAATTATCAAAGAGAAGTAGTCAGATCTTATAGAGAATAAGATATTCGCTTAGGTTCTCTCGATTAGAGAGCGCGAGATTTCAATAATAGATGGGAAAAGAATGTTGGATTGCTTTACTTTTTCAAGAAGAATAACAAAACGAATAAGCAAGTTTTTGTTATGTCCAATCGAGGTATTTGTATTTCATGCTGTGTCTGACAGATTTGATGAGACACTGAATCAGCGTGCAGATTGGACTCCTACAGATGAATTTAAAACCAATATTCTGGCACTAAAAGACAAGTATCATTTTATTTCTTTAGATGAGGCATATCGGAAGTTAAGAAGAGATAGGATTAGAGCTATTAATTATGCTGTTTTGACATGTGATGATGGTTTTGCTTCTGTTATAGACATATTACCTTTTTTAGAAAAACAGCAGATACCTGTGACACTATTCGTGAATCCCAAGTATTTAGATGGGGTGAGCAAGCGGGAAGGATATACCGATAACCCTCAGTATATTTTGAAAGAAGACTTGTGGAATTTGAAATCGCCACTAATTACGATAGGAATGCATGGTTACGAGCATAATGATGCAACCCGAATGACGAAAGAGGAATTCTTAGATTCAGTAGAAAGATGTAAAAAGATTTTGGAATCACATCCTCGATATATTCCATATTATGCGTATACATGGGGCAACTATTCCGAAATGACTCAGCAAGTGCTATGTGAGAAGCGAATAGTTCCTGTACTAACTGATGGGGAGTCGAATTACCGGTATCGGCAGGGGATAGGGAGGAAGCCCATTGATAGTTATTATTTGAATAAGATTTCCGTTTTCAATTGATAGCTATTCACGTCAGAGCGAAATGCTGAAAGGCTTTAATGAGTTTGGGTTTTATGACAGGTGTTCGGTTTTCTGTGATAGTGCCTTTGTACAATAAGGCTCAATATATTAAGAGGACTATAGAAAGTGTCCTACACCAAACCTATAGTGATTTTGAACTGATTGTGGTGGACGATGGAAGTACGGATGCTTCGTTGGAGATGGCAAAAAGTGTTGTTGGGTCAAATAAAGAAAAATGTAAAGTAATTGCTCAAGTTAATTCAGGAGTCTCTAGTGCCAGGAACGAGGGCGTCGCATTGTCTAAAGGCAAATATGTCTGTTTCTTGGATTCAGATGATTGGTGGGAACCGATGTTCCTTGAAGAAGTAAACAGACTGATAGAGTCTTATCCGGATGCAGGGCTTTACGGGACAGGTTTCTACTTGGTAAAGAATGGGCGGAAAAAAATCGCCCCAATTGGAGTGGAAGCAGGGTTTGTAAAAGGGTATATCAATTATTGTCAAGTATATGCAAATACGATGTGTATGCCGATTTCATCAAGTTCAGTAGTAATCCCCAAAGATATTTTTGATTCTTCTGGACGATTTAGAAGTGGCATTACCTTAGGTGAAGATTTTGATTTATGGATTCGAATAGCGTTAAAGTATCCAGTCGTTTTGCTCAATAGACCCTTATCTAATTATTTCCAAGACATACCCATTAAAAATAGGGCTACCAGAAAATTAAGAGACCCCAATTCTCATATATTATGGAACTTGGTTTACCTTGGAGAGGAGGAAAAACAAAATCATGATTTAAAGATACTCTTGGATAAAATGAGGGCAAGTGGGTTGCTTCGATTCTATTTATCTTTTCAATATCATGAAGAGGCAATGCGCCAATTGTCAAAAATTGATTGGCGGAATGTGCCTCAAAATGAGTATTATATATATCACTCATCTCTGTCTTTGCAAAGAATTCGATTCTGGTTTCTTAATTCGGCAGCCTTTGTAAAGCAGTATATATCACTTTTTATTAACAATAATAAATAGCTCACGTTGGTTCATTATTTCCCAAAACAGTTATCAAACAAGGCAATCATCACCTATATTCTTTCATTGGCTATAGTTAGTGTTGTCTTCGTAAAGTATATGCTGAAGCCAGCATTCTTAATTATAGGTATAGTTTGGGTCTTGGCTTTCTTCTTACTGTCGTCCCACTATTCGAAGAGCTGGTTAAGGATTGAAGAAAAGAAGTTCCTAAAGAGATTGTTTATCACAGCGGTAGTTTTAAGGTTAATATGGGTTATCTTTTCCTACTTTTTTTATTTGGTAAAGACAGGTTCACCCTTTGAATTCGGTTCGAGTGATGCTATAGGATATCACGATGTTGCAATATGGTTTAGAGAAATAGGATGGGCTCAAACTATTAATTATCTTTCAGCGCAATCGTTATCAGATTCGGGCTACCCATTATATTTAACATTCTTATATTCAATAATTGGCCCTAATATTTTTGTAACCCGTATAATCAAGGTATTCTTAAGTAGTTGGACATGTATCTTTGCATATAAGTTAGCAAAACGTAATTTCGGAGATGAGGCAGGTCGTATTGCTGGAATTTTTTGTGCTTTGAGTCCAAATCTAGTGATATATTGTGGAATGCATCTTAAAGAAACCGAGATGATTTTTTTAATGATGGCTTCATTAGAAAGAGCGGATAATTTACTACGTCAGGAGCGGATAAAGTTTTGGAATGTCTTATTAACTGCCTTACTGGTGGTGAGTTTGTTTTCCTTCAGAACCGTACTGGGGGCATCAGTGGTTTTTGCTATTTTTTCGTCCCTGGTTTTCTCAAGTACTTCGGTAATGACAAAATGGAATCGTGCAGTATTGGTGATTTGGGCGGTTGTTGCAGTTGCAGTCTTTGCTAGTGGAACTATTGCGAATGAAGTTGAGGGTTACTGGGAGTCACGTGGTTCGAACCAAGAACTTAAAAGAACACAACAAGTAAACAAAGGAATTGAATGGGCAAAGTATGCAACAGGTACAGTTATGGCTCCAATGATGTTTGTGTTGCCATTCCCTACCATGGTTGATGTTGACGAACAGTATAATCAACAGATTGTAAATGGGGGTAATTATGTGCGAAACTATATGGGTATTTTTGTGATTATAGCAGTGTTCAATGCTTTGTTTAAGAAGAGGAATTGGCGAGATTATGCATTGATAGGTAGTTTCATAATAGCCTATTTGGGAATAATCTGTTCCAGTGGGTTTGCAAATTCAGAGAGATTTCTATTACCAGGTTTGCCTATACTATTAATAATTGCGGCGTATGGTATCACATTGATTGACCAAAGGAATTATAGAATTGTTAAAATTTGGTGTCGCTTTCTTCCGGTGATTATTTTATTATGGGCTGTGTTCAAACTCGGTTCCCGAGGAATCTTATAGAATAGAGCTATTATCGAGCGGATAAAGGATCATCATGCAAGAATCAGTCATCTTTATCACCCTATCATTTTAAGCAATTCTGGTTTAGGTAAGAAAAGTGGTAATAAGAAGAATGAAATATGCCGAAGTGTTGAATCTACAATTAGTCTTTAAGTCTAGACCAGAATTAAAAAGAAGCATCAAAGACAATTGACAGTTTAACGATTGATAAAAGATATGAATATTACAATTACAGGCGGTGCTGGTTTTATCGGTTCCAATTTATGTGAGCATTTTGTAAATAAGGGGTACGAGGTGACCTGCTTAGATAATTTCGCAACAGGCTTTAGGCATAATATAGAGCCCTTACTTAGTAAGTCTAATTTTAGATTCGTGGAAGGTGACATACGAGATTTTAATACCTGTGCCGAGGTGGTAAAGAATGCAGACGTTGTCCTCCATGAAGCAGCTTTGGGAAGTGTCCCACGTAGTATCAATGATCCAATCAATACCAACAGCAATAATATTGACGGATTTCTAAACATGCTTGTTGCCTCCCGTGATGCAGGTGTGCACCGTTTTGTATATGCCGCCAGCTCATCTACTTATGGAGACAGCAAAGAGTTGCCTAAGATAGAACACAACATTGGACGGCCGCTATCCCCATACGCTATTACGAAGTATGTTAACGAATTATATGCAAATGTCTTTTCAAGTCTTTACGGAATAGAAACCATTGGGTTAAGGTATTTCAACGTATTTGGACGCCGCCAAGATCCAAATGGGGCTTATGCTGCCGTAATTCCTTTATGGGTAAAGGCATTAATCCACCATGAGTCGCCATTCATCAATGGAGATGGCAGTTATTCTAGAGACTTTACATATATAGATAATGTCATTCAAGCCAATGAATTAGCGGCAACGATTTCTTCCGAAACCATTCGTGAGAGGGCATCGCTCTATAACCTTACATTGCCCAAGAATGCACCTATTGATATGGTGTTCAATGTCGCCTATGGTGGCAATACTACCTTGAATTCTTTATTTGAATGCCTGCGAACCAATTTGTCGCATTTCGATCCTGCCATAGCGAATATCGTTCCGTGCTATCGTGAGAATCGCCCAGGTGACATTCCTCACTCCCAAGCCTCAATCATTAAAGCGCAACGGGTGCTTGGCTATCAGCCAAAATATGATGCATTGGCAGGTTTCGAACAAGCCTGTGAGTGGTATTGGAATAATTTGAAATAGATGAAGGTCATTTTTGTTGCCAGCGGCAATAAATCTGTTGGTACGGTTAGTCCGTTTGTGAAATCGCAATATGAGTCACTGAAAGGAGAGGGACTGGATATGCGGTTGTTCCCGATTCAGGGCAAGGGATGGAAATCGTATTCAAAAAGCATCTGGGCTCTTCGGAGAATTGTCCGAAAAGAAAAACCAGATGTAGTTCATGCACATTATTCGATATGTGGAGTTGTGTCGACGCTGGCATGTATAGGATTGAATACAAAGGTGGTGACCTCTATCTTAGGCAGTTTCCCGCATAAAAGCCTTAAACTTTACTGGGTCAGGTTTTTCATCAAACATCTATGGGATGCCACAATTACAAAGTCTCAACGAACGGCCGACCAACTTGGCATTGAGTTACCTGTTATTCCCAATGGTGTCAACCTGTCGCAATTCTATCTAATGGATAGAAACGAGGCTCGAAAGGGTCTCGGAATGTCCGTCGAAAAAAAATATGTAATCTTTGTATCTGACCCCAGACGGCCAGAGAAAAACTATACACTTGCAAACAAAGCAGTCGAAGCTCTCAACGATGGGGCAGTCGAATTAATGGCTGTTTATAATAAGCCTCATGACGAAGTAGTCAAGTACATGTGTGCCGCGGACGTTTTGCTGTTGACTTCGTTGAACGAAGGCTCGCCAAATGTAATTAAAGAGGCCATGGCATGTAACTGTCCGATTGTATCAACCGATGTTGGGGATGTGTCATGGATAACCAAGGATGTTGAAGGTACTTATGTCGCTAATACTTTCGATCCACTCGAACTAGCTTCATTATTGCAAAAGGCTTTGTTGTACAATGAGCGGACCAAGGGTCGGGAGCGGTTGCAAAACTTGAATCTAACAGTAGAGAAAATCGCACAGAGAATAATATCTGTTTATTCTGGCATTCTGGCATAGCGGTGATCCCAATTATTGTTTTGCGAACAGTGCCTATATCCTTGATTATTCTTCTTTAGTTCCTCTATAGTTCTTCGACTCTGTATAGAGGAACAATAAGGCATTCAAAACATATTTGGCGTAAATAGTGAGAGCGGTCAGTAGCGTGAAGATGCCTTCGAAGAGATGTGTGGAAGATGGATGATGTGTTAAGGTATGATGGGTCTAATTATCACAGGATGATGTCCTTAATGTGTCCTTCCCTTGTAGAAATATAGGAAATGAAGAATGTATGTGGAGTTTGGGATATTCTGTTAGCTCCAAGGACAGACGGTAATATGTTCAATTAGGATGAAAGAACTGAAAGAGAATTTTTTATTGAATTGTGCGTTTCCGATTGCGGATAAAGTCATGGGGACGTGCGCCATGAAATGGTATAGGCAGATAGTCATGATGAGCGAATGGTCTAGTCAAAAAGTACTCGAGTGGCAAACAATTCAAATGAAAAAACTGGTCGAACATGCATATTGCCATACGCGATACTATAGAGAGGTAATGGATGGAATAGGTCTGAAACCCCAGGATATAGTTTCGTTGGACGATCTGAAGTTGTTCCCGGTTTTGGACAGAGATACTATTAAAGAAAGGTTTGCGGACTTAATTCCAGATAACATTAAGAATTATCCTCACAGAAAGAGTTCGACAGGAGGGTCGACAGGTGAGCCTATGAAATATATCTGTGATGAAAATACATGGGGATTTGTCACTGCCATGAAGATTTTCTCATGGCAACAATATGGCTATAAATACGGTGACAGATATGTGTCATTGGGTAGTACCTCACTTTTCCCAACGAACAAGAAAAGTTTGGTTCACGAGGTTTACTTTAGATTGAGGAATACCATACCGCTTAATGGAATGAATATGGACGATGCCACCTGTGCCTATTATATGGAAATAATTCGAAAAAAGAATGTCCATTATATCTATGGTTATGCTACTGCAATCTATCTGTTAGCAAGATATTGTCGAGAAAACAATGTGCGGTGGCATTTTGATGCGGTGTTTTCCACATCGGAGAAATTAACCACCCTGTATAGAGAGGAGATCGAGAAAACATGGGGTACACAAGTAATGGATTGTTACGGGAGTAGAGACGGAGGTGTCACTGCATACGAAATTGAGCCGAATATATACCATGTGGGATACTCAACATGGTTAGAAGCTTCTTCGGAAAGACCATCTGAGTTATATGCAACCAATCTTGTGGACTATGCGTTCCCCACAATACGTTATGCTAATCGTGATGAGGTTCAAATGTGTGACAAGGAATGTGGAGGAATGTATAATGGTCAATTGCTTAAGGAGGTGATTGGAAGAACATCGGATGTTGTCTCTTTTAAAAATGGCCATAAGCTTACTACTACTGGATTTAGTATTCTTTTCCGAAACTTTAATGTTGAGGCTTTTAGAATGGTGAAAAAGAACGATTCGACTATCTTGGTTCAAATTCAAAAACGCAAAAACTATACTCAAACTGAGCATGATTTACTATATGAGACGATCCGAAAATATGTAGGAGATGAGGTTGAGATCATTATTGAATATGTGGATTCTTTTGTACCATTGGCAAACGGTAAGAGGTCATACCTATATAACCAATAAGCGATAATACTTTATTAATGATTATAATGAACTGTTGGGAATGTTCATGACAGAAATGGGGAAATAGTATTTGGTATGAAGGTGGCTTTTTTTATCGGAACACTAAATCGAGGGGGGGCGGAGACTCTACTTACTGATATTTTTAATCAGGCTAAGGAATTGCCCTTTGAAGCGACATGCATTTATCGACGAGAGGGCAATATGTCAAGTACTTTTCATTCCACTTCAGTTCCGATGATACAATTAAGTGAGAAAAACTGGGTCTTATTCTGCTTTCGCCTACGGCAGCTAGTGAAGAAGGAAAACATCCAAATTGTACATGCTCAATCTGCTTTCAATGCGGTCATAGCTATCATTTCATTGGCATTTACCAAAGTTAGGATTGTTACAACTCTTCATGGTGTAGGTTTTAGCACAGCGAATATTTTTTATAAGTATCTCGTGTACCACTATAGCAGCCGAATTGTATGCGTTAGTGAATGGGAGCGAGCCTGTTACACGATGCAGGCTTCTGGTGGGGCATTCGGTCGCTTTGTTGTAATACCTAATGGAATTAACTTTAGTAAATTTGGATATGCCCGATTGCCAGTCAAGGAGGGAGAAACAATACGTATGTGTATGGTTGGCAACTTTGTACCTGAGAAAGATCAGTATTTTATATGCTGTTTTCTGAAAGAGTTAAAAGATAGGGGATGCTGTTTTGATTTTTATTTTATCGGAAGAGAAATACCTTCATGCAAACAATACTATTATGAATGTGTGAATTATTGTGAGAAAAATGGTTTAAATGAATGCATACATTTCTTAGGAGCTTGCGAAAACGTGCCCACGCTTTTAGCAGATATGGATGCATTTATTTATTCATCAAAAAGTGAGACTTTCGGGATCGCTCCTGTTGAGGCTATGGCTGTTGGGCTACCTACTTTTTTGAACGATTTAGAGGTTTTCTATGAAGTAACAAGACAGGGACAGTTGGCTGTACTATATAAAACAGGAGGGCTACTAGATTTGTGTTCTAAGTTTGATGATTTTCTTCTTAATCGTCAGGAGTATTACAATAAGGCACTGTCAAACTCAGTAAAAATACGTGATCTTTATTCTATAACAAACCATATCAATGGATTATTTTCTTTATATTTACAGATATTATCATAAAGATGAGCGGTATTTATGGAAGTATACGTCGCTATTCTACATCAGTAGTGACTAAAAAAAGAGAACAACTTAACCATAGAGCACCTGTGAAGATTCTGGATCTTGAGACTAGGGAATTAGCAGTTGTTGTCGATGGTTCTTTCTACAACTTACAGAGTGAAAGTGTACTGTTAGAGCTTTACAGTAAATATGGTGTTAATTGTCTTCACTATTTAAATGGCGATTTCGCATTTGTTTTATACGATCCCAGTGTTCATATTCTTTTTGGTGCAGTCGATCGGATAGGGTCTAAACCATTATATTACTCATCGCAGGATGGTTTTGAATTTTGTTCCCAGTTGTTACCTTTGTGTGTTGGTAATAATTATTCTGTTGACACCTATGCTCGTCAATGCTATTTCGCAATGCAGTATGTTCCTGCGCCTTTTTCAATCGTGAGTGAAATAAAGAAACTTGCAGCAGGAGAGTATTTTATATATGATTTTATTGATGGAAGCCTGAAGACAAATAGTTATTGGGATTTATACGATAATACTTGTCAGTACAATGAACCAAAGAGTTTTGACGAGGCTGTCTCAATGTCAGAACTATTGATTGCTGACTCGGTAAGGTTGCGAATGCCGTCTGTAGCCCATCCGGCAGTGTTCCTTTCAGGAGGTATCGACTCTTCATTAATAGCAAAGTATGCCTATTCATATAATCCAGAATGTCGTGCATATTCGGTTTCTTTTAAAGAAGATTATTGGGATGAAAGTCATTATTCCTCAAAGGTGGCTGAAGTACTGGGAATAGAGTACCACCAATTGTTATTTACTTATGACGATGCGTTAAGAATTATTCAGAGTCTACAGCATTATTATGATGAGCCAATAGGGGATGCATCAGCATTGCCGACGTCATTTCTATGTGAAAAGGCATCAATAGATACATCGGCAGCTTTATGTGGAGATGGAGGTGACGAGACTTTTTTTGGATATCCGCGTTATCTCCGTTATGCTAGAAGACAAAATATATATAAGATACCTAAAACAATGCGCAGAATAGGAGCACTAATGTATGATTTATATGGGAAGCATCGAGAAGCTCTATCTTTGCGCATGAAAGATGTACAGACTCTCTATATCAACAGACGTAAATATTACCGGGCTGAGATTTTTGATGCCCTTCAGATTCAGCAATCGATTGATCAGCGAAAGTATCTTTATGGAAATAAGGAGGTAGAAAGGGCATTTAATGATTTTGACATCAAGACTGTGCTTCCCTATGAATTATGCGTAAAAATGGACAGAGCCTCAAATAGGGTTTCACTTGACACAAGGGCACCTTTGTTGGATTATCGGCTGATGGAATATTCACGCATAATACCGTCTAAATATTTATATAAGAATGAATTGGGACAAAAGAGTATTTTGCGTTATATTTTGTACAAATCATTCCCTTCGGAATTATTCGAAAGGAAAAAAAGGGGTTTTGGTGTACCAATTGATCAGTGGTTCCGTGGGGGACTTAAAGAATACATAGTTGATACGATCACCCCAGATACGGTAAAGTCGTTGCCTGAGTACGATGGTGCTAAATTAATTCAAATGAGGGATGACCATATAAGTGGAAGTGTTGATTATGCACCTTTTCTTTGGATGGTTGTTAATTATATTGAGTGGAAGCGATTATTTGACTCTATGTAGGTTGATTTTGATTAGAGTAAACCTATAACTACCTGATCTTTAGGTGGAGTTTGCCACTTGAAAAAAATGCTCTATTTGATATCGGTTCTTTAGAGGTTTGCAATTGGCTGGGCAGCCGAGTCCATCACATTGGCTAGGACATGATCACACGGCCTTGTTCTTTGTTCCAGTCGTTTTCTCCCGATATAGCTGTACTGCAAGTTGATCGTGCTTCTGACCACAAAAAATGATACTACCTGCTGTTTGAGGTATGGTTTTCCAGAGTTGTTTTTCCGTGGTAAACACTTAGAAAAAGTCTGCCACGTAATAACACGAATTATCAACATTAAATCACAAGTAATTGTTATCCATTGTCTGGTAGATTAATCGTATAGTTGTCTAAACGCACATCATCAGATAACTAATGATAGACATAGAACAGAACTATTCGATGCACTAATGAAACAAGAAAGAGATGTTTTTTTCCTTGAAAACGTTTGACAGATTTTTGCTGGTTAAACTGATTGTCTTGTCAAAATGTCTTATGCCATAATGGATTGCTTGTCATGCCGTACTGAATCGCTTGACAGAGGTGGCGATAATAGATAGTGCAGATCCATCCCTGACTTTTTGGATGACGATGGCCTAAAGCATTAGCCACCCTCTATTAGGGTTTCATAGAGTATTCTGCGTGGCAAATCATTGAGAGGGGGGAAAAGGTATTAGTGTTGGTTTTTCTACTGTGGTTTGTCCCCATAAAATAGAAGAGTGCATATTATTATTAATAATTCAGAATGTCAATTGTTGAGCAAAGAACACTAAAGTCAATTGTAAAGAGTATCTGGACTCACGCATTGTCAGATTTGGCAATGTTTACGTTCCCATACCCAGTAACCAACGCTGTTCATCGGCTAAGAGGTGTTAAGATAGGGAAACATTGCCATATTTCGCGTGGAGTACTTCTTGACGACCACAATCCAGAGTTAATAGAGATTGGTAATGGCGTGTATATCACATATGGAGTTAAAATAATATGTCATAAACGAGACATGTCATATTATGATCCTCCGATGGATGGAAAAAGCTGGCCATTTAAAGAGTCAAAAGTTGTACTGGAGGATGACTGCCATATAGGTATAAGTACAATTATTATGCCAGGTGTTACAATTGGAAAAGGAGCTATTGTTGGTGCTGGTAGTTTGGTTACACACGACATTCCTCCATATTGTTTGGCAGTGGGATCACCTGCTAAAGTAGTAAAGCAATTTACCGTGAATGTATGAAATATATTTTTGAATTAAACCATCCGAAGCATTATTATCAGTTTAAAGAAGTAATGCAAAGAATAAGTAAGGATGGCCATGAGATTCTTATATTAGCTCGTGATAAAGATGTATTGTTAAACGTACTTAAGGAAGAAGGCGTTTCATATACAATCTTTGGAAAGCATCATAAGACAATGGTTTCTAAGATTCTTGGTGCAATACCTCTGATTATTTCCTACCTTTCAATTGCCCGGAAGTATAAACCAGACGTCATTGTATCTAAAGGTTCTTGGTATGGAACTTTCACGGCCAAACTTATACATAAAACATCAATTATTTTCCTTGACTCTGAAGTGGTTGAGTTGAATAATAAGTTTGTAGTACCCATGTGCTCTCGAGTGATAACTCCAGGTAACTTTAAATTAGATTTTGGTAAGAAACATTTTAAAGTTAATGGTCTTTTTGAAGATTGTTACCTTTCACCACAGGTTTACCAACCAAATTATAGTGTAATTGAAAAATACGGATTGCGACAACCATATGCCGTTGTCCGATTTGTGGGCTGGTTCGCTAATCATGATGTAGGCAAGAAGGGTTTTAGCATTGAAGAAAAAATTAAATTAGTAGAGAGTATTGCACAAAAAATGACGGTTTATATTTCCTCTGAGAAAGAACTACCTAAAGAGCTTATTTCCTATAAACTACCCACTCCTGCATCTGCGATTCATGATGTGCTGAGTTTCGCAGATTTATATGTGGGTGATTCACAGACGATGGCCGCGGAAGCTTCCCTACTAGGGACTCCTGCTATTCGTTCTAATTCATTTGTGGGACAGAATGACATGTCTAACTTTATCATGCTGCAGGAGAAGTATGGTCTTCTTTATAATGTAGCAGAGCCAACAGATGCAATAGAGCTGGCAATTAATATGTCATCGAATAGCAGAAAAAAAGAATGGATAGAGAAGCGTAATAATTATTATACAGAGATTGGTGATTGCAATGCGCAAATAGTTGAATTATTAGAGAAAAACTAGCCATTAATATGGATTTCACGATTGAAAAATATTCTGAACTCATTGCTGCTTTGAGGAGTAGCGGACTGGATTTCCAACTAAGGCACGATGTTGATAGTGCTCCCTATAATTCTTTGCGTACAGCCCAGATAGAGTCTCAATTGAATCTGAAGGCCACTTATTATTTTCGGATGGTTCCAGAAAGTTACAATGAAGAGATTATTAAGGAAATTCATTCTTTGAAACACGAAATAGGTTATCACTATGAATCTTTGACTACTTGTAAAGGTGATATTGATGCAGCATATCAGGATTTTTGTGTCAACTTAGAGAAGATGCGTCAGTTGGTTCCAATACAAAGTATCTGTATGCATGGTTCTCCGAGGAGCCGATGGGATAGCAAAGAAATATGGAAAAAGTATGATTATCATCAGTTAGGTATTATGTATGAACCATATTTTGACACGGATTTCTCAAAAACAATATATCTAACCGATACAGGACGACGTTGGGATGGGTATCGTGTTAGTGTAAGAGACAAGATTCCTAGATACCAAGAAAAATGGGAATCAGAGGGTTTGGTTTTCCATTCCACTGATGATATAATCAGCCAGTTGAATGATAATGAATCTTTACTTAACAGGTCAGGATATGGGATACTAATGACAACACATCCCCAACGATGGAATCGCTTTGGTTTCCGATATATGAGTGAGTATTGTTCGCAGACAATAAAAAACCAGATTAAACGAGTTGTTGTTAATAGTCAATTTAATAATAGTGCTGAACAATAAACTGCCAATTTGCTCGTTAATAAATCAATAATTACTTATATTATGAAAGTAACAACGTATAGATCATTATTAATTGCGTTAATTGCATTGGCTGGGCTAACTTCTTGTATTACACCCAGACAAGTGAACTATTTGCAGGATATGCACCATGGTAGTCAGATTGAATTAGAGAATAAATTCCAAGCCACAATCTGTCCTTATGATGAACTTAATATTTTTGTTTTTTCTTCAGACGAAATGTTGGCAAGACCGTTTAATATCGGAGGAGGGATTACCAACATGGGGTTAGCTGGCCGACAAGGGGATTATCTTGTAGATGTAAATGGTAATATCCAGTTTCCTGTCATTGGAGAAATACAGGTGTCAGGTATGACACGATTAGAACTACAAGACACGCTTACTGCCCTGCTTAAAACAGGCGGATATTTGTCTGATGCTGTGGTCATGGTGCGTTTTGCAAATTTTAAAATATTTTTCTTGGGGGCAGAAGGTGGAAAGGTGATAACCATCAGTAACGAGAGATGTACTTTTTTAGAAGCATTAGCCTTAAGTGGAGATTTGAGCCTGTATACAAGTCGTGATAAAATCGCAGTAATGAGGGAGGTCGATGGGAAGATGGTCATGAGATACCTAGACCCTCGTTCCTCCTCAGTTTTTCAAGACCCGTTCTTTATGCTTCAGCAAAATGACTTCATCATCACTCAGAAGTATAATAAGGCAACGCCTCGTACTGAGGCAGGCCAGCTAGTATCATGGTTGTCTATTGGCTTATCTGTTTTGACATTCTCGACCACAATTATCTCATTGTTTAAAAAATAATTATTATGAGCAATAACCTTCCCAATAATAATACAGGTACAGAGCCGAAAGGAAATGGCCAGACCCTCTCTTTTTTGGATGAAAATCAAGCGATTAGTTTTCGTGTAAAGGATTTAGTTTTTCTCCTTCTGAGGAATATCCATTGGCTGATTATCTTCGCGATTTTAGGCGGTTTTATAATGAACTTCTACTCTCGTCGTCAGGAGAAGGTCTATGAAAGCCACGCGAATATTCTCATTCGAAATGGAAATGAAGTAGGCGTGAGCGATTCGGATACAAGAGAGCTGTCTGTTAGAACTGCATTAGGATTACAGTCGTTCTATACCTCTACTATAAATAATGAAATGATGATTCTTACGTCGAAATCATCTCTGCAACGTGTAGTAGAAGAATTGAATTTGGATGTAGTCTATAGTACAGAAACTGATATCCTTAAGAAACAGAAAAATCTTTATGGAGTTTCTCCTGTTGTTTTGGAATATAATGAGGTTGATTTTATTAGACCAAATCAACTTAGATTGAAAATAGTTGATGAAAAACATGTATTAGTTAAACAGCCAGGTCATCATATGCTGTATGTTCCATTAGATAAGCCTGTGATAACTTCTATGGGTAAATTCTTAGTTCATAAAACATGGGCTTTTGATGAGAACTCAATTGGGCGTGAAATATCAGTTTCTTTTAATGACCCAGAGGCTACTGCTAATTTCTACCGTTCAAAAATTAACGCAGTTCGTGATAATGATAAGAATACGATAGTAAATATTTCAATGAGGGATAATTCCCCTCAACGCTGTGCCGATGTGATTAATACACTGATTCAAGTATATAACGAAGGCGCGGTGTATGATAAAAAACGCATTATTAATGAGACTTATAATTTTATTAATGACCGTATTAATAGTATCAGTGTGGACTTAGGCGCACAAGAATCGGCGGTAGCAAATTATCGTAGCAGCAATGATGTGCTCAGTTCATCGGCAATTGGGGAAAATTACGTTTCCACAAGTGTGGCTTCTGCGAATGAGGCTGTGAGGCTTCAGGATGAAATTGGAATGGCTAGGATACTTTTGAATAATATAAAAGCCAGTGACGGATCCCAGGTTGTTCCAATTGGGACTATTTCGAATTCTGCTGTAGCTTCATATCTATCTGATTATAATAGTCATGCTCAAGAAGTCTTTCGTTATAAGGAAATGGGTGCAGTGAATAATCCTATTGCATCGCAGGCCATAGAACATCAAAAACAGCAGCGTGCAGATCTGATTAGTATGACAGAAGGATATATTTCTTCCTTAGAACAGCGTATAATAAATGAACGAAACATTGCTAACACAGCCTCGTCTAAGGTACGCGCAGTTCCTCTAAAACAGATTTATCTCGAAGGTTTGGAGCGAAACCAAAAAATAAAGGAAGAATTGTACGTTACCCTTCTTACTCGTCGTGAAGAATTGATGATTAGTCAGCCTTCATTAGAAGGGAATGCAAAAGTGATAGATAATGCTCGCCCCAATATGAGCCCTATTTCACCTAATATTACCAAGAATACATTTGTAGGGATATTAATTGGGTTGCTAATTCCGATAGCTTTCTATCTCTTAAAGAAACTTTTTGACACGCAGGTAAAGACTTATGCGGATGTGGAGAAATCAACAACTATACCTTTCCTCTGCGAGATTCCTTCTCTTGAAGAAAACGAAAACCGTAATATAGTCATTACAGATCAAGAACACGGGGGCGTTGCTGAATCATTCCGTCTGTTGCGAGCAAAGACAGAATTTTTAAGTGGGGAGCCGGACAAAGCGAAGGTGCTGCTTTTTTCCTCGTTACTTCCTGCTTCGGGTAAGACGTTTGTGTCCAGTAATCTTGCTGCGAGTATTGGTCTGGCAGGAAGAAAGGTTCTTTTGATGGATTTGGACTTACGAAAAGGGTCGTTAACACATAAATTCTATTCACGCAAGAATCCTGGTATCGTGAATTATCTAACCAAGAAGGATAATAATATAGACAAACTTATTCAGCATGATGTAATAGCACCGGGAGTAGATGCCTTATTCTCAGGCCCAATACCTCCAAATCCAGCCGAACTACTAGGAACGGAATTGTTTGTTCATCTTTTTGATTATTTGAGAAGCAAGTATGAATACATTATCATAGATGCTGCCCCTGCGGGTATGGTTGTAGACACTGATATTATTAAGCAAATAGCAGATCATACTTGTTTTGTGATCCGAGCCCGCAAGTTTGACAAACGAATGTTATTAGACATTGAACGATTGTATCAAGATAAGGCTTTCCCTAGTATGTGTCTTATTCTGAACGATGTTAAGTATGACAAGCAACCGCTATATGGTCGCCAGTACGGTTATGGATACGGTTATGGATACGGCTATGGCTATGGTTATGGATACGGCTATGGTTATGGTGTAGATCTGACTGATGACAATATCGTAGAGCATTCAACTCATGAGAAGAATAAAAAAACTTCGAAAAGACAGTTCTTTCATAAAAAGAAGTAAATTGAGTAAACTGTTTTAATAAAAAAGTATTCGAGGCTTAAGGTATGTCAAGTCAGATAACAGTAACCTCACCCCTTCTCCCAGACTTTGACAATTTCTCTGAAGTTCTGAAAGAAGTGTGGGCTAGTAAATGGATTACAAATAATGGACAGTTCCATCAAAAACTTGAGGCAGCACTGAGTGAATACCTAAAAGTCCCATACATCAGTCTGTTTACCAACGGAACGCTTCCTCTCTTGACATCATTGCAGGCCTTACGAATTAGTGGAGAGGTGATAACCACCCCCTATAGTTTCGTCGCAACCACGCATAGTCTCTGGTGGAATGGTATCAAACCAGTATTTGTTGACATTGACCCCACCAATTGTGGAATGGATCCAGATTGTATTGAAGCTGCCATCACACCCAATACTACTGCCATTTTGCCTGTCCATTGTTATGGCAATCCTTGTGATGTGGATCGAATACAGTCGATTGCAGACAAATATGGTCTCAAGGTTATTTATGATGCCGCTCATGCTTTTGGAGTTGAGATCAATGGAAAATCAATTCTTGAATATGGCGACCTTTCAACTCTGAGTTTCCATGCCACCAAGGTATTTACAACCATCGAAGGCGGGGCAATGGTTATGCATGATGAGGCGACAAAGCAAAGAATTGATTATTTGAAAAACTTTGGTTTCGAAAGCGAAACAGAAGTGATAGCGCCAGGTATAAATAGCAAAATGGATGAAGTCCGTGCGGTATTTGGGCTTCTAAACCTTCAGCAAATCGATGCTGCAATAGAGGCAAGGCATAAAGTCGCGCTCAAGTATCGAGCCACCTTGCGTGATGTAAAAGGGATTCGTTTTTTTGAAGACATGCAGGGGGTAAAGCATAATTATAGTTATTTCCCTATATTCGTTAATGTGGATGAATATGGCATGACCCGAGACGAACTATATTCCAAGATGAAAGCAAGTGGGGTTTTCGGACGACGCTATTTCTATCCACTCATCAGTTCGTTCAGTACATATCGGGGCTTACCTAGTGCTGCTCCGGAAAACCTACCTAATGCCACTCGCATTGCAGATGAAGTGATATGCCTTCCAATGCATCATCTACTGACAGAGGAGGACACTGATCGTATTCTAGGGCTAATTGTAAAGTAAGAAAGTACTGATATCGTATTACCAGAGAAGCGATTGCTGTAATTGGGCAGTCGCTTTTTTGTTATCATGATAATACCCCCTAGTGTATTGTAAGCGTGAGTTCGGGATAACTTTGTTAATAACTTTATCAGAAAAAGAGAAGGTAATCACAAGAAAATTCGTATCTTTGTAGTTGTAAATCAAAATAATAATAAAGATACAATCCTTATGATTACCGACGACAAAATTACTCCCGTTTTCCGTAATGGGACACCCAAAATGAATTATTGGCATCCAGTCACCAGCCTGTAGAGTTCCTGCTGGTCGACGTCCACCTTTAGTATTGCTTGTTTTTTCTTCTTTGAGTGCGGCGAGGTATAGGATATTGCATACATTGTTTTACCAGTTCCTGTGCCCGGTTCACTGTCAGACGGCTTTTTGCTGACTTAAGCAGCCTCTCCATTTCAAGCAGAATTGTGTATGCCGTGAAGCATATGCATATATGACCCTCTATGCGATTGCGCAGCCTGTGGTAGATAGGCCTCACGGCCAGGTCAAACTTGTTGAAGCGGAATGCCTGTTCGATGTACCACAGGTTGCCGTAGCTGGCAATTATTTCTTTTGGTGCAAGGTCGGTGTTGGTGATGTATCCCTTGATTCCGTCCCATGCCGCATCGGCTTCAAAGCGGTCTATGTCTATGCTCACCTTCATGTCGCCCTCCAGGCGGAGGTATTTGTTGTACCCGCGATTGTTTATGTGCTGCTTGGTCAACTGTCCCGTCCGCACCTTCTTCTGCAGCCTCGCCAGCCCTTTCTCACGGTTGCGGGCATCCTTTCTGGCTCTCTTCTCTGTGCGGGAGAGTATGAGCCTCCGTCCCGTGGAACTCTCCGTTTCCGCGATGTCGCCGTAAGCAAGCCCCATGCCGAGGATGCGGCTTTTCACAGCAGCACTCTCTGATTTTGGCCTTGCCCCGAGGATATACAGGAAGCCTCCTGCCTCAAGTGCTGCGATGTTGCGTTTGCTCAGCAGTCCGGCATCCGCCACCACGACGGGATGCTCAAACCCGAACCGCCGCGCCAGCTGCTCCACCATCGGGATGAGTGTCCCGCCCTCCGAAATGTTCCCCTCGAATATGTCATAGCCTATCGGGTTGCCGCCGGATGCCACCAGCAACCCAAGAAAGATTTGCGGGCAGGAGTGCTTGCCGTCCTTCGAGAATCCACACCGCCTGAGGTCGTCCTCCTCGGTGGCCTCAAAATAAAGCGTGGACATGTCATAGAAGCATATCGATATCTCTCCTCCGACCACTTTTCTCGTGTGACGGAATGTCACCTCCTCCACTTTCGTCTTCGTGTCCCCGGACTTCCGTGTCTTCCTGCCATTGCCGTGGCATAAGTTGTCGAGGAAGTAGTATATCTGGTCAACTGAATAGGTCTTGTGGAGATATCGCTCAAGGTAGTCGGCCGTCTTCAGCTTGCTGCCGGGATTGAAAAGACGGCATATCACCAGATGTCGGAACATCTCGTCCCCCAGGCTTCCGTAGCCTATCCTGTCGTACAAAGCCCCGAAAACCAGTTCCGGCCCGATTACCTGCACCTGGGCATTGCTGATCCTGCCGATGGCGGCTTCCAGGGCGCTCTCTTCATCAATAAGGTTCGGAAGTGACGGCCCCTCTTTGGCGTGTATGTATTCCCTTGCCGATGTTTCAAGCCGCGCAATCTCGCTTTCGTCACTTGCCGACCCAATCGTCTTGATTACCACCTGGCGGCGGTCTTTGGTCTTTTGTACTACTTGTACGCTGACACTTCCTGATTTGTTTGGCTTTCTTCTGACGAACATCATGCCGGTTTTTGCGCGGGACACCCAAAAGTGTCCTCTTTTCTCTTTTATAACGGTACAAATCAGCAGTTAGTATTTTTATTCTATATTTTTACGGAAAACAGGAATAGGCACGATTCAAAAGTGTTATTCAGTGTTTTGCCAGAACGTCGTAGACGGGACATTCAAGAGCTTCTGACAGAGTACTGCAAGCATCGGATGAATTTAGAGTATATCCCTGAGGTGAAGTGGGATTGAGTGTAATTGCTACGAGATTCGACCTTTGCATTACTCTAATGCGTCCCCCTCGTTTGGTGAAATCAGAATAAACTTCAGGTGAAATGAATAGTTTGGTGAAGTCCTGTACGATTAATAGGCATTTAGATATGTTAGGCTGAGAAGATAAATATTTAAGCAGACGATCACTTACAGCCCCTGCGGCATATATAGTATTGCCATAGTTGAATAGTTTATCCTCACCTCGACCTAAAAGGAACACGGATTTGACTCCAAGGTCATGGGCCACTCCTTCTGAGTCTATTCCCCAAATTCCGGAGCTGATATTGTTCAGACTATGATGTACAGAAGATGGTATTTCTTCAAGTTTAATGAGTCGATAAACAAATTTTGTTTTAGATACTAATTGCTGAATGTTAGGAGATACAGCAGCGCCTGTAGCTAATATCATGGCATCAGTTACAGTAGGAGATGCCAAACTAAGTCGCGAGAGCGCTCCATCAACAATTGATAGTTGTACATTGTTTTTCTTGAATTGAGCAATCTGTTGACGTAAGATCCCTGTAGTCGCTGCGCCCGATAGTAGAGCTTTCCCTTGGCAGAGCACTTCAGCAGTCACTAATTGACCGAGGGCAGTACGTCGTTCATCAACACTGACAATCTTTGATACTAATCGTCTCTGCAGATAATGTCTTTGAGAAGTAATGAACTGCATTCCCTCATAGAGTACTATTTCGGGTTTAGCGGTGGCGTACACAGAGTCTACTTGTTCACCATCTACACCGATTGAGGTGACGGCCGTGGAGATCCCGATTTCGTGAAGCCGCCTTAAAATATAGTTTAGGCAGACCGTCTTTCCTGTGTTTTTTTCAAGCCCTACAATGGACAGGCTCCGATAGTTACGTATTTTTTCAATAAATGGCATTTCATTTGCAAAGTTACAAAAATATATTGTAAATGGATATTTTTTTGTATTTTTGCATAAGCATAATTTCTATTAATAACAATTAATACCTTTATAGCAAGATGATTACAAAATTAGACGATCTCTTGGAACTCGTAAAGACCAAGGAAAAGAAAAGACTTGTTGCTGCTTATGCTAACGATTCTCATACTATTGGTGCAGTGAGTGCTGCAATCGATAAGGGCATTGTAGATGCTACTCTTTTTGGAGACATCGACACCATTAAGAAAGTCTGCGCCGAAGAAGGTATCGACCCCAATAAATTCGAACTTGTCCAAGAGGCTGACGAAACAAAGGCAGGTGTGAAAGCAGTTGCATTGATTCGCGAGGGCAAAGGCGACATTCTTATGAAGGGACTCCTTTCTACCGACAAATACATGCGTGCCATCCTGAACAAGGAAACTGGACTTATGCCCGGCAAAAAAAACGACATGCTTACCCACATGGCTGTCTTCGAAGTTCCTGCTTATCACAAACTGCTGGTTTGTAGTGACGTGGCTATTATGCCTGCACCTGATTTGAAGCAAAAACAAGCCATTCTTAACTATCTTATTAGCACTGCTAAGAATCTTGAGATAACCAAACCCAAGGTGGCTGTTTTGGCTGCTACTGAGCAGGTTTCTACTGGAATGCAAGCTTGTGTGGATGCTGCCATCATCAGCAAGATGGGTGACAGAGGTCAGATAAAAGGTGCTCTTGTAGACGGTCCTCTTGCACTGGATGTTGCCATTAATGCAGAAAGTGCCAAGACAAAGAAGGTCGGCGGCGAAGTGGCCGGCGATGCCGACTGCCTCCTTTTCCCCAATATCGAAAGCGGCAATGTTTTCTATAAGGCCTGCACCAAGTTTGGCGGTGCCGAGTTGGCCTGCATGGTGGTCGGAGCCAAAGTCCCCTGCATCCTTACCAGTCGTGGCGACAGCGCTAAGACCAAACTCTACAGCATCGCCCTGGCTGCTCTTAATGCAAAATAATACTTATTTGTGACGAGTTACAGGCAACCTCTCATCTGATGACAGTTGACTGGTTGTCTGTAATTTGTTTATCTTTGTCTTATAAAAATGGATAATTATTTTGAATATCTGAAAGAGGTGGCCATCACAGTCTGTGATAAGGATGGGAAAATCCTCGATATGAACACCCGCTCGGCCGATGTTAATAGCCATGGTCAGAAAATTCTAGGCAACAATTTGTTTAATTGCCATCCGCCTAGAGCTGCCGCCATTCTCAAGGATCTGTTGGAAAACGAAAAATTAAATGCCTACACCATTGAGAAAAATGGAGTGAAAAAACTTATCTATCAAGTGCCTTGGTACGATGATGGCAAGTTTGGCGGCCTGATTGAGTTCTCAATACCAATACCTTTCGAGATGCCACACTATGTGCGTACACCCAAGCAGGATTGATTACCGTCACTAGATTGATTCGCTCAAGGCTCTTCTAATGTTCATTGCGTGCTCGTATTTAGGGTTGAAGAACCATCAAATACTACATCTTTCGGGGAAAGAGAATTGACAATAGTTGAAGAACTAAATCGTTTTCATTGTCCAACTTTTTAATAGCTTAATATTATCGAATGAGATTGAAATATATTCTATTGTCCTTAGCTACATTGTTTTTTTCGCTGGAATTGATGGCGCAAGGGAAAATAACGGGTCGTGTGTTTGACAATAAGTCGGGCGAGCCTATTGAATACGCCACGGTGGCAGTGTTGAATATTATGGATTCAAGTTTGGTCACGGGGGCTGTTTCGCAGCCCAACGGTTCTTTCGAAGTAAAGGTGGCCTATGGAAAATATCTTGTTCGTATTTCTTTTATGGGCTATTCCACATACTTCCATCCCCAATTCGTCACTCTAAACGAGAAGCAGGGTAAAGTCAATCTAGGTAAGGTCAAGATTTCACCGTCGGCTACAATGATGCAGGAAGTCAATGTCATGGCCGAACGAACCATGGTGGAGTACCAGCTTGATAAACGCGTGGTGAATGTGGACAAAAACCTAGTTTCGAGCGGCGGCACGGCTACTGATGTACTGCAACAAGTGCCCAGTGTGTCAGTGGACAACGACGGTAATGTCACATTGCGAGGCTCGACTAATGTCAAAGTTTTGATTGACGGTCGCCCATACGAACTGATGGGGAGTGATTTAGAAACCCTTTTAGAGCAGATTCCGGCCAGCACGGTGGAGAATGTAGAAATCATCACTAACCCTTCGGCCAAATATGACCCTGAGGGCATGTCTGGTATCATCAATATCAAGTTGAAGGACAAATCAACGGGTGCATTGGGACTTAATGGTGTGGCGAATCTTAATTTCGGTGCGCCGTTGCCATTTATGATTCCAGAGGAGATGCCTTCTTTCATTCCAACCGCCATGGGAAATATTAGTCTGAATTACACAACGGAGAAATATAATCTGTTTTTTTCAGCCGATGGTGGACAGCGAAGTCGTGGTCATTATGGGGTGACGGAGATAGCACATAGGAATAGTGGCGTGGATTATACGTTTGATTCTATCAGAGAGTATCATTTAAACCCAGGTTTAATGGGTAGTATTAAGATAGGAGGCGAGTATTTTTTCAACAAGAATAACAGCCTGCTACTGTCCTATCAGTTGCGCGGCGGCAACCGTAGGCGTAATGGAACCATTTATGGTAAGGACTTGATGTACAATGGCTCAATGGACTACGAACAGTCTTCGACAAATGACAATCATAATGTTAATCATTCGGTGAATCTGCTGTATACGCGAAAAATGAGCCATAAGGACGAAGAACTGACCTTTGATGCCACCTTTAGTACACGGCATGTTAAAGGAAACGGCCAGCAAGAACAGGTTTTTTTCGGCGATGCCCTTTGGGATAACTATTATAAGCGCGAAAGTTTCACAGAGAATCGTCACCAGGCATTGAATGCCAAACTGAACTGGCAAAGGCCGTTCGACAATGGCTGGAAGTTGGAGACTGGTTATGAAGGCCGTATGGACTGGCCAGACCAAGAGGCAAATTATTATCGATATGTATATTTGCCTGACCACACCATATACTCATATTTCGATTCGCTCTCTTCTACTCATTTCAACTACCGCCTTCATGTTCACTCTGTCTACGCCACCTATGGGGGCAATTTTGGTGAAAAATTATCGGCATTATTCGGTATCCGAGGCGAATATTCGAAAACTTATGGAAAGGATGTCAACCATCCGGCTTCAACTCCGGTAAACAAACCCTACTTGAAGATTTATCCAACCGTTCATCTGTCATACGCTATTAACGATATGCAAAGCATTCAGATGAGCTATAGCCGCAGGGTACGACGGCCGCACATGTGGGATTTGAACCCATATGTTAATGTGATGGAAGGCCAGCATTTAGGATTTGGAAATCCTAATCTGGACCCTGAATTCACAAACGCCTTTGAACTCAGCTATAATCTTACGCTTAAAAAGGTTAACCTATATACCTCTGCGTATTTCCGCCATAGTAATAACGTAATTACATGGTATGGGTTCGTGTGGGATTCCCTAGCGGTAAGTCGTTACGCTTGGTGGGAACCATACAGTAGCCAATTTGACGGTTACTGGGCCTCTGCTCCACAGAACCTTTCCAATAGCTATAACTATGGATTAGAGTTTATTGTTGACTGGCAGATTTTCAAGTGGTGGAAAGTAAATGTCAGCCTCAATCTTTTCAATGAGCGTATTGAAGGGACTGACTTATTGGACAATAAAGCAAAAGAATCTTTCCAGGCGGGTTGCAAATTTAACTCGTTTATGACTTTGCCACGTGACTATACCATACAATTCAGTGGCCAATATAGTGCCCCAGGCCTCGATTTGCAGGCTGAGTTAGATGCCAGTTATTGGTTCGACTTGGCAGTCCGGAAGGAGGTGCTCAACCATCGTGGAAGTATTAATCTTCGGATCAGTGATGTGTTCTGTACAGGTGGGTGGGGACATACTACCGACAACGAAGAACTCTACCGGGTGGTGAAAAACCATCGCATATCTCCAATGGTAACCATTGGCTTTTCATACAAAATTAACAATGGGCTGCGTCAGAATGGCAACAAGCCTGTTGAAGATGATGACTCCTCTGATGGTGGCGAATATTAGCATTAGAGAAGAGAATGGCCGCAGAGAGGTATTCGATATCGTCCGTGGCCGTTATGTCGCCCTTACTCCAGAGGAGTGGGTGCGTCAAAATGTAATCCACCAATTGCATTACGAACTGGGCTACCCCTTAGAATTACTCCAGGTGGAAGGTACGATTACGCTAAACGGCATGTCAAGGCGATGCGACATAGTTGTCTACGACTGCGATGTTCATCCCTTAGTGATTGTTGAGTGTAAGAGAGAGACCGTTCCGCTGACGCAAAAAGTTATCGACCAGGCATGTCGTTATAACCTAGTGCTGCATGTGCCATTTTTATGCCTCACAAATGGCCCAATCCAAGTCTGCTGCAAAGTGGATTTTGACCAAAAGAAGCTTGTCCGAATACCAAAAATCCCAAACTATCATAAAAAAAGTTAAATAATGGGGTATTAAGGGTGACTAAATCGCATCTATTGGCTCTATTGTTTAGAAGTTATTTTTTTCGTTATGCGAGAACAAGACAAACAAATGCTAGCCGACCATTATCTGGACCTTTACCGGATGGCATATGATGTGTTGCATAACGAGACTGATACAGAAGACGTGGTGCAGGAGGCATTAGCAGTAACCATGGCACACCCCTTTCTTGTAAAGCCTTACAACTATTGTGTTCGTATTTTATACAATCGGTGCTATAGGTTGCTCACTCGCAAAGACTACATCCTTCCAGACCAACTTCCTGATGTTGCATCCGAAGAAAGTGATAGTGAGATGCATGAATTCCGTATCGAGCAACTTAGGAAGTTTAAGTCGCAGCTGCCACCCCGTATCGCAAAAATACTTGACCTCTATTATGCCAATGGGCTCACACAGGCTCAAATAGCCAAGACCGAGGGGATGTCTCTGTCATTAGTGAAAAAGTTATTTTACATCGGACACGAACAGCTCCGACAACAAATTATCGAATCAGAAAAGAAATGGAATAAATATACGCAGTAATGAAAAATTTAGAAACACTTCTCCACCGACATTACGAGGGAGTAATAACTCCCGAGGAGCAGTCTGAACTTGACCGCTTAACTCATCGTGAACAAGTAATAAGTGCCGCTTCTAAACGTGCCAAAGTGCTTCGTCGCCGTCAGCTTGCTGCCGCCACAGGCATGGCATCTGTTTTACTTGTCGCTGGGGCATTATTCTTTGTTCACCCTTCGCTTAGTCAGTCGGAATCCAATATGCCTCTTATGGCACAAGTCGATGAATCCGTAGCATCAGATGTCGAAAAAACTTCATCATCCCCTCAACCCAAAGTAACCACCAGCGAGTCTCAGCTTTCTGCTGTCGATGAACAGGATACGCAGTTGCTTGAGCCAAAGCCCCATAGTGTGTCTTTGCCTGAGGAAACGCCTGAGCATGTCGAAATGATTGAGGCCGAGAGCGAATGTGACCTTCTCCAAACGACTCTTCCCGACAGCGAGCCCATCGTGGCGTGCAATACAGCCTGCTCGCCAGACTCCGTTATCAACGATATTTGGAAATTTCTAAGAACTTAATTAGGCAATCATCATGCGTAGACTTCTTTCCATAATGTTTCTCCTGTTTCTTGCCTCGTTTGGGGCAAATGGGCAGACCGATTTGTACAAACGATATGCCTCCCGTACTGATATTCGAGTAGCCAGCGTAACCAACTTCACATTAGACACAGGCATTACAGCCGATGTCACCCTACTGGAGGCAGTTGAAGACGAAGGATGGAACTGGCTTTGCAGCGAATTCAAACTAGCCATCCTCTCACCAGAACAGCAAAAACAAATGGACGAAGGGTGGGATGTGGCATTCTTCACTCAGCGCAACAGGCACGACCCCACCCAACCGGCTCCTGTGGTCGGCGAACAAATCGACCAATCCAACACCTGCTATGTCGGAGTGTCCTATCTCTCTCGTACATTATATATCTTCTGTTGCAATACCGATAGGCAGTCAGACGTAGTAGTCAACTATCTCATAGAAAAGATGCGCCATTCCCTTCAGCGCAATAATAAGGAGTAGTCGTAGCCTACTACCAAATCCATTGGATCTCCTTCATCTGGCAAACCAGGCTTTCGCCTGTCGGTTTGAGCAATTCCAGATGTCCAAAACGGTTCACGCCCGTTATCATGGCGTTTATAGTTTCCCCTCTGTAGTGATACTTCCGTTCTTCCCCTAGGTGCAGCAGGTGGCTCAGATAGTCACAGTTTGGCGCATTCGGATTGTCGCGCAGCTGGTTGTATCTGAGCTCGATGGCGTAGGCAACGTCATTTAGAGCTGCCGAAGTATCGGTTTCGCAAGCCCTGATTTGAACCAAAGAAATGGGGTTGGGCACCCATTCTGGGAAATGCCGCTGATTAAGGTTAATACCTATTCCAGCAATGGCTGCGGTAATGCTGTTTCCACTCACTTTTGCAGAGGTGAGGGTGCCACAGATTTTCTTCTCTTCGACGTAGATATCGTTTGGCCATTTAATGCTCACCTTGTGTCCTTCCGGCACCAATGTTTCCAGCCAATCCACTATACCCAACGAGATACATTTCGTTAGTTGGAACTGTTCGGCAATAGGTAAAAATGTAGGCTTGAGGATAAGACTGAAAGTGAGATTTTTCCCGCTCTCAGCCTCCCAGTGATTGCCTCGCTGTCCAATTCCGTCTGTTTGCTCTATGGCATTAAAAATAGTGAACTCCTCATACCCATCAAGGTCGAGGAGTTCGCAATATTGATTTGTCGAGGGTAAAGAATCGAATGTAAGAATCTTCATCTTAACGTGGTAACCACTAGTCGCTAGAGAAATTACACAGTCATAATCTCTTTTTCCTTAGCAGTGAAGATTTTGTCACATTCGGCAATGAATTTGTCAGTAATGTCCTGAATCTCTTTCTCAACCTGTTTCACTTCGTCTTCAGGAACCGACTTATCCTTCAGTTTCTTCACCTTGTCCATCACGTTGCGGCGGGCGTTGCGCACATTCACCTTGCTGTTTTCCACCTCGCTTTTAGCTGCTTTGCAAAGCTCCTTACGACGTTCTTCAGTCAGCGGAGGAATGACAATGCGCAGGATGTCGCCTTCGTGGCGCGGAGTGAACCCCAGATTGGCATCCAAGATAGCTTTGTTTATGGCACCGATAATGGTTTTCTCCCACGGCTGAATGATAATGCTGCGGGGGTCGGGAGTGTTGATATTGGCCACCTGGCTAATCTCCGTGGGGGTGCCGTAGTAGTCAATCTTTACGCCCTCAAGCATGCCAGGGTTGGCTTTGCCGGCGCGAATCTTCTCAAGTTCTTTGTTCAAGAAGTTAATAGCAGAGTGCATACTGTTGTTAGCTTCATCGATGCAGGCTTTGGATAATTCGTTCATATTCGTATAGTTTTTAATGATTCATTTCGATTGGGCTAGCCTTTAATCACCTCCGTGCCAATGGGTTCGCCGGTGACCACTTTCAGTAGGTTTCCGGGTTGGTTCATGTCGAACACATAGATAGGCAGGTTATTCTCCTCGCACAAAGCAAAGGCGGTCAGGTCCATAATTTTCAATTTTTTGCCCAGAGCCTCCTGAAAAGTGAGTGAGGCAAACTTAGTGGCAGTGGGATCCTTTTCGGGGTCGGCGGTGTAAACTCCGTCCACACGGGTGCCTTTAAGAATCACATCGGCTTTAATCTCAATGGCGCGAAGTGTGGAGGCGGTGTCGGTGGTGAAGAAGGGGTTGCCCGTGCCGCCACCAATGACAACCACACGGCCTTCCTGCATGGCTTCAATGGCTCTGCGACGCGACATTTCTTTGCATATAGGCTCAATAGCTAGGCCGCCTAGCAGTTCGGTCTTCATGCCCTGCTTCTCCAGTTCGGCCTGCAGTGCCATACTGTTTATCAAGGTAGCCAGCATACCCATGTAGTCGCCCTGCACACGGTCCATGCCTTTCGACGCACCGCTCAGTCCGCGAAATATGTTGCCGCCACCAATCACGATGGCCACCTCAACGCCTTTCTCTACTACAGCCTTAATGTCCTTGGCATACTGTTCGAGCATTTCGGGTGCTATGCCGTAGCTCTGTTTTCCCATAAGCGATTCGCCGCTTAATTTTAGTAGGATGCGATTGTATTTCATATTGTTCTACTATCTTTAAGAATTTGACTACTATATACTTGTGTTTGCTTGACAAACATTTTTGAAACTACTAAAATACATAAAATATTTGGTTCGGCCAAAAAAACTTTTTACGTCGGTGGTTCATTTCAGTTTGTCTAGAACTTGAAAGCCCATTCCAAACGACTTTGGAAGTGTCAACTCCTTGAAGGTACTGATGAGGTATTTGTCAGTCATGCCGGACACATAGTCGGCAACGATGCGGGCATTGTCGTTCTCCTCTCGGTAGGTTGTAATCATTTCGTCCAAGTAACTCATGATGGGGGTATGTAGGCTATTGGATTCCAAACCATTCAGGCATGTTTCCATCACTACGTTGAACATATTTTTTATTTTTTCGTCCTGAACCATCTTTTTAGGGTTTCGGTAAATGTTGCGGTAGTTCCAATCCATGAGGGCTTTCAATGCGCTGTACACTTCGTCCGAAAAGCACAAGTGGTCTTTTCCAAAACTATTATTCACCAGGTCTATTATCAAGCAATTGACTATTTCTCTGTTCTGATTGCCCAGCACCTGCATCACCTCTTTGGGGATGCCTTCTCTATCAATCAACCTTAGGGTGATGGCATCCTCTATGTCCCGTCCAACGTAGGCTATCACGTCCGAAATCCTCATCACACACCCTTCCAATGTCATCGGCTTCATTTCTCTTGACACGCTGCTGTCATGTAGACTCCTAGCGTATTCATCCATGAGCTGTTGCTGGGTTTTATGTGGGTTGAATGAATAGTGATTGGTTAAAATCTCGCCATTGTGGCAGATGATGCCGTCCAGAACCTGCACCGTTAGGTTATTTCCCCTCCCTTCGTTCTCAATCTGGTGAAATAGTCTGAACCCCTGTACGTTGTGTTCGAATATTCCACATCCATGTTTTTTACAGAAATCAGAGATAATAGTTTCGCCGTTGTGTCCAAAAGGCGAGTGTCCCACATCGTGCCCGAGCGAAATAGCCTCAATCAGATCCAAGTTCAGGTTTAGAAAGTAGCCGATAGTTCGGGCAATTTTCGAAACCAGCTGCACATGCAGTACACGATGGGTGATATGGTCATTCTCAACCAGATAGAACACCTGCGTCTTGTCGATGTAGCGGCTGTAAGCCCTAGAATAGAGTATTCTGTCAATGTCGTGAAAGAAAGGTGGCCTCGGGTCGTCGGCCTCGTCGGTCATACGGGTTGCATCGTGTGAGCGAAAGGCGTAGGGATTCATAGAGTCCTGCCTTATTGAGTCTTGTTTTCGTGCCGATTCTATAACTTCTGGGTGAAACTGTATGTCTTTCATAGAGCTACCTTTGTATTGTTTCGTGGCTGCCAAGTTACCGAAATGAACCGATTCAGCATTGATAATCAATTCCTTGTGGTATTACTCGGTCAGCCATCTGGAGGTACAAAGTTCGTCAAAAAAACTGAGATAGGCAACCGTTCTTGCAAAAAACTGGCTCAAGAAAACATGCCAGTGCCCTCGTGGGTATCAGCTATGAGACGCGGCAACAAAAGGGATTTTGAGTAAGGCGTGGACGGTTCGATACCAATAACTGTCCCCGAACATCTTGCCAGACTCCTAAAAGCGCCGTTTTATGGCCGCTTTTTGCCTTACATTTAGTTTATGTTTGGTTTGCTTTTTGTTTATTGGAGATAGATTAAATGCAAATTAAATATAAACTAAATGCAAACTAAATGGCGAAGCTAGGGTGGAGGAAGGCGGTAGCGTGAGTTTGTTAGGAAGAGACATTGTACGGAGCCGGAGTGGCGGGATGGAAAGGGATTGCGGGGAGGAACGATTATTGTCTGGTGACGGCGAGGAAGGCTGCCGAGATTTTGATTCCGTTGATGGGGGAGAGGGCGGCGAAACAGGCTTCGGAGGTGGCTCCGGTGGTTAGGATGTCGTCGACGAGGAGGATGTGTTTGTTCTCGAATTGTTGGGGATGACGGACAGAAAAGACGCCTTGCATGTTGTCCAGTCGGTTCAGCCGGTTTTTGCGGGTCTGGCTGGTGGTGTATCTGCGGCGATATAGGTTGCCGCTGACGACGGGTTTGCCCATTACTTCCGATATGGCTTCGCAGAGAAGTTGGCTTTGGTTGTAACCTCGTTTGAGTTGGCGTCTCCAATGAAGTGGTACGGGTACGATGAGGTCGATGCCGTCGAAACGGCCAGAGGAGAGCATTTCTTCGCCCATGAGGCGTCCAAATTGGTGGGCCAGGCGTGTGGCACCATAATATTTGATTTGGTGGACGATGCTTTGGGTTACATTGCCTTTCTGGAATGAGAGCAAGGCGGTTGCGGACTGAACCGGGATGCGGCCGAGAAGGCGCATTTCGACGATGTTGTTGGGTTGCTGTGCATGATGGGTCCACGGTATCTCGGCCAGACAATAGGTGCACAGATGGCGCTCGTTGCCTACCAGTATTCTGCCGCAGTGGATGCAGAGGGATGGAAAGAGGATGAGTAGAAGGTCGCGCAGCATGTTGCTATTTTAGGAACAGGCAGCTGTCGCCATAGCTGAGGAAGCGGAATCCGTGGTCGAGGGCATAGTTGTAGCAGTCGCGCCAGGCATCGCCGATGAGGGCTGAGACGAGAAGTAGCAGGGTGCTTTTGGGCTGATGAAAGTTGGTGATGAGGCCGTTGATGACATGATAGGTGTAGCCGGGGGCAATCATTAGCTGGGTGTCGCCATCGAGGTGTTCCATTTCGTTGCGGTCCATCCAGTCGAGGACGTTGCGGTAGGCTTGGTCGGGAGGAAGGGCTTTTTCGGCTAGTTCGTAGGGATCCCACTGCATGATATGCATTGCTTCGAGGCGAGGCGCATACTCTAGTTTTACTCCGAACCAGTATACCGATTCGATGGTGCGGACTGAGGTGGTTCCGACGGGAATGATGGGGCGGCCGAAGTGGTTAAGGATGCATTCGATGTTCTGCCGTGCTATCTCGATTTTTTCGACGTGCATTTCGTGTTGGCCTATGGTGGGGGTGTTGACTGGTTTGAACGTTCCGGCGCCCACATGGAGGGTGATGAAGTCGGTGTCGATGGCATTTGCTTTCAGCGACTCGAACACCTCGGGGGTGAAATGCAGCCCTGCGGTTGGGGCAGCTACGGAGCCTTCCCATTTGGCATAGACGGTTTGGTAGCGTTCGTTGTCGCTGCTGACGGCCTCGCGGTTGAGGTAGGGTGGGAGGGGAATGACGCCGGCTTTGTCTATGATTTCGGCAAAGCTTACGTTGCCGTTCCAGCTAAAATTGACTATCCATGCGTTGCCTACGGCTTGTTGGCGTTCGGCGGTGAGGACTACTTCCTGCCCATTGAGCGATACGGTACGGGATAGGGGACCTTCTTTCCATTTTTTGTTGTTGCCGATGAAACAGGTCCAGGTGCATTGGGCACGTTGGTCGAAGGCTTGGGATATGGGCATTTGATAGGGTTCTAGGCAAAATACCTCAATCATGGAGCCGGTTGGCTTTTGGAAGAAGAGGCGGGCGTGGATGACCTTGGTGTTGTTGAAGACCAGCAGGGTGTTGGCTGGGAGGAGTTCGGGGATGTGGAAGAACTGGCTCTCGCGTATTTGGCCGTTTTGGTATATGAGGAGTTTGGACTGGTCGCGTCGTTCGAGGGGGAATTTGGCTATGCGTTCGTCGGGAAGGGGATAGTCGAAGTTGGCTATTTGGATGTTTTTGGGGCTATTCATTGGCTGGGTGTTTCTTTTGGGTTAAGAGGGAAAGTAGGATGTACCACAGGATGATAAGTGAAATGGAGTATTGGAGCATGAAGAGGATGAGTAGCAGGCAGCCGGATAGGAAGGTGTACTGCACCTTATTGCTTTTCCAAGAAAGGTCTTTGAAGTTGAACTTGAGGGAGAACATAGGCATTTCGCTTACCATAAGAAGGTTGGTTATTAGTGAGAGGAGGGCGAGGCAGATAAGGCCTGAGTTGTTGAAGAGCCAGTCGACTTTTTCCACCGGAGCACAGGAGAAAAGGAAGGCTAGGCCAACCCAGATGAGAGCGTTGGAGGGAGCTGGTAGTCCGAGGAAGCTGTGGCTTTGCCTGGTGTCGAGATTGAACTTGGCTAAGCGGTAGGCAGCAAAGGCGGGCATGAACAGGGCGATGTATTTGAGCCAGGGAAGCCCGTCGGAGGTGGAAAGAATGCCGTAGAGGATGAACCCTGGTGCCACGCCTGAGGTGATTACGTCGGCGAGAGAGTCGAGTTCTTTGCCTATGTCAGAGGCGACATGAAGGAGGCGTGCGGCCATGCCGTCGAAGAAGTCGAAGAAAATGCCTAGAAGGATGAACCAGGCAGCGTAGTGGAGCTGGTAGTTATAGCTTTGGTACTGGATGGCGAAGTAAGTGGCCAGCACGCCGCAGAGGAGGTTGCATAAGGTGATGCAGTTGGGTATTTGCCTTTTGATGGATTGAAACAGGTTCATAGCTTGACTTATTAAAAAAGGATGTAGGAATTGTTCGGATTCCTACATCCTTGTATATGTTTAAAATAAAATCAATTAGTATAATTTGATTACCAGTTTGAAGTCAGGGTCGTCCCAGTATTGTCTGAATTCCACATCGACAGCGGCCTTGCGTTTGTAGTCGTACTCCATGTCGACGGAAGCCTGAAGGTTCTTGAGACAGTTCTCCTTGTCGCCAAGTCGGGCGTAGGCAACGGCGCGTAGGTAGTTGACTTCGGCCGTTTGGTCGAGGCAGCAGTTGAGGGTTCTGATGCAGGCATCGGTCTCATCGTTTTGCAATTGGGCAAAGGCGAGGTTGTAGCTGCAGGAGGTGCCCTTCATGAGCTTTTGGGCGTCTTCGTAGTTGCCACGTTTGAGGTTGAGGATAATGATGTTGTCGTCGGCATCGGAGCTGCCTTGACGTTTGGCTTCTTCAAAATAGTATTTGGCCAGGGTGTAGTCTTTCTGAGCAAGGCAGAGCAGGCCGGTGTTGTTGAGGACGTCGGGGTTGTGGGGGTTGATGTCGCGGGCTACTTTGAGGTAGCGTTCGGCTTCACTATAGTCGCCAAGGTAGAAGGCTATGGCGCCGGCGTTGTTCCAGGCTCCCCACTCGTTGCTGTGGTTCTCGGTGGCCCATTTGTAGTACTTCATTTTGGTGTCGTAGTTGTAGTTGATGTAGGCCGCATACATGAGTTCGTCGTAGGAGAGTTTGGAGGGGTTGAGGGTGGCTTGCTTGGCAAGTTCGACATCGGTTTGACGGGCTTCGGAGTAGTAGAGTGCGATTTGGGCGCGACGCAGGTTGGGGAAGATGTCGCGTTCAAGTTGGGGGTAGGTGGTGGAATAGTTCTTGATCATTTGTTCACGCTTGATAAGGTTTTGCTGTGTTTCGACAACGTTGACAATGGCGTGGCGGTCTTGGATGTTGCTCTCTTCGACCATTACTACAAAGTGAACCCAGTCTTCGCCAGCGGAGCGAGTGGTGATGACCATTTGTTTGAGCTGTTGGTGTTTGAAATATTCGAGGTCTTGGGGTTTTACCTTGGCACGGCGGGCCATGACGGTGAGCACATCGTCAAGGACTCGGCGGAGCTCGACGGTGGCAACGTCGGCACGGTTTTTGGAAACACCCACATTGGCTGTTTCTTCGCCTTCGGGGGAGGCCCAGCCAGTGATGGTGATTTGCTTGGGGAGACCGTTCTCAAGCATGATTCGTTTAAGGTCGTTGACGGTGTATTGGGCATCGAAACGGACGTTCATGTCGAAGTTCCAGTCGAGAATGGAGGTGCCATTGGGGAAATAGATGTCGGCAGTTTCTACGACACCCTGTTTTTTGTTGTAGTTAAGAGGGGCAATGGATATGTTGCCACGGATGTCAATCCATTCGGATGTGATATTGACGCCGTCGGAGATAAGAACGGTTGGAAAGGTAACACCTTTGTGTTGGTTGACGATTTCGTCGGCAAAAAGGGCCTCGTCGTCCACGGTGGATGATTTGTAACCGACAGGAGCAAGGGTGACTCTACCTGTTTCCATTCCGGGTTTGTAGTCTAACGCATCGTTGTAGGTAAAACGTCCGCCAGTGGTGTGGTTGATGGTGCTGCCGGGGCCGGATACGTTCTCACCCTTGACGGTGATGGGGTCCAATGGAGTGGAACCCCCTTCCCATGTGAAGACGGGTTGGATGAATAGGGCAACGCCTTTGTCGAAATATTTGGGAGGAACAGAGGCTGTAAAATTAACCACGACTTTTTCGTCGCGGACCTCAACGGGGTCTGGGATGGCCTGATAGCGTATTTTCCCGCTGTTACGCTTCATCTTGGACAAGCCACTGCAGCCAGAAAAAAGGACTGCGGCTGCAACGAGGAGAGTTAATAGGGCTTTTCTCATTTTTATGTTTATATATTTATTATTCCGTTTTAAGGTATAAATCAGCATATTGCACTCCCTCGCAAAAGGGGAGGGCGCTTTGTTATCAATCTGCAAAGATACAAAGTTTTTTTGAATGTACAATATTTTATTCTACCGAATTATAATTTGTACAGGTAACTGATTTGGGTTGGTTGTGGAGGGTCTTTTTGTGAGAAGAGTGTTCATGGGAGGTTAGTTATCGGGAAGTTCGGTCTGGCGGATATTACTATCCAACTTGCATGTTTCGGCAAAGGGGCAGTATGCACACATTTTGCTGTTGGGATTGGGGATGAATGGTATTTCGGGGTTAAGAATGTCGGAGATGATTTCTCGAATCATTTCTTCGAAAGTGGCAAGGTGTTGCTCGGTCATGTATTGTGTATCGCCCCACTCAGCCATCAGAACGCGGGAATCGAGGTGGCTGAGGGGAATGATACCGGCTTGATGTGGCGTAGTCGTTTGCTTGTGGCTGTTGAACAGCCAGGTGTACAGCATCACTTGGAACCATTTGTCTGACACTTCAGCCCAGTTGGGCTGCTGGGCTTTCACACGGAGGTCTTTTTCTTCTACTTTACCAGATTTGTAATCAAGAACCCGTATGGTCCCGTTACAGCAATCGATACGGTCGGCAATGCCGCTGATGGTGGCGGTGTTACTTTCTCCGAGTATGTTGATGTCGATCTGGCGCGTGAGGTTCTTTTCTAGTTCTAGAATGATAAGGTTATCGCCATTTTCGAGATGTTTTATTTCATTTTTTAAAAAATTGGTTATCTGTGTCTTGGCAACGGATTCAAGAAAATGATTTCGACCTTGATGGCTGCGTCCGTGTTGAAATTCTTTGTTGAACTCTTCGGCTAAAAGTTGGTCGAGATGGTCAAGCGCCTGTTGTAAGATGTCTTTATGTAGTGGACTGCCTTTGCCCGAAGAGTAAATGGTTTGAAGAACTGCGTGGATGTGAGTACCGAGCTCATTTTGCTCTATGTCTTCATTAACTTGGTCAATCTCCTTGATTCCAAGAATGTTCTCGAAATAGAACTTCAAAGGACAATTTCGATATTTATTGAGTGCAGAGGGCGAGAATCCCCTTTCGGAGATTTCTTTGAGTCTATTCAGTGTAAGAGGATCTTTGCTGTATGATAATGTGTTTGATTCTATGATAGTTGAATCTGATGCTGATAGTACCTCTTCATGAATGGTAATGTTGTCGGGGTAGCGTTCGGCCAGTTCCCTTCGGACTTGAAGAATGAAACGGCTTGGAGAGCCTTTGCCCATTCCGTCGGATTCGGTGTTGTAAAGGAGGTAGATGTCGTCTGCACGTTGTAGAAGACGATAGAAATTGTATGCGTATACGGCATCTTTCTCGTGAAATGTTGGTATTCCAAAGGCTCTTTTTAAATTATATGGAATCAGAGTGTTACTGCTTCTTCCAGAAGGTAGGATTCCTTCGTTGGCAGAAATCAGAATGACTTTTTTGAAGTCGAGGTTTCGGGTTTCGAGAACACCTAGGATTTGCAATCCTTGGAGTGGCTCGCCGTAAAAAGCGACGGAGCGCCGTTTGGCAAGTCGGGTGTATATCTTGAGAAGCACATTGAGGTTTTCTACAAAATGGTACTTTTCTTGTAATTCTAGAAAGTAGTCGATGATTTGTAGTAGGCAGGCAAGCGCTTCCTTTTCTTTAATGTTAGAATCAAGTATCTCAGAGGAATAGAGGGTATGAATTAGTTTTTTACTTAGTTGGAGGAATTGGTCGGGTGACGGAGATTCTTGAGGGAAAATGTGGATGATGACCGAAGGGTCTAGCCCCATGTCTACACAAAGTGAATTGATTTCTTCTGTGTTGGCGTAGATGATATGGCCAAGATATAATAGTTGACTTAATTTTGAATGTATGTTTTTGCCCCCGAGTACTTTGCTGATATATTGGTCGGAGAGGATGTTAAGTATGTCTTGATGGTAGAAGAGTTGGCTGCGTCGACGTTGATGAAGTGAGAATAGCTTCATCATTAGAGAGTGAACGGCAGTGTTAACAAAAGGATAGCCCATGGTTATATTGGCTGTCTTCACCTTTGAAGGAAGGGCATTGAGCGTGGGTAAGAGTAAAGACTCGTCAGCGAGAACGATGGCGGTTTGTTCGGCGGAGTGTTCGGGATTAGTCTCTAGTTGTTTGGAAATGAGGTTGCCGGCGTACTTGCATTGTAATACGTTTTCTGGGCAGCTGATAATGGTGATTTTTTTGTGTTTTTGAGCAAAGTGGTCAGGATAGTTTTTGGGGATGGCAATTGTGCTATCTTGATATTGCCGGAGGAAGTGGCCTGCCTCTTGCTCTTTGTCTTCCACATAGAAGGCATCTCCGTCGGTTATGAGTTTGGCAACTCCCTCTTTGAGGTAATGTTGGATAATGGCGTGTTCGCATGCTGATAGCGCATTGAATCCCACAAAGTAAAGCTGCATACATTGTTTTTTTGTTGCTAATTTTTCGATGTTTTCTGCAACAAAACGATATGCCATACCGCTGTAGGCTTTGTGTCGGGTTAGAAGCCGTTTGTGCAGTTGGTCGTAATATTGATAGAGCGATTTGTAGAATTCGAGATAGCGCTGTTGAAAAGGGGTTAGCTGCCCTGTCTCTACATCCCACTCTCCGATGGTTTTCAATTCATGAAGATTGTTGAAGAGTTGCTGTACGTCAGCTTGGTAGAGATCGATTTCGGAGAAATCGGACAACATCATATCGCCGAAGGAAATGAACTCTTCGAATGTCTCGAACTTTCTATCTTCGTTTCCAATTTGGCGATGGATGTCAAATAGTTCGAAAAGAAGGAATTCGTTAGGAACTATTTCAAGTTCACCTAATTGAGATATGAGGTCATCGAAGCCAATAATCTGTGGAAGGAAGAAAGGTGCACTTTTGATGCTGGCTAATTGGCGGCGAAGGAAGAGTCCGGAGCGCCGGTTATTAAAAATAACTGTTACTTGGTCGAGGTTGTCCGGGTGTTCTGTGAGAAGTATGTTAGCTACTTCGGCTAGAAAAGTTTCCATTGTTGGGCTTGTGAGAGGGTTTCTGGTTTTCCAACGTCTATCCAATCTTGGGCGGGAAGTTCAAAGTAGTTGATTCTATGGTTTCTGGCTATTTCTAGATAGGCTGGAATTATTGAATAGGGCTGGTTGATGGCTGGAAGCAGGTTGAGGAGTTGTGGTTCAATTAGTGCAATGCCGTCGAATGCAAGTTCGCGGCATAAATTGATGGGATTTCGAACCCACTTGGTTTCATGGGTTGTTTTATTTCGCCAACCGGTCAATTGGTCATCTTTGTCGAAAAGAAGATAGCGCGATGTTTCTCTTTTGCTGACCACAAGTGTTGCAAGTGAGTCGGAATTGGTGTGTTTCTCTTCGAGTAAAGATATGTTTAAATGGGACAGTATGTCGACATTATGGATGAGAATGGGCTCGTTCTTACGGAAAAGAGATTCGGCTTTTTTTAGTCCCCCACCTGTGTCGAGGAGGAGTTTGCTCTCGTCTGACACATAAATGGGTACATCCCATTCTCTACTGTTCAGGTAATCGCGAACTAAGTTGGCAAAATGATGGATGTTTATCACAATTCTTGTAACTCCTTGTCGGACTAGATTGTCTATGGCAATTTGTAATAATGGCGTACCTTGGACATCGACCAAAGCTTTGGGGATGTGATTGGTGAGCGGTTTAAGTCTTGTGCCTAGTCCTGCTGCCAATATGAATGCCTGCATATTTGAGATAGGTGTTTATTCGAGGTTGCAAAAATACATTATTTTCCTTGTATAACGAGAAAAAAAATTTTTTGATGTTAAAAATGCCCAACTTGGAAAAAAAATAGTATCTTTGCAAAGTCCACTACTGGAGTGTTAGAAGTGTCACATTTCTGATAGTGTATTGGTTTATAATGAAATAAATTATTATGTATATGAAATTAAATAAATTATTTTTTGGAGCGGTTTTGGTTGCTTTGCTGTTCGCCTCGTGTAAACCGTCGGAAGAAATTGCATACATCGCCGACGCCCAAAGAGATTCTGCATTCGCATTAAAAGGTCAATTTTCAGGAGGTATTCAGGCTAATGATCTCTTGAGCATTTATGTTGCGAGCGAAACCCCAGAGTCGACAATTCAGTTTAACCAGGAGACAAATAAGATTGCCGTCTTAACGGATGGTGATAACCGTACAGTTTTGAATTCAGGGAGCACGACTGTTTCAGGCTACCTGGTGAATCATGATGGTGATATTATTTTCCCGGTACTTGGGAGAATTCATGTGCTCGGCCTCACTCATAACGAGTTGGCTGCTCTGATTGAGAAACAACTTATTAGTCAAGGCCATATCACGGATCCGGTAGTTACTGTAAAGTTGATGAATTTCAAGGTCTGTGTACTTGGTGATGTGGCTCGTCCAGGACAATTGGTTGTGTCTGGTGAGCGCCTTACTATTTTTGAGGCCTTGAGTATGGTGGGTGACTTAACTATCTATGGACAGCGTCATAATGTGACTATCGTCCGTGAGGAAAACGGTGTCAGAACTATTGGCGAAGTGGATCTTTCGTCCAAGTCTGTCTTCGACTCTCCGTATTACTATCTTCACCAGAATGACGTTGTTTACGTTGAACCAAATATGCGTAAGAAGAAGAATGCAGAACGCGATCCTATGACGATGACGTATATTTCAAGTGCAGTGTCTATAGTGTCTGTCATTTCTTCGGTGCTCTATTACTATATATTGTCTAAGTACTATAGTGGTAAGCAATAATCAATCTAGGAATCATTAAAATTAAGATATATGGAAAATCAGCAACAATTGAGAAACACTCAGAATACACAAGGAGTAAACTCAAATCAGCAAGATACTGAAAACACTATTTCCTTACGGGATATAGTTTTTCTGGTGATCAATAACTGGTATTGGTTTGCTTTGTCACTTTTTATCTGTTTAGTGGTTGTCGCTCTGGTTTACAAGTCCAAGCCTAAAGAGTATGAGTACAAAACCACTATTTTGGTTCGAGACGAGTCGGGTAGAGGGAATTATCAGCCCCGTAATATGGATGCTATTTTTAATAGTATGGGGATGGATAATGGATGGCATTCGCTTGAAAATGAGATATATCTTATCAAGTCTACTGCCATCACTAGGAGTGTCGTTGAGAATCTTGAGTTAAACAAGGGTTGCGAACGTAATGGTCTCTTTACTAAGATTTCCTATTACAGGGATCGTCCAATTGAGATGAAGGTGTATTCACGCCCAATTGATGTTAATACCACCTCATCTTCTGAGGTGAGCTTGGTAGTCAATGTCACTCCAATAGACCAAACCAGTTATGAATATTCTGTTGCCTCAATTAATGGCTACAAGATGGAGAAGAAAGGTAAAGCCCATTATACTGACCGAGTAAAGTTGAATAAAGAAGGCTCTGTGGAATTCTCCATCGATAAGACCCAGTACTATTCTCAGCGGAATTATAAGGTAACGTATATCATGTCTGAAACTCCAATTATGAGTAAGGCAAATCAGTTGGCAAAGAGAATAGCCGTATCTCGGATTGATAAAAACGCATCGATTGTATCAATTGTTTATACTGATAATAACGAACTTAGAGCGAAAGAAGTAGTTGATGCTGTAGTGGTTGCTTATAATGAAGATGGCATTAATGATAAAAAGGCCATTGCTGAAAAGACTGAACAATTTGTATCGGAACGCATAGCACTTATATCGGGTCAGTTGGAAGATGTGGATTCTCAAGTTGAACAGTTGAAGAAAAGTACTGGATTGCCCGACCTTAACACTGCGTCTGGTACAATTCTCCAGACAGGGACTCGTTATTTGGAACAGGTAAATAGTTTGGAAGCTGAATTACTGTTAATTAAATCTATCAAGGATTATTTGAATAATCCAGCTAACAAAGATGAACTTATCCCGGTTAATGTTGGAATCTCTGATGGAGGTGTTCAGGGTATGATTTCACAATACAACAACCAACTTCTGCAGTATAGGAAACTCCTTAACAATGCAGGACCGAATAACCCCCAAGTTAGAACTTTAGTTCAGCGGATGGAAGCTAATAGGAGTAATATTATTTCTTCTGTTGATAATCTAATTAATACTGTGAGTGTACGTCTCCATACCGCTAAATCTCAGCAAGCCCGCGCTCAAGGACAGATATACGCAATGCCAACTCAGACAAAGGCTGTTGATGAGGTTACTCGTGAACAGAAGATTAAGGAGGAGCTGTACCTTTACTTGTTAAGCAAGCGAGAAGAAAATGCGATGAATTTAGCCGTCACTATCAACAATGCTAAAGTTGTTGAGCCGGGGACTCGATCTAACCTTGGACCTCATTTGTCCATGCACATTTTAGTCGGTCTCATAGCAGGTGCCGCAATTCCGGCTCTTGTTATGTTCTGCATTAATTTCTTTAATGTTAAACTCCGCTCTAAGTCAGATATTGAACGTGCTCTTACTATTCCTATCTTGGGTGAGATTCCCCAAAAGCCAGAAGGTCGTGCTAACGATGAAATCATTGTAACTGCCAATGGTAATGATGTGGTGACTGAGGCATTCCGAATATTGCATTCCAATATACCATTCTTCCTTAAAGAAGGGCAGAAGGTTATACAGACAGTTTCAACTATTCCAGGTGAAGGTAAGTCCTATGTTGCTTTGAACTTAGCCTTGTCCTTGGCATATTTAGGAAAGAAAACAATTCTGGTAGATTGTGACTTGCGTAAACGTAGCCTTTCTAAGACGATTGACCGTAACAATCGTACAGGTCTAATTCATTATATGTTAGGGAAAGAGACTGATTTCGATAAGATTATCATGCATAGTGAAACTTCACCGTGCTTGGACTATATTGTATGTGAGAAGACTCCCCCAAATGCCACACAGTTATTATTAGACGATAAGATGGACAAGTTAATTGAATACCTCCGTCCTAAATACGACTATATTATTCTTGACTCTACTCCTGCCCAAATCGTTGCAGATTCTGCCATTATTAACCATTGTGCTGACCTAACAACTTATATTATGCGTGTTGGTTATCTGAATAAGAGTTCGTTCCCATTCATTCAAGAGTTAGCAGACAAAGGCAAGTTTAAAAATATGTCAATTATCATGACCGATGTTCCTCTTATTAAACGTCGCTATGGCGGTTACGGCTATGGTTACGGCTATGGCTACGGTTATGGTTACGGCTACGGTTATGGTTACGGCTACGGCTATGGTTACGGCTACGGTTATGGTTACGGTAGTGATAGTGACAGTGATAAGAAGAAAAAAAGTGAAGATTAAATAAATATGAAGGGAATTGTTCTTGCAGGCGGGTCTGGTACCCGCCTGTACCCTATTACTAAGGGTGTTAGTAAACAACTGTTGCCAATATATGATAAGCCTATGGTTTATTATCCTATTTCGGCTTTAATGTTGGCGGGTATTAGGGATATCCTAATCATCTCTACACCGTATGATTTACCTGGTTTCAAACGTCTTTTAGGCGATGGCTCCGACTATGGAGTAAGATTCTCCTATGCCGAACAGCCTTCTCCAGATGGTCTTGCTCAAGCATTTATCATTGGTGAGGAGTTTATTGGGAAAGACTCTGTATGCCTAGTTCTTGGCGATAACATCTTCCAAGGAAACGGCTTCAGCCAATTGTTAAGAGATTCTGTTCTGGCAGCCGAGCAAGAGAACAAAGCCACTGTTTTCGGCTACTGGGTGGCGGATCCCGAACGCTATGGCGTTGCAGAATTCGACCAATCGGGTAATGTACTTTCTATAGAAGAAAAACCTAAGGAACCCAAATCCAACTATGCTGTTGTCGGACTCTATTTTTATCCCAATAAGGTTGTGCAGGTGGCCAAAGGTATTAAGCCATCTGCCAGAGGTGAATTGGAAATCACCTCAGTAAATCAGAGGTTCTTAGAGGATGGTGAACTGAAAGTCCAGATTATGGGACGAGGATTTGCTTGGCTCGATACCGGGACCCACGATTCTCTTGCTGAGGCTTCCACCTTTATCGAAGTTATTGAGAAACGACAGGGTCTCAAAGTTGCTTGTCTCGAAAGCATTGCTTATGAGAAAGGCTGGATTACGGCTGAAGACCTACGTCGCATAGCCCAACCGATGGCTAAAAACCAGTATGGGCAGTATCTACTAAATCTAATAAGGAATTAATCAGGAGAAAGCCATCCAAGTCATAATCTCAATGGAAATAATTAAAACAGAGATCGAAGGCGTATTCATCGTAGAGCCACGTGTTTTTGGTGATGCCCGAGGCTATTTCTTCGAGAGTTTTAACTCACGTGAATTTGCTGAAAAGACGGGACTTAATATCACCTTTGTACAGGACAATGAATCCATGTCCCATTACGGAGTCTTGCGTGGACTTCATTTCCAACAGCCACCTTTTGCTCAAAGTAAATTAGTACGCGTTGTTAAAGGCAGAGTATTAGATGTCGCTGTTGATATTCGAGTAGGCTCTCCCACTTTTGGTAAATATGTCTCTGTTGAACTTTCTGAAGATAATCATCGCCAGTTCTTTATGAGCAAAGGCTTTGCTCATGGTTTTTCTGTGCTGAGTGAAGAGGTGATTTTCCAATATAAGTGTGACGAGTTCTATGCCCCTCAAAGCGAAGGAGCCATCGCCTGGGACGACCCAGACTTGGCAATCGACTGGCTTATACCAAAGGACAAAATTTTGCTGTCCGAGAAAGACCGTCACCATCCTTTTTTACGTGATTTCCATTCCCCTTTTAATACAATGAGGTAGTACCGAGGTGTAGTATTGCCATACTTACACTTAATACTGATCTAGAGATGAACATACTAGTAACAGGAGCAAATGGCCAACTTGGAACGCACATGCGATTGAAAAGTGCCTCCTCTTGCCACCGCTATTTCTATACAGATATTGAAGAACTAGACATCACCGATCTCCAGGCTATTCAATCTTTTGTGAAAGATAATTCTATCCAGGCTATAGTGAACTCTGCAGCATATACTAATGTTGATAAAGCCGAATCGGACGAAGAATCGGCTGACCGTATTAATCATGTTGCAGTTGGGTATATGGCTGACACAATGGCTTCAGTTGGAGGACTTTTAATCCATGTTTCAACCGATTATGTATTTGGAGGTACTTTCTACAATGTCCCAATTTCAGAAGATGCAATCACCAACCCTACTGGGGCTTATGGTCGGACTAAATTAGCAGGGGAAAAGGCAGTACTTAGCTCTGGCTGCCGCCACATCATTCTTCGCACTGCATGGCTTTACAGCGAGTATGGTAAGAATTTTTGCAAAACCATGCTTAACCTTACTGCCAACAAACCACAGCTTTCAGTCGTCTTCGATCAGGTCGGAACCCCCACTTATGCTGGCGATTTGGCAAGTGTCATACAGATAATACTTGAAAAACGATTAGATACAGGGAACGAGGGTATTTATCATTTTACCAACGAAGGCGTATGCAGTTGGTATGATTTCACTAAAGAAATTGCCCGTCAGGCAGGTCATAAAGAATGTGATATCCAACCTTGTCATAGCAACGAATACCCAACCCCTGTGATTCGTCCCAGCTACTCCGTTTTAGATAAGACCAAGTTCAAACAGACCTTTCATCTGCCTATACCGTATTGGGTGGACAGTTTGTCAGTTTGTTTAAAAGGTTTGTTACAATAATAATACATATTATGTCAGCTCCTTTTATTCATGAAAGCAGTTATGTCGATGACGATGTCGTCATAGGACAAGACACCAAGATATGGCACTTTTGCCATATTCAGCGTGGTGCACGTATTGGCAGTCGTTGTTCTTTTGGACAAAATGTCAATGTCGGAAACAACGTAATAATTGGCAACGGTGTACGAATTCAGAATAACGTATCTGTCTATGAGGGTGTTGAGATAGAAGACAACGTCTTTTGTGGGCCGAGTTGTGTATTCACCAATGTAACGACCCCTCGTGCCCACTTCCCATGTCATGGCGTCTACTCCAAGACCCTCATCAAAGAAGGAGCTTCCCTAGGTGCCAATAGCACAGTAGTCTGTGGCCATACGGTTGGACGTTCGGCGCTTATTGCCGCTGGTGCGGTAGTAACCAAAGATGTGCCCGACTATGCGCTTATGGCAGGCGTCCCTGCTCGTCGCATAGGATGGGTCTGTGAATGTGGCAAACGTCTTGACGACTCGCTCCAGTGCACCTGTGGACGGCACTACCACCTTCTCTCCGATGGAAATTTGGCTAAAGATTGAATAATCAGGTAATTATCATTATAGTACAGTGAAAAAGCGATATCTTTTCTTTTTGGTTCTGTTTGTCCTCTCATGTATGAGTGTCAATGCCAGACCCAAGCCATCTTGGATGACCGAACTCCCCTTGCCGGGAAATAGCACCTATATCTATGTCAAAGAAACTGGCCAAGGCAAAACACCTTCCGAAGCCCTTAATATGGCTTTAGTGCATGTTTTCGAGAGTACAGCCAGCCGTATCGGTAAACCTTTCGACTCCGAAGATGCATTCAGTCAGTTGCAGAAAGGCGTAAAATACGAAGATATATGCACCAAATATGAAGTGCCGATCAATCTCGTAGACCACTACACCTCAAAGGATAAAAATGGCAGCTTTTGGGTCTATGTGTTGTGTCAGGTCAGTGCCAGAAAAGACGTGGCTCCAGTATGGGACAGAGGAAAGAATATCGACCGTAATTACGACTGGGCATGCCTCTTCCGTTCGGTTGTTCCAGGTATAGGGCAAATGACCAAAGGATATACTGGCGAAGGCATTCTCACCCTCAGCAGCGAAATTCTATTAGTAGGAGGTGCTATCGGTTGTTATTTTGGGGCTCAGAATCAGTATAACATCATCAATACCACCCGCTATGGCGACCCTGCCCACATCAATGCAGTCAGTCGTTACAACACTCTTCGCAACACCCAGTCCTTCCTCTGGGGTGCAGCCGGAGCGCTTTATGTCATCAATTTGGTCAGGGCATTCACCCTCGACCCCAAAACCACAGTCAATCTGGTATTCACCCCCTCCCTTATGAGTACCCCATATACCACAGCCCCAACGTTGGGTCTATCTTTAAGATTCTAACCCTGTTGCTCGTGTAGATCCCATTCTTTTATGAAAAAGTATTTTGTATTATCCATTTTTTTCGGTTCATTTCTTTTCAGCTCCTGTATTAAAGATCTAACTCAAAGAGGAATCTATGAAACCACTCGCTGCTACGGTGTCATCCTCGACAGCCTTACGGATAAACCCCTTGCTAACATTCGCATTATAGCTACCGATCGGCTCAATGTCGATCAAACTGTCTACTCCAACTCCGACGGCACCTTCGAAATCCCTATTCACGAATCAAAACTCACTTCCGATTATTATATTTTTATCGATGCCGATTCTCTGTTTCAGAGTGTCGAAATCAAAGTCAACGACCTTGAACTCGGTGAAGAAACATTCAACTTAGGCAAGATTTACTTTATCGGCGCTTCCATACCGAAGGTTCATACCGCCCTTCCCGACAATATCACCACCACCTCCGCACGTTGTTCTGGGCGGATCGAACAATTTGGCTACTCCGAAATCACCGAGCGTGGCTTTGTGTATGGCAATATGCAGTACCCCACTATTAACAACAATGTAGTGCGGGCTAGTGGCACAGGAGATTCTTTCAGCGCCAATCTTACCCTCACACCTCATACCACTTATTACGTTAGGGCTTATGCTATCAACGGCAAAGGCGTCGGCTATGGTAACCAAGTCGTCTTTGCTTCCCTCGATGGATTACCAGAAGTGGTCACAAACGATATATCCAACATCACTCCATCCTCAGCTTCGGCGAGTGGCCATGTGTTCAGCGATGGAGGATTTCCTGTTTCATCCCGTGGACTCTGCTGGGGCATGTCCATCGACCCTACCATCGACAACCTCCATACCTCCGATGGGTCTGACACGGGTTACTTCGTAAGCACTTTAACCGGTCTCCATCCGGGTCGAACCTACTATGTGCGGGCCTATGCTCAGAATGAGGCTGGCATTGCCTATGGCGCCAACCAATCATTCACCACCCCCGATGGGCTGCCTTCGGTGACCACCTCCCAAGTCAGTAATATCACATCCACCTCTGCCACTGCCGGTGGTACGGTGGTTTCCGATAGCGGGTTCCCAGTGGTCCGTCGTGGCATCTGCTATAGCACCACACCTCTCCCCACCACCTCGGCTCCCCACACTACCGATGGCGTCGGCCTCGGCAACTATGTCAGTCAGATGACCAACCTTCTGCCTGCCACCACATATTATTACCGTGCCTATGCCACCAATGGGGTCGGCACCGTCTATGGAGCACAATATTCCTTTGCGACAGAGTGACTTTCTAGTACAGTTTTCCCACAAGAATGAAATATAAAATGTTCAAAAATAAACCGCTGCTCAAGACATTGATTCTCTTCTTGCTTTCAATGTCTTTCGTATTCACTTCTCAAGCTTATAATTTCTCCTCAACTGCCAGTTCGGGTCAGACCCTTTATTTCAACATACTGTCCGACAGCACTGTCGCCGTCACCTATCCCCATTTCTCCTCCGACTCCTATTATAGTGGCCATCAAAGACCTACCGGTAACCTCATCATACCCTCCGCTGTATCCAATAGTGGCAGTATCTATCAGGTCGTTTCCATTGGCGACAATGCCTTCAATTCCTGTTCTGGTTTGTCGTCAGTGACCATTCCTACCTCTGTCACCTCCATTGGCAACAACGCTTTCATGGGCTGCACGGCCTTGTCCTCCCTCGCCATTCCTAATTCCGTCACCATGGTTGGCGTAGGTTCTTTTCAAGGGTGCAGTGGTCTGCAATCCATCTACTTAGGCTCCTCCATATCCACCATCGGCAATGTCGCCTTCGAAGGATGCAGTTCCGTCACCTCGCTCAGCATCCCCAATTCGGTTACTCTCATCGGCAACTGGGCTTTCTGCAATTGTACCAGTCTCGACTCCCTCTACATCGGCTCTTCTGTTACTTATATTCTGCAAAACACCTTCGCCGGCACCTCCAATGTGCGCTATCTCCATTATAATGCTAAGAATGCCATTGCTTACTATTCTGCTCTGGGCCAGTACTATTCGGCATTGCCCGTGGGCAGCCTTGTCCATCTAGAGGTAGGCGACAGCGTTCAGACTCTCCAGCAATATACCTTCTCGGGTGCCGACTCTCTTGAGTCTGTCTATCTTGGCAAGAATCTTTCCTCGGTCAGCACCAGTGCCTTTTCCGGATGCAACAATGTGCGCCATCTGACTTACAACTCTGGTCTTTTTGGCGATGCCACTTTCCCCAGCGATGCTTTCAGTGTTTTCTCTGCTCTTACCCACCTGGTAGTGGGAAACGATGTCTCGCACATTCCAGCTTCCGCATTCAGTCTTCACGACAGCCTACACATTGTGCAAATTTCACCGTCTGTCTACACATTGGGCGATTCTTGTTTCTTTTCCTGCACCCGATTAACCAATTTGCAACTACCCAACACCCTCTCTTCCATCGGGGCTTCAGCTTTCCAAGGATGTTCCAGCCTGTCGGGCACCCTATCCCTTCCGCTTGCCCTCTCTACCATTGGCGAGAATGCTTTCCGGGGTTGCACTGCCCTCAGCGGTACACTCTCCTTCCCCTCGGCCTTAACTGCCGTTGGCCAGGGAGCCTTCTATGGCTGCACCAATCTCACTGCACTCAACTCTCAGAATTCCTCTGCCCCCATCCCCCCCTATGCCTTCTATAACTGCCAGCGCCTCTATCAAGTCGTTTTGGGTAACCAAATTCCATCCATAGGCTCCAGTGCCTTCCGTGGCTGCATCCGCCTTACCGACCTTACCTTGGGCTCCTCTGTGGCCTCCGTTGGGGCAAACGCCTTTAGCGGATGTGTCCGACTGACCAACCCTGTCTTCCCCAGCAGCCTCACCACCTTGGGCGACAGCGTTTTCTATGGGTGTTCACTAGTGGGTGGACAGCTCTCTCTCCCACAAGCCATCAGTTACATCGGCAATTACGCCTTTGCCAATACTGCCCCCATCTCGCTAATCTCCATCAAAGCCGCCACACCTCCCACCATTTTTGCTGCCACTTTCTCTTCTGCCACCTTGTCCACTCCGGTCTCTGTGCCCTGTGGCTCGCTGCTTAGTTACCAAGTGGCCAATGTCTGGGACGATTTCAATAATCTTTCTGAGGCCACCCCGTATGATTTGAGTCTCAGTGTAAACGATACCCTTATGGGCACCGTCGTCGTACTCCAGCAGCCCACCTGCTCCAACTTTGTGGCCCGCATCCAGGCTTCGGCCTTTCCGGGTTATCATTTCATCCGATGGAACGACGGCAACACCGCCAACCCTCGTCAGCTCACCCTCTCTTCCGACACCGGTTTTGTCGCCTTCTTCGTATCCGACTACTCCTACGTCACCGTGCTTACCAACGACACCATTGCTGGCTCTGTCACAGGTTCGGGACTCTATAGTTACAACGATTCGGTCTTTCTGACCGCCTATGCCAACCCCGGCTTCCACTTCCAGTACTGGAACGACGGCAACACCTCCAACCCACGGCTGCTTTTCCCCACACAGGACACCACCTTTACCGCCATTTTCCTCTCCAATACTTCCACCATTGCCGTCTCAAACAACAACCCCACCATGGGTTCAGTTAGCGGTGGCGGCACATACTACTATCAGAATCAAGCCGTCATCACCGCCATTCCATTCTACGGCTACCATTTTACCTCTTGGAACGACGGTGTCACCAGTAATCCGCGCACTATCCTAGTCTCGCAGGATTCAACATTCATAGCCAATTTCGCAGTCAATATCTACAATGTCTCTGCCTCCAGCAGCAACCCCACCATGGGCAGCGTCCTAGGCGGAGGAAACTATAATTATCTTTCTTCTGCCACCCTCACTGCCACAGCCAACTACGGCTACCATTTCACCCAATGGGTCGATGGCTCTACCGATAATCCCCGCTCGCTAGTCGTCACTTCCGATTCATCTTTTGTGGCCCAATTTGTAGCCAATAGCTACACCCTCTCCGTCACCTCTGCCGACACCACTATGGGCTCCGTATTTGGTGGCGGCACCTACAGCTACAACAGCCTTGCCTCCATCTCGGCCATCCCCACCTATGGCTATCACTTTGTGCAGTGGAGCGACGGCGACACTGCCAACCCTCGCCAGGTGGCCGTCCTTGGCAATGCCTCCTATGCCGCCCTATTTGCCATCAACAACTATACCGTCTCAGTCACCAGTGCCAACGCCGCTATGGGCACCACCTCTGGCAGCGGCAATTTCGCCCACGGTGCAGTCGCATACATCTCAGCCTCACCCTCCTATGGCTACCATTTTGTCCAGTGGAGCGACGGCAATACCGATAATCCCCGTCTCATCACGGTCACCCAAAATGCGTCCTATGTGGCCCAGTTCGCCGTCAACAGCTACGGCGTATCGGTTTCTGCTAACAACCCAGCATTAGGAACCGTCTCAGGTGGGGGCAACTTCATGTATAATACACAAACGGTCATTTCCGCCACCCCCTTCTACGGCTTCTACTTCGTCCAATGGAGCGACGGCAATACCGACAACCCCCGCACACTCACTGTCACCAGCGATCTTTCTCTTGTAGCCCAGTTCGACTCTGTCCATTTCTCTCTCTCCGCCTCCAGCACCAACTATGCCGCGGGCAACGTTCTCGGCAGTGGCTTCTACCCCTATCTTTCCCAGGTGACCCTCACTGCCGTCCCCATGCCCCATTATCACTTTGTCCAATGGTCCGACAGCGTCACCGCCAATCCACGGGTCGTCACCCTCACCAGCGACACCGCCTTTGTCGCCCAGTTTGCGCTCGACACCCATCAGGTAGTGGTCTACACAAATGATTCTATCCAAGGAATTGCATTGGGGTCGGGCACCTGGCCTTACGGAACTGCCACCTACATCTCTGCCCAACCCAATTATGGCTACCATTTCACTTCTTGGAACGACGGCAGCACACTCAACCCTCGCCGTGTCGTCGTTAATTCCGACACCGCTTTCACTGCCATTTTCGGCTATAATGTCTACACCCTACAGGCCCCCTCTAACGATACCTCTCTGGGTGTCACCTCTGGCTCAGGCCGCTATAACTATCTCTCTTCCGTCATCCTCTCGGCAACTCCCGTGGGCAACAGCCGTTTCGTAGGGTGGAGCGACGGAGTGCTCGACAATCCCCGCACTGTTACGGTAACCAGCGATACCATCTTGACAGCCAATTTCAAGTCCAATGCCTGCGAAATCTCTTGCCGGCCAAACGATTCCACCTTGGGCGCCGTAAGGGGTTCGGGCATCTTCAACTATCTTAGCCAAGTCTTTATCGACGCCGTCCCCAACAGCCACTGTCATTTTGTGTCCTGGAGCGATGGCGAAACTTCCAATCCACGACTCATCACCGTATTGCACGACAGCAGCTTTACGGCCATATTCCAGCCCGATACACAATTTTTCGTCACCGTCCAAAGCAGTAACGACACCCTGGGAACCACCACCGGCCAAGGCTATTACTACTATGGCGACCAAGCCCTTCTCACCGCTCTGCCAGCCGAAAGGGCGCGCTTCGTCCAATGGTCCGACGGCATCAAGGCCAACCCCCGTGTCGTGCAGGTCATCTCCGACGCACAATACACGGCCATCTTTGCCCCACAAACATTCTCTGTCGTCCTTTCGGCCAACTATCCTAGTTTGGGCGCACTATATGGTGCCGGTGAATACCCCTACGGCCAGCAGGTCACCCTTACCGCCGTCCCCTTCCCCGAAGTCGAGTTCCTCGGCTGGAGCGATAGCATCACCGACAATCCCCGCACCATAGTTGTCACCGGAGACACTTCATTCCATGCCCTTTTCCACCATACCCTCGGCATCGGCGACCCAGCCGCCCTTCAATGTCTCATTTCGACCAGCGGCCGCACCATCCGTGTCGACGGTGTTGCCGATCGCTCCGTGGCGCTCTTCGACCTCTATGGTCGCCGCATTGCCGTCATATCGCAATCGGGCAACACTGTGACCATTCCGGTTCCCGCCGCAGGCGTCTATCTCGTCCAGGTCGAAGGCTGTCGGGCGCAAAAGGTAGTAGTCATGTAATATACGCTATTTCGTATTTTTCATATCCTCAAAAAATGCTTACAAGGGCTTCCCTCGGCAAGCATTTTTTTTGCCCTGCCAAAAACGCTCTTCCTGCGCTCTTCCTCCACTAGATGCTCTATAGATGCTCTACAATTCATCTATATCTGTTCTATATAATATAGAAGGAATGTAGACAAATCATGTAATAACCGCAGACGGATAAGGACAGATGGAGGATGGCGTTGGGAACGAAAGTGCGGTGCTGACGGTCGCATCCTCAATGCAAAGTGCGCAGGAGTCGTATAGAAAGCCGAAAGCGTCGGGCTGGTTTTTATTTCAAAGGGAATTCTGCTTTCAGTGTGACTATCCTTTGGTCGGGGAGCCGTACCCTAACGTGCTCAAGATAGATGGTTTCGTCGCGACGGGCCTTGGACAGCATATTACGCACCTCCTGCGTTAGTTTGCTTCCCTCTACCACTACGGGAAGTTGGAACGATTCCGATCGGTTGAATTCATATCCGAGCACTTCAGGAGCCTCCAGTGGAAAATTGAATCCTTCCATCTCAGCCTTGACCTGTATGTAGCCCTTGTTCAGCAAGTCATCCAACGAAACGGTGTCCCCCTCACGTACATATCCAAGGAATAGGGTAGGGTTGGGGAGTGTGATTACTCTTAGGCGGACGATACCGCGGGTTTTGGTTAGTCGCCCCTCCAGCCGTTCGTCCACGTGCACGTCTATTGTCCCGATGGAATCCTTGGGGCGTACTATGAAGTCGTTGACGTTGCTCCCGTCGGGGTCGCGGTGGATGAACGCTTTGTCTTCGCCAATGTATACCACTAGGTCCTTCGGCATCAGCCCGGGTACTGAAACTGACATGGGGTTATCTATATTATAATATACATAATCTAATCGAGTAAGTGCTACTACGGCGCGGTCATATTGTCCTTTGGTCGGTATCGCAATCGCCAGAAATGCCAAAAGTGGCAAAATTCGAAAGTTCTTTTTCATATAAGGTGTCTCTTTTATTTTGCAAAAGTACGAATTATTTTTTGATAAGGCCGAAATGCCTTTCATTATTCTCGAATTATCTATTTTTGGGTTATTTTTGTGTGTCTGTATAAATAGTTGTAAGCTAACTAAATAAATCTTTCTTTGGATTTTTATGATTAAATAATTTTCGTTTAATATATTGAAATACATGTAAATACACTATTAGCTGTGTTTTTGTAGTCGTACGGACCCCGAATTTTGTGAAAAATCGGTGTGTTTTTTTGTTTTTTTTGGGGTGTTTTTCTGTCTTAATCCGTCCGTATTGAAAATTTTTTTTTGACGCAACCCGCTGTCCGACATTTCCTTTGGCCGTCCTATGTGGAAAAATGCGAAAAAAAAATTTGCAGGTTTGGAAAAAGGTC
>CAMUZR010000006.1 GCA_947165255.1 uncultured Bacteroidales bacterium
AAATTTTGGTACTCTTTTTTTCTACTTAGTGTTGCACTTGTAACTGGAATTTAGGGGGATGGAGTCAGTTCTGTGTTGGCTCACCTTATTAATGAGGCGACCAAAAATGGGGGTCAGTTTTGTTTGAACTTGGTCACCATGTCGATGTCATTGGGCATTTTGTCCGTAGGAATGTAGGTGACTTTCAGGTAGGCCGTGTCTTTCAGAAAGTCGATGCTGCCTACCTGTATGTTGGTGATGTCCAGACCTGTGCGGGCCTTTACGTCGGCCAGCAGCTCCTGTCGGCATTCAGGTTTGATGAGGGCGATTTTGTCGTAGAGGATGATTTTGTGGGCCTCGGTGCGGGTGAGGTGGGTGCTTTCCAGAATCCAGGTTACCAGAATTACCAGCACATTGGTCACCAGCAATGCCACATAGCTGGCACTCATGCCAAATCCGTTGATGATGCTCACGCCGATGATGACGAATAGGTAGGTCATTTCGCGCACCGGCAGGGTGTTGGTGCGGTAGCGTATCATGCCAAAGATGGCGAATAGGCCTAGGGCAAACCCAATCTCGATGGTCAGATTTTGCAATAGGAAGAGCAGCAGAAAGATGGTTACGCTGAACATGATGTAGGTGAAGTAGTAGTCGCGCCGGTGGCTTTTGCGATAGTAGAAGAACTGCACCAGCACCCAGCATATCAGCAGGTTGAATGCAAAACGGATGAGCAGGTTCCAGAGGTTGGGTCCGTCGAAGAGGGGAATGCCTAGGAAGTCCATATTGCTGATTTGGCTGCCAAATTCATTGGCTATGTCGGCATCGAAGTCTGCTTGTAAAAGGTTCATGGGTAAGATGTTTTAATTATATAGTTCTATTAATTTGTTGATGTATCGAATTTTGGGTTTGAATCGGTTGTACTTGGCCTCAGGGTTGGTAAGGACGGTGCCGATGCAGTATTTGCTCACCCTTCGAGGGTGGACACGCAGCCCAAGCAGTGCTTCTTCTATGGCCGACTTTGGGGCACCCACTTCATGTTTCACTTCGATGATGACCAAGTCGGATATGTCCTTGTCAATTCCTGTGTGGCGGTTGTGAAAACGGATGTCGAAGTCGATGGTGACGCGCTCGGTCATGCCACGGTCTACCAGTGTCAGCCGGCTGAAGAAGTTCTCCACCTGCTCGTGGAGCGAGCCGATGGGGTAGGAGGTGTTGTCTATGACGAATTGGGCTACTTGTGGTTGCCGCAGGGCCGAGTCAAAAGCTGACACGTCCAGCGGTATGCGGGTCTTACGGGTTTTGCCTTTGTTGTCTTTGTTCTTCAGCTCGAAGAAGGTGGTCTGAGTGCTGCGATAGGTACGTATGCGCAGTTTCTGGCGGCAGCGTTTGCGGTTGTGGTGGCAGGTGTACATGGCCAGTTCCTCAGTGTCGAAGTAGAGGGTGCGGTAGTCGGCCACAGCCACCCCGTCGATGCGTTGCACGAAATAGTCGGGTGCGATTTTCGATAGGAGCAGTGGTAGCACAGCCTTGTTGGTCATGTATTTCTGATCAACTCGGTTCATCAACTTCACCACCCCCATTTGGTCGAGGGTGATGGTCTCCATTTGGCGCACGTGCTCTTCCATGACCCGCTATTTGTAGCTGTATTCGTACTCCTTGGTCGAAGACAGTTTTCCGTCAGGCTTGTAGTTGTACTGTTTCTTCTTGGTGCCGTTGGCGTTATACTCATACTTGCGTATGCGCCTCACTTTGTCCTTGTCATCGTACACCACCTCTCGACTGATGCGCTTGGTGTTGCCCTCATATTCGGTCACGATGCGTTCTTTTTGGCCGTATGAGGCATATTCTATTTCTTCCACCTTGCGCCCCAGGGAGTCGAAGGTTGATTGGTGGTCAAGTTGTCGGGTTTGCTTGCCGCTTTTCACTTTCCACTGTCGTACCACCACATTTCTGCGGACCGGCTGCCTGTCGTTCTGGGCCCATACGCCACCCCCAATCAGGCAGAGCATAAGCAGGAGAACCAATTGTTTTCTTTTCATACTGAACATATTTTCAATTTAGTACACAAAAGTTATCAAAACTTTTATGAAAAAACAGTTGGTTCATCCACAGATTTGCTTTTATGCTGAAAGAAATATGAGTAAGTTATTTTGTCCAGAAGTGCAATAAGATAGTTTTTTTTTGCTATCTTTGCAACCGTCTGTGTGCTATCATTATTTTTAAAAATATCAATAAATCACTCATTTATGAAGAAATTATTATCAGCATTATTCATTTTCATCTTCGGTTTCCAGGCCACAAGCCAAAACCTTGACACCATCCCTTATTTCAACATTAACGATTTGCCAGACGCAGGTGTCTATTTACCTGCTCCGCCCGACACCAACAGCCAGCTGTTTATCGACGACTTTCAGCAGTGGCTGTGGGGCAAGTCGATGCGCAGCACTGCCCGCGGCCAGCAGGCCAGCTGGGAGTCGCTTTACAGCGTCGACCGAATGTGTGGCATCTACAGCGAAGCTCTCGGTTTCTATATCAGCCACGAAACCACTCCTGCCATCTATCGTCTTATCTCGCGAGGTGAGAGGACGGCTGCGCAGGCAGTGCGGAAGGCCAAACGTAAATATATGCGTGTTCGCCCTTTCGCACGGATGAACGAGCATGTGGCTGGCGCATTTGACGACGAGGAGCATCTGCGTGGCAATGGGTCTTATCCCTCTGGCCATACCTCGTTAGGTTGGACCACCGCCCTCATCATGGCCCAAATGGCTCCGGAACAACAGGACACCATTCTGCGCCGTGGCTGGGAGTATGGCGAGAGCCGAGTGATAGTGGGTGCCCACTGGCAGAGCGATGTCGACGCAGCCCGTTTGGCTGCATCGGCATGTGTGGCTCGTCTGCAGGCCAGTGCTGAGTACCGTGCCGACTTGGCCGCTGCCCGTGCCGAATATCTTCTCTGGCATGGTTCAACCCCTCAGAATGTGGGCTTCCCCAACAGCCTTCGCATCCTGCCCAAACCTATTGATACCGCTTGCTATCGCTATCAAGGCGATGTGGCCGCCCACTGGCTGGCCAAAGGCGAGCGCGACACCCCCCGTGGACGTCAGGCTGCTACCGATGCGGCCAGCAAGGTGCATCATTTCCTTGCCCAATACTCCCTTTGTCTCAATATGCAGCTTGACACCAACAATGCACCCCACATCACCTCCTATCTCAAATATGTCCGCCAGGCCCTCAAAACAGAGTCTGGTCGACTTAAGGATGGTGGGTTCCGCCGCCGCCCCTATGTGCAGTTAGACGAGTCTACTCTCATTCCTGAGGAAGAAGAGTCGCATGCGCTCACTTCGTCTTATCCCTCGTCCCATTCCACCTTCGGCTGGGGCTTGGCTTTGGCCATGGTCGAACTGACGCAGGACAGCATGAACTCCGTTCTTCAGCGTGGTTTTGAGTATGGACGTAGCCGTGTCATCGCTGGGTACCATTGGGCAAGCGATGTGCAGGCTGCCCGTATCTTGGCTGCCTACACCCTTGTAAGACTGCAGCGTGAGCCCCAGTTCCAGACCCTTCTCGACAGTGCACGTGCCGAATATGCCTTCTTGCGTGGCTATTCCGCCATTACCCCTCTCTCTGCCGAAAACGATGCAGTACTCCACCATGCGTCCAATCAGGTCAACCTCACCTTCACGGAACATCCTGTCAACGGAACCCTCAATCTCTATTCCATCGACGGCCGCCTGCTGAAGACGCAGTCCGTCAATGGCGACACTTCTATCAGCCTTTCAAACCAGCCTCATGGTGTCTACCTGGTCACTTTCACCGGCCGCGACCTATTCCGCAGCCTCAAGATAGTCTACTAGGCTTCGAGCCATTTTACCCCTAAAACATTGGTACAAATGGCATTAATCGTAGAGGGACCCTCTGGACTACCTGAGGGGCCCTCTCTTTTTCTAGACTCAACTATCCACGCTTATCTTTGCATGAGTTTGGGATTATTTCATCCGTCTGTTGCTGCTGATTGAAGCGGCGAAATATAAATTGAAGGAAAGCCTGCAAAAAATATTCGGTCAATTCATTTTTTATTTGTATTTTTGCAAATTGAACAAATGTAGAAGTGCAACTTTGCAAACAGCAGTATACCATTCAGAAATGTCAGCCGTGGATGCACTCTGGACGCTCTATTGTCAGCAGCCACGTGAGGTGCACGATGCATTCCGTATCCGTCTTGCACAGAGCGAAACCAGCGAACCACGAATCCTGACATCCGAGGAAGTCAAGGCCTTGACTCTGCAACGCGGACACGAAATCAAAGTCGGTCGGGCAAAGCTCATCGCCCACGAAACGGTGATGCAGGAAATGGAACAAATGCTGGCGACCTACGCAGATTGAATGGAGCGAACAGTCGCGAAATGACCTACGCGAAATATTGTCCTATGTGGGAATGAACTTCGGGTCCAATAGAAATTATTATTTTGCAGATTCAAAAAAAGTTTGTACTTTTGCAAATTGAAAAAACATACACATCATGTGCACGTATAGTATTTCTGTTGACGACACCATACTGGAGAGGGTAAAACCTGTGCTGCCTGACGATAAGGCTGTTGAGGCATGGATGCAGTCGCAGGTGGACATCCTTCTATTGCAACTAGCCGAGACCCTGTCCCACCAGTCGAAAGCGCAAGTTAGCCTTTCTTCAAGGCTTCGTGGTATCGCCCAGGCACCCCGAGATTTCGATTATAAGCAGGAGCTGGCTAATCGCATCGAAGTATGAAGCATTATCTTGTTGACACAAATGTCGTCATAGACATGTTGCTCAATCGCGATGGAGCCGATGCCGCATGTGCCGTAATTGACGGTGCAGAACGCGGTGAATACGCGTTGTACCTATGTGCGTTGTCTTTCACTAATATCTACTACGCTTTGCGCAAAATGTTATCACATGAGGAACGTATCTCTGCCTTGCTTCAACTGCAGGAGGTACTGCATGTGTTGCCGGTGGATGCTGGTATCATCAATACTGCACTCTGTTCCGGCTGGATTGACTTTGAAGACGCTGTACAGAACTTCACGGCTGTCGCCGACAACAGAATAACAGGTATCATTACTCGCAACACCAAAGACTTTCAGAAATCCAAGTTGGATATTATTGATTCTTTGAACTTCGTCAAATAGAACAATTGTATTTTTCACGTTGTCAAAATACCATACAACGAACCAAAGATTAAAAAAAATCCAAACATAGATAAAAACAGTGAATTATGACATAAAAACTGACATATAGAATAAGTAAAATATATTGAGCTTGAAGCTCTTGTTCTCATCAGATAAACGGTCTGGAAAACTTTTATCAAAGGTCGAGAATAAGGAATTCGAAAGTTCATGCTTTGGCGTGAATTACTTTCAACCCTTATTTGACCTGAGGTATTCCAGACCACCTATCTGATAAATAAGCGGCAACCAAATGAAAGAATTTACGCCTTTTTTAGTGTCTCGTTGAGAACAAGGAAAAGGCCAAATAAGTAAAATAATAAACTCAATAATAAAGAATTGGAAATGAAAAAAACAATACTCGGAATTGCTTTATTACTTTGCTCAATCACGGCATTACCTCAATACATCACATCCGGAGCCAAATTCAATCCCTATTCCACTAGTGAGTTGGCACTATTCTATGGATTAGTGATGGAAGCAAAAACTCAGAGAGCCCAAAGAGAAGCTGAAGCAAAAAACAACGCACTGAGCGCCATCAATGGAATGAAACAATATATTACCAATGTGCTTGGTCAGGATATTGATAAAACGTTAAGAAAACAATTGAATGAGGATTACGAATTATTAGGTGAGATTGCCACAAATATCAGAAAAAGTGGACCTAGAGCTGATTTAATAGAAGACCTTCAATGGGTTAGTGATGACATTAACGACAATATTGTAAGCTATAACAATCGTATTGCAGAAGAAAAAAGAAACCATGAGGCAGCCCAACGAGAATCAGAGTCGAAACCTCAAGAATGGTCAGGAACGGGATTCGCATTGTACAAAGGATATGTAGTAACAAATTATCACGTTGTCGAAGATGCTAAATCAATAATTATAAGCGGGATAAATGGAGATTTTACTATTGAATACACAGCCTCGGTTGTGGCCACAGATAAAGTAGTTGATTTGGCGATAATCAAGATAAATGATAGTAGGTTTAAAGGATTTGGTTCCATACCTTATGCAATAAATATGCAGCAGGCAGAGGTTGGTGATGACGTTTTCGTATTGGGCTATCCTCTAACACAAACGATGGGATATGAAATAAAACTCACCAATGGAATCGTCAGTTCACGTACAGGATTTCAAGGAGACCCTTCTCTATATCAGATGTCGGCGCCCATACAACCAGGAAATAGTGGTGGACCAATGTTTAATAACAAGGGGAATATAGTCGGAATTGTATGTGCGCATCATAAAGGAACAGAAAATGTAGGTTATGCCATTAAGACATCATACCTCAAGAATCTTGCAGAATCTTCGTCTCTTTCAAACATTTTCCCTACAAACAATACAGTTACTTCCTTACCGTTAAGTGGTCAGGTCAAAAAACTGAAAAAGTTTGTTTATCTTATTAAATGTTCAAGCCAAGGCAATAATTCTACAAGTTATACTTCTGGAAATACTTCATCAAGTAGTGGAAGAACCATTAACTATCCATCTGTTTCTACAAGTGTTGCAAAGGACCTGACCGTTACACGTGTTACATTGACTAATTCTTACACGGCCATTGAAATACGTTCAAAGTTCACAAATTATGCGTGGTGTAGTATCGCTTCGGATACTTATATTTCAGTAAATGGGAACCAATTAAAACTTGTACGGGCAGAAGGTATAAACATATCACCACAAGTGACATATTATAATTACAAAGACGTAACATTTACACTTTACTTTCCACCAATCTCACAAACAACCTCTCAAATTGACTTGGTCGAGCCGGGGACAAGTAATTGGAAATTGTATGGAATAAAACTACAATAGAAGACGCCTTGTGTATTGGATTAACTAGTATGATTATCAATTATTGACTTGATATATCTTGAATCCAATACGGTATACCATCTGCCATTTTCACCTGTAGCGTCACCTCCTATCAATAACCCATACACAACATTTCTGCAGAATAATGCGCTCCCACTATTCCCAGAATGAAAAATACATGGGTTGTTGACAGAAAAACAATTGCTCCAAACACCATCTCCGTTTAGTACTTTTCCCTGCAATGAAATTATCTTACATTCATTCCCAGATTGTCTTACATCATTTTTTTCTTCAATGTAATCATATGGCTCTGTGTATAAAATCTGACCAATCTTAATATTTTGCTCATTCAGAGTAAATGGACTATCCACACCACTTACTTGATAAATCAACAAATCATCATGAACCCCATCCTTATCAAGGTTCCCTCGACCATCGTATATAATGTTTTCATCATTCAGTTGTATGAAAGAATCTTTGTAATATACATATACCTGCTGAAGAGGACTGTCATTTTTATCTAATGTCACATGTCCAACTGTAATCAAATAACTGCCAACAAAAATGCCACATCCCTTATGCATATTAAAATGAGGTGCCTCAAAAATGGGGACAATATACTGATTTCCTTCTGGGAAATCCACTATTTCATGACCATCATCTAAAACCCAGTCTTCATCCATCGATTCATTGAAATAAGGCGAATCTATCATTTTAATTGAAATTATTTTCCTCCTTTTTTCTTTATATAACTCAAACCATTTGATATTATTGCCATATAAACAAAAAGAATGTGCTTTGATAAGGCACACTCTTTTTTACCCACGAACTTGATAAGCGAAGGAAATTGCATAGTTGCTATTCCCTTTATTGTTATTAAATACACGCAATTATATCTTTAAGTCGTATCCGGTGCTGCGGCCACCTGATTCGGTGCGGACAAGAATGCCTTTTGCAACAAGATCTTGTAGGTCGCGCAAGGCGGTGTCGGGGGAGCATTTGTTTATCTTCGCCCACTTGGAAGAGGTCAGCTTACCCTCGAAGCCATCCCACAGCATGTTGACCATCTTGGTCTGACGCTCGTTCATGGACACATGACGATGACTTTCCCAGAACGTAGCTTTACTCAATGTTCGCTCGATGGTCTCCATAGCCACGTTGATAGCCACACCCATCCTGCCGAGAAACCACATTAGCCACTCGGTGATATTGAGCGTTCCTTTCTGCGTATGCTCCAAGATGTCATAATACTCTTTTCGGGCTAACGCAATTTGCGTGGACATGCTGTAGAAGCGATAGGGTGTGGCATCGGATTTTGCCAATAGCATATCGGTGATGGTACGTGCCAAGCGTCCGTTGCCATCGCTGAATGGGTGTATGCTGACAAACCATAGGTGCGCCACGGCAGCTTTTAGCACGGGGTCAATGTCTGATGTGTTTATCCATTGCAGCAGTTCCGACATCATTTGAGGCACGTCCTTGCCAGCAGGAGCCTCATAATGCACCTTCTCTTTGCCAAATTGTCCCGATACCACCTGCATCTCCCCTTGCCGCCAGTCGCCCACCGTGATATGGGCCAACCGGTTGGGATTTGGAAACAATGCACTATGCCAACGGAACAGCCGCTCCTGCGTCAAAGGATCGTCATAATGATGCACTGCATCGAACATCACATCCACTACACCCTCAATGTAACGGTCGGACGAAGGAACACCGACACGCTCGATGCCCAGCTGCCAAGCCACCGACGAACGTACATCGCCGGCATTTAGGGTGATGCCCTCTATCTCCGACGACTTGATGATATCAGAAGTCATGGCATTCAACACCACAGGACTTTTTACATCGAAGCCAAGCATGTCTGCCATACCCAAAAGTCGCCCTTGCTGATGCCTTACTTGCACCAACATTTCGCTGATTTTCTGCTCGTCCCACCGAAATTTCGGCCAGTCCTTATGTTCCCATAAATACATATTCACCTGTTTTTGTGCGGATAATAAGGCCGTTATTCTCCGCAAATTATGCGGCAAATATACAACTTATTCTCCGCATTCTAATAAAAAAGAGGTGTAACCATGCGATTACACCTCATTTTGAATATAGTGAGTTTTCACTTCACTTCCTCGTAGTCAAGTTGTTGGGGTTGTTGCTTTGGTTGGAACCTGCGTTGTCACCGGGGTTGCCGCCCATGTTGTTGGGGTCGAAGCGGGCATTGGGATTGGCATTGGCATCACCATCTTGCTACTCTCATACATTGTGGGCATTACTTATTCTCATAGTGCCCATAGGCCGAAATGACATCTACATGCACCTCGGTGTCGAAGATTTCATAAATGAGGCGGTGCTTCTGCGTAATACGGCGGCTCCATTGTCCTGCACGGTCGCCCGTTAATTGCTCTGGCTTTCCTGTGCCAGTACGTGGATGGTCCATCAGCTCATTTACAAGCTTAACCACCTTTTTATAAGCGTTCGGCTCATCGCGTTTCAACTTTGCAATATCCACTTTTGCACGAGGAGAGAAAATAATGTCGTACATCTTCAAAGCGAATTAAGCCAGTTGTTCATGTCTTCGCGATTTGTGAAACGAATTCCTTCTCCGCGCCGTATCTGTTCCCGCCCCTCATCAACACGGGCAAAAAACTCCTCTTCAGTCATGAGGGTCGAGTCTTTCTCTTTTGCAAGTTTCTTGGCATAGCGTGTAAGACGACGCATTAGAGCATCGTTGTCTGCTATGGCTCCTATACTCTGCCATAACTCCGTGTTCATCGTAACTTGCTGTGCAGTTGTCATAATCAATTCCTTTCTTCTTTTGATTGTATAACGCAGAATACTTGATAATATTGCCTTGGCAATAAAAAAGAGTGTGCCTCTCTGAGACACACTCTCTGTTTATCATTCTACGGAATTATTTGACTTCTTCGTAGTCGACGTCGGTGACGTTGTCGTTGGGGTTGCCACCTTGCTGGCCGGCGTTGGCACCGGGGTTGCCGCCCATGTTGTTGGGGTCGAAGCCGGCACCGGGATTGGCACCGCCGGCCTGCTGCTGGGCTTTGTACATGTCCTCGCTGGCGGCCTGCCATGCGGCGTTGATTTTCTCCATGGCTTGGTCAATCTGCTGGACGTTGCGGGCGCTGTGGGCGGCCTTCAGCTCGGTGAGGGCGGCCTCGATGGCGCTCTTCTTGTCGGCGGGAATCTTGTCGCCATATTCCTTCAGGTTCTTCTCGCTCTGGAAGATCATGCCGTCGGCATTGTTGATCTTCTCAATCTCTTCCTTGGCCTTCTTGTCAGCGTCGGCGTTGGCCTCGGCCTCAGCCTTCATGCGCTTAATTTCTTCTTCCGAAAGACCCGAAGAGGCCTCGATGCGGATGTTCTGACTCTTGCCGGTAGCCTTGTCGAGGGCGCTGACATTGAGAATGCCGTTGGCATCGATGTCGAAGGTAACCTCAATCTGGGGTACTCCACGGGGTGCTGGCGGGATGCCTGCCAGGTGGAAGCGGCCGATGGTCTTGTTCTGATTGGCCATAGGACGCTCGCCCTGTAGCACGTGGATTTCCACTTCAGGCTGGTTGTCGGCAGCGGTGCTGAAAACCTGGCTCTTCTTGGTGGGGATGGTAGTGTTGGCATCAATCAGCTTGGTCATGACACCGCCGAGGGTCTCAATGCCAAGGCTCAGAGGAGTGACGTCAAGCAGCAGCACGTCCTTCACCTCGCCGGTAAGCACACCGCCCTGGATGGCAGCGCCTACAGCCACAACCTCATCGGGGTTGACACCCTTGCTGGGCACCTTGCCGAAGAACTTCTCCACCACCTGCTGAATAGCGGGGATACGGGTGGAGCCACCCACGAGGATAACCTCGTCAATGTCGCTGTTGCTGAGGCCGGCATCTTGCATGGCCTTGCGGCAGGGTTCGAGGGTAGACTGAATCAGGTCGTCGCAGAGCTGCTCAAACTTGGCACGGGTGAGGGTCTTCACCAAGTGCTGCGGTACGCCGTCGGCCACGGTGATATAGGGCAGGTTGATTTCGGTCTGCTGGCTGCTGGAAAGCTCGCATTTTGCCTTCTCGGCGGCCTCTTTCAAACGTTGCATGGCCATGGGGTCCTTGCGGAGGTCCATATTCTTGTCGCGCTGGAACTCGTCGGCCAGCCAGTCGATAATCTTGCGGTCGAAGTCGTCGCCGCCCAAGTGGGTGTTACCGTTGGTGCTCTTCACCTCGAAGACACCGTCGCCAAGGTTCAAGATAGAAATATCGAATGTACCGCCGCCAAGGTCGAAGACGGCCACGTTCATGTCCTTATTTTTCTTGTCCAAACCGTAGGCCAGAGCAGCGGCCGTGGGCTCGTTGACGATACGGCGTACCTTCAGACCTGCAATTTCGCCAGCCTCTTTCGTGGCCTGGCGCTGCGAGTCGTTAAAGTAAGCGGGGACGGTGATGACGGCCTCGGTGACCTCAGAACCCAAGTAGTCCTCAGCGGTCTTCTTCATCTTCTGAAGGATGATGGCGCTGATTTCCTGCGGAGTGTAAAGGCGGCCGTTAATTTCGACGCGGGGGGTGTTGTTGTCGCCCTTAACCACCTTGTAGGGGACAGCGGCAATTTCTTTCTGCACCTGGTCGAAATTCTCGCCCATAAAACGCTTGATGCTGTAAACGGTGTTGTGGGGGTTGGTGATAGCCTGACGCTTGGCGGGGTCGCCCACCTTGCGGTCGCCATTCTCAATAAAGCCCACCACCGAAGGAGTGGTGCGGTTGCCCTCGCTGTTAGCAATAACAACAGGCTCGTTACCTTCCATGACTGCTACACAACTGTTAGTTGTTCCTAAGTCGATTCCAATGATTTTTCCCATAATATTCTATTTTTATTTTATTCAACAATTATTTAATTTTTTCTTGTCAGCCCAATGACCGACAGCCACTATTTATCAACAATCGTGCCATCCCGTCCGAGGTGGCACGATTGCTGACAATATGGCAGTCCTCTCCTTAAAGCCCCATTTCGTCCTTAGTACGGAAGAGGGTGTTGCGGCCGACAATGTAGGCATAGCAGGCTGTGGGCATAAAATGTAGGTTTCCCCAGCCCAGACTTATCAGCCCCCTTTTGGTCAGCGTTGTCACTAAGGCTTGTGTCAGACCATTGGTTTCCATGAAACTGCGCAGCGATTTCAACTCGTTCGGATTGTCATAGAAACGGTCTGTCCATTTCAGCTCCACGGCCCAGTCGGGACGTTGCCGTGCCGGGTTCACGCCCACTATGTCCACTTCACCCATGGCCTTGCGCCCTTCGCGCCAGCTGGCATACCCAATATTGGCATCCAGTCGTGGCATCCATTGGGCAAAAACTGCCGTCTCTGCCATGGTGCCAATCTCGTCGTCCTGCATTGTGATGGGCAGAAATAGGGCGCAACGCAGCGATGGGTTGGTCAGATATAGTTTGAAATAGTGATCTCGCTGGTATCGTTTTGCCGTATTGTCCATGCGGTTAATCTTTTTCAATAGAAAGGCGGCCTCGAAGTATTCCAAATACTTTCGCAACGTCTCTTTCTTCACTCCCGTGTTCTGCGCAAGGCTTTCGTAGCTGAACTCCCCACCAGAATGGAAGGCAATCATGGCAAAGAAAGAGTTCAACTCCTGCACGTCGCTGATGCCATAAAGGCTGGGCAGGTCCCGTAGCAACACTTTGTCAATGATGTCGTGGCGGATGTACTGCCCAGGGTCGTTCTGCAACTCTTTGTTGAACGCCACCTCGGGGTAGCCTCCATAGTTTATGTAGTCTAAAAAAACCTCGTTCAGCCGCTCAGGATCTTTGGGTTCGAAAGAGTGCACAATGTTCCCATTCCAGGTCAGTTGGCTCTCGCGCAAGAGCTCTTCGCAATGGCGCAGGCGCACGTATTCATAAAATGTCAGCGGAGGCAGGCTGAAATCGGTAAATCGTCCTGCACCGCTCTCGATACTGCTCTTTTTCAATGCTGCCGCAGCGCTACCCGATGCAACAAAACGCACATTGGGATAGGCGTCGACCAAGGTTTTCATGCTCACCTCCCAATGTTTCAGGTACTGCACCTCGTCAAAAAAGACATAGTACTGCTCCTCTGGAGTGTAGGCTTTCCCGCTCGATACGAATGCCGCATTCATTAACTCCTCTAACAGGATGCCATTGTAAATTGGCGTGTCTACCGAAATGTAAATGATATTCTTGGGCTCAATTCCTTCAGCATCTATTAGGCGCTGAATGGTGTGGTACAGCATGACCGTCTTGCCTACACGGCGTGGTCCCATCAGAATGATGGAGCGATGCACTCGCAAGTTCTTCACCAGGCCAAAGAAAATATCCATGTACGAGCGGGCTTCCATTGCCTTGTAGTCAGCTCTGATGGAAGCATTTTTCCACCACGGATTGTCTAATATGAGTCTTTTTATTGCTAGTTTTTCAGCTGATTCCGATAGAAACATAGTGCTTTTTCCTTATTATTTCACCCTGCAAAGATACGACTTTTTGCAAAATAAGCATTTTTTTTCATGCTTATTTTGTATTTAACAATTTATTTTGGCTAGAAATTGCCCTGTTTTTCTTGTCTATAAAATTAAATTGCAGTTATAAGTAATTGTCAAATAATATATTATGTGCCATTTGCAAATTAAGCATGTTTCAATATGCTTAATTTGCATTTTGGATTGGTTTTAACATTATGAGTCGGCTTATTTCATTCTGTGGCGCGGTGCGGGCATTCCATTATTACACAAAACAAACCCCTGGCCAGGTGCCAAGGGTTTGTTTTGATTGGTGACAATTGGGGCGGCGGGGACTACTTGAGGTTGGCGCGGAAGAAAGCCTCCAGCTTGTCGTAGGGAATCTTGCCGTTCAAATCGTCGTAGAGGTCGGTGTGGACGGCGCCGGGAATTATCATAATCTCCTTGTTTCCAATGGTCATGCTCTTGCCTTTGGGGTTGGTGCCGGTCATTTTTTCGAAAGCCCCCTCGCTGAAGTAGCGGCTGTGGGCCTTCTCGCCGTGGATAAGGAGCACGGGAGTCTCAATTTCGTCGGCAAAGCAGAGCAGGGGCTGGTTGAGGAATGACTGGGTGCCAATCAGGTTCCAGCCGTCGGTGGAGTTACCGCTGCGGGGGTGATAGCCGCGCTGGGTCTTGTAATAGTCGTGATAGTCCTTGACGAAGAAGGGGGCGTCCTCGGGCAGCGGGTCCACCACGCCGCCGACGCGGCCATAGTCGCCCGTGCGGGCAATCTTGGTACGTGCCTCGGCCAAGGCTTTGCGCTGCTCCATGCGGGCTTCGCGGCTGTCGGTCGAGCCGAAGTAGCCTTCCTTGGCCACGCGGCTCATGTCGTACATGGTGCTGGCCACGGTGGCCTTGATGCGGGGGTCGATGGCGGCCGCATTGATGGCCATGCCGCCGAACCCACAGATGCCGATGATGCCGATGCGCTCGGGGTCGACATTGTCGAGAGTGGTGAGGAAGTCAACGGCGGCCAGGAAGTCCTCGGTATTGATGTCGGGGCTGGCCGTGCGGCGGGGCTCGCCGGCGCTCTCACCCGTATAGGAGGGGTCGAAAGCGACTGTGAGGAAGCCACGTTCGGCCATGTGCTGGGCATAGAGGCCGCTGCTCTGTTCCTTCACGGCGCCAAAGGGGCCGCTCACGGCCAGTGCCGCCAACTTGCCGGTGGCATCCTTGGGGGTGTAGAGGTCGGCTGCCAGCGTAATGCCGTAGCGGTTCTTAAATGTAACCTTGCGGTGGTCCACCTTGTCGCTTTTTGGGAAAACCTTGTCCCATTCCTGAGTCAGCGTAAGCTCCTGACCCGTTGTCTCCTGAGAATTTTTCATAGAATCTGTGTCTTTGTTTTGGCTGGCGCCGCCGCAGGCCATAAGGGCCAAACTGAACGCCACAATGGTGAATAAATGTGTGTGTTTCATGTTTCGTCAGAATTTCAGGATGCAAAGATAGCACTTTTTTTTCAAATATAAAGAAAGTAACCGAAATTCACCGCATAAAAATGGCCGTGGCCGCCAGGGAACTCCCGACGATGGAGCCCAGAAAACCTTCGCTCGATGCGCTAGAGGATGTCTGCCGATGCTTTGTCGTTCTTTGTTCGCTAGAATCAAAGAACGACATGAAGAACGATAGAGGATGTAAAGAAGAGCGAGCGGGGGAGGGGCGAAGGGAGTGTGGGCCGCCGGGCGAGCAGGACGTGGAAAATGATGAGGCCTGGACAATATAATGGCGGTGGCTGCGTTATGGATGCATTATGAACGTAGAACAGATTTATCAAGTATATTTGCAGACGCGGACTGTCACCACCGACAGCCGCAACATTACGCCCGGATGTCTTTTCTTTGCTTTCAAGGGCGAGAAGTTCGACGGCAATGCCTTTGCCCCGCAGGCGCTGGCGCAGGGGGCTGCCCTGTGCGTTATAAGCGACGGACGCTACCGTGTGGACGACCGCTGCGTGGTGGTGCCGGACGTGCTGGCCACACTGCAGGCCCTGGCCAAACACCATCGGCAGCAGATGGCTGTGCCCGTAATAGGCATCACGGGCACCAACGGCAAGACCACCACCAAGGAGCTGGTGAACGCCGTGCTCAGCCGCCGCTACCGTACCCACGCCACCCAGGGCAACCACAACAATCACCTGGGGGTTCCGCTGACGCTGCTGGCCACTCCCGCCAATGCCGAGGTGGCCATCGTGGAGATGGGGGCCAACCATCCGGGCGAGATTGCCTTCCTCTGCGGCATTGCCGACCCCGATTTCGGCCTTATCACCAATGTGGGCAGAGCCCATCTGGAGGGTTTTGGCTCGTTCGAAGGAGTCGTCCGCACCAAGACCGAGCTTTACCGCCACCTGGCTGCCAAGGGCGGGAAGGCCTTTGTGAATGCCAATAACGAGATTTTGGTGCGCGAGGCTGCCGCCTGCCACTTAGAGACGATAGGCTACGGCGACTGCGAGGCCGCACAGGTGCGCGGCCACTTGGTGGGCTCGGACCCCTATATGAAATTCTACATGGAGGACGGCGACAATGTCTACAGTATCCAGTCGCAGCTGCTGGGCAACTACAATTTCGACAACGCCATGGCCGCCGCTGCGGTGGGTCGTTTCTTTAGGGTGGACTACTGGGACATAAAGGAGGCCATAGAGGAGTACGTGCCTTCCAACAACCGCTCGCAGTATAAGGACACTGGCCACAACGTGCTTATCCTGGATTGCTACAATGCCAATCCGTCGAGCATGGGGGTGGCGCTGGACAATTTTGAGTCGTTGCAGCGCAGTGGCAAAGTGGCCATGCTGGGCGGCATGAGGGAGCTGGGCGCCGAGAGCCGTGCCGAGCACGAGAAGATAGTGGCCCGGCTGACCGCCCGCACCGACATGAAGGCTGTGCTGGTGGGGGCCGAGTTCGAGTTTGCCCAGCAGAAGGGCTCAGACCGTTTGCTGTGGTTTGCCGATGTGCAGGCGGCGGTGAAATACTTCGAGCAAAATCCGCTCAGCGGCAGCACCATATTGCTGAAAGGCTCCAACGGCACCCGCATGTGGGAGCTGGAAAAGGTGTTGTGAGGTAAAACGCTTTGTGTGGCCGATGGGGGAGGGAACTATTCCTCGTCCGAGTCGATGCCGTGCGGCTGCAGGATGAAACCACCGCACTGGCTGAAGGGTCGCGAACCGTAGTACCCGATAGGGTTGTTGGCTATATAGGTTCTCATCACCTGTTCGAAACGCCGTTGCTGCTCCTCCGATGGGCGTTCGTCGCCCAAAAAGTTGTAGAGGAAGTAGTCGGCATAGCCGTCCTCGGCAAACAGAACCACGCAGTGGCCGCGATAGGGCTTGTCCATTTGCAGATGCTGTTCCTCCATTTCTTCGGCAATCCCTTGAAGGAATAATCTCCAAGTGAGGATGAATTGCACCAAATCTTTGTCGTTGCGCACGAGTCCCCAGTCCTCGTAGGTCTTGCTGACGGTGTCGAAGGTCCAAGCAGGGCGGTAGACAACGTCGCGCAGGTGCTTTTCGTCGAGGCCTTCGGCTTGTGCCTGCTGGTGGGTCAGCACCCGCTGGACGCGGTTTTTATGGACAGGCATAGCGGTAAAGAGAGAGTCGGAGATTTCGATTTGCTCTACCTCGGGCAGTGGGGCGGAAGAGGGGAGGGAGAGCACCTGCACGTAGTCCTCCACAGCGGCACCGATGCTGTCGAGGCTGTGCTGTGGCGAAACGACGATGTATTGCAGGGGTGTGTCGTAGGCGTGAAGGCTGCGGAAAGTGGGGTTGGCGCGGAGGTCGACGATTTGGATAGAGGTTTCGCGAATATAAAGTGTGCGAAGGCGGGGATTGTGGGAGAGGTCGAGCTGGGTGATGCCTGGGGCGAAGATGCAGAGTAGTTCTTCGAGGTTGGGGTTGTGGCTGACGTCGAGCGAGCGCAATTGATTGTAGCTGATTTGGAGTACCTTGAGCGCGGCATTGTGGCTGATGTCCAGTGTGCGGAGGGGTGTTTCAATTGCGACCAGTTGTTTGAGTTTGGGATTGTGGCGTAGGTCGAGATGCTGGATGGGGTTTTCGCCACAAATCAGTATGACCAGGTTGGGGAAGAGCTGGATGCCTTCTAGAGATTGGATGTTCTTTTTGTGGCAGTCGATGAGCTGAGTGGCACGTCCGAGAGGGGTGATTTCGACCCATTCTTCGGCATGGCGGAGGCGGCGAGAAGCGTTTGCGGGCTTGACAAAGTTGTTTTCCAAGAGGTAGCTGCGGAAGTTGCTGTCGGGCACCCTGGCCACTTCCACGGCGCTGCCGCCCTCCAACTGCGGCTGCACCGAGGCGCAGCCGCAGCAGAGCAGCACCAAAACGATGAAAATGGCAAGTCGCCGCATAGGTTACTGTAACTTGAAATTGATAGGAATCACATACTTCGACCGCACAGGCTTGCCCTTGAATGTGGCAGGCTGCCATTTCGGCATGGACTTCACCACCCGCAAAGCCTCATCGTCGCACTCGCCACCAACACCACGCAACACAGTGGCCTCCGCTATGCTGCCATCGGTTTCAACTACAAATTGCACATACACCTTGCCCTGCACCCCGTCAGCCTTGGCCTTCTCGGGATAAACGATAGCCTTGGTAACGTAGTCGACCATAGCATCCTGACCTCCCAGATACTCGGCAAGGGCAAATCCATCTGCTGCATCCTCCTCGTTCCACCAACACAATGCGGCTGGATCCTTGCTCCACGCCACATCATACCACCGTGCAGCCGTGTCACCGTCGCGGTCCACCATGGGATTGAGTACCGCTTTTACCGACGACCCAAGCATCTCAGCAGTTTTTCCCGACAGTGGTTTCATGGGAACGATTATCGCTTTTACAGACTTCCCAAGTCCTTCCTTAAAGCGCACAGCTTCAGCCGAATCGGAAAACACCTTGTGGTTTTCCACCTCTTCGAGCGGCAACAGCACACCCATAATCTCGCGTTCCACCAGTTGTCCGTCGCGGTAGGTGTCGATGAACGGTGACACCTCATACCTGCCGTCGGGGATGGCGGCCTGTTGTTGGGCAGGCTCCTGGTTTTTGCAATTGGCAAAGAGCAGCAGTGCTGCAACTGGCAAGGCGGCAAATGCCTTGACCCAGCCTTTGTGGGATTTCGGTTGTTTCATCATGGTAATACGGTTTTTAATGGTTGATAAATGAAAGCTATTGACAATCTGGACATATTGGATTCCTGTGACTTGACTGTATAGCAAGCGGAGATAGTTCTTGTATTCACCCTCGCTGCCTTGTTGCAGAACCGCCTCGTCGGCCAGGTATTCATGCACCTCACGTAAATCGCGTCCGTACAGCCACACAAACGGGTCGAACCACAACAGGCAACACACCAGCTGCACCAACAGAATGTCCCAACTGTGCCCCTGTGCCGCGTGCAGGCGTTCATGCTTCAGCACCAGCTGCAGCTCGGCATCGGAAATACCGCCGCGGCCTGCCACGATATAGCGGAAAAAAGAGAACGAAGGCTCTTCCTTGTCGGTCACAGCCTCGTGGAAGCGTCCATGGGGGACAAACTTGTACTTGCGCAGTTTGCACCACAGCACAACATAACGCACGATCAGCAACAGCACTCCCAAGGCCACACCGGCACCGTATATGATACTCAGCACTTGCCACACGTCAACACCATGTGAGGTCGACACCTCTGCACTCTTAAGGGATTGATTATTAATAGATATTTCTGGCGTGTCACCCAAATTGGAAAAATCCAGCAGATAGCCCCCGCCCCCTATAGCCGTGGGGGTAACAACTGCCACCTGAGGGTGTACCAGCGGCAGCAGCAGACTCAGCAACAGCGTCGCCAGCAAGAAGAGTCGGTTCAGACGCAAACAGTGCTCTTTCCTCAAGAGCAGATGGTAGGCAAGCCAGAACAAAGCCGTGCCGATCACCGAAAAAAACAGATAGCGTGTCATTTCTCCACCTCCTTAATCAAAGCGTCAAGCTCTTCGATAGAAACAGCTTTTTTGTCTACCAGAAACGACACTATATTGCGGAAAGACGAACCAAAGAAGCGTTTTGCCAGATGGCCCAGCATTCGAGAAGAATAATCGTCGCGACTTATTAGAGGGTAATATAAATTGGATTTATTGTAGGTCTCGTGTCCGACAAAACCTTTTCGCTCAAGGAGTCTTACTACCGTGAGAATGGTGTTGTATGCAGGCTTGGGCTCCTCTACTGCTGCAACAATCTCGTTGGCAAACCCTTTACCTATCGACCACAGAGCCTGCATCACTTGCTCTTCCGATTTGGTTAATTCCATATCATCTTTTGTATTCATAACTATAAAATATATTGTATAATTATTTTTTTAGTTATATAACGCAAATTAAAATATATTATTGTATTTCTATTAAAAAAAATTGAGCACACTTTAGATGGGTTCTATCAATACGATCTTGAGAGCACGTGTTTCCGATACGTTGATTGTATTTGTTTGATATACACCACTCTATAGGTGAAGGACTATTGAGAGTTTGCCTCTTCGAGGCAATTTATAGCAACCCCTTTAAGACATTGTAAACAAGTTTACTCCTTGCCCGATATACGCTATGCAATGGGAAAGTCTGTCAACTCAATGCTGTTAGGCAAAACTTTCTCACAACAAGCTAAAGCCATAAAAAAAAGCCCGGTGTACCCGGGCTTTTTGTGTATTAGTTAATCTAAAAAAACTACAGATTGAAACGGATGCCAAATTCGTGGATGCTCTTTTCTTTGTTGCCGTCGGTGGTGTAGGTCGGCAGGAGGTTAAAGTAGACCTCGAAACCAGGGGAGAAGATGAGCCAGCGGCTTTGGGTACCGATGGCCACATCGCAGCGGAATTTGTTGAACTTGGCGCTGTTGGGTAAAGACTTGAAGCCAAAGTTGAAGCCGGGGGTGACGCCTAAGTACCAGCCGTGGTCGTTGTCCTTGTTGATGTGGGAGAGTTTGAGGGGCAGGATGATTGAGTTGTAGGAACGCACTTCCTCATTGTTGTTGAATCCACCTGCGCCTGCATCTAAATGGCTGTAGTAGTAATTGGTGAAACGATAGCCAATACCGATGTTGCAGTCCCAACGTTTGGCAATGGGGCGGTGGTAGTCGATGACGACGCCTAGGTTGTAGCCCACCGAGTTGAAAAGGTTGTTGGTGCCATAGAAGCGGCGGTCGGTGAGGATGGTGGCGTTGGGGTCAGCGGTGAAAGAAGGTTTGCGGCCCCACTTGGCGTAGTTTTCCTGACGTTTGGCTTTCTTCTCGGCTTTTTTCTGTTCCTTGCGGATGGCGTTCTCCTTTTTGGCCTGCTCGCGTTTGATGCGGTCTTGCTCTTCCTTGGCGGCTTTTTCTTGTTCCTTGGCCTGTTCCTTGGCAAGGCGCTCTTCTTCCTTCTGCTGCTGCTTCTGAAGGCGTTCTTGCTCCTTTTGTTGCTGTTTGAGGAGTTCTTGCTGTTCCTGCTGCTGTTTCTTCAGGAGTTCGTCGTCATTTTGTGCATAGACTGCACCTGCGGAGAAAAGCAGGGCAAACAGAATGATGTAAAATTTCTTCATATTGCAAATGTGTTTATTAATAATACTTTTTGTTAAATAATATCATTGTAACGAATATTAACATAGTTTATTGTTTAGGCAATAAAAAAAAAGGATTCGATTTCCCGAATCCCTTTTTGATTGTCGGGGCGAAAAGACTCGAACTTTCGACCCCTTGCACCCCATGCAAGTGCGCTAGCCAACTGCGCCACGCCCCGAACAATTTGTTTCGTTTGTGATTCTCATCCTCTCGAAAACGGTTGCAAAAGTACTACTTTTTTTTGTTCTGACCAAATTTTTTTTCGAAATTTTTTTTTCGGGAGTTCTTGATTTGATTTTATTCGCTATGAACCAGTGAATTATTGCCTTTGCTCAGAATTGCAAAAATTATGTTCTGACTGCTTGCTGAGGCTTCATTTTTGCCTTCGGAATTGCCGTTTTGGATTGAAATTTGGGTGTTGGAGGGAAGTGTGGAAAGGAAGAATTGGCGTAAGTCGTTGATTCTTTGCTCGATGATGTAATTATTGAGGTTGGAGTCGGCGGTTTGGAAGCACTGGAGGGTTAGTTTAAGATGGATTTGGGGGTTGTCGCGGAGGAAGTCGACTAGAGGCGAGAGTGCCCGTTTGCCATCGTCGGAGAGTTCTACGTCGGCTCCGTGGCGGTAAAGATGGTCGAAAACCATGGTGCGGCCGAGGGGCAGGTAGGAGAGGGTGATGTTGTGGCGGTCGGTTGCCACGAGATAATCCTCGCTGGAACGGATGGCAGAGGTGAAGGTGGTGTAGTTGAAGTAGTTTTTGCAGGAGACGTTTAATTGATAATTGTTGCCGGGCTGCACGAAGAGGCTGTACATGCCTTTGGAGTCGGAAGAGGTGGAGTTGATATTGCGGCCGTCGCGAAGCACTTTGATTTCGGCATTGGGGACGGCCCGTCCGTGTTCATCGCTCACTTTGCCGGTGAGCATCACGCCGTCGAGGCGGCCGACGAAGCAGTAGAGCTCTTGCTGTCCGCCGCGGTTGGTTATCCAGTAGCCGCGTTGGAGCGATGGGGCAATGGCCAGTTCAATGTCGTTGCTGTCGCTGTTGAGGGGCACGGGCAGGCGCTGGACCTGGTAGGAGCCGAAGATGACATTGTCCTTAGTGCTGCCAGGACGGACGTAAACAGAATAGAAATCGTAGGAGTCACCGTTTTGCTGTAGGTTGGAGGAGTAGATAAGGTAGTTGCCATAGAAGACGGGGTGTAACTCGTTGCCAGGGGTGTTGATGGCGTTGCCCATGTTGAGGGGTTTGGTCCATTTCTTGCCGTTCCAGAAGGAGCACCAGAGGTCGTATCCGCCAAGGCCTACTTTGTTCTGAGAGGAGAAGACCATCATGTTGCCGTCAGGGGAGAAGGTGGGATGGTAGACGGCCATGCTCCAGTTGCGGGCATCGACCTGACGGTTTCTGCGACGGCGTCCCTCGGTATGGACATAGAGTCCATAGCGGCCGGTGGACTCGTCCATTTGGGAGAAGTAGAGGAGGCTGTCTCTGGGGTTGCGTACCACGTAGCTGAAATCGGAGCCCAGATGATGCGCCAGGGTGTCGGGACGGAGCATGGTGACGATGCCGTCGCTCATTTCCGAGCCTACCATCACGCCATTGCTGCTGCCATAGAGCCTGCCGTCGACCACGGAGAGGTTTTTGAGCCCCCAGGAGAGCTTGACATTGTCCTGAGGAAAGGCCGTGATGGGGCGTTGGGCCAGAAGGGCAATTGGAAGCAGGAGAGGGAGGAGCGCAATTTTTTTCATGGGGGTCGTTATTATTTCTCAAACGCGATGGGAAGGGCTTCTTTCATCTCTTTGATATAATGGAAGGAGAGGCCGGTGAGGTATTCCTGGGGGATGTCTTCGATGTCGCGGCGATTGTCCTCGCAGAGGATGATGTCGGTGATGCCGGCGCGTTTGGCGGCCAGGATTTTTTCCTTGATGCCGCCGACGGGGGTGACTTGACCGCGGAGTGTGATTTCGCCTGTCATGGCCACAGTGGGTATCACTTTCTTCTGAGTGAAGGCAGAGACCATGGCTACAAACATGGTGATGCCGGCGGAGGGACCGTCCTTGGGGGTGGCGCCTTCGGGCACGTGAATGTGGATGTTGCTTTCTTCGACCTTGGCCATGTCTACGCCGAAATGGTCGGCATTGGACTTGAGGTATTCGAATGCGAGGGTGGCGGACTCTTTCATGACGTCGCCGAGGTTGCCGGTCATGGTGAGGGTGCCTTTGCCCTTGCTGATGCTGGACTCGATGAAGAGGATTTCGCCGCCCACTTGGGTCCAGGCGAGCCCGGTGACCACGCCTACCTTGGGTTCGGTGCCACGGCGTTCGCTGTTGTGGATAGGAAGGCCGAGGATGCCCTTGAGTTCGGAGGGAAGGATGTTTTTGTTGACCTGCTGCCCGTCGGCCACCTGAACGGCACGGCGACGGATGATTTTGGCGATGGTCTTTTCCAACTGGCGGACACCGCTCTCGCGGGTGTAGTCGTTGATGATGGTGGTGAGCAGTTCGTTGCTGAATTTTAAAGCACGGCGCTCGAACCCATGTTCGGCCAGCTGTCGGGGAATGAGGTGGCGCTGGGCGATTTCAAGCTTTTCCTCGAGAATGTAGCCGCTCAGGTCGATAACTTCCATACGGTCGAGGAGGGCAGGCTGGATGGTGCTGAGTGAGTTGGCAGTGGCGATGAAAAGGACGTTGGAAAGGTCGTAGTCGAGGTCGAGATAGTTGTCGTGGAAGGCATTGTTTTGTTCGGGGTCGAGCACTTCGAGGAGTGCGGAGGTGGGGTCGCCGTTATGGCTCATGCCTTGCACTTTGTCTATTTCGTCGAGCACGAAGACGGGATTGCTAACGCCGGCCTTTTTGATGCATTGGATGATGCGGCCGGGCATGGCACCCACATAGGTACGGCGGTGGCCGCGGATTTCGGCTTCGTCGTGCAGACCACCCAGAGCCATGCGCACGTATTTGCGTTTCATGGCTGCGGCGATGCTTTTGCCGAGAGAGGTCTTGCCGGTGCCCGGAGGGCCTACGAGGCAGAGTATGGGGCTTTTCATGTCGCCTTTAAGACTGAGGACGGCGATGTACTCGACGATGCGCTCTTTGACTTTTTCCATGCCGTAATGGTCTTTGTCGAGCACTTTCATGGCATGGGAGGTGCGCAGGTCGTCCTTGCTGTATTTGTTCCAGGGGAGGTCGAGGAGTAGTTCGGCGTAGTTGATTTCGACAGTATAGTCGGGAGTTTGTGGAGGTGTGCGGCGGATTTTTTCGATGCTATGATGGAAGGCGTCGTCGACCGATTTGGGCCATTTCATCTTGGCGGCACGGTCGAGGAGTTGCTGGATTTCTTGGTCGGCGGGAGTGCCACCCAGTTCGTCCTGAATGACGCGCATCTGCTGGTTGAGGAAGTATTCGCGTTGCTGACGGTCCATCTCCTGGCGGGTTTTGTCTTGAATGTCGTCGCGGATGCGGAAGAATTCCTTTTCCTTGTCGATGTATTCCAAAACCATCTCGGCACGGTGCATGTAGCCGAAGCAGTCGAGAAGCATTTGCTTGTCGTTGGAAGAGACGTCAAGGTGGGAGGCCACGTAGTTTACCAGAATATGGTCGCTGCCGATGTTGCTGAGGGACCGCATGACATCTTTGGCTCCAAAGCCTTTACCTTCGTTTTTCTTTTGCTGGAGTTCGGCGTAGCGTTTGCGAATGGCGCTTACCATGTTGCGGAAAAGACGCGGATGCTCTTCTTTGACATTTTCGTTGATGAGCACGGCATGGCCCATGTAGTAAGGTTCGGTTTGGGTGATGCTTTCCAGGCTGCATTTCATGGTGCCTTGCACAACGGCCATACATTCGCCGTGAGGCATGTCGATCACCCGTAGGACACGTGCGATGACGCCGATGTTGAAGATGTCTTCAAGGGTTGGATTGTCGGTGTCGTTGCGCTGGGTGCAAGCGATGATGCGTAGGTTTTTGCGCTCGGCTGTTCTGACAAGTTGGAGGGAACTTTTGCGTCCTACCGAAATGGGCATGACCACACCGGGAAAGAGTACATTGCTCCGGATGGGGAGTAGGGGCATTTCGTCGGGTATGGAGTCTTCAAAGAGTAGAAAGGCTTCGTCTTCTTTTGAAACCAGGGGTATTATCTCGGCTCTCTGCATCATGTTGTCATCAGCAGAGAGTTCATCAATTTCTAAATCCATCGCTATTATTTCTTCTGGGGTAAAATTATTTTTCATTTAAAAGTATAATAGTTCGTATTTCAGCCTGACGTCGATTTTTAGTTTGTATATAAGACATTTGAGCACAACTATTATACGCAAAAGCGAATAAAAAGTTTCAGTTTTGTGACTTCTGATTGTCGTTTTTTTTCTGGATATAGATTTCGATATTCTTTACTATCCAGTTGACAAAGACCACAGCGGCGACAGAGAGAGCGGCCTGACGCCACATGCCGTAGCCGCAGAGGCATCCCACAGCGGCGCTGCACCAGATGGTGGCGGCACTGCTGAGACCATGGATGGAGAGCCCATTCTTCATGATGACACCGGCTCCTAAAAAGCCGACGCCTGTTACTACCTGCGAAAGGACTCGCAGGTTGTCGTTATTCACCATTCCGCCGCTTTCGATGGCAGTGGTGATAACGCTTTCTGATATGAGGATAAAGATGCAGGCACCAACCGACACAAGGGCGTTGACGGACAAGCCTGCATTGCGTTTGCGTAACTGTCGTTCTATACCGATAATAATGCCGGCCACTAGCGCGCACAAAAGGCGGTTGAGAAAGACATTCAAAGGCATGATGTAGCTTAAGTTTTTTTTGTTGTTAGTTCTTTCCGCTCACGATTACGACGATTTCGCCTTTTACTTCCTTTGAGGTGAAATGGTCATGTACTTCGCGCAGAGTGCCACGGGCTGTTTCGGCATGCAGCTTGCTAATCTCTCGTGATACGCTCACCTGACGTTCTTCACCTAGCACATCTGTAAGTTCTTCCAAAAGTTTTACTAGCCTGAAGGGCGACTCGTAGATTACCATTGTCCGGGTTTCTTGAGCCAACTGTAGCACTGCGGTTTGGCGGCCTTTTTTGTGTGGGAGGAATCCGAGGAAGACAAATCGGTCGCAGGGTAACCCACTGTCGACCAAAGCGGGTACAAAGGCAGTGGCACCCGGAAGCGTTTCGACGGGGATGTTGTTTTTGACACATTCGCGCACTAAAAGAAACCCTGGATCGCTAATACCAGGTGTGCCGGCATCGGTTACCAATGCAATTGTCATCCCACTTAAAAGCCTTTCGACTACGTTCTGCAGGGTTTGGTGCTCGTTGAAAATATGGTAGGACTGAAGCGGAGTGGCTATGTCGTAGTGCTGCATCACTACACGCGATGTGCGTGTGTCTTCGGCCAAGATTAGGTCTGCCCCCTTCAGCACCTCGACGGCACGGTAGGTCATGTCGCCGAGGTTGCCAACAGGTGTGGGGACTAAATAGAGTTTCATTCCTCTTCTTCGAAATCGTCGGGAATTTCCATGTCGTGGAAGACGTTGGTTACATCATCGTCTTCTTCCAACAGACTAATGACTTTGAGTACTTTGCGCATTGAGTCGGGGTCGATTTCGCGAGTGGTGTTGGGGATACGCTGAAGTTCGGCGCTCTCGCATTCGATGTGCATTTCTTCCAGCATTTTCACCATGTTGCCAAAGTCCTCATAGGCAGTGTAGAGGGTCAGGTAGTCGTCGTCAACTTCCATCTCTTCCAGGCCGCCGTCGATGAGTGCCATTTCCAACTCTTCTACGTCCATCTCGGGTTTGCGGGGGATGACAAAGACTCCCTTGCGGGTGAAGAGGAAGCTAAGACTGCCGTTGGTTTCCATCGTACCACCGTTCTTATTCATGATACTACGGATGTTGGCAACGGTACGCATGTTGTTGTCAGAGAGACATTCGATAAACAGGGCGATACCATGGGCCACGTGGCACTCGAAAGTGATTTCCTGCATGACGGCCGCATCCTTGTCACTGGCCTTGTTGATGGCGCGCATAAGGGTGTCCTTTGGCATGTTGCAGCCACGGGCATTCTGCACAAGCAGGCGTAAACGGGGGTTACTTTCGGGATCAGGACCGCCTTCGCGAACAGCTACGGCTACCTCTTTCAGAATTTTCGAATACTGTTTAGAGCGCTTGGCGTCTGCTGCGCCTTTGGCTCTCTTAATCTTTGACCATTTGTTATGTCCTGACATAAAAATAATTTTTTATATATTAATACTATATTATTTTTCTTTTATCCTTTTGATTAGGATAAATAAAATTTCAAATAGGTGATAGGCATTCCTTCGGCAAGGAACATCCGCTCATAAAAAGTCTGCGTCATTTGGGCTTCAGTCAGCGAGGGTATTTCGGGATGCTCAGCAGCAGGCAGCGCATAGAGGTCACTGGTGGCATATTCCACTCTATAGTCACCTGCGGGTATCACCTCGTTGAGGGTATACTCGTACAATTCTTGTGAGTCGGTCTTTAGGTGGATGGGAGCCCCTATACGGAGAAAGTTTTTATAGTAGCTGAGGAAACGCTCGCAGGTCAATCGTTTGTTCTCCTTTTTTGGCTGGGGGTCAGGGAAAGTGATCCATATTTCCGACACTTCGTCGGGGGCGAAAAACTGCTCAATTAGCTCAATTCGAGTGCGGACAAAGGCAACGTTGCGCATCTGTTCTTCGTTACTAGTCTTGGCACCACGCCACAGCCTGGCTCCCTTAATGTCTACCCCAATGTAGTTTCTGTCGGGATGAATGCGGCCTAGAGCCACTGTGTAGTCGCCCTTCCCACAGCCCAGTTCCAAAGTGATGGGATTGTCATTCCCGAAAAAGCTGTTCCACTTCCCACGGAGTGCAAACCCCTGCTCCTTCAGCATCTCATACGATACCTGAAAGAGGTTAGGAAAGGTCAGGTTTTCGGCGAAACGTTCTAACTTATGGTGTCCCATTTATTTCCTACAATACTATTTCGGCCTACTCGTTGAAGTTTTTAATGGAAACGGGACCTTGGTACCAAGACTTGATATGATTTTCCATGGCCTGTGCTGCGGTCAGCGTTGGTGCGGAGCCCATGCTGATATAGTAGCCGCCCGACTTGCTGATGATATAGGCATCGCTGCCCAGTTTTTTCAGCTGGTTGGCCAGTTTATTAGCCTTCTTTTTGTCGGTGGCAAATCCTGCAATGATATCATATCCCTGCTTGCTATTGCGGAACGTAGGTGCTTCGGGAACAGTCTCTTCGAAGGGTCTGTCAACCAATGATTTGTACTGGTTCCCCTTGGCGGCAGCACCACCTTTGTTCGGCAGGCCAAATCCATCTGCATGCAGTCCCAGTCGCACCACTAGGTCGTCCAGCACATTTTCCAGCAATTCAACGTCCATCAGTTCCCCCTGTACCTTGTATTGGTAATAGCGGCTGCCCCAATTCCTATAGCTGTTGATATGGTGGGCCATCCAGAAATCGTTATAGGGATGGAAACGTTTGGTGCTCATGCCAGGAACCATCAGTTCGTGCAGTCGCTCGTTGGCATACTGGTCAATACTATTCATCACCGTGGCAAAAGCATTGCTGTAATGACGAGCGAGCAGGAAATTGTGAATATACTCAGACATATAGATATGCACATTGTTAACAGTGTTAGCAATCTGATTCTCATCAAATTCAAGTAAATTCAGCATATTAGTGTCAATACATGGTATTGGCATCATGTCAGAGTTGTCATAGCGGCTCCAAGTCACTTCCTTAGCGTAATTCTCATTTCCTGTAGTCTGGTTGCCACGTGTGACGTAATAATAAACTGCACAGCCAATTAAGGCTAATAGTAGCAATAGTATTATCCATAGCCAACCGTGTTTTTTCTTTTTCTTCTCTTCGCCGGCCGGTGTATGGTTCACGGCTTTTATCTCTTTCTTTTCGGCCTTGGCGGCAGCCTTCTCCCGCTCACGGAGTGCTTTTTCAGCATCCTTGGCAGCAGCCTCTTTCTCTTTGGCCAAAAGTGCAGCTTTCTTGGCAGCAGCCTTTTCGGCCTCTTCGGCTGCTTTGCGGGCTTCTTTTTCAGCTTTTGCGGCAGCCTTCTCGGCACGACGAGCCTCCTTGGCAGACTTTGGTGAAGAGGGAATCTCGTCCAACATCTTCTTTACTTCCGAAAGGTGGTCGGCCGAAGATGTGGCAGCGGCAGTCGTTGCTGCAGCAGCTGTAGCAACCGTAACGACAGGTTCCAAGACGGGCTTAGGTGTGGACTCTGCCGCTTTCTTTACCTCGGGAGCAGGAACGGGTTCGACTTTTTTCTCTGCTGGCTTTGGGGCTGGTTCAGGAGATGGAGTGGGTTCGGGCTTCGGCTCGGAAATGCGGATGGGTTCGGGAGCCGGTTCGGTCTTCTCAAAGGCGGCAAATGGGTCTTCAACATTTTTAGGAGTGTATGTGGCCACATTCTCCAAGGGCTGTTCCCGACGTTTGTCAGCGTCTAGGTCGAGCCCTTCGGTGGCTGCAAAAACCACCTTGCCTGCCACACGGCGCATTGTGCCTATACCAGTGAATTCATGACCATTGGGGTCGCGCTGCAGCTTTTCGTTCAAGGCTCCCACATAATTCTTCCACATCATCTCTGCTATTTCCACCGTCACGCATTCGCTCTCGGCAATTTTACGAATGATGGCCTGGTTGCCGCTTTGGGTATTATTCATCACCACGGTGCGGCGGGCTGGGTAATAGGTGCCCGAAGCGGCATCGTGGTGGGCGCTGACGGTGCTGCTTGTCAGGGTTCCCATGCCGGGAAATTCCACTACATTTCCTTCTTTGATGAATTCGACGATAAGATCTGTAATATTCATAGGGTATATTATTTTTTCAAATTAAGTAAATATTGTTCTGCCGCGGCCAAATCCTCAGGAGTGTCAATGCCTATGTTGGCCTGTGCGGTAGGACGCACTTGAATAGTGTATCCGTTCTCTAACCAGCGCAACTGCTCAAGCGATTCGCTCTTTTCCAGTGGTGAAGGCTCTAGTTGAACTAGCTCCTTCAGCGTTTCGGCGCGGAAAGCGTAAATGCCCACATGCTTGTAATAAGGTTGGCGGCTCAGCCATTCCGCTGGCTCCACGCCTCTGAGGAAAGGAATGGGCTGGCGGCTAAAATAGAGGGCCTGTCCTTTTCCTCCACAAACCACCTTAACGTTGTTAGGCGAAGAGAGTTCGCCAAAGGAGCTGATGGAAGTCTTAAGGGTGGCAATCTGTGTGCGAGAGTCGTTGAAACAGGCTATCAAACTGTTCAGCTGGCTCTGTTGGGTAAAAGGCTCGTCGCCCTGAAGATTAATGACTACGTCATATTGGCATCCGTTGTTCTCAAGGTTATGCAGTACCTCCCCACAACGGTCTGTGCCGCTGCGATGTAGACTGCTAGTCATCATGGCCTTCCCTCCGAATTGCTGCACCGCCTTCAGGATGCGCTCGTCGTCAGTGGCCACGATGGCCTCGTCCAATGTCGGCATCTGCGACACGCATTCCCACACCCACTGGATGATAGGCTTCCCCCCAAGCAATGCCAGTGGCTTACCAGGGAAACGGGTGGAAGCGTAGCGGGCGGGTATGACTGCGAGAACTTTCATGCTGTTCAATTCGATTGGCGTTTAGTTAAAGAGTGAATTAATTTCGGCATCAATCATATTGTAGACTGTGCCCAAGTCCTCATCACTCGTCACGAAATCTATTTTATTGAGGTCTACTACAATAGTTTTGCCCTTGTGGTACTTGCCAATCCAGTCTTCGTAGCGTTTGTTTAGGCCGGTCAGGTAGTCCAGGCGGATGCTGTTCTCGTATTCACGTCCGCGTGATTGTATGTGGCGGATAAGGGTGGGTACATCTGCACGGAGATAGATAAGCAAGTCAGGGGGTTGCAGAAACGATGACACCAACTCAAAGGTTTCCTGATAGTTGTCGAAATCTCTGGTATTCATCAGCCCCATCGCGTGAAGGTTGGGAGTGAAGATATAGGCATCTTCGTATAAAGTGCGGTCCTGAATAATGTTAGGGGATTCCTTTTGGACGTCCAGTAACTGGCGTGTGCGGGTGTGAAGATAGTAAATCTGGATGTTAAACGACCAGCGGCGCATATCTTCATAAAAACTATTGATATACGGATTCGTCTCAGTCGATTCGAAAATGGGACGGTAACCATAGTGGCGGGCCAACATCTTGGTCAGTGTGGTCTTTCCCGAGCCTATATTTCCTGCAATAGCGATGTGCATAATATGTCCAAATCTGCCTATCCTTTTGGCATCCAAAAGAATAAACATTTTATTATTCTATTTTTAAAAAAGCAAATATACAAAAAAAATCCGAGCCAAACGAACTTTTTTCAAAATAATGTCTGCAGACACTTTTCCTGCCGATTTTTATTGTGTCTGCAAATAGGTCTCACTCATTCCCCTTGAAATGAGGAATCCAAGCAATCGCTTTACAATAGTGCAGCTACTCCCTTTGTGAGCAGAGACTAGTGCGATACCACAAGTGTGGTAGTAGCAATGCCCTTCGGCAACTTGGCTCTAAGCAGGTATGTGCCATTGGCAAAGTGTCCAACGCTGAGGTGGAAATTCATCCCCTGAGGAAACAGCCGTTCCACAATATGTCCTTGGGCATCAATTATTTCTACCGTCTGAGGCTTTTGAGCAAAGCTCAGCTCAACTTGTGTCACAGCCGGATTGGGGCATAAGGAAATGGAGTTCACACTCGGAGAATTAATGCCTACGGGTTCCGAGCCTTCCTGATGAGCAGTAAAGCTCCATGTCAGTTCGGTGACCATGCAATGGCGACTGGCTCTGATGGTGATAACGTAGGTACCCGTGTCGGCGTATATGTGTTCCAGTCGTTGGCTATGAGTTGGTAAGAAAAAAGTACCCATTCCGTCTCCCCAGTCAATCCTTACGCTGTCCACATGGGCGGTTATCAGTCTGAATGACTCACTCATATAGCGCGTGGTATCAGTCATTTCCAGAGATGCTTCAGGCTGCGGTCGCTGCCAGTGGGCAAGGCTGTCGAACACTATCAGCCGCACAGCTGAGCGGATGGCTTCTGCCATCGGTGGTTCCAGCCCTGCATCATACCGTATGTCTGTAGGGTCTTTGTGGAAAAAGAGGGTGTAAAAAGCACAAGCTGCAGCATAGCTGCCTGCGGTGGAGGGGTGGCTTTCGTCAGCTTGGTAAAGCTCTATCTCAGGGTGGTTATGACGCAGCCAATGCCACACCCGTCCAACAGGACAGAGCGATGCGTCGTTCTGTTCGGCCATCATGCCGTAGCGCAAGGCCAATAGGCTGTCCATCCCTTCGTATGTGCCTATCGGTGGGAAAATCTCCCCGTTCCGCTGGTCGCCGTTCTTGCGCCCCCAAGTCATGTAAAACATCGGCTCTGCACATGGCGAGGCCGCATAAATGCTGTCCACCAGCTGTTGGGCATAAGGGAAAACCTCCTGTGCCACCTGCTCATCCGGAAACGCCGGATATTGGCTCTGCTCCTGCAACACCACGATGTCCCATCCACCTCGTCTTATGAGGCTCATCGACTGATTCTGACAGTGCTGCATAAAGGTGCATCCGCCTGGAGTGTTGCTCTCGTAGGTGATGTCGTCGCCACAGCTGTTAGCTATGCTTTTTATCAAACTGGGCAGGTTGTTCACGTCGGTATAGCTGTTGCCTACGAAAAGCACGTGCTTCTCTTCTTGCCCGTATGTGGCAAAAGTCAGGAAAAGCATTGCAACGGACAATAAAAATCTCTTCAACATAGGTTTTGTTATTTTGGTAATGAATAATGGTTTAATTATATTATTAACTTTCTGAATAGTAATTATCTAGAGAATTTTACCGTATGCTTCCCTGCGGGCAGTGTCTTCTCATCCCTTGTGCCGGGGAAAAAGGTGGCCGTAGTGCCTGCGGGAATGGTTACCGAGAGTTCCTCTCCCTCTATATCTACCTCGATAGTGCCGTATGGGGTGGGCTTCGATGCCTTTACCCACCGAATATCTCCAACCGCCTGTGGGTCGATAAAGAAATGCTTATACCCTGGCGCATTAGGGTCGGGTCTGATACCCGCCAAGGCCTGGTAGAACCAAATGCCAATGCCGTTATAGCAGTTGTGCACATGGCTGCGCTCTCCGTTCCACGACTCCCAGGTTGTGGTGGCTCCCTGTGCTATCATGTTTAGGTATCCTGGATAGTCTGGCTGGCGTAGCAGTGCGGCCATCAGCTCTGCCTGCCGCTCATCAATGGCCCATTGGGTGAAAATGGGCACTCCCACCAATCCAACCGCCATGTGCTCATGGTGCTTCCCAACCGAGATGTCAATCAGTCGGTTGCGCACTTCTTTGAAGGTGGCACTGTCAGGCGGAACGCCCACCCGCAGGGCATAAGCCAAGTCAAGCGGCGTTCCTATGGCGTAACTATGGGTTTGAGGATGGTAGAAGCGGGCATGAATGGCTTCTCTAAGCCGCGCCTGTTGCAGCTCAAACTGCACGGCCTCCTCGCCATGTCCCAGCATTCGGGCCATGGAAGCCATGTCTCCCAGGCACTCGCAAAGGAAACAATTGCTCACATGTATGGCCGACTCTCCCTGCACGTCTACCCCTTCCGGTGCAAGCCAATCGCCCAAAAACCAAGTGTGTCGTTCATTGTCGGGCCAGGGTTGCAGGAGGCCTTTTTTTTCGTGGCCTTTCAGGTAGGACAGCCAGCGTTTCATCGGTCCATATAGCCGGCCTATCATGCGGCTGTCGCCATAGTTCAGGTATGTCCGCCAGGGTGCCTTAATGATAAAGCCGCTCCAATAAGGGCCGCCCCCTGTGCGAAAATCCGGCGCCACGTAAGCCAGCTCGCCGTCTTCTGCCACAGCGTCCTCCCATGATGTCAGCCAGTTATAATAGGTCGGTGCAACATTGTATAGGGTCTGAAGCGTGGGCGTGGAGGAATTCCCGTCGCCGCCATAACCCATTCGCTCCAAGTGTGGGCAGTCTACCATATAGCCGCTGTAGGTGAGGCAGGAGAGTGTGTATTTCACCAAGTCGTGTATTGCGTTCAGCCGTTCGTCCGAGCAAGCAAATCGGGCTCCCTCCGTAGGCTTCAGTGCGCTAAACTGTAGCGCCACCGCCCGCTCCACTTTGGCACCCGTTATGCTCACGTAGCGGAAGGCATGGTAGTGGAACTTATTGCAAAAAGTAGGTTCCGCCTTTCCGTCGGAAATGTAGCAGTCGCTCTCGCCTTGTGGGGCAAACAAATCGCCTGGCGCTCGGTGGTCGGCATATTCCATCGTGGCTTTTCCGTTTTGGGGCATGGGTTTGAATCGTATGTCCAACCAGCCAGTTATCACCCGTCCAAAATCCAACAGCGTCGTACCATCGGCCAGCTCCGTTTGGTTCTGAGGCTTCAGGGTGTCTACGATAACGTTCCCTTCATATTGTTGCGGCGAACATTTTATGCCGCTTACAGCCATTTCCTCAGCCCTTTGCCAGCGCGGTTTGCGGCGGGCATCCAAACACTCGCCGCCAAACTGCAGCGGTTGCCAGCTTCCGGTGTAGCTATAGGGGCTTTCTGTGGTCTGCCATCTGCGGTCGGTTTGCAGCAATGTGTGCCATCTGCCGTCAACCAGTTCACACACCTCGGCCTGCACAAGGGCTTCTGTACCGTACACCCTTCCCCAGCCTTGGCCCACACATATCACTATCTCGTTGCGTCCTCGCTGCACGTATGGGGTAATGTCGTAGGTGACGGTCAGCGAGCACCGATTCAGTTGCGATACTGCTGGTTGCAACACTTTGTCCCCCACACGCTTCCCGTTGATATAAATCTCATGGTAGCCAAGGGAGTTGACGTGCAGCATCATCAGTCGCCCACCGCTACATCGGAAGCATCGTCTGAACATTGGTGTTGTCGCCATACCCGTTTCCAACTTACATCCAATGTATTTCGCAGTTAGCCCCGACAGCGGCCCCACGGCAAAACGCGCCGTCTCACTCCATTCGGTTGCTTCGCCCTTCTCGTTCCATGTGCGCACCCGCCAGTAACACACCTGTCTGTCCTCCAACTTTTTGCCGCCGTATGGCACCATCACCTGTTGCTCCGACTCTACGCGCCCGCTGCGCCACAGGTCGGCCGCACCCCTTTGCAGGGCAGCCCTGTCCGTACTTACCTCTATTTCGTAGGCGCTCTGCCGTTGCCCATTGTGCGTCAATTGGTTCTGCCAACTGAAAGCGGGTCGTAGGCTCTCTATGCCCAGCGGGCGGCTCATGCCTTCCACTCGCAGGTCGTGAACTTGGGCGCCAACCTGTAGCGAGATGAGCATAAATAGCAGAGCAACAGCGGATTTTATCCTGCCTCCACACGCGTGGGTTACACATTGTTCAGGTTTTCTTTTCGTATTACTGCTGCCCCAAGACAGGTAGGTATCGGCACACCCAGCGCTGTGCAAGGAGGCTGTAGTCCTATCAGTCAAACGCCCGAAACTATATGCAAAGTGTTTAAAATCTGTTAGATTCATCTGCTTTTCAAAAATAAGCCACTATGCAAATATACGCATTTTTTTCATAATTAGCGCATACTGTCGTCTTATTTTCCGATTCTATAAAGTTTCTTCAGCCAATTCCATTCAAATCCCATAACGCCAATTGAAAAAAGTTCTTTTGCCGCCAAAAATTCGTATTTTTGTCGCTCCGATTATAGCCACAAATATTAAAAAATACAACATTCAAGTATAAATAAAATAGATAGTTATGAGCAAATTCACCACCCTTCTGATTGCTGCTTCCATGGCACTCCTTTTCGTCCAGTGCAGCCCCAAAGAGGAGTCAAAACAAGAATCCGACATGAACACAGAACTAAAACCTTTCGACGTACAACAGGATTTTGCCGACAACGGCTTCACCTATTTTACCAAAAATCTTATCCTTTGCGTTGGCGACAGTACCGAAAGCAATGCCATGACCATTGGCTGGGGCGCCATCGGCAATTATTTGGGCCACGACCGCCCTGCCGTTACCGTTTATGTGGCTCCAGGCCGTTACACCTACGAGTTTCTTGAACGCCATCAGCGTTTCACCATCATGGAATTCGACGACCCCAAGGTATGGCAGTATATGGGCAAATACAGCGGCCGCGATGGCGACAAAGCCGCCGCGCTGGGGTTGCATGTGGCCTACACCGAACACGGAACCCCTTATTATACCGAAGCCAAAAGCGTCATCGAGTGCGAAATCATGACTGCTTGGCATCAGACCGCCGAAGATTTCCGCAACCAAACTCCCAAAGTCTGGTATGACGGCTTCGAGGCAGGCATTCATGCCGTCTATGTGGGCGAAGTCATCGGCGCCTGGAAGCGCTAGTCCCTTTCGGTCCCCAGCCTGCCCCCTTTTTCAGAATTTGGCACAGCGTCTGACTGTGCCGTGGCTGCGCTATTTCCGCTCCCGCAGGCTTATGGCAAAACCGCCGCAGGGAGCCATGCGCAGTTTGAGGGTAGTGCGGGAGGTGACTTTCTGTGTGCTGATTTGGTAGGCTTGGGGGTTGTACCCCTTGCCGGGCAATCCGTTGGCGTCTTTGGCGTCGGTGTATATGACCGCGTCGTAGGCAACGCCGGGTTTCAGAAAGTCCAGCTTCACCTTTACCTCACGGGCATTTTCGTCGGTCACGCCGCCCACGAACCACACATCTCTCGGCGAGGCGTTCTCCAGGTCGGCTGCGGTGGCCGTCTCGGGCAGGGCGTAAACGTACCGGGCCGCATTGGACAGCATGTCCTTCTTACCGTCGGCCAGGGTGGCCACGCCCTCAGCTGCCTTATTTAGCGTCGATACCTTGGGGTGGCGGGCCGTAACAATGTAGTCGCCCGGCTCGGCCATCAGGTACAGCGAGGTGTCCCAGTCCACTGCCACGTCTTTTATAAACTGGAAGGCATCCATAAACTGGGCGTAGTGCTCGGGAAAGTCGGCTGCCATCTGTAGGGGGGAATAGAAGGTCACATACAGGCCCAGCTGGTTGCAAATCGTGTGGCGCATATAGTCGCCCGTGTCGCGCGGGTCAATCTTCGACATATCAGTCTCGAAGATACCGGGTGTGTAGTCCATGGGACCACCTTGCAGGCGGGTAAACGGCAGTATGGTAGTGTGGCCGGGTTTGATGCGGCCGCGGAACTCGGTGCCCATGGCGCTCTCGTTGCCTATCATGTTAGGCCACGTGCGGCAAAGGCCTGTGGGGCGCACGGCCTCGTGGGCGTTGACCATGATGTGGTGCTTGGCAGCCTCCTCAATGGCGTAGTGGTAGTGGCGTATGATGGGCTGGCTGTAGTGATGCTCGCCGTGGGGAACGATGGTGCCCACGTAGCCGCTTTTGACGGCGTCGTAGCCGTATTGATTCATCAGGGTGTAGGCCCGTTCCATCCAGCGCTCGTAGTTGCTTACCGAGGAAGAGCTCTCGTGGTGCATTATCAGCCGAATGCCCTTTTCGTGGGCGTAGCGGTTCAGACCCGGCAGGTCGAAATCGGGGTAGGGCGTCAGAAAGTCAAACACCAGCTCCTTCTCGGTGCCGTACCAGTCCTCCCAGCCGATGTTCCAACCCTCTATCAGCAGGGCGTCGAATCCGTGTGCGGCCGCAAAGTCGATATAGCGGCGCACGTTGGCCGTGTTGGCACCGTGGGTGCCGTTAGGCTTGGCGTGGGCATAGTCGGTCTCGCCCAGCCGCACCGAGGGAAACTCGTTAGTATAGGCCCAGGTGCTTTTGCCCGAAATCATTTCCCACCAAACGCCCATGTATTTCACCGGGTGAATCCACGACACATTTTCCAGCGCGCAGGGCTCGTTCAAATTCAGTATCAGGCGCGAGCGCAGCACCTCGGTGGCCGAGGTGCACACCATCACCGTGCGCCAGGGGGTGGTGCAGGGGGTCTGCAGGCGCCCCTTGTAGCCGGTGGCGTCGGGCGTGAGCCAGGTGCGGAAAACCATATTCTGGTCGTCCAAGTCCAAGTTGGTGGTGGGGTACTCCAGCACCGCCGCCTCGTGTATGTTAAGGTACAGGCCGTCGTCTGTGCGCATCTGCAGGGCGGTCTGCACACTGGTGGGCGTCACCCCTTTCCATGGCCAGCCACCAAAACGGTGCGAGTCGTTGTAGAGGTCGTGTATCTCGCTCAGGCGTGACTCGGTATAGTTGTACTCCTGAGTGTCGTAGTCGCCCGGTATCCACCATGCCGTGTGGTCCCCGGCCATGGCAAATTCCGTCAGCTCCTCCTTAATCCAGAAGTAGACCAGCGCGTTGTATTTTGAGTCCTCGGCCCGACGGGTCTTTACCTCCATGGGAAATTCGTAGCGAAAGCCCAGTCCGTCGTCGTAGAGACGGAAACGTATCTGCATCACCGAGGGACGCGTATCGGTCGAGTGGTTCATGCTTTCCACCGACCCTGCGGGCTGTTCCAGGGTCACCAGCAACTCGTTGTAGTGGTTTCGTATGGTGCCCTCTTCGCCCCACACAGGGTGCCAGTACTCGTCCTTGGAATCGCGCTCAACGGCACGGATGACGAAGGCGTGGGCCAAATCGTCGCGCCACTCCAGCGTGAAACCCATCCTCGAGGGCAGCACCACGGCTTTGTCGCCGCGGTCAAGCGAATATTGCGGCACTCCGTCCACCACGGCAAAACGCAGCAACAACTGTCCGTCAGGACTCTTCAAGGTGAGCGCCCCTTGGGGCATGGGCCGTGCTGTGGTGCTTCCGAAGCCCCAGGCGGGCACCGTCAGCATCAGGGCGAGGCAACAAATCAGAAATACGCGTATTTTCATGTCGTTAAAAGTTTAGTTCTTGCTTTTTTCGAAATGCAAATATACATTTTTTTTACATAATACGCCCATTTGCAGCTCAAAATATGCCCATTTGCAGCTCACTTTTTCTCTAGGCGGAACCCCGCTGGATTCGTCCGGCCGGTGATTTCCCTTGAATGTCACGCTCCTTACTTTTCATGGCGCACCCGTTTTTGCATCCAGGTGCTCTTCATCCTCCGCCATTTCGTCTATATATCGTCTATATATCTTCGTTATATCGCCTATATTTCTTCGTTCTAAGAGTGGGGAAATAGTGGAGGTGTAACGCCTATATGACGTAATTTTAGCGAGTTGTGGGTGAGGGAAGAGTGTCTGGGCTGGCGTGGTTGTTGGGATTTTTTTGGCTGAAGTGCTAATAGAGAACTATTTACAGACGGACAAGTTTTGTTTCCTTTGAGGCTCCTTTCCATCGAGCGGTACCTTGGGCGGAGGGGCTGGAAGATGAATGCCTGCGGTTTATTCGGCAGGAGGCTGTTTAAATGTGGTTTTTTTTGTGTATTTTTGCAAGGCGAAGTATTAATATGAGGGCGGTGTGGTGTGGGGTGTTTCCCATTGATTGTCACCGTTCTTGGAGAATTATTGTAATGAACCAGAAGATTGAAATCATGGCTCCGGTGGGGAGCTACGAGAGCCTCAGTGCTGCCATTCAGGCGGGAGCCGACGCCATTTATTTCGGTGTGGGACAGTTGAACATGCGGTCGCGCTCGGCGGCCAACTTCGACTTGGAGGATTTGTCCAAAATTTGCCAAATTTGTCGCGAGCACGGCATACGCTCCTACCTTACGGTCAACACTATCATTTACAACGAGGAGATTGAGCAGATGCATGCGCTGGTGCAGGCGGCCAAGGCGGCCGGGGTCAGCGCCATCATTGCTTCCGACATGGCCGTGATTACCTACGCCAACAGCATTGGGGTGGAGGTGCATATTTCCACGCAATGCAATATCTCCAATGTGGAGGCGGTGCGCTTCTTTGCCCAGTTTGCCGACGTGGTGGTTACCGCGCGCGAGCTGCCGCTGAAGCAGGTGGCCGAGATTACGCAGTTCATCCGCGACAACGACATCCGCGGACCGAAAGGGGAGCTGGTGCAGGTGGAGGTGTTTGCCCACGGGGCACTCTGCATGAGCGTGAGCGGCAAGTGCTACCTCAGTTTGGATGAGTACAACTACAGCGCCAACCGCGGGGCATGCCTGCAGCTTTGCCGCCGCAAATATTTGGTCAAGGACGTGGAGTCGGATACTGAGCTGGTGGTGGACGGCAAGTATATCATGTCGCCGAAGGACCTCTGCACCATTGGCTTTCTCGACAAGGTGGTGAAGGCCGGGGTGCGGGTGCTGAAGATTGAGGGCCGCGGCCGTTCGGCCGACTACGTGAAGGTGGTGGTGGAGTGCTATCGCGAGGCGTTGGATGCCATTGCCAACGGCACCTATACACAGGAACGCATTGCCGAGTGGACCGCGAGGCTGGCCACGGTGTTCAACCGCGGCTTTTGGGATGGCTACTATCTGGGTCGCAAGATGGGCGAGTGGAGTGAGCGCTACGGTTCGCAGGCCACCGAGAATAAGGTCTTCCTGGGCAAGGTGACGAATTATTACAACCGCCCGCAAGTGGCCGAGATGAAGATTGAAACCGCGGAACGCCTGCGTGTGGGTGAAGACTTGATGGTGATAGGGCAGACGACGGGCGTCTACCGCGCCACGGTGGAGGAGCTGCGGCTGGGCGACACTGCACGGCCGGTGGCCGAAGTGGGGCAGGGCGATGTGTTCAGTGTGAAGACCACCCAGTTGCTCCACAGGGGCGACAAGCTCTATCGCGTGGACCGCGTGGTGGAGGAGTATTAGCTTTCTTGTGCTGAATCGGCTGGAAAGGAGTGATATATGACAACAGAACAGGAGAGAGCATTGCAATTGGCTACGGAAGCGGGACACATTTTGTTGGAAAACGGGGCTGAAATCAGCCGCGTGGAGGAGACGATGACCCGCATTGCCTCGGCTTACGGCGTGGAGGACGAGAGTTTCTTCGTGCTGAGCAATGGCATCATCGCTACGGGTCAACACTATGCCCGGGCTGAGTTTATTCCGATCAAAGGGACTCAGTTGGCGCGGGTGGTGGAGGTGAACCAGTTGAGCCGAGACGTGTGCGACGGCAATTGTTCGTTGGACCAGCTGGCCTCGCGATTGGAGGCAATACGCCACAGCGCGGCAAAGCCTTGGTGGGAATTGCTGTTGGGCATAACGGTGGGTGTGTCGGCGTTCACTCTGCTCTTTGGCGGCAGCCTGACGGATGCGTCTATTACCTTTGTCGTTGGTATGCTGTTGGGAAGTTTTATGACTTTCTTGATGCCCCACATGTCGCGTTTTTTTGGCAATGTGGTGGGCGGCCTGTTGAGCGGCCTGCTTTGCATCGTTGCCTCACGGTTGGGCCTGGGCGAACATTTGCCTAATATGATTATAGGCACTATTATTGCCTTGGTGCCTGGGGTGCCGTTTACCAACGGCATTCGCGACATTGCCCATGAGGACTATATCGCCGGTGCCACCCGTATGCTGGACGCCTTTATGGTCTTTTTGTGTATTGCCTTGGGTGTGTGCGTGGCTTTTATCATCGACAGTCGGCTGCATCAGGGGTTGCTTCAGTTGGGCGCGCCCATGGTGGATGAGTTTGCTGCCGGGTGGGCTATACAGCTGCCTGCGGCATTGCTGGGCACTGTCGGATTCTCTGTTCTGTTTGGGGCTCCGCGCCGCTATTATGTGGGCTGCGGCCTCTGCGGCATGGCGGGGTGGGCTTTGTTCCTGCTGCTCAATGGCGACATGCGGGTGGCGCTGTTCCATTTCTCGCCTGCCGAATCGGCTCTGTTTGCCGCTATGCTGGTGGCAGTATTGTCGCAGTTGATGGCACAGAGGTGGCACTGCCCCACGACATTATACCTTATTTGCGGCATCATCCCATTGGTGCCGGGCGGAGCTATCTTTTGGACAGCCTATTATATGGTGGCCAGCCGGTTGGGCATGGCGGCCGCAACGGGATTTGTGGCCATTAAGGTGACCATTGCCATTGCGGTGGGCATCATTTTGGCGGGAGGCATAATGAGAATTGTTAATTCTTTAAGGAAACGAGTTTAAGCATAGACGTTAAATGGCAAAGGCTAGGACATATTATTTTTGCCGCGAGTGTGGCTACCAGAGCAGTAGCTGGTTGGGCAAATGCCCCGCTTGTGGCAAGTGGAATACTTTTGACGAGGAGGTGGTGCAGAAAGAGACTGCAGGAGGCAAGCAGAAGGCTAAGGGCAGCACGAGTGCCCCAAAACTTATTCAGCAGGTGACCTACAGCGAAACGCTGCGTATGCCTACCCACTGCGCAGAGTTCGACCGGGTACTGGGCGGCGGCATCGTGCCAGGGTCGTTGCTGTTGATTGGCGGAGAGCCGGGCATTGGCAAGAGCACATTGCTGTTGCAGACGGCGCTGGCTATTAGGGACCGCAAGATTCTCTACGTGAGCGGCGAGGAGAGTGAGGAGCAGATAAAGATGAGGGCTGACCGTGTGGGAACTGCACCGGTGAGCGACCCTGCTGACGGGGCGGGTTGCTACGTGGTGAGTGAGACTTCGATGGAACGCATTTTTGAACATATAGAGGCCGTGCAGCCTGAATTGGTGATTGTCGACTCCATTCAAACGGTGAATACAGAAGCCATTGAGTCTGGCAGCGGCAGCATTTCGCAGATAAGGGAGTGTACCACGCAGTTCCAGCGCTATGCCAAGGAAAGTGGGGTGCCGGTGCTGCTGGTGGGCCATATCACCAAGGACGGTACGCTGGCCGGCCCCAAGGTGATGGAGCACATTGTGGATGCAGTGCTGCAGTTCGAGGGCGACCGCAATTACGGTTTCCGCATCCTGCGGGCGTTGAAGAACCGCTTCGGTTCTACGGCTGAGATTGGCATTTTCGAGATGCGTGGCAGCGGCCTCTGCGAGGTGTCCAACCCATCGGAATTGCTTTTGGCACACCGCGATGAGGAGTTGAGCGGAGCCGCCGTGGCTGCCACGTTGGAGGGGGTGCGCCCGATGTTTATAGAGGTGCAGTCGCTGGTGAGCAGTGCCGTTTATGGTACCCCGCAGCGCAATGCCAACGGGTTTGATATGAGGCGCATGAGTATGCTGCTGGCCGTACTGGAAAAACGATGTGGATTTAAATTGGGTGCAAAAGATGTCTTCCTGAATATGGCGGGCGGAATGCGCGTGAACGACCCGGCCATGGATTTGGCTGTGGCTTGCAGTATTCTCTCCAGTAATGTCGATATGCCTATTTCGCCCCGCTTTTGCTTTGCTGCCGAACTGGGTCTCAGCGGCGAGGTGCGCCCCGTGAGCCGGGTGGAGCAGCGCATCAGCGAGGCCGCCCGCTTGGGGTTTGAAAAGATTTTTGTTTCTAAATACGATGCCAAATCGGTTGACCGTTCACATTATCACATTCAGATTGTGCCAGTGAGCGTTATTGAAGAGGCTTTTAGAGAATTATTTGCATGACTATGAAACACCATACTTATTTTACCGAAGGCACTTGTAGTGCTGTGATTGAGTTTGATATTGCTGACGATAACACACTCCACAATGTTCATTTTGTGGGCGGTTGCAACGGTAACCTACAGGGTATTGGAAAACTTGTGGAGGGAATGGATGCACATGCCGTGGTTGACCGCTTAGAAGGCATACGCTGTGGATTTAAAGATACTTCTTGCCCCGACCAACTCACACGTGCTATTAGAGAAGTGATAGGATAAGGGTCAGGGGCAGATGCTGCTGAGTGTCAATTGGCCAGGTTTTACCACCCATTAATATTATTCCATACATGCCACTCACTCCCGATCAGCGGCGACGATGCATGCAAGCCAATCGTAGTACCGGCACCAAGCCCGAAAGGATGCTGGCGCGAGAGTTGTGGCACAGGGGCTACCGTTACCGTAAGAATGTCAGAGGCATCCCCGGAACACCCGATATTTGTTTTAAAAATAGGAAGGTGGCGATTTTTGTGGACGGCGATTTCTGGCATGGGCGCGATTGGCTGCATACGCGGCAGCGGATTAAGAGCAATCGGGAATTCTGGTATGCCAAGATTGAGCGCAATATGGCCCGCGACCTTCGAACCAACCAGCGGCTGCAAGCCCGTGGCTGGAAGGTGTTGCGCTTTTGGGCAAGCGATGTGGTGAAACACTTGTCAGATTGTGCAGACAGGGTGGAGGAGGTGCTCCGTGAGGAACAGATAAGGCATTTGCACCGTGTTTATCAGTATGATACTCAATACGACACTCTCGACATTGCTGCCGAAGAGGAGTTGGAGGGTTTTTAAATGCAGGGTTCTGAATGGCGTTGCAATTCTGAATTTAAGCTATTCGGTTATGGCTTGGCTTTCTTTTAACGATTCAGAAAAACTACCACCCTTTCGCCCTGTACCTCGAAACTATCGCCAAGAGCCTCGTTCAGTGTGGCTTCCCATAACCAGGGGAAGCAACGATTTTCTATGGGGTACATTAGCCCAATGACACTTACTGGTTTATCGGGTTTGAGAGAGAAAAGGCTGACCTGCTGGCCTTTGTGTGAATGAAACTGACGCAGTCCGTTCACTGGATAAAAAGTGCCGTAGTCGCTATGCATGGCAAAGTCCAGTTCCGGGTACATCTCGGCATAGTAAGCTAATAGGGAAATATTGCCAAGGGTGTGGTCTTCGCGTTTGCCTGTGGCTCCGAGAATGTCCACATGTGGTTTTCCCCCTTTTAGGTGGCGGGTCTTCTCGTCCACATAGCGCACTGCCTTGGTTAGGTCGTTATATTCCTGTTCGGCAACGTGTTGGTGGTCGAGATTAAGCCCTTCGTGCTGGGCTTCCCTCAGTAGTGAGGGTGATAAGGAGTCGCCGTCACCCACTACTGAGACTTGTTGACTTGGGCGTGGCATCTGCTGATGCAGCCATTGGAGATATTTTCCCAATGCCCCATCGCAGCACACCACCCAGTCAGCTGCATTCAGCAGTTTCAGGACGGGAGGCAGAGTGGGGAAAGCCCCGTTGGCTATTATTATGATATTCATTTATGTATAAATTATTTCCAATCGGTTTTGTGGTCGCAAAAGTACAAAAAAAATGCCGATTTCAAAAAAATATTGTACCTTTGCACAATCAAAAGTGACTTCACTCGTTATTAAAAAAACTACAACGAAAGAAAAAAATGAAAAAAATCGCTTTAGTTCTCGTTGCTTTCGTCATGGCGCAGTGTGCTATGGCTCAGCAGTTTTCTCTCCCGATTCTTCCCGAAAAGATGTGGCCTTCAGAGTATGCCAATTATGAGGCCGACGTGCTCAATTGCTGTGACTATCTGCTAGGCACCGACCCCAGTTTCAATGGGCCTAAACACGACGAATGCGCCTCTTTCCTCATCCGTTGGGTTTCCGGCAGTCCTAAGATGTCGGTTGTGATTAGCGAAAAACTGGTTGATTCCAAAAAGCCCGACCTGCTTATAGCTTATATTGCCGGCTGGACCCGCCATGCCCTCAAAAATCCCGACGACGCCGGGTTGCTCTGCGCAAATGTGGCGGTGGAGGATATGCTCAATTTCTATTTCGCCCATAGGGACGTGATTGGCAAGTCCAAACTCACGAACAAGCTGCTCAAGAAGCAGCAAAGGGGTCAGTTGGCCTCTTATATCACTGAGTCGCTGGTCCAGTAGTCGTAGATGCTGCGCTCTCTAGCTGCCATATTCTTTAGTGCAATCCTCTTCTCTGCCTGTGCAGAGAGTGATATTCCGTTCCCCTACCAACCCAATCTGCCAACCGATTTTAACCTCAATCAAGAGTCGGGTGAGGTGGGAATGATGCTTGGCTCCGTGGCTGCTTTCTCATACGAGCTTTTCAGCGACCAGGACGACGGACTCCTGCTTCAGCGGCTGGGTTGTTTCGACACTTTGGGGCATATAGGCGACTATTATTATCGCGACCGAAGCAACACCATGCGATATCATTTTGAATACGATTCCATTGGCCGACGAACTGAGGAGTTCTGCTACATAGACTCTGCTGGTAAGTCATACGATAGTCTGACACTCCCCTTTACCCACACTACCTATAAATATAGTCGCCACGGCCGCCGTTGCAAGGCTCAAATTGAAGGACCAGATGGCCGCAAAGATACCTTCCGCCTCCATTTCAATCGCCAAGGCCAGCTGACAAAATTTATCTTTCCCGATGGTTCGCGTTTCAGCTATGAGTACGATGCCGACGGCCGCTTGGCCAAGCGGATTAATCCCGATGCTTCGGTGGAGGAGTACGCAGTTCAGAAACGTCCCCTGCCACTAACCCTCGACAGTTTAGGACGAGTGTTGGAGGAAAAGGTGTCTGATACCGATGGTCTTGTCATTGCCTATTATGTTTATGACGACCACGGCAATTGGGTGCGCCGAACCACTACAGGTGAGCGCTTACCCTCCAAACTTGAAGTTAGGACTTTTGCATATTATAATTAACAGAATATGAAACAGAAACTGATTTTGCTTTCCATTTGTTTTGCCATGCTGGGCGTGGCTTGCAACAACTCCAAAGAGGAGGTTGCTTCTTTCGATTTCAACAACACCTGCTGGTTCGACGGCTATGAGTTTTTCGTCGGCAGCAACGACACCACCGCAGCCGGTGTGTTTAATTTTGCCGGAGGCACCCTCCATGAGGGGGGCTCTACTTTCTCGCTGCGGCAAGTGGCCTTAGACACATTTGTCATCCAGCCCACAACAGGCACGACATGGGTGGCCGTGGGTGTAGAGGGCGACACCGTGGTGCGCGAGCCTTTCGGCAATCTCTCCATGCTGGTCTGCTACCGTCCCAACGACCCCGAGTGTGACACCCTCTGGCAGTACGACCCGGGCAATCTGTCCCCGATGCAGGCCTACGAACAGTTGCTCCTTCAGAAACGTATCAACTCTATTACCGGCACCTATTACGATGCTAAGAAGAAACTGACCTATCAGTTCTTCGACACCTTCTTGGTTCGCACCAACGACAAAGGCGTGGCCGACACACAGTCTTTCCATTTCTTCTACTCTTTCGACATGCCCAGCCATATCCTGCAACTCTCCAACGCCGACCAGTTCTGGTATGAGCTCACTCCCAAGGGCATGGACCTCTACGACATCAAGTACTGGAAACAGGAGGAAGATTTCTCCCGCGAATCCCTCATCGCCCAACTTGAACGACAGCAATAATTTGCCTTCTCGATACTATCTATATCAAGACAGCCACTGCCCGCAGCAGTGGCTTTTCTATTATAGGAGTTTCCCTAGCAGCCAATATCGGCATGTTGTGGGTCAGAACTATCAGTTCGATGGTTAATTCTATTGGGCAGTCTGTCTCTGAGCCATGGTTAGTTAGCAGGATTGGTTTCGACCAGCTCGGCAGCTATCATTTCGGCCTGTTTCAGCACCGTGTCGGTGGCCAGCTGCTCCATGTCAGGCGGATAGCCGTACTTGCGCAGCAGCCGCTTGACGGCCACCTTCATCTTGGCCCGCACGGTGGTTTTGATGGTCCAGTCGATGGTGGAGTTTTTGCGGATGGTTTCGGTGAGCACTACTGCCAGTTCGCGCAGTTTGTCTTTGCCCATTAGTTCGAGGGCGCTCTCGTTGTCGGCTACGGCAGTATAGAATGCATATTCGTAGGGCTCCAGACCCATTTCCTGCGCTGCATTGTCACTCTCCACAATGTGCTTACTCAACTTGATAAGTTCGTCAATGACCTCGGCGGCCGAGATAATCTTGTTGTGGTAGCGCGTGATGGAGCCGTCGAGCATCTCCATCAGCGTGCGTCCTTCTACAAGGTTGGTCTTCATTCGGCTCTGTATCTCGTCGTTGAGCAGTTTGCGCAGCACCTCAAGGGCTATGTTCTTGTGTTCCATGTATTTTAAGCCAAGAAGGAACTCCTCGGAGAGGATGGAAATATCGGGTTTCTTGATGCCGGCGGCATCAAAGAGGTCTATCACCTGGTCCGACACTAAGGCTTGGTCTATCACCTGGCGGATGGTGGTCTCTATCTCCTCGTTGGTGTGGCCGCCGGGCTTGGCGTCGAACTTGCACAGGCGCGCTTTGACAGCCTGGAAGAAGGCTACTTCATCTTTCACATCCATCGCTGCCTCATTTGGCACCGCAAGGGCAAAGGCTTTGCCCAGTGCTGTCACTTCGTTGACGAAGCGTTTCTTTCCGTCTTCCACTCCCAGCACATAGTCTTCGGTCTTGAGTATCCACGACAGTTTACCCGACGTATCGGCCACGAAGTATTGCTTGTAGTCGAGTCCGTGTAGCATCTGCTGCACCACCTCCAGCTTCTCTTGCATCAGTGCCACGGCCTGTTCCTGCTGCTGGGTGGGGTTGCCCTTTCCGCCGGAGTCGGAGTAAAACGACAGCGCTTCGCGCAGGTCGGAAGCAATGCCTAGGTAGTCCACCACCAAGCCGCCGGGTTTGTCCTTGTAGACGCGGTTCACGCGGGCGATGGCCTGCATCAAGTTGTGCCCTTGCATTGGCTTGTCGATATAGAGGGTGTGCAGACAAGGCACGTCGAAGCCGGTGAGCCACATGTCGCGCACGATGACCAACTTCAGTTCGTCGTTGGGGTCTTTCATGCGGTCGGCCAGCATACTGCGTTCGGTCTTGGTGGTGTGGTGCTTGGCTATGGCCGGTCCGTCGGAGGCCGCGGAGGTCATCACCACTTTCAAAGCCCCCTTGCGCAGGTCGTCGTTGTGCCATTCGGGACGTAGCTTCACGATTTCGTCGTACAGTTCAACGGCAATTCTTCGGCTCATCGCCACCACCATCGCCTTGCCCTCGAACACCTGCTGGCGCGCCTCAAAGTGTTCCACGATGTCGCGCGCGATGTTCTTCACCCTGTTGGGGCTGCCAATAAGGGCTTCCAGTTGCGTCCATTTGGCTTTGGCTTTCTGCACCTCGTCCATCTCTTTCACGTCGAGTTCCTTGTCCAGTTCCTCGACCAGCTTGCGTCCCTCGGCACTCAGCTCCACCTTGGCCAGGCGGCTCTCATAGTAGATGCGCACCGTAGCCCCGTCCTCCACAGCCTGCGCTATGTCGTACACGTCGATATAGTTGCCGAAGACGGCGGGCGTATTCTTGTCGCTCAGCTCGATAGGCGTGCCGGTGAAGCCGATATAGGTGGCGTTGGGCAGCGCGTCGCGCAGGTACTTGGCGAAGCCATATTTGATTTCCGAGCCCACCACCTCGTCGGCCTCGTTGCGCACCTCGCGTGTCTTGGCGCCGAAGCCGTACTGTGTGCGGTGCGCTTCGTCGACAATGACAACCACGTTGGTTCTATTGGTCAGCAGGTCGTAGCGGTTGCCCTCCTCGGGCTGGAATTTCTGTATGGTGGTGAAGACCACACCTCCCGACTGCACCTGCAGCAGGTGTTTCAGGTGGTCGCGGCTGTCGGCCTGCACAGGGGTCTGGCGCAGCAGCTGCTTGGAGGCTACAAAAGTCTCGAAGAGCTGGTCGTCGAGGTCGTTGCGGTCGGTGATGACCACCACCGTGGGGTTGTTCAGCCGCTGCACTATCTTGCCTGTGTAGAACACCATCGACAGCGACTTGCCGCTGCCTTGCGTGTGCCACACCACACCGGCGCGATGGTCGCCGGTCTGTTGCTCCTTGACGGTCTTGAATCCGAAATTCTCAGGCGATTCAGCAGCCATGGGCATAGTGCTGTTGATGCCAGTGGCACGGAGGGTGGACTCCACGGCTTTGTTGACGGCATAGTACTGATGATAGGCAGCCACCTTCTTCACCGTGGTGATGGTCAGCTGGCCTGTGGCTTTGTCCTCGTGCTTGTCCTTCTCGAAGACGGTGAACGAGCGCACGAGGTCGAGCAATGTCTCCTTATTCAGCATTCCACGCAACAGCACCTCCAGCTCGCCCACCAGATGTGAGGCTACGGTCTCGCCGTCCTCGCTTTTCCAGGCCGAATAGCGGCTCAACCCCGCCGACAGCGAGCCCGCACGGGCTTCCAGTCCGTCGGAGATAACGATTAGCTCATTGTAGACAAACAGCGACGGTATCTGCGCTTTGTAGGTTTCTATCTGATTGTAGGCGGCGGTGATAGTGGCCTCCTCGTCGGTGGCATTCTTCAGCTCCATCACCACCAATGGCAGACCGTTGACAAACAGCACTACGTCGGGCCGCAGGTTGTGTCCGTTCTCCACGACGGTGAACTGGTTGACCACCACGAAGTCGTTGTTCCACGGGTCGTCAAAGTCCACCAACCACACCTTCTTGCCGCGTTCCTCGCCCTGTTCGTAGACCGACACCGTCACGCCCTGTGTCAGCAGTTCGTGGAAACGCTCGTTGTCGGCCAACAGGTCGGTGGAACCGATGCGCAGCACCGTCTTGACGGCCTCGTCCTGCACGCTGGCAGGTAGCGACGGGTTGAGCCGCCGCACGGCAGCCTCCAAACGCTCACGCAGCACCACTTCGCCCAGCGACGACCGCAACGCCGGCGCGATGTCAGGCCCGTAGAGGTACTCATAACCCCTACCCTGCAGTATCTCGATGGTCATCTGCTCTATGTCCGATTCCGTCAGCTTGGTCATAACACTATATGTTTAGTTTCCAGTATCCGTTTTTGTCTTCTCCGATGCGTTCCAGAATACATTTTTCCTTAAGGGTCTTAATAGCCCTATATATATTCGATCTATCAACACCTATTTTTTCAATCATTTCATTATATGTCACCCTATTGTTTTCGGCAATCATTCCAATAATGCTTTTCTGTGTTTTGTTGAGATTTACAGTTGCATTTGCAGTTGCATTTGCAGTTGCATTTGCAGGGACATTTACAGGGACATTTACAGATGCATTTACAGGTGCATTCAAAACAACACGTTTGCCACAGCCTTTGTGTACAGGAATAAACACATTGATGAAACTTCGTTCACTATTGGTCTCAACTGTAGCTCGCGGCGAGCCGTTCTTTTTCAATTCTTCTTGAATGGTAGGGATACCTGTCGAGCGACCTTCGGTAAGGTCTAGTTCTTTCAGGAAATCACCCAGTCTGCGATTGCGGTAACGTCGCGAAATCATTCGTTCACCCTTGTCTATCACGGCCTGCGATATCGATCTGTCAGGACCAGGTATACTCAGTATATGTATGCCATCGGGTTCCACCGAGATTTCCACAGGCTCATACTGCTGGTAGTCGCGATGATACAATGCATTGACTATCGCCTCTTCCAACGCCTGAATGGGATAGTTGAAGAACCGTATGCTTTCAGGGACGTTTTTCTGCTTTTTTACATACTCCCTGATAATATTGTTTTTCAAATAGGTTAGCGAGCCCTGTATCAACTGAGGCACACTGCCATAGATGGTCGTTTCGCTGAAGTTGTTGGGATCGCTGATACGACCTTCTGGGAAGATGACGATATCCACTTGCGTATAGCGGAAAATCCTTTCAGGATGCTCGCAGAACATCATCGCCGCCACATTCTTGACCATTCTGTTTTCCGACGGGCCGTCCATCAAGTCCATCTGTTCCAATGTCTGCTCTAGGGACTGCGTGAACAGTACTTTTTCCAATCTGCTGTCCACCTTTGCCAGATAGTCCCGCAGCAATGCCATAGAGATATCCGTCAGTTTGATGTTGGGATTGGGTCTCTCATCGAATGGCACACGGTTTGCCATATCGCGCAACTCATCAAGCACCTCGCCTTTGGCGACAATACTACTTGAGCCGTCCCTAACGCAATAGACAGGTTTCTTCACCTTGGCCAATACATCACTAGGAACTGCATACGGCCGGTTCACACCAGCAGGAATCCATATCACAAGGATTGTCTTGCCATCAATCTCCTCCACCGAAGTGCGGGGCATATAGTAGGGTTCTATCAGGTTGTTGAAACCAACCATCTGTTTCATTATGCCATCCACGGCCTCGGGATTAACACCCGTCACGGGCCGCTGGGCCACGCCATTCTTCTCCTCTACCCCAATAAGGATATAACCTCCACCCAGATTATCGAAGTCATTGGCAAAAGCCCCAATGCTTCGGTAAACGTCCGTTGGATTCCAACCCTTTTTGAACTCAATGCGGTTAGACTCTATTTTTCTCCTGTTCAACAGGTCTTCTATGTTTATCGGCAGTGCCATAATTCAGTTGATTTTATTAGTATTCCTTCTTCGATCCTTTTTTGTGGGTTCTATGATCCTTCGGTGATGGTTCGATAAAAACGAAATCAATATTCAAATATTTTAATCTCTTTAGGCGACGGAGTAGATTCTAATTGATCTAGGATCTCATGGTTAATAATTGTTACTTTTTCGAATACCTTTTTACAATCGCCTTTTAACCAACTAATATTCCATGGAACTTGTATCATACCATTTAGAATACCACATAAATTTTCAGTAAAATCGATTCTATAATTTTCTTTAATAGTGATTCTTTGAAGCCAGACTTGCAGAAAACCAACATTCGGAACCTTATCCAATTTGTTATAGATTGTTTCCATTAAGTCCTTCCTTTTATCTTCTTTGGAAATAAAGCCCATTAATTTTGCCAGTATTGAACAGGTTATGGGATAAACTCGTGGGTTTTTACTCATAATATCCACAACAATACTAATCAATACTTTTATATCATTTGCCCTAATCTTCTTTTTCGTGTAAATACGATCATAGAACTCATCTAATGCCCGTGATAAACTTCCTGAATTGGGAAACTTTTCAGAAAGAGAGTGTATTAATAGCAAATGTTTTTGTAGTGAATCCTCTAATTGTTTTGATTCATTCCAGAAGCGCTTATCTGGCTTTATTGCATCTCTCACAACATCCTTAGTCAAAAATGTCTTTTGAGAGTTCATCTTAAAATTAAGGTCCTGAAGTACTTCAGATAAAAGTTTGGCAATTACAACTGCTTTTTCTTGTATTACGGTAAATATTCTATAATCGTCCCTATATCGTAGAATTTTATAGTTATCAATTTTATCATTTGGATGTTTATCATTATATTCACTGATCTTTTGTGTTAACTGCATATCTGCATATCCCAAAACCATTTCTGCTATAAAATCAAAGATTACACTCCCTTGTGGTATCCCATTGGTTTGCCCATAAGACATTGTCTGTATCAGAGAATCTATTGCATTACCTATGTTATCTTCGTTTTTATGTTCTTTGGAATAATCTTTGCCAAATAAAGCCCATGGAATAGAATGAGTATAAATAGAACCATAACAATCAACAATATCCGTATTCAAAAAACAACTATATTCTAAAGAATATTCAATCGATTTTTGTTCAATCTCCTCCCACCAGTTTAGTATCGTCTTTTGTGTAAGAAGGTTTCTACTATCGGTTTTTCTATATAGCGGTATACTACAACAAACAATATTTTTGTTGGATTGGAACTCTTTGAAACGACTTAATATTTTCGTCCAAGCATCCTCAGTCGTAATTATATCAACCAAACATATATACATAGCAGGATTGACCAGTTGCAAAGGCCTCCACGAATACGAACCATCCTTGTTTGAATACAATAAATAATTCACGTCTTCGATTGTCTTAGGAGAATTTGATTGGATGTCTTTCACTCTCCTATGACTAATCGTATTATCTAACTTGTCTAATAGCGGTTGGAAATCAAAATATTTAGGGAAATTAATATTACAATAGTTACATTGTTTCAAGAAAAAACTCCTTGCTTCCGATGCTGATATTTTTAATATTGTTTTTTTCATGATTAACACTTATTTCTCAATGTACTTATAATCTATAACTTCATTTCGCCGCTCATCAGGTAAGGCTGCAGGGTGTCTCGTTGTGTAGTAAGTGTTTGCATTTGCTGTTGGTTGGATTTGATTTTCTCAAACATTGGTTTGACTTTGGTATTGTATTGTTCGAGCGTGAAATCATCAGCTATCGGACATCCGTTTTCAAAAATCACCTTGGGATCTATTCTTTGGTGGCTTCCACTTGTACCACTCACACCTGAGGCTATTTCATCGTAGTTTTCTTTGTATGTCAACCATTCATACAAGAAATACAACCATTGGTTATTTTGAGGTTTGACTATTTGAAATTCTGTTGAACAAATTGTATTCGGCTGTACATCATCTAGTATTAACCAAACACGTTTGTCTTTGTGTGGATTTAGTTTTGAAAACAATATGCAGTTCTGTGGAATTACATACTTATTACTCTGAATACTCTGTCCTTGTTCCTCTATGGGACGCTTCCCATTATCATAAGCAGGAATACTATAGTGCAAAAAAATCTCGTCAAAATGTTTCTGTGGATTGATAGATTCTTTGCAATGAATAGCAATATCAGATACTTTACCTTCTTTCCAATCGGGGTTGGGGTTTTCGATGAAATAGTGGCGGAAGAGGGTTTCGGCGAGGGCTTCGAGGGTCGCATTCTCCCGATGCAACAAATCTATCTTATCATCCAACGAACTCAACACCCCCGCTATCCGCTTCTGCTCAGCCTCACTTGGACACATTATCTCAAATTCCGCTATTTGTTTCTGACTAATGTGAGGAATTGATGTTCCTGTATTAATTGCTTCTACATACTTTCTAAAGGTATCTGAAAATATTGTATACCAGATATATTTGGAGTCAAATCCATTTTTTGCTCTCAAGCATGCTACTCGTTGTGCCAAAATCAAAGGTAAATCTGTCTCTCTTATTAATGCCCTGTTACTTCCCACTCTAGAGCCATCCATTCCAATCACAATATCGTCTGGTCGCAGAAGATAATTTTCTAATCCTGCAATATCAAGATTCCAATGCTTCTCTACATCCCATCGTAATTTACCTATTGTAACATTTTCGCCACGAACAACACGCAATTTGCCTGTTGCTTCATATTTTTCGCTAGGAAATGGATATCCTGTGACTATTTCTGCCACCTCTCCCAACTTATATTCTTTCCATTCGCCCATAATCATAACATGTCTTTCAGATATTCTATTTCTTTTCTGAGTCTATCTCTTTCATCAAAATGTTCGTCCGTCACGTAGGCACGTCCCCATGTCCCTCTCTTTATCAAGTCGGTCAATTCTTCTACTCTGTTTTCTTTCTCTCTGAGTTGCTTTTTTATATTGGCTTTAGTATTATTCTCTGTGAACATATAGGTCTTCTTAGTGAACTGGTATGTTTTGTACGTAATGACAAGTGTCACAACCATTATCACCAAAGAAGCAATGCCAACAATCAAAGTCGCCACATTCATATTCACTCCTTTTTTCTTCCCTTTATTTCAGCTTCCAATTGTTTCAGCTCATCAGCTTCTATTGCATCAGCCTCACGTGCTGCATATTCTTTGCGGCGTCTGTCGAACTCGGCGTAGACTGCGTCAACCTTTTCTTCCATCTGCTGCTTGGAGACTGTGCCTGCACCAAGCAACACTTGCTTGCCTTGAAAATTAAGCAGGGTGTCGACATTGCTGCGCCAGTACGCGAGGGTTAGGTCTTGGCGTTCCTTCACCCTAAGCTCGGCAGAGTCGAGGAAGAGGACAACCAAACGATTCAAGGTGTCAATTTCATCGTTGGTCAGATAGTTCTTGGCAATATATATGTCCTGCTTGCGTACAATCCGGCCTTTCCAAGAAGTGAGCGCCATATTGGGCTGGCTGGCATCGGCACGGCTGACAACTATCTCGGCAGCCGTCTGATGGGTTACAGCATAGAGCAGTTTGTTCTGCGTCTCGGCAAAGAACATCTGCGTGGCTTTGTCGGTCTTGTCGTAGTCGCTGCTGAGCATCATCAAATCGCGTACCTTTTGATAGAAACGTTTCTCGCTGGCGCGTATGTCGCGTATGCGTTCCAACAACTCGTCGAAGTAGTCGGGGCGGCCGTCGGGATTTTTTAGTCGCTCGTCGTCCATCACAAATCCTTTGACCATAAACTCCTTCAGGTTCCTATTGGCCCACATGCGGAACTGAGTGCCACGCTTGCTACGCACCCGGAAACCGATGGCAAGAATCATTTCCAACGAATAAAAAGTGACGTTATAATTCTTCCCATCTGTAGCAGTTGTAAAGTAATTCTTTACAACTGAATCTTCTGACAACTCATTGTCTTTCAATATTGCAGAGATATGTTGACCTATATTTTGTTTGGAGGTGTCAAAAAGTTCAGCAAGCTGACTCTGGTTCATCCAAACTGAGCCATCTTTTGCATACAGTGTAACCCTGGCTTTACCATCATCAGTGTTATATATGATAATATTATTCTCTTCCATATCCATAATCTTAATCAATCTTTATCTTACTCAGGTTCTCCAATATCAGCTTGTTCAGGCGTTCTTCTTCTTTCAGTTGCTCCTCGAACTCGGCGCGGAGGGCGGTGAAGCGCTCGGCGAAGTTGAAGTCATCCTCCTCTTCGGGCAGACCGACGTAGCGGCCAGGGGTGAGGACATAGTCCAATTCGGCGACACGGCTAACGGGAACAGAGGCACAGAAGCCCGGCACATCGGCATAATCCTTGGACTCGTCGCGCCAACGGTGATAGGTGTCGGCAATGGTGTTGATGTCGTCCTCGGTCAGTTCACGGGTACGGCGGTTGATAAGATGACCCATATTGCGGGCATCGATAAAAAGTATCTCCCCTGCCCTCTTGGTGCGGTTGCGGCTGACGAACCACAGGCAGGCGGGAATCTGAGTGTTGAGGAACAGCTTGGCCGGCAGATTGACGATACAGGCGATAAGGCTCTTGCCAATCAACACGCGGCGTATCTCGCCCTCGCCACCAGTTTTGGAAGTCAGCGACCCTTTGGCCAACACGAAGCCTGCCTGCCCCTTGGGTGCCAGATGATAGATGAAATGCTGTATCCAGGCAAAGTTGGCATTGCCCGTAGGCGGCACACCATACTGCCAGCGGGCATCGCCGCGCAACTGGTCACCGCTCCAGTCGCTGTCGTTGAAGGGCGGATTAGCGATGACATAGTCGGCCTTTACGTCCTTGTGGGCATCATTGAGGAACGACCCTTCGGTGTTCCATTTCACCTGCGAGGCGTCGATGCCGCGGATGGCAAGGTTCATCTTGCACAGACGCCATGTAGTCTGGTTGCTCTCCTGCCCATAGATGGAGATGTCCTCCACACGTCCCTGATGCTGGCGCACAAACTTGTCGCTCTGCACAAACATACCGCCCGAGCCGCAGCAGGGGTCCAATACCCGGCCTTGATAAGGCTCCAACATGGTGACCAGTAGTTCCACAACGCTGCGCGGCGTATAGAACTGGCCACCCTTCTTGCCTTCGGCCAAAGCGAACTCGCCAAGGAAATATTCGAACACGTGCCCCAATAGATCGGCACTCTTCGTGCTGGTGTTCTCCAACGTGCTGTTGCCAATAAGGTCTATCAGTTCGCCCAACGACGTAGGGTCAAGGTTAGGACGGGAAAAAACCTTGGGCAGCACCCCCTTCAGCGAGCGGTTCTCGCGCTCGATGGCATCCATCGCCTCGTCAATCAATTTGCCTATCTGCGGGTTCTTGGCATTGTTCACCAAATAAGACCATCGGGCACTCTCTGGCACATAGAACACATTCTCGGCCAGGTATTCCTCGCGGTCCTCGGGGTCGGCACCGTCTTCCTGTTGCTTCACCAGTTCGTCGTATAATCTTTCGAATGACACTGATATATAGCGCAGGAATATCAAACCCAGCACCACGTGCTTATACTCTGCCGCATCGATATTCTTGCGCAGTTTGTCCGCCGCCTTCCACAGACGCTTCTCCAACGGTTCTTCTATGATTTCTTTCTTCTTTGCCATCTTTTCTTGCTCAATATTTTGAAATGCAAAGATACGAAAAAATACAGACATAAAAAAGATAATTATCAACAAATAAAACGGTACAGTAACGACCTGTAGGTATTAAACAGATATTGCTAGGCCCCCCTAGGACATTGTTGTGTTGTCCCTCAATCGCAACCAAAAGGGCTGCAACAACATGGGAGAGAAAATTAATCTGTTGCAGCCTTACAGGCTGCTGGAAATGGGATGGGCGTTCGTCCCCCACCGCGGTGCGGTGGGCTATATTTGTTAGAGCCTTTCAGACTCACTCTGTCGCAACCATTTTTTTTGACATGGCTATTTGTGGCCGATGGGGTGGGGGATGGTCTCGCAGCTTTCGGTCGGGAGGAGGCCTGCTGGGGGCGTTTACGGCAGGCGGGTGACGATTTCTTTGTAGCCAATGGAGCGGAGGAATTCCTCGGCGCCTTCGGTTTTGAGGAGGTCTTCGGGAGCGTGGGCATCGGTGCTGACGATGACGGGGATGCCCAGCTCGTTCATGTGGCGGATGGTGCTGCGGCCGGGGTAGTAGTCGTCGTGGCGACCCTTATAAATGCCGCGTGTGTTAATCTCACAGATGCAGCCGGTCTCGCGTATCAGCTCCACCGTCTCGTACATCAGATCGCGGAACCAAGGTTCGTCATAGTGAAAATACCGGTCGCGATTGTGCATCACCACCTTGTCGAAATGCCCCACGATGGTGGGTCGTTGGCTCTCAATCATCTCGTTATTCTGATAGAAAAAAGCCTTTACGGCGCGCCGTATGTCACCTCCAAAATGGCGCTGCAGGCCCTCGTCATAGGTCTCATAGTGCGGGCCGTCAATCATCCAAAGGTGCTGTGCCGCCTCGGCGGGATGGGCGCGCAACTCTCCAATGCTGTCGGGGTTGGGAATCAGGTGAATGCTGCCGATAGTATATTCCAGTCCCCCAGTCTCAATCAGCGGAGTGAAATCATCTAAGAGCCCAGGCACATAGTCAATCTCCAGTCCTAATCGGATGTCAATCCGTCCGGCAAATTCCTGCTGAAGTGCGCGGACGGTGTCGCAGTACTCCACGTATTTCTCGCCCTTAATAGAAAAAGTGTTCTCATAGGGTAGGGGGGCGTGTCCCGAAAAACCCAGGTGGGTCATGCCGTGCGCAACGGCGAATTCTACCATCTCGCGAGGCGTTGCCTTGCCGTCGCAAAATGAGGAATGGGTGTGATAGTTAGAAAGCATAAACAACGCTTAAAGAAAGTCTTAGGTTGCCGACAGGCAGTTTGTAGCCCGCGTATGTGTATTCTGCCTCACCGACGAGGGACAGTCCTTTTTGGGTGGTGTAAGTAAGGCGGGGCTGAATGCGCCAGAGATAGGCCAGGTCATATCCACGGCCAAAAACGGTAGCAGACCCATAGCCCTCAGGTACAGGCGCCTCGTCAGTATGCTTTGCATAGCCGAGGAAGAGTCCTGGTCGCCAGTGACCCTGGGCGCGTTCTATATCTAACCAAACGGTGTTGAAATGCCAGTCGCGGAACTCTGCAGGACTGCCTTCGGGGTCGGTGTACATCATGTACCCACCTAACGAGCATCCTTCGTACAGGCTATTGTTCAGGAGGGTCTGAAACTTGAAAGTGAACTGGTTCCATCGGTAGCGGCCGAAAAGGGAGTAACTGAGTGACTGGTGCAGATGTTGCGGTGAGGCGGTGCCCACGGTGTTCACAATGGGCTGAATCGACTTGAGGTTGGCGGCTCCACCGAGCAGGAGGTTCCCCTGCCGAAAGCGCAACTGGGCATTCAGTTCGGGCAGAAGGCTGTGGCGGGCAAAGAGGGTGCTACTCTGAACGGTGCCGTTCAGGAACCCTTGGCTGGTATTGTCCAACTGCCATTGGGCAGCCGCCATCAGTTCCCAATTGTGGCTGGGAAAATAACTGTAACGCACCTGTGGCTGCCGTGCATAGGGGTGGAAGGGCGCCCCCATGTTCAGGGGATTGGTCATGGGCATAATCTCGTGAATGACCATGGCGTACCAGTATTGTCCCGCCAGGAGCTGGTGCCTGTCCCATTCCAATGCAACGTAGGCATGTCGCAAACGTAGGTTATTGATAGTAGCGTTGGTGGCGCCGGTGAAGTCGCCTTCAATAAAGGCGCGGCTTTTTGCCCCCCATATTTCAGGACCGTGTACGGTGAGATTGAGCCGTGCAGTAATGGCCAGCATATTGGCCTGCCACCCGTCGTTAATGTCGTTGCCGAGGCTGTCGCGCACAACGGGCTTGGGATAGAAAAGCATCATGTCCTCGCGCCCGCCCACCACGCTGCGGCTGTCGGCATAATAGTGTGGGTTGACAAAACCATGCCACTGGAAGGAAAACCCCTCCTGTGCCCGGAGCATTCCAAATACCCCGAGCACTCCGATAAGAACTAGAAATTTCCTCATTTCTTGCTACCTCCTGCCAAAGCCAAGATGAGACCTAACGCCACGCCCAGCAGTGCGGCAAAGAGCACCTGGAAGGTCGGAGGCAGGATAAAGGTGATGGTGTGGGCCGGGAACCAGAAAAGGGGTATTGTCTTCTTGAAGACCACGTTCCACTGCACGTCCCAGTTTATCTTCTCGCGGAAGATTTCGCGCATTTTCATCGGACGCAGCAGGCCGCGCACGGTGCCGCCGTTCTCCAGAATGTGAATGTCGGTGCACTTGTGGAACGTCATCATCACCGGGGCGAAAATAGTGTTCATCAGCACACTTACGGCAAAGGCCACGCCCACCTTGCCCCACGTTAGTTCAGCGGCGGCAAACACCTCGGCGGGGCTGCCGCATCCGCCAATCACGCCCAAGAAAGCGGGCACACCGCTCTTGAAAATAATCATGGCCATGGCAATGCACATGCCTAGAAAACCCCACACCATCATGCGGGGCACGATGCCGAAGCCTTTTTTGTTGTACACCCCCTCGCGGATGCGCAGGGCCAGCATTTCGCCAAAAGTGGCCAGAATAGCAAACTTGAAGAATGCCATGATGAAAGGATGGGCAGCCGTGGAGGCCTCAAACCAAGCATAAAAACCCGTGGCAGGGATAAAGAACGGGGCCAGTACGACCACCACAATCAGAATTACGATCCAGTCGATTTTTTTCATGTAGTCAGTTTTTTCTATATTAGTAATCTTATTTTTCAGAGCTTTACAGCGTCACCGCCAGCTCTATCCTATCGGTACGTTTCCATTCGGTCATCTCCTGTATTTCCTCGTCGAAATGACGCAGCCAGAAGGGGTCAATCTCTATCTCGAAAGGCACTGGCGAACCCTCTTCGGCCAGCACTACTTTCTGATAGCCTATCAGGCTCTTCATGGGACCTTTGGGGTCGTCGGGGTTGGTCATGTATACCTTCACCACCGTGGTGCCGGCCGTGGTGGGGTGCGGGTCCTTCTGTGGAAGGCGCTTCACCGTGCCGGTCACCCTCAGGCGCTCCCAATCCACGCGGTAGGTCTCAATCTCGGCTTGGGCGTAGTTGAGGCCGTAGCCAAAGGGGTAGAGGGGCTCGCTGTCGTCCATATAGCGGTAGGTGCGGCCCTGCATGGCGTAGTTGTCAAAGTCGGGCAGCTGCTCGGTCGAGCGGTACCAAGTCACGGGCAGGCGGCCGAAACAGTCGTACTGTCCGGCCATGCTGGCGGCAATGGCCTCGCCCATGGCCTCGCCGCCGTACCAACAGGCCACTATGGCCTCGCAGTGTTGCGCCTTCTTGTCCAGCGCAACGGCGCTGCTGCTGCACAGGAGCAGCACCACGGGCTTCCCCTTGCGACGGAGGCTGTGCAGCTCTTTGTTCTGTGCCTCGGGCAGTTCTATGAGGGTGCGGTCGCCCTTATAGAAACCGGGCACGTCCACCTGCAGTTCCTCTCCCTCCAGCTGGGGGCTGAGCCCTCCGGCGTAGACTATCACGTCGGCCTTGCCGGGCCGGTTCACCAGCGTAAAGTGGTTGGCCAACCCCTCCCGTATGCTTACCGTATGGCGCGGGGTGCCGTTATAGTTGCCCAGGGGCATTAGGGTGTCCTCGCGGTTGGGTCCGGCCAGGTATATTTTCGTCGTTTTCTCCTTCAGGGGCAGCAGGTTGTCCTCGTTGCGCAGCAGCACCAGGCTCTCGGCGCAGGCCCGAACAGGGTCGACATCGGCGGCGGGCAGTTCGCGCGGGTCGTCCAATTCGGCGCGCATACGTGTGCGGAGAATGCGGCGCACGTGCTCGTTGACTTTATGCTCGGATATGTAGCCCGAGTCGACCGCAGTGCGCAGCGCCTGCAGTCCGCTGCCGCATTCCAAGTCCACCTCAGAGCCAAAGGCATCGGCCGCCGTGGTGGCAGCGGTAGGGTGTGTCTTGTGGCGCGGTATGACGGTGTCGCGTTCCCAGCAGTCGTTCAAGGCCCAGCAGTCGGTCACCAGTAACCCGTCGAAATGCCATTTATGGCGCAGGATGTCCACCAGTAGCTCGCGATTGGTGCAGCAGGGGCTGCCGTTCAGCCGGTTGTAGCCACACATCACCTGCTGGACATCGCTGTTGCGCACGATGTACTCGAAAGCTGGCAGATAGGTGGTCCAAAGGTCGCGTGGGCTCACCCGAGAGTCAAACTCGTGGCGGACGCCCTCGGGGCCGCTGTGCACGGCCAGGTGCTTGATGCAGGCGGCTGCCGTCAGTGGCACCGGATAGTGCACCTGCGGGTGTCCCTGCCGATAGGGCATATAGCTGTGCTGCAGGCCGTTCACGCAGGCCAGCCCCATAGTGGCGGTGAGGTAGGGGTCCTCGCCGTAGGTCTCCATGCCGCGGCCCCAACGGGGGTCGCGGAAGATATTGATGTTGGGGGTGAAAAAGGTCAGTCCAGTATAGTCGGTGGGTTCGCGCAGGGCGGTGCAGGTGTCGCTCCGACGGGCCTCGACATACTTCACGTTGGCCTCGATGGCCACCTCGGAGAAGATGTGGAACACCATGGGGGTGTTGAAGGAGGCCGCCAGTGCCACCGGGGTGGGCCACACGGTGGCGTAGCCGTTGCGCCCCACGCCGTGCAGAGCCTCGTTCCACCAGCTGTAGGCAGGCAGACCCAGCGAGGGAATGGCGGGGTTGCGGTGCTCCATGAGCGAAATTTTTTCGTCCAGGGTGAGACGGCTCAGCAGGTCCTCAACCCGCTCGTTGACACTTAGCGAGGTGTCTTGAAAGGGAAAATTCTGTGCCCACAGCGCGGTGCTACACAGGATTATCGTTAAGAGGGAGGCGATTTTTTTCATGGTGCAAAGGTACGAATAAAAAATGATGTATACATTTTTTTATAAATTTATTATACAAGCAAGTCCCCCCCACATCCAGATGAAACTGGGTAATCATCATTTTGACAGATGTATAGCACGGTCGGTCAGTAGGCAGTCTGTATCGATTGCCCAGGTTGGTCGGAGAGGAAAGTCGCAGGCTGCGCTCAATGCTCAAATGCTTGGAAAACCCACCCTGCCTCGGTCACCCATTCTTGGTCCAGGGTGTGGCCTTGGGGTGTTCCTGAGGTGGCATTCGGTTCTTTGGCTGTGGGACGAGGAACGATAGAGAAACTAAGGAGGAACAAACAAGGATGTGGTGGGGCCAGGGCGGAGCGAGGGCGAAGGAAGAGGCCGTATAGGGGGGCGGCGGTGGGCTAGTGGAAGGGGAGGTAGATGACTTTTTTGGTTTGGAAGTAGGCTTCCTCGAAGAAGTCGCTGATGTCCCAGGTGCGGACTTTTTTCTTGAATGGGGCCAGCTCTTCGGCCAGGTCGCCGCCTTTGAGGTAGAGGATGCCGTTGCGAAGGTGGTGGTACTGGATGTCGGACACTTTGCCCCGCACCCACTGGGTGAACTGGCTGAGGTCGGTGACGGCGCGCGAGACGATGAAGTCGAAGTCGCCCTGTACCTGTTCGGCACGGATTTGCTCGGCACGGACATTTTTCAGTCCGAGGGATTCGGCCACGCTCTGCACTACTTTGATTTTCTTGCCGATGGAGTCGACGAGGTGGAAATTGCTGTGGGGGAACATGATGGCCAGCGGTATGCCGGGGAAGCCGCCGCCGGTGCCCACGTCGAGGATGTCGGCCTGGGTTTTGAATGGTTGCACTTTGGCTATGGCGAGGCTGTGCAGCACGTGGTGCTCGTAGAAGTTGGCCATGTCCTTGCGCGAGATGACGTTGATTTTGGAGTTCCAGTCCTCGTATAAAGGCAACAGAGCGGCAAATTGTTCTCGCTGCCGCTCTGTTAGCTCTGGGAAATATTTGAGTAATAAATCCATGTTTGAGAAGTCGTCGTTGGTGGGGCAGGCTGCTATAGGTAGGCCTGCAGGTGCTTGCTCTTGCTGCTGACGCGCAGGCGCTTGATGCCTTTTTCCTTGATTTGGCGGACACGCTCGCGGGTGAGGCCGAATTTCATGGCTATCTCGTCGAGGCTGAGTGCGTGGGGGAGGCCGATGCCGAAGTACATCTTGATGACTTCGCGCTCGTATTCGGTGAGGGTGGCCAGGGCGCGCTCGATTTCCTGCGAGAGGGACTCTTGCATGAGGGCGCTGTCGGTGGGAGGGGTGTCCTCGTTGGGCAGGACGTCGACAAAGTTGACGTCTTCGTCGGCTACGAGGGGCGCGTCGATGGAGATGTGGCGGCCGGAGATGCCTAGGATGCTTTTGATTTTGTCCTCGGGTATGTCTAGCATGTCGGCCAGTTCTTCCTCCGATGGGGGTCGCTCCAGTTCCTGTTCGAGACGGGAGATTTCTTTTTTGAGTTTGTTGAGGGCGCCGAGTTGGTTGGAGGGGAGCCGCACGATGCGTGAGTTCTCGGCAATGGCCTGGAGGATGGACTGGCGAATCCACCACACGGCGTAGGATATGAATTTGAAGCCGCGGGTTTCGTCGAAGCGTTTGGCTGCCTTGATGAGGCCCACGTTGCCTTCGTTGATGAGGTCGGGAAGGCTGAGACCTTGGTTTTGGTACTGCTTGGCCACGGAAACGACAAAACGGAGGTTGGCCTTGGTGAGGCGGTCGAGTGCCTCCTGGTCGCCGGTTTTGATGCGTTGGGCAAGCTGCACTTCTTCCTCTGGGGTGAGCAGCTCTTCGCTGCAAATGTCCTGGAGGTATTTGTCGAGTGACTTGATGTCACGGTTGGTAATTGAATGGGTAATTTTTAATTGTCTCATGACGTATAATTAGTTCCACACATCTTTATTTCTCTCCATAACGCAAAAAAGTGAAAAAAGTTTCATGAAATAGAAAAATTTTTTTTTTTATTAATTGTTAAAGATAAAAATTGAAAAAAAATCTGTAAATTTGCAACTCCAATAGTAAGTGAATCAGCAATATGTTTGAAAGCATTAGTAGCAAGATAGAGAAAGCGTTACATACGCTGCGAGGAAAAGGAAGCATTACCGATATTAACATCGCCGAGACGGTCAAAGAGGTGCGCAAGGCCCTTTTGGACGCCGACGTGAGCTATCCCATAGCAAAAGAATTTACGGATAATGTGAAGGCCGAGGCGCTCGGGCGCAATGTTATCCAAAGTATCGAACCGGGCCAGTTGATGGTGAAGATTGTGCACGAGAAACTGACCGAGCTGATGGGCAGCCAGGCGGTGGACATAAACCTTAAGGGGCAGCCGGGTATGCCGGCTATTATTCTGATTGCCGGTCTGCAGGGTTCGGGTAAGACCACTTTCAGTGCCAAGCTGGCTTACTATCTGAAGAATAAGAAGAACAAGAGTGTGGTGCTGGTGGCAGGCGACGTGTACCGTCCGGCCGCTATCAGCCAGTTGCAGACCCTGGGCGAGCAGATTCAGGTGCCGGTGTTTACCGAGGAGGGAAACAACGACCCCGTGGACATTGCCAAGAAGGCCGTGAAGGATGCCAAGCTGAAGGGCGCCAACGTGGTCATTGTGGATACCGCCGGCCGTCTGGCAGTGGACGAGCAGATGATGGATGAGATAAGCAGCCTGAAGAAGAATCTGCAGCCGCAAGAGACGTTGTTTGTGGTGGACTCTATGACGGGTCAGGACGCTGTGAACACGGCCAAGGCTTTCAACGAGCGCATCGACTACGACGGAGTGGTGCTGACGAAGTTGGACGGCGACACCCGCGGCGGTGCGGCCCTCACTATCCGCTACGCGGTGCAGAAACCCATAAAATTTGTGGGTATCGGCGAGAAGATGGAGGCGCTGGATGTCTTCCATCCCGACCGTATGGCCAGCCGTATTTTGGGCATGGGCGATGTGGTTTCGCTGGTGGAAAGGGCGCAGGAGCAGTACGACGAGGAGGAGGCCCGCAAGATTCAGAAGAAACTTATCCATAACGAGTATAACTTCGAGGATTTCCTCTCGCAAGTGGGCCAGATAAAAAAGATGGGAAGCATGAAAGACCTCCTCGGTATGATTCCCGGAATGGATAAACTGACTAAGAATGTGGAGATTGGCGACGACGCATTTAAGCCCATCGAGTCGATGATAGGCAGTATGACCCCCTATGAGCGGCGCAACCCCAGCTGCCTAAACGGTAGCCGAAAGCAGCGCATTGCCGCCGGCAGCGGCCGCAGCATACAGGAGGTCAACCGGTTTATCAAGCAGTTTGAGGATACCCGCAAGATGATGCGCACGGTGAGCACCAAGGGCAAGCTGCCCCGCATGCCTAAGCGCCACAAATAGATTAATAACACGACAACTTAATAAAACTAAATAATTACGATGGTACAGTTACTTGATGGCAAGGCAACGGCCCTGCAGATAAAAGAAGAAATAGCCAACGAGGTGCGCCAGCTGACCGCTAAGGGAATGCGCCCACCCCACTTGGCAGCCGTTATTGTAGGCAACGACGGCGCTAGCCAGACCTACGTGGCCAATAAGGAAAAATCGAGTCTTGAAGTGGGTTTCACTTCTTCGGTCTACCGCTTCTCGGAGCAGACGAGTGAGGAGGAGTTGCTCAGGTCGATTGATTTCCTCAATAATGACCCCGATATTGACGGTTTTATCGTGCAGCTTCCTTTGCCGAAGCACATTAACGAGCAGCATGTCATCAATGCCATCTCGCCCGACAAGGATGTGGACGGTTTCACTCCCATCAATATCGGTCGTATGGTGCTTGGCGAGGACTCATACGTTCCTGCCACCCCCATGGGAATATGCACCCTGCTGAAACGCTACAATATCGAGACCGCCGGCAAGCACTGCGTGGTGCTGGGCCGTAGCAATATCGTGGGCACTCCCATTGCCAATTTGCTTTCGCGCAAAGGGTTTGACTGCACTGTCACCATCTGCCACAGCAAGACTCGGAATTTGGCCGAAATCACCCGCCAGTCCGACATACTGATTGCTGCCATTGGCAAGCCCGAGTTTGTCACCCCCGACATGGTGAAGGAAGGCGCGGTGCTGGTGGATGTGGGCATTCACCGCATACCCGACGAGACGAAGAAGAGCGGCTACCGCATCATAGGCGATGTGAAGCACAGCCTGGTGGATGCCAAATGCAGCTGGACAACGCCTGTGCCCGGTGGCGTAGGTCCGCTGACGATTGTGTCGTTGATGGAGAATACCCTTAAGGCCTATTACCGCCATAATAGTAAGTAATACCTTGCATTTATAGGTATAAAATAAAGGGCATCCCAATTGGGGTGCCCTTATTTGATATGCCTGCAATTACTAAATACTACATGTTGTGGCTGACGCAGACTTTGAAACTGAGGGTCTGGCCGTCGCCAAGGGCGATGGGGTCGATTCCGTTGAGGTCTTGGATGATGAAAGTGACTTTGCCTAATTCCCACTCAAAACGCAGGTTCTCGGGCACTATGCTCATTACTTGCTCGCCTTCGTCGTTGGTGCTGTATACTTCGAGGGGATAGACAAAGGGAAGGGTGTTCCAGGCGCCAAGGTTGTTCTGGCCGTCGTAGACATTCCATACGTAGGCCTGGACGGTGCCGTTGTTGAACACCTCGTTATCGATGGCGGGAAGGTCTACAGAACAGTAGAGATAGTTGTTGCTGCCGGGCAGGTTGGCACCTTCTACGCGCGACCAATCGGCCGGATTGATGTTGAAGCGGTAGGTTTCAATCTGGGAACCGTAGAAGTATTGTTCTTTTGTGCAGCCCGAAAAGAGCAGAAAGGCTGCCATGATGGGTAAAATGATGTGTTTTAATTTCATGGTACTATTGTTTTAATATTCTTTACTTTGTTTTTTCACGATGCAAAAGTACTTCTTTTTTCTTTATATTTTTCCTTTTTTGTGGCGTATTTTTCCGTAAAAATGCGCTGTGTTTCATTAAAAGGGTTATCGTAAGTGCACTACGGTGATGCCGTCGCCGCCTAGTTCGAGTCGTTCGGAATGGAACGATTGCACGTCGCGATTGGCTTGCAGCCACTCGCGAATCATTTGTTTGAGAATGCCGTAGCCTTTGCCATGGAGGATGCGGAGGTCTTTCTCGCTTAGGAGTATGGCGTCGTCGAAGAAATGCTGGAGGTTGTCCAATGCTTCGTCGGCCCGCTGACCGCGGAGGTCGATAGTGGGGTTGAAGTTCTTGCGCTTTTCGTTGATGTCGTCGTAGATGGACTGGAAGCGATTGTTGAGATGGCTGGTCTTCTCTTGAGGGATGTTTTTCTTGCGGGTGCCGGAGAGGCGGTTGAGCGCTATGGTCATGCGTATGCTGTTGCTTTCTACCACGGCTTTCTTGCCTTTTAATTCCACCACTTCGCCAAAGGTGTCCTGTCCGTCGATGCGCACGATGCTGCCTACCTTGATTGGGACATTGGTTTCGTCGGCCTCGGCCATAAGTTTTTTACCCTTGACATCGGTTGCCTGGGATGTGGACAGTTGTTGTTTGGCGTTGCTGCGCTCTTCGTCGTGTTTTTCTTGGGCAGAGGCGATGCGTTCGGCCTCGGCTTTCATACGTTGGCGGGCCTTGAGGGTCTGTTCGCGTTCGGCTTGCGCCGACTTGATGTCGCTGATGGTTTGCTCCACTGTGCGATTGGCATCGGCTATGATTTGCTGCGCTTCTTTGCGGGCGGCGCTGAGTATTTCGTACCGTTTGCCTTCCAGTTTTTCGGTCAGTTGCTGGTACTTTTGGGTCACCTCGGTAAGAAAGTTGTCGGCCACTTCCAACTCGGTGCGTTGCTTGGCTATTTCCTGTTTGTCCAGTTCGATTTGTTGCAGTTGGTGTTCGAAGTTGAGCATTTCGCCACCGACTTTTTCGCCTGCCGCTTTGAGGATTTCGGGCGGGAAGCCGATGTTTTGGGCAATCTCGAAAGCGAAAGAGCTGCCAGGGTGGCCGATGGAGAGGCGGTAGAGGGGTTTCATTTTCTCGGTGTCGAAAAGCATGGCTCCGTTGAGGATTCCGGAATACTTGTCGGCCAGTAGTTTGAGGTCGGCAAAATGGGTGGTTACCACGCCGAAGGCATGGCGTTTGTACAGTTCTTCCAAAAGGGCCTCGGCAATGGCGCAGCCGGAACGGGGTTCGGTGCCGCCGCCCAGCTCGTCGAGCAGGAAGAGGGTGTTGGCATCGGCTATTTCCAGCAGCTGTTTCATGCTTTGCAGATGGGAGGTGTAGGTGCTGAGGTCGTTGTCGATGGATTGCTCGTCGCCGATGTCGATGAAGATGTGATCGAAAATGCCAAACTCGGAGGTCTCGCGACAGGGCACCAGCATGCCGCATTGGAGCATGTACTGGATGAGGCCTACGGCTTTGAGGCAGACGGATTTGCCGCCGGCATTGGGACCAGAGACGATGAGAATGTGGGTGTCGTCGTTGAGCTCGATGTTGAAGGGGACCACCTCGCCTTTGTGGTTGAGGAAGAGAAGGGGATGGCGCGCGTCGAGCCAGTTGATTTTGGTGATGCTGTCTACAATGGGGCGACCGGCGTGAAGTGTGATGGCAAAACGGGCCTTGGCACGGATGAAGTCGATACGGGCCAGGAACCAGTAGGCGTTGATGAGGGAGTCGAGCTGCGGGCGGATAAGGTCGGTGAAGCGGGCTAGAATCTTTTGGATTTCGTGCCGCTCGGCAAATTCCAGTTCGCGCAGGTCGTTGTTCAACTCGACTACTTCGGAGGGTTCAAGATAGGCCGTTTGGCGGGTGGCAGACTCGTCGTGGATGAGGCCCTTGATTTTGCGGCGGTGGGTGTCGAGCATGGGGATGACGAGACGGCCGTTGCGGATGGTGACTTCGGCATTTTCGGGAGCCCATCCTTCGTGCTTGGCGCGAGCCAGTTGCTTGCTTATCTGGATGTCCACATCGGTGCGCTTGCGATGGATTTGGCGTCGGATTTCCTGTAGGTCGGGAGAGGCATTGTCGTATATTTCGCCTTTGTCGTCGATGATTTTGTTGATGGCTTTGTTGATGGCAGGGTCGAGGTCGACGTGGGTGGCCAATTCATGGAGGTAGGGGTAGCGGATGGGGTCGTCGCGCAGGAGAAAGCGCAGGCATTCAGCGATGGTGTGGAGCGAATTTTTCAGGTCGTGAAGGGCCTCGAATTCGATGACGGAGCCTACTATCTTGAGGCGGATGAGTTCGTCGGTGAGGTCGATGAAATCTTGAGAGGGGAAACTGTTTTCTAAGATGAGTATCTGTCGGAACTCCTCGGTTTGTTGCAGTTCGCGCACAACACGGTCGTAGTTGGCGGAGAAGGCCATGTCATGTGTCATTCTGACGGCCAAGGCATTGGTGCATTCGGCGGCGAGGAGTTCGCGTATTTTGGTAAAGCCTAATTTGTCTTCGAGGGTCATTTCTATTAGATGGATGTTTGAGAGAGAGGATTTTAGTCGAAGTCGAGGTAGAAGGGCCAGTGCTCGCGGAAGTGTTCTAGCTTGTCTTTGCTGAGGGTGGCAGTGGCCACCTGTGGTATTCCAGGGTCGCAGGCACTTAGAGGGAGGCCTTTGTAATCGATGGCGGCGCAGTGGCCGGCGTAGGGAATGCCTGTGCCGTCCACTCCTACGCGGTTGACTCCAATGGCGTAGGATTCGTTTTCAATAGCGCGGGCGCGCAAGAGGGTGTCCCATGCGGCGGCGCGGCTGCCGGGCCAGTTGGCGCAGAGGAGCATCACGTCGTAGTCGGGAGGATTGGAAGTGCGGAGCCACTTGGGGAAACGGAGGTCGTAGCAGATGGCTGGTTTGAAGCGCCATCCCCTCCATTCGAAAAGGGTGGAGCGAATGCCTCGTTCGAGCTGAGCGGCTTCGGTGCTGACGCGGAAGGTGTGGCCTTTGTCGTAGTAGCCGTAAGTGCCGTCGGGGCGAACCCAGTGCATGCGGTTGTAGACGACGGTTTTGCCCGGATGAAGCTGGCTCTGGTCTTTTACAGTCCAGGTGCCTACAAAGAGTGCATTGTGCTGTTGGGCCATTTGGTGGGCAAACTGTAGCGTGGGACCGCCGGGCAGTTCGGCCATTGCTGCCATGTTGTCGGAGAAACCGGTGTTGAATGTCTCTGGAACTACTAGCACATCGGCCAATCCCTCTATTCCGGCAAAGGCTTCTTCCACGAGGCGGTAGTTTTCTTTAGGGTTCTCCCAGGCTATGTCTTGCTGGAAGTAGGCCACTTTGAGTTCAGGGACGGCGCAATTGGTGTATTCCTCTTCGGTTGATTTAGTTTCCACGATGTTAGTGTGTTTGTGGGTGTTTTATGCTAAGCTTTTGCGGATAGTTGGAGCCGGGCAGCATCTCGGTCGGCGTTGAGTTGGCTGACCAGTTGGGGTATGCTGTCGAACTTTTTCACGTCGCGAAGGCGAGAGACGAATTCTACGCTAAGGGTGGTGCTGTAGAGGTCGCCGTCGAAATTGAAAATGTTAACCTCGAAAACGGGTTTGTCTAATCCAAAAGTGGGCTGTCCGCCAAAATTGGCCATGCCCATGCGTGACTCTTGGCTGTTTTCGAGTTGAACCCTGACGGCATATACCCCATCGGCCGGCATCACTTTGGTGGTGTCGTCTAGGCAGACGTTGGCAGTTGGAAAACCCAGTCGGCGACCCATTTGGCGTCCCTTGACGACTAGCCCCCAGAGGCGGTAGTTGTAACCGAGAAAGTCGGCGGCTAATTCTACGTTGCCCTGTTTCAGTGCTTTGCGTACTTGGGTGGAACTGACGTCGGTATCGTGAAGGCGCACTGCAGTGTCGACAGCTACGCTAACGCCGAGGCTTTGAGCCAGAGAGGGAAGGCGGTCAAAATCGTTGTGCTGTTTGCTGCCGAACATGTTGTCGTAGCCTAACACCAGGGCCTTGGCTTGAAGTTTCTGCAGCAGTATCTGCTCGAAGAACTGGCAGGCAGACAGGGCTGCTATCGCTGGTGTGAAATGGAGTTCAAGCACATGGTGAATGCCGTACTTTTCTAAAAGGGCATAACGCTCTTCGTTGGTGGTGACGCGATAGAACTGGTTGATGTCCACTCCACCGACTCCGCCCCCTAAGACCTGGCGGGGATGGAGGTCGAATGTGACTACCACAGGAGTCAGTCCCAGGCGTGAAGCTTCTTGCCTGAGAAGGGCTAGGATGTGCTGATGCCCTAGGTGAACACCGTCAAACATGCCTACCGTAACGGCTGTTCCATGGCCTAACTCGCTAATATTTTCTATTTTATATATTTTCATATATAATTTTAATAACTTGCAAAGTTACAAAGAATAAACGGATTACTGAAAAGTTTTTTACTCACAGGCTTTTTATGGAAACTGGCAAGGACAGGTTTTGAGGTTTGCTTGCATCTTGTATTTGCATTATGTCGGGGGCATTGGAGGAGTCGAATTTAGGTCATTGCTAAGAAATTTGTTTAAAAAAATTGTCCGATTTAAAAAATAGTTGTATCTTTGCAACTCAGTTAAAAAATCTAATAATAGTATTAACAATTTAAAAAACAAACAATTATGCCTTCAAGAATTAGATTACAGCGTCATGGTAAAAAGAATCAACCTTTCTATCATATCGTTGTTGCGGATGGTCGTGCACCTCGGGATGGTAAATTTATCGAGAAATTAGGCACCTACAATCCTTTGACCAACCCTGCTACCATTGTCCTCGATGTTGACAGAGCTGCTGAGTGGCTTAAGAACGGCGCTCAACCTAGCGACACCTGCCGCCGCATCCTTTCCTATAAGGGTGTCCTGCTCAAACGTCACCTTCAGATTGGTGTTGAGAAAGGCGCTATCAGTCAGGAACAGGCTGACGTGAAGTTCAACGAGTGGCTCCAGGCCAAGGAGAACAAGATTGCTAACGTCAAGAGCGAAGCCGAAAACAAGATGCGTTCTGTAAAGAAAGAGCGTCTCGATGCAGAGAAGAAATTCAACGAAGCCAAAGCAAATGCTGTTGCTGCCAAGCGTAAGGCTGCTGCTGAGGCTGAGGCCGCCGCTAAGGCTGAAGCTGCTGCTGCCGCTGAGGCAGAAGCTCCTGCTGCTGAAGAGGCTCCCGCCGCTGAATAAGCTTTTGCAGATGAATAAAAAAGCGTGTCCAATGTTAAGAGGACACGCTTTTTTTTGATTGAAAGCTGTTGTCAACAACATGATAAAAAGACATGACCAAAGAAGAATGCTATCAATTGGGGAAGATCACAAAGCCTTGGGGTATAAAGGGACAAGTGGTTTTCTTTCTAGATGTAGATTGTCCAAATGACTATGCCGAATTAGATTCGGCATTCGTGGAGGTCAAGGGCAATCTGGTGCCCTATTTTTTTCAGGTGGAGAACATAAATGGAAACAAGGCCGTTGTTACCTTTGAAGACCTTACCCCTGAAGAGTCTCTTGCTCTAGTCGGATGTGACCTGTATCTTCCACTCGACCTATTGCCAAAACTGACTGGGAATCAGTTTTATTTCCATGATGTGAAGGACTTTCGCGTTGTGGACGAATCATATGGTGACATCGGAGTCATACAGACTGTAATTGAATATCCCGCCCAGCCTCTTTTCCAAATAATGAAGGGCGACAAGGAAATACTCGTCCCGGTTATAGACCCTGTTATTAAAAAAGTAGATAGGGAGAATAAAACTATCTATATCAATGCTCCTAATGGCCTGATAGATTTGTATTTAGAAAGTTAGTAACAAATTGTTGATATTTATTTTTTTGTATTTGCAAAAGTATATGTACTTTTGCAAAACGAAAAATGAGATAATTTTAGTATTAACGTAAACGTCAGCCCTATGGAAAAGAAAGAAGCCACTTTGGAGAAGACCTGCTACTCGAACGAAGAACTCCAGTTTTTCAAGGATTTAATCCTTCAAAAAAGAGCCGAGGCAAAGAAGAATCTTGAGCTCCTCAATGAGGCCATTGCCGGCAACGAGAACGAGGCCAATGATACTGCTCCCACATTCAAAAACCTTGAGGAGGGAAGCAATGTGCTGTCCAAAGAGGAGAATGCCCGCCTGGCTGCCCGCCAAGAGAAATACATAAAAGACCTAGACGCAGCCCTCATTCGTATTGAAAATAAGACTTATGGCATCTGCCGTATCACGGGCAAGCTCATACCAAAAGAGCGCCTGATGGTTGTCCCCCATGCCACCACCACTGTGGAAGGTAAGATGCAGGAGAAGAAGCGTCGCTAATCAATTGCTTCACACGTATCAGCTCCGTCATTTTACTTTTAATAAAAACAGGCAGATCCCTTACGGTTCTGCCGTTTTTTTTCTTTTTAGTGAGGTGTTATTATGATACGGCTGATTTTTTTTCCTTCGGCTTGGCTGATAATGTGGGTGATGATTAGTTTCTCCGAAGGGAAAAGAGGGGGAAGAGGATAATAATATTCACTCCAAGATGAGCTCCCGTATAGTCCATTCAATGTTACTATAATAATACAAGGGGTTGGCACGTGATGCGTTATTGTCAAACTCTTGGAATGGCAGACAGAAGACGCTGGGTGTAGGGATGTTGGGGGTGGGCGAAAAGTTCGTCGCTGGGTGCGGTTTCGACCAAGCGGCCTTTCTCCATGACCATGATGCGGTCGGAGAGGAATTTCACCACCGAGAGGTCGTGAGTAATAAAGAGATAGGTGTATCCGTAAGTCTCTTTGAGTTCGTTCAAAAGGTTGAGCACTTGCGCCTGTACCGAGACGTCGAGTGCGGAAACGCTTTCGTCGCATACTACCAGTTCCGGCTCTAGTATCAATGCACGGGCAATGCATACTCGCTGCCGCTGTCCTCCAGAAAATTCGTGAGGATAGCGGTTATACCACTCTGGTTCTAGCCCCACCTGTTTCATCAGCTGCATTACGCGCTCACGTCGCTCTGAAGAAGAGGAATAGAGATGATGGCATCTGAGCGGTTCCAAGATGGCTTCGCCAATGGTAATGCGCGGATTGAGAGAAGAGTAGGGGTCCTGGAAGACAATTTGTACCTTGCGACGTAATTCGTGTTGCTCGGAATGGGAGAGTTTGTCAAGGTTATGTCCACGGTAAGTGATAGTGCCAGAGGAATGGTCCAGCAGGCGCAATAGGGTGCGTCCCAAAGTGCTTTTTCCACATCCTGATTCACCCACAAGACCCAAAGTCTCACCCTCAAAAATGTCGAAGGAAAAACCGTCCACCGCCTTCAGCTCTTTGGTCGTCTTTCCGAAAATATTCTTTTCCAGAGCGTAAGTTACCTCAAGGTCGCGTACCGACATCAGCGGTTCGCCAGTCTTCTGGGTGAAAGCCATAGCCCCATCTGCTTCGGGCTGTGCGACTTCCCTGCCTTCGAGAAACTCTTTCACTGTAGGCAGCCTATGTGGTCGGCTGTCCAGCGGCGGACGGCAAGCAAGCAGTCCTTGAGTGTAAGGGTGTTGCGGGTGGTGCAGCACCTTTTCTGCTGGTCCCTGCTCCACAATTTTTCCCTTGTACATCACAGCCACGTCGTCGGCAATTTGGGCAATGACACCAAGGTCGTGCGTGATAAAAATAATGCCTATATTATACTTCTGTTGCAGAGAACGCAACAGCTCCAGAATAGTCTTCTGAACCGTCACGTCTAGAGCCGTCGTGGGCTCGTCGGCTATCAACAGGTTCGGGTGGCAGATAAGGGCCATGGCTATCATTACGCGCTGTTTCTGTCCCCCACTTATTTCATGCGGATAGCTCTCGAAAATCTTCTCCGGACGTGGAAGCTTCACCTCTTCAAATAGTTTCAGCACACGATCCCGAGCCTCTTTTCGGCCAACCTCCTCATGTTGCCTCAGCATTTCCACCACTTGTGCTCCGCATTTCTGGACAGGGTTCAGGCTTGTCATGGGCTCTTGGAAAATCATCGAAATATTTCTGCCGCGGAATCGCCGTTTCTCCTCTTCTGACATGGATATCAATTCCACGGGCTCTTCATCTGCAGTGCGTAAATAGGCCTTTCCTTCCACCAGGCAATGCGGGGGCTTAGGCAACAAACCCATCACACTCATCGAACTGACCGACTTCCCGCTTCCCGACTCGCCCACAATGCCCAACGTGCGGCCGCGCTGCACCTCGTAGCTCACTCCGTCCACGGCGGTCTGATATACCCCGTCGTGCATAAACTGAACACGCAAATCTTCTGTTTTCAACACCCATTCTTCCATTTAGCGGCAAATTTTTTTATTAAAAAACGCAGAATTATTATTTTTATTTGAAAATTAATGCGTAAATTTGCAAAATCTTTTTAACGATTAAACACAAACAACTTAAAAACACATCTATATGACAAAATCTGAAGAATTCATGGAACTGGAAGCGTGTTATGGCGCACACAACTATCATCCTCTGCCCGTCGTCCTGGCCAAAGGTGAAGGCGCCTTTGTGTGGGATTGCGAGGGCAAACGCTATTTCGACTTCCTTTCGGCCTACTCTGCCGTCAACCAAGGCCACTGCCACCCCAAGATTGTCAAGGCTCTGACCGACCAAGCTCAAAAGCTCACCCTCAGCAGCCGCGCCTTCTACAACGATTGTCTCGGCGAGTGGGAAAAGTATGTCACTGAATATTTTGGCTACGATAAGGTGCTACCCATGAACACCGGTGCCGAAGCTGATGAAACTGGCCTCAAGCTGGCTCGCCGCTGGGGTGTGGTGAAGAAAGGCATCAAAAACGAAGACGTAAAGATCGTCTGCTGCGAAGGCAACTTCCATGGCCGCACCATCACCATCATCACCATGAGTAACGACCCCGAGAGCTACGCCAACTATGGCCCCATGACTCCCGGTTTCATCCGCATCCCATACAACGACCCCGACGCCCTTGAGCGCGTGTTAGAGAAAGACGGCGACACCATTGCCGGATTCCTTCTCGAACCCATCCAGGGCGAGGCTGGCGTATATGTACCCGACGAGGGTTACCTAAAGAAATGCTACGACATCTGCCACAAGCACAACGTCCTCTTCATGGCCGACGAGGTGCAGTGCGGCATTGCGCGTACCGGCAAGATGCTTGCCTGCGACCACGAAGGCGTTCGCCCCGACATCCTCATCCTAGGCAAAGCCCTGGGCGGTGGCGTCATGCCCGTCAGTGCTGTCTTGGCCGACGACGACATTATGCTCAACATCAAGCCCGGCGAGCACGGCTCCACCTTCGGCGGCAATCCCCTTGCGGCCAAAGTGAGCATTGCAGCCCTCCAGGTTATCAAAGACGAGCACTTGATGGAGAACGCCGAGCGTCTGGGTAAGATTTTCCGTGAGGAAATGACCAACTTCAAGAGCCCCATGATTGAAAAGGTGCGCGGCAAGGGCTTGCTCAACGCCGTCATCATCAAGCCCCGCAACGGCAAGGAAGCCTGGGATGTATGCCTGAAAATGCGCGACATGGGCGTATTGGCTAAACCCACTCACCAGCACATCATCCGCTTTGCTCCTCCGCTGGTCATCACCGAAGAGCAGCTCCGCGAGGCTATCGCCATCATTAAAGAGGCTATCGCTTCGTTTGAATAATTATTAAAGGTTTACAATCAACAATGTACAGTGTATTGTGACAGCAATTGCTCACCAATACACTGTACCTTGTGCTTTTTATGATTCTTCTTTTGCCATGAGGGACAAGGTACATAAAATACTCTTTTTCGCGCTTGCTTTGTGCCTGTTTGTAGCCACTGGGGCACCCGCGCGGGCACAAGATGTGCGCCAGACCATCACAGTGACGGTTGGCGACTGTAGTTTCGAGATGGTTTATGTGGCAGGAGGGTCCTATATTCAGGGCCACGATGAGGCTCCTTTTTTCTTCAGAAGTAGGCCCTCTCAGTCGGTGCTGGAACAGCTGGCCCACTATGTCGACGAGGCTCCCCGACACCGTGTAGACCTGTATGGGTTCTATATGGGCCGCTACGAGGTAACGCAGCGCCTCTGGACCACCGTCATGGGCTACAATCCCTCCAACTTTGTGGGCGACGATTTGCCAGTGGAGCAGGTGGACTATTATGAGGTGAAGGAATTCATCCGTCGGCTGAACGAGCTCACGAATATGAAATTCCGCTTGCCTACCGAGGCTGAATGGGAATATGCTGCCCGCGGTGGTAGGCGGTCTAAGGGATACACCTACCCGGGTGGCGATGAAGCCATACGGATTGGATGGAACCACCTCAACAGCGATTTCTGTACCCATCCCGTCGGCTCTCTCATCCCCAATGAACTGGGGCTCTACGACATGTCGGGCAACGTGTGGGAGTGGTGCAACGACTGGTACGACACATTGGCCTACCTTTGGGTGTACACTCAAGACAAAAACCGTCCAGATTATATCAACACTAACAAAAAGTTGCGCAAGTGGTACTCGCTCAATCATGCCTTGATGACAGACGTTTACGGTCGTCCTTATGAGTCCGACAACGAATTTCTCGACCCTCGTGGCCCCGACACCGGCGTGTTCCGCGTGGGCCGAGGCGGCTCTTGGACCGACGAGCCCCGATTTCTGCGCTCTTCCTACCGCAATTTCTGGGTTCCCGAAAGAAAACTCAGCATCCTGGGGTTCCGTTTGGCACTCAGTTCGGCAGCCGACACCTCCCTCATGTGGATGCCCAACCAGTACCTCATCGACTCCATTGTCGACGGCAAGGTATACAAATCCATCACCACTGCCACCCTTGACCATCTCCAGCAGGGCATTCTCGAAGGCATCTTCAGCGTTGGCCCCAACAAACGCATACACTTCTCCAGAGGCAACCTACAGTACAATGCGGCCGTCAACCAGTGGCGTTTTGCCGACCGCCAACACGACCGCATAGGCATGGACAATCTTGACTATGCCAAGGACTATGCCGGTTGGATAGACCTCTTTGCCTGGGGCACCAGCGGCTACCACGACAGGAAGCCCTACTATTTTTCCCCCAATCCCAAGTACTATGGCAACGGCAAGAAGAATATCGACGGCACCAGCTACGACTGGGGTGTCTACAACCGCATCAGCAACGGGGGCGACCGTGTGGGGCTGTGGCGCACGCTGACCGTCAATGAGTGGATCTACCTCCTCATTCGTCGCCCCGATGCCATGCTGTTGCGCTCACAGGGTGTTGTCGAAGGTGTGGGCGGCATCATCCTTCTGCCCGACGACTGGCTGCGGCGAGGCTTCGACACGCTTGATGCCAGCCGTGTCTACCAGTTCAGCCCCCAGCAGTGGAAATCGTTCGAACGCGGCGGGGCCGTCTTTCTGCCCACCGCAGGGGTGTGCCACATGGCGCGCTACACCATTGGATTGGAGAAAACTGCCCGTCAAGGAATGCCTATCGAGGGAGTCGAGGTCAGCTTTGGCTCCTTGCGCCCCAAGACCCACGCGCCGGTGTCCAAAATGAACACTGGCGAGAGCGACCCACCTTCCATTGCCGAAATAGAATTCCAGGAGAAGACACAATACCGTGAACCTGAAGAGGATGACCACCAGTTGGGCTACTACTGGACCTCCATCCACAACGATGAGCGCACCGCCTTCGGCCTCCTCTTTGTCCTGGACATGAATGCCGTCATTGCCCCCGTGGAACGGCTCACCCGTTGCTCGGTCCGCCTAGTGCAGGATCTGGAGCAACCTCAAAAGAAAGGCCGTAAATAACATTTGCCCTCTTTTTTCTCTCCATCTTCCCCTTCCGACTCCAAGCCGCCCCGTCTGGTATCGGAGATGAGACGTTTAATATCTTGTTTCAATGTGTGTTATATTTAAAAGAGGAATACATGAGTTTTTTTGCCAAAAGAGGCAATGAAAAGCCATAACGGGCGTTATTATAGTAAATTACTTAAATAATAACGCTTTGGCTAGGATAAAAGCACTTTTTTTCTTGCAGTTGCTATGGCTGCCGCTCATGGGCTGTGGCCAACCCGACGAGGCGCAGGAGGTCATCCGCATCTGGCATACACGCGACCGGGCCATACAGCTTCGCTCACGCCTGTCCAACGACTTTGGCGACACGGTGGCTGTAGAAGAACTGGCACGGCTTTACTACTACGACTTCCTTGACATGAATGGCGGTGTGCGCTTTGCCGATGCCGACCGCTGGGAGCCCGATAGCCTCGGCCGTTACGCCTTTCCACATCTTGAGCCCGCCTTTGTCCATTGTGCCGACAGCGCCCTATGGTACCTGCTGCACCTGTGGAGCCGCAATCCAGAGGCTTACGACTACCTCTACTACCCTGTCGTGCAATTGGAAAACTATCTGGGCCTCGAACACACGGCCTACCTTCTCCCGCCCGATGATTATTTCCCCGGACACTATTTCCCTAGCAGTTATTTCACCGCTTTCGACCTCGACGATTGGCCGCACAACTACACCATCGACCTCCTGCAGGCCATGAAGCAGGCTCGTGGTTTGGCCCATGCGGCAGCCCTGCGGCTGACCGACTTGGACGAGAGAGACCTCTACAGCACCAATCAGGAAGGGGAGGAGGCTGTCTTTCGTGTACTAGAGAGCCGTTTGGGTGTGAGCCGGCTCTACCGCATCGAGTTCAGCGATGGACAGCCCACGCTCTACTACAAAGAGGCTGGCATGAATCCGCAGCCCTCGTTGGACGGCCGCTACCATTTTTCTATTCTAAAAGACAAGAAGCGTCAACTCTCACGCCAGCAATGGCAGGAGTTCCAACTTCTGTCAGACTCGGTCGACCTCATCATGCAGCCACCTTTTTCTACCTGCGGAATCAGCGCCGAGGGACCGATTTATCTTTTTGAGATACTCGGTGCCGACGGTTACAGCGCCCGCCTCATTGGCTGTCCCGACCCATCCGTCAGCCGCCTCCTTGCGCTCTTGCGCAAATATGCCGGAATAATGCGCTAGCCCTTTCCATTCTTCCCCCTAGCTTCCCTATTTGTGTAGTGCTTATTTTGCATTTAGTTTATGTTTTATTTGTATTTGATAAATTAAATGCAAACTAAATATAGGATAAATATAAGATAACAAGCGAAGAACGAGCGAGGCTTCGCACAACCAAGGGAAAGGGTTGGGCGAAGTCTCGAAAAGGGTGATGGCGGGGTACTCTGCGGGAATGGAAAGGCGGCGGCTAGGCGTTAGACGGGCGGGTGTTCAGTGTGCGCATGGCGTTGAGTACGGCCAAGACGGTGACGCCTACGTCGCCAAAGACGGCCAGCCACATGGTGCAGTTGCCGGTGGCGGCCAAGACGAGGATGAGCACTTTCACCCCGATGGCAAACCACACGTTCTGGCGCGCAATGCGAAGGGTGCGGCGGGCGATGGCGATGGCAGTGGCAATTTTGGAAGGCTGGTCGTCCATGAGCACTACGTCGGCCGCTTCGATGGCGGCGTCGCTGCCCAGTCCGCCCATGGCTATGCCCACGTCGGCACGGGCTAGCACCGGGGCATCGTTGATGCCGTCGCCCACGAATGCCAAACTGCTCCTTTCGGGTTTCTCGTCCAGCAGCCGCTCCAGGTAGTTCACCTTGTCGGTGGGCAGCAGTTCGGCATGGTATTCGTCCAGATTGAGTTTTTTGGCCACATCGGCTGCTACGGCTTCCCGGTCGCCGGTCAGCATTACGGTGCGGCTGACGCCGAGGCCCTTCAGGAGGCCGATGGCATCGGCGCTGTCGGCCTTTATTTTGTCGTTGATGACAATGTGCCCCGCATACTCGCCCCCGATGGCCACATGGATGATGGTGCCTGCCAGTTCGCAGTCGTGCCATGCCACGCCTAGGGCTTCCATCATCTTGCTGTTGCCCACGCATACTATGTCGTCCTCGACGCGGGCACGGATGCCCTGTCCGGCTATCTCTTCCACTTCGCTCACTCGGCATCCGTCGTTGGCTTCGTCGGGAAAGGCGTCGCGCAGGGCGGCGGCTATGGGGTGAGTGGAGAAATGCTCCACATGGGCTGCAAGGTGCAGCAGGTGCCGTTCGTCGTAGCGCTCGGGGTGGACGGCCTCGACGGCAAACTGGCCGTGGGTGAGGGTGCCGGTCTTGTCGAATACCACCGTGCCCACACGGGCTAGTGTTTCCATGTAGTTGGCACCCTTTATCAGAATGCCTTTGCGCGAAGCTCCGCCGATGCCGCCAAAGAAGGAGAGCGGTACGCTCAGCACCAGGGCACAGGGGCAGCTCACCACGAGAAACATCAGAGCGCGGTAGAGCCAGACGGCAAGGCCTGCTGTGTATGAGTCGTAGAAGAAGGGAGGTATGAAGGCTAGCAGGACGGCTGCCAGCACCACAATGGGGGTATAGACACGGGCAAAGCGGCTTATGAAGTTCTCGCTGCGCGATTTGTGTTCGCTGGCGTTTTCCACCAGTTCGATGATTTTAGAGGCGGTGCTTTCTCCGAAATTTTTGGTGGTGCGCACCCGGATGACGCCGCTGAGGTTGACGCAGCCGGAGGCCACTTCGTCTCCTTCATGCAGGTCGCGCGGGGCGCTTTCGCCGGTCAGAGCCACGGTGTTCAGGCTGCTGTTGCCCTCGACGACAATGCCGTCCAAGGGCACTTTTTCGCCCGGTTTGACCACGATGGTTTCGCCCACCTGTACTTGGTCGGGGGGTATCGAGGACACGATGCCGTCGCGCTCCACATTGGCCGCATCGGGGCGTATGTCCATCAGTTGGGCTATGCTGGCACGGCTCTTGCCCTCGGCATAGCCTTCGAAGAGCTCGCCCACCTGGAAGAAGAGCATTACGAACACCGCTTCGGGATATTGGTGCTCGCCGCTGAGAAATCCAATGCCGAGGGCGCCCAGCGTGGCAATGGACATGAGGAAGTTTTCGTTGAACCAGTCCCCTTCGGCGATGCCTTCTGCGGCTTCTTTCAATGTGCCCCAGCCCACGATCAGATAGGGCACTAGGTATACCAGCAGTAGCTGCCACAGGTTTAGGTGGGTGAGCCTCTCTAGCAGCACGGCACCCACTAGGGCTAGTGTCCCGAAGGCAATTAGCCGCAGGCGGGCATGGGTGCTCATTTCTTCGTCGTGATGGTGGTGGGCTTCGTCATGATGGTGTTGATGCTCCTGACAGGTGTGTTCGTGTCCGTGGCAGCATTCGTGGTGGCTATTATCGTTGTGATTCATTTTGTTAACTATTATTGCTTACTGTTATTGATGTTGCAAAGGTACGCTGCTTTTCCTGCAAACGAATTGCAAACAAAAATGCTTTTGCCGGGGCAATAATACAAGGTTAGGTGCGTTATGATATATTATGGAAGAATGTAACGGACACGAACATACCGACCATGGGCAGGAGCGGCCTACCCAATATTACGAGCAGATTCTCTCTGACGAGGGCATCCGTGTGACGGCAGTACGACTGCTGGTGCTTAAAGCCGTTTATAGCCGCATTCAGGGGGCTTTCACCCTTCAGGATGTGGTGGATATGCTTGAGACTGCCGACACCTCTTCTGTTTTCCGAGCCCTCACCCTCTTTGCCGAGAAGGGGTTGCTCCATTTGATTGACGACGGTTCGGGGGCGCAAAAATATTGTGTATGCCACTGCGAGGATCATCACCACCACCGCGGCCATATTCACTTCAGTTGTAACGTCTGCCACAAGACTTTCTGCCTTACCGAGGTGCCCATTCCGCCTGTTCCCGTGCCGCAAGGCTTTCAGGTGGAAGAGTCGGAATATGTCATCAAGGGCATTTGCCCCAAGTGCTTGGGGTGTGCCCAATAAGAAAAGATTAGATACACTTTAGATGATAATTGTAATCTAAAGATTGCAAGAGGCTCCTTTAGCGGAGTTTCTTGAAAATGGTTGGCATCATCTCGGGCGAGAGGGGTTGGAAGCTGGGAAGTCGCAGGCTTTTGACCATCTGGGCGGTGCCTTGCTTGTATTTCTGGAAATGCTGGGTGGTCAGGTGCTGTTGGTAGGCGGCTTCGGAAGCATAGATTTCCAGTATGCGTATGTGGTGCGGGTCTTCTTTGCTCTGCATGGGAAAGAGGCTGATAACTCCCGGTTCGCGTTCTAAGGAGAGGCGGTCGACTTCTTCGGCATAAGAAAGATATTCGGCCAAATATTCCGGATAAACCTCAATTTCGGCAATGCGCACAATCATTTCCCCCGGACGGCCATTGGCGGTTGGCTTGTCTTGGCTCAGGCCCATGAGCCATTCCGCATTCTTGTGCAGAATCATCTCGGCAAAGGGGGCAAGGTCGGGTTCTTCGGAAAGATATTTCCGCATTCGAGAAAGCCCCTCGGTAAGGACTTGAGGTTTTACGTAAGGGTAGTCGGAACCATAAAGCAGGTGGTCGGGCGTGGTGATGGTGAGCATCATGCGTATTACCTCAGGTGAATGGGCTCCGGCCAGGTCGTAATAGAGTGCGCCCAGGTTGCGCTCCCAGTCTATCGCGCCTACTTTTTTGGTGGCCTGCATGACGGGTGCGAGCGATTTCATGCGGGGAACGGCCAACGGGAGGTAGGCTCCGCAGTGGGGTACCACTATTTTGATATTGGCATAACGAGCCAGCACATTGCGGGAAATCATGTTGGCCACGGCGCGAGTGGTTTCCGACAGGTACTCCTGCATGGCCAACGGGGTCTGTCCCATCACTTGTTTGTTGACGGGTTCGGGACGGTGAGGATGCAGGATGATGAGCGCGTTGCGCTTGTTCAGTTCGTCAAAAAGAGGGTCCAAAGCGGGGTCGCCCAGATATTGCCCCCTAACATTGGTGGCCAGTTTGATGCCGTCGGCCTTGAGGGTGTCCAAGGCGTATATGGCCTCACGAATGGCTGCCTCGACGTCGGGCAGAGGCAGGGCTGCACAGAAGAGAAAACGTCCGGGATGCTCCTTCTTGAGTTTTGCTGCCGTCTTGTTGGTCTGCCTGATGGTGGAGGGTGCAGACGGCTGCGGAGCTGGCAGGGTCAGCACCGCAGTGCTTACGTCCGCCTCGTCCATCCAACGCAGGTGCTCTTCCACAGAATATTCGGGTATGGGAAAGCCTTCGTCCATCAGGCGGTTGTCGCGCTGTAGGTCGGAAAGGAATTCGGGCGGGACGAAATGGCAGTGCAGGTCGACGGCACTCTGAGCCATAGTGCTGGAAGCAAAAAATGTGGTCATTGCAATGATAGTTGTTTTAATCAGTCGATTCATTTCGGCAATTGTTTAGTATAGATGTCGTTGAGAGTTCTTACGGTGACTTTCACCCCACTGAGGTCCTCTTTTGGGTTGCGGGGAATGAAGTGGGCGGTGAGAGTGCCGTTGGCCTCAAGGTCGAAATAGTTGCGGTCGAAATGGCCGTCCACATGGGGCTCGGTCTGCAGCATCACATCGCGCAGCATATTCTCGGCGCTGAGTGTGACGGTGAGCCTTCCCTTGCGGTCGATGTTTTGTTTCACATTATATTTGGGCGCCTTTAGATGCAGGTTCTTGGGATAAGTCTTGTAGTACTGCTGCCATAGGTCGAGGTCGGCATGGGGGGCGAAAAGGTCACGGGCACGGTAGTGCAGGGCCTTCCAGTTGCCGTAAAAATCGATGCTGCTCCATGAAGCCACCGGCCAGCAGTCGTCCAGCTGCCAGTAAAGAGTGCCCATGCAATGGGGTTGTGCCAGCAGGTGCTGCAGGATGCCGTAGCCCGTGCCCCAGGCTTGCAGCAGTTGCGACACGTAGCAGTAGTCTTCGAGCGAAAGGCACTGGCTGTCGAAGCCGTAGTACTTGCGCATGGCTTTGTCGATAATTTCCACGCCACGGCCATGCTTCTGATGCCCTTTCATGGTGGGGGAGTTTATGGTGCGCTGCCCTTCGGGACAGAAACGGCAGACGGTGCTCCAGTCGGGATAGCTTTGGAAGCCATACTCCGACATAAAGCGGCCGGTCTTCTCCTTGTAAACCTCAAACGGCAGTTCGCCCCACCACACGCCCCAGTAGTGGCTGTCGCCGTGGGTGACGCATTCGGGATGTCCCCATCCGTAAAGGGGCGAGGTGGTGATATAAACTCGGTGCAGCGGGTCGTGTTTGCTCACGGCTGCGGCCAGAATACCCTGTGAGCCAAATAGTGTGTCGATGCCGTGTTGCAGGACGGCCTGCTGTTCTGCAGTCCACTGGTATTGTTGCTGCCAGCCCCAGTCTTCCCAGCCGTTTTTCACCTCGTTGTTGCCGCACCACACCACCACGCAGGGGTGTCGCGAGATTCGGCGAACCTGATATTCCGCCTCGGCCTTGACGTTGTTCAGAAATGCCGTGTCAGAAGGGTAGAGGGCGCAGCTGAAGTTGAAATCCTGCCACACCATGATGCCCAGCGAGTCGCAGAGGTCGTAGAAATAATCGGGCTCATAGATGCCCCCGCCCCATACGCGCAGCATGTTGAAGTTGGCCTCCTTGGCCGAGGTGAGCAGGTAGCGGTAGCGCTCTTTCATTTCGGGAGTGAGGACAGGGAAGGAATGGCAGGGAATCCAGTTGGCTCCTTTGGCAAAGAGGGGCTTTCCGTCTTTGTAGAAAGTGAACGACTGGCCGATGGAGTCTTTCTCCTGACGTAGCTCCACATTCCATGACTTTGGCTTGACGGTTTCCTCTGTACGGGTACCGTTGTAGCACTCTAGGCGGGCAGAACCCATGATGCCAACCGTGCTTAGTTTAGGACCCCAGTCCCATCCCAACATGTAGGGAGCCATGCGGCTCATGGCGCGGTGGTCGGGTAGGTCGTATTCCATATCGGGCCAAGGGTAGCCGTCCTCTTCGCACACATCGGTGGCAAAATGGTCTTCGTTGTTGATTTCGATGGGATAGAAATGGATTTCCAGTATGGTGCTGTCGTCCAGATCGGGCAGCATGTTGCCTTCCATCAGCACGTCGAACAGGCAAACACGGTATTCACGGAACATATTGTCGCACATGACGACATGGCGTTGGAAAGGGACTCTGTCCACAGATCCGGTCATGGTCACGTCGCAATAGGTTACCCCCTCTAGCACCAAATCGCAGTGCTCATACCCTTGCCACATGTCGCGGGTGATGATGGTGCGGTACTTCCAATCACTGTTCCCTACCCATTGCACAGCGTCTTCGTTAGTGCCCATGAAAGGGTCGGGAATGATGCTGTTGGCCATCAGATCGGTGTGTATGCATCCGGGTACGGTGGCGTCGTACCATTGCCCCTTGTACTCAAACTGCCAGGAGGTAAGAGGGGTGATGTTGATGGAATCGCTTTTGCAGCCGGCAAATGACAATGCAACGACAAGGAGAAGTAAAGGTAGGATTCTTTTTGTCATATTATTCTGTTTTAAGGAAGGCGAAAAAAACGGCCAAGACGATGAGGCCGAAAGCCACCAAATGATTCCATCGGATAGGCTCGCCTTTGAACACTGTGGCCACGATGACTGTGAAGACAACCAGCGAGACACACTCCTGTATCACCTTCAGTTGCATCAGAGAGAACGGCCCGCCCGTGATTTGCGACCCTATGCGGTTGGCCGGAATCATAAAGGTATACTCAAAGAAGGCCATGCTCCACGACACTGCAATGATGGCTATCAGCGGCCAGTCCTTTATTAGGTTCATCTGCTGCAATTTCAGGTTGCCGTACCAGGCGAAAGTCATAAATACATTGGAGCAGATGAGCATCAGTATGGTGATAAGTCCGCGTGGCATAGCTTATTCTTTATGAGTGGATTTGACTAGTTTAATCAGTTCTGCCCAAACGGCAAAGGCCGTTCGCTCAATGGTCTGAGCGCGTCGGTCGCCAAAGTGCAACAGGCGTGTCACCACATTGCCGTCGGGACCGGCAATGCCAATCCATACCGTCCCCACAGGACATTCGGGCGTTCCGCCCGTCGGGCCTGCCACTCCTGTGGTAGCCACGGCATAGTCGGCTCCCAGCCTTCTGCGCACTCCCTCAGCCATCTCGCGCACCGTTTCTTCGCTCACGGCCGTATGCTGCTCCAAGGTTTCGTGCTTCACGCCCAGGGCACATTCTTTCACCTCGTTGCAGTACGATACTACGCCTCCGCGGAAGTATTCCGATGCCCCCGCCATGGCGGTCAGCTGCTGTGCCAGAGTGCCGCCGGTGCAACTCTCGGCTGTGGCCAGGGTCAAGTGGTATTTCTTGAAGGTATAGGCTACCAACTCGGGTAGCGACTCCATATCTTCGCCCACAATATATTGTCCCGCTAAGGAGTAGAGGCCGCTCACTGCCTCGGTCACCTGCTGCTGCAACAGTGGGCGGTCGTCGTGCCTGCCGTGGGCAGTAAGGCGCAGTTTCACCATGCCCGCCTGAGGCAGGTAGGCCAGCTTTATGTTCTTGGGCAAAGCCGTTTCCCACGGTTCTATCAAGTCGCTCAGGAAACTCTCGCCAATGCCCTGCACTAGTATGTTCTTGATGACAATCTGGTCCGTGCGGAAATGCCGTACCAGTCGCGGCACCACTTCGGTTGCCATCAGGTTCTCCATTTCAAACGGTACCCCTGGCAAAGACACCACAACCTTCCCTCCCTGCTCAAACCACATGCAGGGAGCCGTCCCCAGAACATTGTTAATCATGGTGCAGCAGCGTGGTACCCATGCCTGCCCGCGGTTGATGGGGGTGAGTTCGTAGCCGCGAGCGGAGAAAATGCGCTTGACGTTGGCCAGCGCTTCCTCGTTTTCATATAGTTCGCTGCCGAAAAACTGGCAGAGACATTTCTTCGTTATGTCGTCCTTAGTGGGTCCTAGGCCACCGGTCATTAGCACTGTGTCGCTGCGCTGCAGGCAGTGGGCTAGGTAGTGATTGATATCTTCGGCATTGTCGCCGATTACGTAAGTGCCGCAAACGTCAATTCCTGCCTGTGTCAGCAACTGGGCCATACGGCTGGCGTTGGTGTTGACGACTTGCCCAATCAGCAGCTCGTCGCCTATGTTCAAAATGGTTGCTTTCATGCTGCAAAAATACTACTTTTTTTCGACATAGAGAAAAACCAAGACCAACTCCAGAATTCAGACCCCTCCAATACCACTCCCAAGAATTACTGTTTTGTTTTTTTCTCTTTTATAGTTGTCGTTTTTTGCGCCTCTTTTTGCGAGAATGAATTATGTTTTATTGGTGTTGTTCTAGTTCATGACTATGCCGACATCAACCCCTCTGTGTTGTGGCAGACTTTGAATGAAGATTTGGAGTCTTTAAAAGCACAATTACTATCATACATAAATGAATAAATGACATAAGAATCTGAGCTAACCGCTCATTTCTTCACCCCAATTCCTGCTGGTTTTTTGGCTGGCAGGATTTTTTTCTTTCTATTTCGGGAAAAAGTTGTATTTTTGCAAATTGAAAGGAGTTTTTATGGATACTATAGAATGTGCGAAAAATCCTATCGCAAAAGTGTCGATTCATGCGCCGTCACCGTCACGTGATGCAAATGAAAAGATGACAAAAACGCCAGATAGTGAACTGATGACGGTGGAGGAATACTTCGGCATATTAAGAAAGAGGGTGAACGAGTACTATGACAACCTATAAGGTTAGAATACATCGCATGGCAGTGCTCGATATGGACGCACTGTATGAATTTCTAACAACGGTCATGTCAAAAGAAGGGGCAAATCGTTATATTGATGCAATGATAGCCGAGGTCAATTCTCTCTCAATCTTTGCTGACCTATATCGCCCGAGTCGATATGCCGACATCCGCTGTTACCATCCAAGAGCTTGCCGCATGGTATCTCATAATAAACGGTGGGTATATGTTTTCCATATAGAAACGGATATGGTCATCGTTGACCGCATTCTTCCTTCAAAAATGATAACGAAATAATCATTTTAAACATAACTGAGCATAGCACTTACCTAATATGCTAAGTGTCTATCTTTTGGCTCTATTCCCTGCTGGTTTATGCTGGCGGGGATTTCTTTTTCTTGTTATGTCGGGAAAAATGTGTATCTTTGCAACGTCAAACACCCCGAAGTCCGCAAGGGTGAGGGGTGGGCGACAGAATTAATTCGTTTTTACTGCATATAATCCTTTTATATAGTTTATTTATGGAAACAAGATTTTTTGCCGCTAAAAGTGAGTTAACTGGGACAGATCGTTATTGCAGACACCCCGTTGATAAACGTGATGGGCGTTCGGATTTTGCAATAGATAGAGATAGAATTTTGTATTCAAAAGCATTCCGTCGTTTGAGTGACAAGACTCAGGTGTTTTTCTCAGATGAGATAAAAGATCTTCGGACGCGATTAACGCACACGTTAGAAGTCAACCAAATTGCTCAGACGATAGTCTCTTCTCTTAACCTTAACAATGACTTAACTGAAGCAATTGCTCTTGGTCATGATGTTGGTCATACTCCATTTGGTCACGTAGGAGAACGTACGCTTAATTTGATAATGAACAATTGCGAGCAGTTTGGAATACCAATTCAAGATACCAATTTAGGATTCAAACATAATTTACAATCACTTAGGGTGCTTTGTGATTTGGAGGGAGAATTAAACCTTTCAAAGTACACATTATGGGGTATTGCTAATCACTCGAAGATAGTTTATTCTCCGTGTAAGACACAGCATGGGTTATGCTACAAAATACACCATCCTTCGCTATGCCCTCGTAAGAGAAATTTATCTTGCAACTATTATAATACATATATAAATAGTATTGGTAATAATAATTATTGGTCAATAGAAGGTTTGGTCGTGGCTCTCGCTGATGAAATAGCACAACGGCACCATGATATTGAGGATAGCATTCGGTTTAACATTCTCAAACGTGAAGTACTGCTTGATAAATTACAAATCTTTAATCATGTGTTTTCTGAATTGGATAAAGAGAACTATGAAACGCTAAAAGGAATGTCTGATAATTCTGATGTTCCAGATGATATGTTCCTTTCTCAGTTTTCTCGTTTAATCGTAAAAGCGTATGTGTTTAATATTACTGAGGAGACAAAAAGACGTATAGTGGCAAAGGGGGACGAACTACATATTAATTCATTTCAGGATTTTCAAGATCTTAAATCAGAGATTCCTTATGAAGACGCGAAAAGTCTTGTCGGTTTCTCTAATGAATTTGCTAGTATTGATGAGGAGTTCCATTCTTTCTTAAAATCTTCAATATTAAACTCTTATGGAGCTCAGATGATGGATGGTAAAGGTGCGTACATAGTACGAAAGTTATTTGAGGCATATTTGTCAAATCCCACGCAGTTACCGGATGATGAGATTAGAAGATTTTATAAAACCATTCACACTACAGGTGGAACAATGGGGCAAATGAGGGGAACAATAAATCGCTATAGGAATACCGGACCGAGAAGAAATCATCTAATGCGGGTAATTGCTGATTATATAGCGAGTATGACTGATGCATATGCGTATGACCAATATAATCTGTTATATGGAACAATGGTATAAGGAACAGAGGTATAAATAGTACTGCGCCCAACATATATTTTCACTCCATGTTTTTTGCGTGAGGTGAATTTATAGAAACAAGAGCGATGTTCAACGCCAATATTAATCAGCGCATTGGTATGATAGTTGTGGAGGGTGCTGAGGGCAACCCTGTGTATCTATACGACGTAGTCGGGCGGTTGCTGGCCACCAGACGTGAGACGGTGCAGGAGGTGTTGCTCGACGTGCCCGCCTCGGGTGCCTATCTCGTGAAGATAGGCGACGCTCCGGCAAGGAGGATTGTAGTGAGAAGATAAGTTTATTGAGTAATAAAACTCCAACCCGCCTTTGAGCAAGACCCAAAGGCGGGTTGTTTCTTCACCCACTTTACGATATGGCTATCTCAGCATCCACAGTCGGAATACAGGATCGGCAAACCGAACGCTCTTCCCATCCTTCTCTATCAGTTCCTTTTTAATGAGCGTTTCTTGTATCCTGCTGATGTTCGACTTGGAACCCAGATTGTATTTTTTAAGAACCTCTGCTGAGGTGAAGTCGTCCGTCTCACCTGCAGCCATTGCTTTCAAGAAATTGAGTTGATATTGCGACAGTCCTTCCGTCTGTTGGATGAACAAAAGCGAGTTTTGGTCGATTAAGTCATTTACAGCTGTGTCTATTGCTCCATCGCTGACCTCCGTGTCGCTACAAAGCATCACATTCCAGGCTAATTGTTGAACATACGATGATTGGTTTTCTACGGTATCACAGATTCTTGCCACTTGGTCAACGGTTATCTTTTGCCCTTTTTCCTCAAACTTCCTAATAATAAACGGAGTCCAGTCGGCGGTGGGTATGGGCTGTAGAAAGAGAATGTCACCAAATTGATAGAAAGGCATTCGCTTGTTTTGGAATAGGTCTGCCAGCATGTGTTTCTTGCTTCCGAATAAACAATAGGAACAATTCTGCTGCAACTGCCATACACCACGTATGCGTTTCTGTAGTGCTATCGAATCTGTGAATGAGCCAATTTGCTGAAATTCATCAATACACACTACAATGTGCTTCCCAATCTTCTGTGCCAGTTTCTCAGGCAGTTGAAGAATCTCCTCAGGTGAATAGTCTCTGGGGGTGATACCCAACGACACAGACATTTCGTTTCCAGGGTCAGGACCAAATGATATTTTCGGTGTCAAACGGGTCAGGAACTCTTTGATATTCTGCAATAGCAACTCTCCTTTGTTGGATGTCTGCTTCAGGAGTGCCGACACTAGTTTGTTATAGAATTCGTATTCTGTGCGGCAATCGTAGATGTCTAGGTATACAACGGCAACGATAGAGGTGTCAACTTTAGTAATGACATGCCTCACCAACGAGGTTTTTCCCATTCTACGAGGTGAGATTAATATCACATTTTGACCGTTTTCAAAGTTGCGTATCAAGCGCCGACTTTCGTCTACTCTGTCTGTAAAATTCTCACCATCAACGGCTACACCGTACACAAAAGACTTCTTCATGATAGGTAAAACTTGTTAATTCCGATTGCAAAAATACGATTTTTTTTCGAAAGTTCACAAAGTTGTGGACCACAAAGTTGTGAACTTTGGTTGTGATAGTGTTCTAAAATATTTATTTATAGATTAATAAATTCGAGAAAATGGTGATTGAAAGGCCGTCTTTCAGGGTTATTTTTTCCCGTATCTTTCTTTGAAATAGGCGTTCTCTTTCTCGCGGTGGCGGCTCCAGCGCAATTGCAGACGGGCGCAGACGAGGGCGATGAGGGCACTCAATACGATGTGAAGCGGTATCTCCCACCACACGAACGACTTGGTGAAGAAAATGCTGACGCCACAATCAAGCACAGAAAAGATGATCAGAAGGATAAAAAAATCTAAGGAATAGTTATTGAAATTCTTTTCCTTGTTCTTAAATAGCAGCATACGGCCTTCTTCTTCGATTTGTTTGTCCACAGTAATAATATGTTTAAATGGGGGGGGGATGTTAATTCTTTTTTTTATAATAACTTAAGAATGCTGTTATTATTGTGTTAGATTCTTTAAACCCAAATTGATCATTAGGGTTTACAGAACCCACCTAAAAAAGATTAATCAAGGTGGGTGGAGAATAGCAATTTAAGTGATTCATGATGACGCGGCAATTTTTATTAGTAGTTGATATATAGTCACTTGTGCTTTTGTTGGATGTTTTTGTTTGCACAATTGGGTGGAAATTCGTATTTTTGCAAATTCAAAATGTAGCTATTTGACATGATGAATGACATCCCGAATTTAGACGAATTGATTCGCATGGCGCTGCTTGAAGACGTGGGCGACGGCGACCATAGTACATTGGCCTGTATTCCCCCTTCAGCCACAGCATCGGCCAAGATGGTGGCCAAGCAGGACGGCATCCTCTGCGGTATGGAGGTAGGGCAGCGCGTTTTCCAGTTTGTCAATGACGATTACTACCACAGCCTGCTGCCCATCAGGGTTACTCCTTTCAAGGAAGACGGCCAAGAAGTGCGGAAAGGCGACATCCTCATGACTGTGGAGGGCTCTTCGGGGGTCATCCTCACGGCCGAACGCACGGCGCTGAATTTCATGCAGCGCATGAGCGGCATTGCCACCCAGACCCATAAGATGGTGCAGATGCTGAACGGCCTTCACACCCAATTGTTGGACACACGCAAGACGACGCCCAACATGCGTCTGCTGGAGAAATATGCTGTCAAGTGCGGAGGAGGTACCAATCACCGTATCGGCCTCTACGACATGATTATGCTTAAGGACAACCACATTGATTTTGCCGGAGGCATCGAGGCGGCCATCGACCGCACCCATGCTTACCTTGAAGAGAAAGGCAAAAAGCTGAAGATAGAGATTGAGGTGCGCGACCTAGACGAGTTGCAGCGTGTGCTGGATCACGGAGGCGTGGATCGTATTATGTTGGACAACTTTGACGTGGATACCCTCCGCGAGGCAGTCAAACGCATTGGCGGCCGCTATGAGACTGAGGCTAGCGGCGGCATTACCGAAGCCACCCTGCGCCCTTATGCCCAGACAGGCGTGGACTTTATTTCCGTGGGCGCGCTGACCCACCATATCAAAAGCTTGGATATTTCGTTGGTGAAGAATTAGTGGTTGTTTCGGCAGCACTCAGAATATAGGATTCGGAATTACTACGAAGATGAGCACCAAGTCCACAATACAGTCCCTCTTGGGTCGCTTGCGCCAGTGTTGGCTTAGGGCGATGCGGTGGAAGTGGGTCAAGTGGATTCGCTTTGCGGTACACAACTTTTCACCCCCGGGCAATAGGGATGTTCCACTTTATGATGTGGTGGCCTACCTGATGAGGGGTGTTTTCGACGGTGGGCTGTGGCGTGCCTCGAAGGGGTTGGCTTATTCCTTTCTGATGGCTATGCCCCCGCTGCTTATCTTTATGTTCAGTCTGATTGCCTATCTGCCTGTCGACGGATTGCAGGACGAGTTTCTGCTGCAGCTGCGCGACCTGATTCCTGAGAAGATTTACACCCCCATCGCCCATACTATCGACGACGTGATGGGCCACAAACATACGAGCCTGCTTTCGATTGGCTTTGTCCTTTCCATTATTTTAGCGGCCAATGCAGTACACGGCATGATGATGTACTTCTCCGACCGGAGCCATGAGGTGCGCCCCTTTGTCAGACGTTATCTTGTCTGCATAGGCATTGTGTTCCTCCTTTATGTGGCTGTCATCGTAATGCTGGCTCTCTTGTTAGGCTATAAGACTACCCTTATCTGGCTTTTCAGGAAGGGCATTTTGGTTCCGGGCTCTTTCACGCATATCGTCATAGCAGTCGGTCGCTGGGTTATCATGATTGCGGTGGGCCTTTTCACCCTTATGACAATCTACTATTTTATCCCGATGAAGAAATCACGCGTGGGTTTCTTCTCGCCTGGGGCGGCGTTGGCACTGGGTCTCTTCATACTCATGTCGTGGGGGTTCCGGGTGTATCTGGTTCACTTTAACCGTTACAACCTGCTCTACGGTTCTATCGGCACGTTGCTACTTATTCTACTGTGGCTGTTGCTGAACTGCATGGTGCTGATGATGGGATATGAATTGAATGTGGCCATACTCAGCGGCGTACTCAGCGGTAAGAATGCCAAACGCCACCGCCTGATGGCTTTCCAAGACAAGTGTGTGCGTGAGCAGGCAGCAAGGGAAGGGTCGGCTGCCCCCGCGCCAAGCGACGACAAAGAAAATAAAAAATAGACATTTAATATACCAACATGATTATACAGAAACAAAACGGCAAAGTTGTGCCGGTGAAGTCTTCCGGCCACGACAACTTCCCGATGGTTGCCAAAACCATGATGGGTCTCGAAGAGATCCTTGCCCAAGAGCTCAAAGACTGTGGTGCGCAGAACATCGAGTGCATCAATCGCGCCGTCACCTTCGAGGGCAATATGAAGGTGCTCTATCGTGCCAACTACACCTGCCGCACCGCCCTTGCCATCCTTAAGCCTTTTGCCGAGTTTGAGGCCAACAACGAGCAGCAGCTTTATGACCAGGTCTATCAAATCAAGTGGGAGAAAATCTTGGATGTGGACTGCACGTTTATGATTGACAGCGTGACCTCTGGTGACATCTTCACCCACTCGTATTATGCCGCATTGAAGACCAAAGACGCCATCGTGGACCGTTTTCGACGCAATTTCGGCCAACGCCCCACTATTGATACCGAAGCTCCCGACTATAAGTTCAATCTCCATATTCGCGACAACCACGTCACCTTACTGATTAACTCTAGCGGCGACTCGCTGCACAAACGCGGCTACCGTCAGGCGGTTGGCTTGGCTCCCATCAACGAGGTGCTGGCAGCTGGAATGATTAAGTTGGCAGGATGGAAGTGTGACACTAATTTCTACGATCCAATGTGCGGTTCCGGCACCTTGCTTATTGAGGCAGCCATGATGGCAAATAATATTCCTGCACAGTATTACCGTGGAGGCAAGTTTGCCTTCAAACGCTGGAAGGAGTTCAACCTAGGCGAATGGAAGAGTGTGAAGGAACAGGAAGACCGCAAAATTGGTTCGGGCGACTTTGAGTGTGAGATTTGGGGCAACGATATCGATATGCAGGTACTCCAGCAGGCAGAGAAAAACCTTGAGTTCACCAAACTGCACAAGGATGTGATGCTTTTCTGTGGCTCCTTTGAGGATCAAGACCCTCCCGAGGGTAAGACCCTTATCGTAACCAATCCACCCTACGGCGAGCGCATTAAGGTGGAGGACTTGAACGCTATGTATGAGCAGTTGGGCGACACCTTCAAAAAGAAGTACGGAGAGAACTGTGAGGTATGGCTCATCACCAGCGACTTTGAGGCCATGAAGCACATTGGACTCAAGCCCAGCAAGAAGATTCCGCTGCTTAATGGCCAGCTTGACTGCCGATTCCTCAAATTTGAACTTTACGAAGGCAGCAAGAAGGCCAGCAAGCAGGTGGCTTCCGAAACCGAGGAATAAGAATTGCTACATATAGCCGTCCGTCCATGCTCCTTGATGCTCAGTGGATTAAGCAGAACGCCCTAGCCATTGGCTTTGATGGCTGCGGCTTGGCTGTGGCTGCCCCCATCCAGCGCAGCCAATGGGACCTTCAGGAGTGGCTTGCAGAAGGTCGTCACGCCGATATGCACTATATGGAGGAGCATGTGGACAAACGTTATGACCCCACACTTCTGGTGCCTGGGGCGAGGACGGTGATTAGTGTGTTGTTGGGCTACAAGCCTTCCGCCCTTATGGAGGGCGCTGTCAAGATTGCGCAATATGCTTACGGGGAGGACTATCATGAGCGGCTGAAAGGGATGCTTTATCAGTTGCTGGCCGCTCTCACAGAACGTTATCACCAATTAGAGGGTCGTCCCTTTGTCGACACCGCCCCTATTAGTGACAAGTATTGGGCAGTGCAGGCGGGCCTCGGATGGCGGGGTAAAAATACTCTTCTAGTCAATCCAACGCTGGGTTCCTATTGCTTTATAGGCGAGTTGGTCGTCTCCCTTGCTGCCGATATATATGACACTCCTTTACCCGACGGTTGTGGCACATGCGAGCGATGCCTAAGGGGGTGTCCGAACCACGCTATCGTGGCCAGTCCGCTGTCAACGGTAGGTACTCAGGTGGATGCGCGGCGTTGCGCCTCTTATCACACCATTGAAAACCGTGCAGAATCCCTTCCGCAAGAGGTGAAACTATCTGACTATGCCTTCGGCTGCGATTGTTGCCAACTTGTTTGCCCCTACAATCGGCATGCGCAAGTCCGCTATCGCCTCACCCCTGAACGACAGGAGCAGTTACAAAGCCTTCTTGAGGCAGACGAGAAAGCTTTTAATCGTGCCACAAAACATTCGGCACTTAGCCGTATCAAATACTCGCAGTGGCTTCGCAATCTTGGGGGCTGACTGATTATTTGTTGTGGCGTTTTTTCTGTTTGGGCTTGGGGAGATGAAGGCCGGGGAACCAGCTGCGGACGGGCTGGTCAAGTCCCAGACCGTTCATATAATTATAAGTTGCTAGGCTGAGGCCGCGCCCCACTTCGGCAATGTCATAGTCGAATTGTTGGCAGTTGTCTTCAGAGTGGAAATTGGGTTGGCTGAGTGCCTGCCAGTCGACTTCGTTGTTGCAGAAAGGATGAGGCTGTAAGGTGGTGCGGCGGGCACCGTATTTCTCAGGTTCAAATCCAGAAGGGCTGTGGCAGGTCATGGCATAGCGGTGCCAGAAGGCACTTTGGATAAGGCCTTCGTCGAACATGCTACGGACGGTGTCGAGGGCGTCGAGGGTTTCTTGAAGGGTTTCGGTGGGGAAGCCGTACATAAGGTAGGTGTGGACCATGATGCCGGACTCATGAAAGGCGCGGAAGACTTGACGGGCTTGGGCGATGGTGACGCCTTTGCCGATGAGTTGCAGGAGGCGGTCTGAGGCTACTTCCAGACCTCCGCTGACGGCCACGCAGCCGGCTTCGGAGAGAAGGTAACAGAGGTCGGGAGTATAGGCTTTCTCGAAACGCACGTTGCCCCAGAAACTGAGTGTGAGCCGACGGCGGAGTATTTCTTCGCTAACCTGTCGCAGAAGGTTTGGAGGCAGGGCTTCGTCGACAAAATGGAAGCCAGAGGAACCGGTCTGCTGCATGATGCGCTCCATGCGGTCGACGACAGTGGAGGCTGAGGGAGCCTCGTAGCGGCCGATGTAATCGAGTCGGGTGTCGCAAAAGGCGCAGCGGTGCCAGTAGCAGCCGTGGGCCATGATGAGTTTGTTCCAACGACCGTGGCTCCATAGGCGGTGCATGGGATTGGTCATCTCGGCCAGTGAGATATACTTGTCCAACGGCAGCCCCTCGAAATCGGGAGCGGGTTGAAAAGCAAAGGAAACATTTTCGTTGGAGGGTACCAGTTGGGGCGACAGGGCTGTGATGGTGCGCACCAGTCGGGTGGCGGGAATCTTACCGTCAAGGTATTCGGCAAGTCTTTGGAGAGGCAGCTCTCCATCGTCGAAGCTGATGCTGTGGCAGTAGTCGAAAATGCGAGGTTCGGAAAGCTGTCGCCACTCGGTGTTGACAAATCCGCCTCCGAGATTGACGTGGGCGCGGGTGTGCTGCATGATATATCGGCCACAACGAAGAGCGGCATAGAGGCAACCGGGAAAGGGAATGGTGAAGGCCACGAGGGCAGGTTGATGGGCATTCAGTTGTTCTTGAAGAAGGGAGATGAGGAGGCTGTCTATGACGGTTGCCGGGGCCTGGAGGGCTGCATTTAATTCGTCGAAAGTAGGAGCGTAGTTGGCAATATGCTCGGCATAGCGGATGAGGTCAAAATTGGGGTCGACATGGGTTCGCAAATAGTCGGCAATGTCCTCGATAAAAAGTGTGGCTAGGTGGCGCGCTTTGTCCTCAGTACCTGCGATGCCAAAAGCCCATTCAAGGTCGCCAAGCTGATTAAAGCGAGGTCCTTCGGGCAGAAGGCTGCGGTTGGCAATGCGTGGAGCAAGGGTATTGTCCTGTCCGCGCAGGAAACGCAGGACGGTCTCTACGATGTCGGCGCAGCGCATGAGGTATTTGCTCTCTTCGTGGTCGGAAACTTCGGAGGCAAGATGGCTGAGCCAATTGCGGGAATAGATACGGTCTACCAACTCAATGCCGAGGTCGACTTGTCCCACTTGGTGTCCCAGCGACTGAAGGTAGCCTTTGAGAACCGTGGTGGCAGGGTAGGGGGTGTTGAGCTGCGTGAGCGGTGGAGTGAGGAGGAGTATTTTCACGATGCAAAAGTACAAAAAAAAAGTGTTTAATCAATAAATATTTGTATTTTTGCAAATTATTTAACTCCCAATGGTTATGAAGAAATTGTTACTGATAGGGGCTTTGTTATTGGCATTGTCGGCGCAGGGACAATCGTATCCTGCCCAGTTTCAGGAGGCTTTGGATAAAGGCGATACCCGCGCTCAAAGAGCGATATTGGCCGATTGGCAACTGGCTTCACCTAAGGATGTGGATTTGTATGTTGCTCGCTGGAATTACTATGTGAACGGCTATATGGAAGAAGGTCAGACAGGTGACCTTTCAATCCGCGACCGCGCCATGGTGGACAGTGGTTTTGCCGTCATTGATGAGGCAATCAGCCTCTATCCCGACCGGCTAGACTTGCGTTTTGGCAAGATTTATTTCTTAGGACAGATACAGCAGTGGGACGATTTTGTGGAGGAAATATGCAGAACGTTGGATTATTCTGTCCAAATAGGCCACAGTTGGAACTTCAACGGTGTGCGAGGCGAAGGCAAGACCATTATGACTGAGGGAATGCAAGACTATCAGTGGGATATGTATGGACAGATAGAAATGGTGGGAGACAGTCTTTCTGCTGCGGGCAGGGAGATGGCTCAACGCATAGGCCGTGTGGCCAAGGCGACGTTAGAGGCTTTTCCGAGCGATGTGGAGGCAATGAATATGATGGGGGTGTACAATATGCTGGTCAGGGACTACGAGCGCGCGGTAAAGTTTTTGCTGCGGGCCGAGAAAATCGCTCCTACCCATCCTGCTGTGCTGTGCAACCTTGCAGAATGCTATGCACGACTGGGCAAGAAAAAAGAGGCGGCCGAAATGCTGAAGCGGATAGAGCGTCTAGAGGTAGAATGCAGATAGAGCACCTTAAGGTAGAATGTATATTCTAAAAAGCAATTATTAATAAGCCAGGGTGGTTGCGGTTATCAACCATTATTCATCGTGCTCTTTTTAGTTGTTTGTGGTATTCGCGGCGGGCTTTCTTGAGAAGTCGCTGGAACCGTTTGTCGGCATGTAGGCGGGCTATGCCGGCACTGGCGGCAATCATTCCAGCATCGACGTCGCTTTGCCAGTGGTAGCCCGCAATGACTCGGCTTTGACCGTACATATACCCTCGGGCTAAGAGAGAGTTGGCACTATCGGGGTTGAGTTCGCTCAAAATGAGTGCAGCACTCCATCCCTCAATGGTATGACCCGAAGGATAGGATCCATTGTGGCGCAGCTCCTCTTCGTCGGAAGGAACCAGCGAGGGCTCTCCGAAATAGACGTAAGGCCGTGTCCGCTGGTAGTGTTTCTTAGGCAATCTTCCTACACCATCGTTGGTGATAAGTGCAACATATAGCAGGCGGAAAATGGCTGGGGTTTTCTCCTCGGACAGTTTCATGCCGAAAGGTATGCTAAAGATATGGCAGATGTATTCTATCCGCCAGTTGGCATCACTGAAAGCAATGGCAGCGCGAATGGAGTCCTGCCGTTGTAGTTTGCCCCATTGGTATTGCGCTTGGTCATAGGCAAAGGCAGCCGAAGCGGTGTCGGGCGGCGGAGGTAGGAAATGAATGGGGTTGGGCATTTGCTGCGGGGTGAACAGTGGCTCCTGAGCGCTCGAGAAAAGGGCTATGGAGAGAAATAAAAGGAGAAAAAAGAATTTTCGCATTATGGATTGACAGGGGTAAGAAAGGGTTCTTGTGAAAGGTCGGTGGGATTGGTGCCGGGAACGCCTTGTGGAACGGCGATGTCTAGGCTGTCGAAAAGTTGCTGCCAATAGGTAGGAAGCGAGCTGTCCGAGGCCAGAAAATTCATCGGATGGGTATGGAAGAGAGGCGCTCCGAGGCTGTCGCGGAAACTCTCATATACGAGTTCGCTGCAGTAGAGGCGGCCGTTCTGGGGCAAGAAATAGTCATCGTATGGCTTGCATAAAAGGTTCTGCAACTGTCGGTTTAGATGGGCAGTGTCATAATGACATGAAATCCGGTAAAAGTCAGCCGGATGGCATAGGCTTGCGACGTAGTCCTGGGCAAAGTCAGTATACGGGCGGCGGATAACCCCTCGACGAGGTACAGCCTCGACCACATAAAGGCCGCTGTCGGTACACTGAGCGATGGCCACATGGGTATATTGCCCAGTGCTTTGTGCGACCGATTGCCCCATGCCGGTGGTATCGCGGAGAAAGATAAGGTCTCCTGTGCAAAGTTCGCACTGCTGCTGCCGTGAATTACAGGCCGAAGCCAACAGTAGGGTGCAAAAAAGTGGTAGAACGAATTTCATCGAAGACTAAGCCTTGGTGATGTTCTCGTAGTACTGCACATAGGCTCGATACAGCAGTTTCAAGCCGCCTGGGGTAGGGTAGTTGCCGCTGAAATACCAGTCGCCGGTATGTCCTGGGCAGGCCTTGTGGAGGCCGTCGATGGTTTGATATATGCACTCTACTGGCACGTCCGATCCTTCGTCGGTAACCAGATTGCCTATCATCTTTGAGATTTCCTCCTCGGTAAAGGGGGCGTAAATCTGCTTCACATAGTTCTCATGGCACTGCTCTTTGGGCAAGTCCATCGCATCCTTGCACTCCTTGTATACCTTCTCTAACACATCCAGCATGCCGCGTTCGGCCAACAGTGCCACTGCGGCTTTGAAGGCGATAAATTCCTGAAGGTTAGCCATGTCGATACCGTAAAAGTCGGGGTAGCGTACCTGAGGTGAGCTAGAAACGATGACCAACTTGCGGGGGCGTAGGCGAGAGAGAATCTTTACGATGCTGTTTTTTAGGGTGGTACCGCGGACAATGCTGTCGTCAATCACCACCAGATTGTCCACACCGTCCTGTATGACGCCGTAGGTGACATCGTAGACATGGGCAGCCATGTCGTTGCGGGCGTTGTGCTCGGTAATGAAGGTGCGGAGCTTGATGTCCTTAATGGCCACCTTCTCGCTGCGCACGTGAGAACTGAGGATGGCGGTGATGGCCTCCTCGGTCAGGATGCCCTGCTTCGAAAGTAGGATAATGGCTCGTGTCTTCTCTGCGTTCAGGCGGTCCTCAAAGCCGTGCAACATGCCGTAGTAGGCCACTTCGGCGGTGTTGGGTATGAAGGAAATGACACTGTGCAGGAGGTCATTGTCACATGCCTTTAGGATGGCGGGCACAAGGTTGTAGCCGAGGTGTTTGCGTTCTTCGTAAATGTCTTTATCGCTTCCGCGGGAGAAGTAGATGCGCTCGAAGGAGCATTTGCTGATGTTGGGCTTGGGGTCCAGTATTTGCTCCACGCGTATTTCATTGTTCTGATTGGCAAAGATGGCTTGGCCGGGGAGAAGTTCATGCACTTGGTCGACAAGCACATTCAGTGCGGTTTGTATGACGGGACGTTCGGAGGCCACGACCAAAATTTCGTCGTCGTAATAGTAGAATGCAGGACGGATGCCCCAAGGATCGCGCAGGGCAAACTGCTCGCCGCTGCCCGTCATGCAGCAGATGACGAAGCCGCCGTCCCACATGGGGGCGCACTCACGGAGGATGGAGGCCATGTCCACCCGCTGTTCTATATAGCGCGTCAGCTCTAGCCCGTGCAACCCTTCGTCACGCCCTTGTATATAGAGTTTCTCCACGTTGCGGTCTAGGCGGTGGCCAAGTTGCTCAAGAAGGATATAAGTGTCTGATCCACTACGGGGGTACTGCCCCTGCGAGGAAATGAGGTCGAATATTTCTTGGGCATTGGTGAGGTTGAAGTTGCCGCAAAGGGCAAGGCTGCGGGCACGGTAGTTGTCGCGGCGCACCAAGGGGTGCAGATATTGAATGCCCTGGCGGCCAGTGGTGCTGTAGCGCAGGTGCCCCATATACATGTTGCCCGCGTAGGGCATCATCTGCAGGCTTACGTTCTCGTTCTCGCCCTCGGTGATTTGCTCTCCCGCCTTATTAAAAATCTGGGTGATGGCACTGCTGCCCATAGCTCGCTCGCGGAAAATATATTCGTTGCCCACCTCCGAGTCGGTCTTTAGGCAGACGATGCCCGCACCGTCCTGCCCACGGTTGTGCTGCTTTTCCATCAGCAGATACAGTTTGTTCAAGCCGTGGCGCCAAGTGCCATGCTCCTGCTGATAGTATTCGAGGGGTTTGAGTAGTCTGACTTGTGCAATGCCGCATTCGTGCTTCAGGGGCTCCATATCGTGTCGTTTTTTTATTATTTTAAAAATTGAAAAACGCAAAATGGTGCCCATTATTTTATGCCCGCAAGAAAAAAAGTGCTTGAATGCGAAAAAAAACGTATTTTTGCAACGTGAAAAGATAGATAGGCTATAGGGAATTCTGAGAATTACGCCGGAGAAAGGTAAATATCAATAGCAATATACAAGCTTTTTTATGCGGCAATGCGACCGAAGGTAGCAACACTACAGTAAAGCGTAATGCGGTGACTAAAAAAGGCTGAAAGATGCGTCCCGTTAGCGACGCGACAATAAAGACATAATAATATTTTCAAGGAAGAATATAACATTTATAAATAGTATACAATGGATAAGAAAATTGCTTTAATCACTGGTGCTACCAGCGGAATTGGCGAGGCCTGCGCCCGCAAATTTGCCCAAGGCGGCTACAACCTCATTATCACCGGCCGCAACGGAGAAAAACTCAATCAGTTGCGCGACCAGTTTGCCCGACAAGGCACTGATGTGCTGGTGCTCAACTTCGATGTGCGCGACCGCGATGCCGCCAAGAAAGCCGTCGCCTCGCTCAGTGGCAAGTGGCTTAAGATTGACGTGCTCATCAACAATGCCGGTCTTGCCCGTGGCCTCGAACCCGAATATGAAGGCAGCTTCCAGGACTGGGACGAGATGATCGACACTAATATCAAAGGCCTCCTTACTATGACCCGCCTCATCGTGCCTGGCATGGTGGAACGCAACCGCGGCCACATCATCAACGTGGGCAGTGTGGCAGGCGATGCCGCCTACGCCGGTGGCAACGTCTATTGCGCCACCAAGTCTGCCGTCAAGCTCATCAGCGATGGCCTCCGCATCGACCTGGTTAACACCGCCGTGCGTGTCACCAATCTAAAGCCCGGCTTGGTCCAGACCAATTTTAGCAACATCCGTTTCCACGGCGACGACGCCCGTGCCGACGGTGTCTACAAAGGCATCCAGCCCCTCACCGGTGACGACATCGCCGACGTGGCCTTCTATGCAGCCAGTGCCCCTGAACACGTCCAGATTGCCGAAGTGCTCGTCCTTGCAACCCACCAAGGTAGCGGCAGCGTCATCAGCAAAGACGTCAACCGTGTGGAGCACCTTTCTTAATGTGTTTTTTTTAGAGGCTTCCTCACCGCTGAAAACGCAGAATAGAGTAAATACCCCACTTTTTTTGCTTTTCTTGGCCATTTTCCTAATTAAAAATAGCGAAAATGGCCATTTTTTTTCATTTCGTATTTTCCTTATCGACTTCCTAAAACAGGCTTTTCTCCAATGTAAAGATCTGGGGGTGAGCAAATGCAGACTTGTGATGATAAGGTCGTAGGCAGGAGCAATCCGGAAGTCACCTTTTCCCATGTCAATCAGTGAAAAATTCTTCAAGTGGGCGTCGTGGGTCAGCATGATGTAATTAAAAAGAACCAAACAGAAGAGTCTCAACAGGATCCACTTGGGCAGCAGGTACATAACGACGAATCATATCAACTACTGACAAAGAGACCATCATATTACCACAAAAAAAGTCTGCCATCCGTATGGAAGGCAGGCTTTTTTCATGATAATATCAAAAGAGGCTATTTATTTTCTTTTGCCTTTCTTGGGGGTGGCTTTGGCGTTGCTCTTCTCGATGCCGAGTTTGGCAGCATTGGCTTCATTCGGCTATTGGACAGGCTTTTATATCTTTTCTCGCTTTTTCGGGTCGTCCTAATGTGAATATAGTAAGGGCGGCACTGTTCTGTGTCGCCCCTGGTGTTGTCTCATGTTTTGATAAGAAATAGACTATTTCTATGAAATCTGAGCCATAGAACAACAAGTACTTATAGATTACATAAGGACGATTTTGATGGCCTTCTGCGTGCTTCTGGTGAAGGTCAGATTGCCGCTAGTGGAACCTCCGCCAGTATAGTCGAAGCTGAATTCTGTCGATATCTGGTCGTTCTCTGAGTCATAGTGGAACGGCAGTGGCACACCCTTGGTGATGAAGCTACCCTCTTGGGTGTTGCTGTCGTAGGTCCAGTTGAACCGTATTTGCTGTGGTTCGTTGGTTGTGCCAAAAGCTTCGACAGTGATGTTCATTAAGGCAATATGGTCGTTTTGGAAAATGAGCTCATAGTGCAGGTCCAGAGGAATGTCGCCGAAACTTTCGTGGTGGTAAGTGATGCTTTCCGATGCCAGCCAGGTAGTGTTGGCAGGAAACTCATTGGTGATTTCGCCGGGGACCACACCGTCGTCTTCATTCCCGCCACCATCGTCGGGGTCATGCCCCGTGCCACGTTGGTAGAAGGTGGTCATGCCGCCGAGTGGCACCAGTTCTTCGCCGCCAGTGCTGGCCCCTATCACCATCTCGATAGTAATGGTGGAGTCGGCAGGATGGTATGTGAATGGCACATTGTTTACCATCTCACCTGTCATGACGCCGTTGATGCCGTCAAAGGTATAGGTGAACGGAACGGTGTAGTTGCCTTGGGGTTGTCCGGCCACGGTGAGCTCAAGGAAGAACTCGCCTTCGGTCTCACTGGTGAAGTCGAGGCTCCATATCAGTTTGGCATCATACCCTTGGAAGGTGTCGTCGTAGACTCCTACCCATGAGGTCCCACCCAGCGTAAAGGAAGACTCCGTGGTGTCGTTCACTTCGGGGATAGGGTTGATCTCATTTTCTTTTTTGCAACCCACTAGGCTTGCAATTGATACGGCCAAGATGGCCATAACCATAGTTTTAAAGATTCTTTTCATTTCGAAATGTTTTTAATATGTTTTTATTGTGTGTTGTTAGTTTTATATCCGTATTATCTATGGAAAAAATGCGTTACTGCCATGTCACTGCAATCGAATCTATAATAATAACGTAATATTTCAACGAAAAACTACACTGGTTGGGACTTTTTTTTCATGAAGGCCTCTGCTATTTGTCTTGATGAGGTGAACTCTCGTTACCCAGCACTTGCAACGGTGAGCGATTCAGGTAGAGATTACTCGGCTTGGCGGAGACTTGCGCTCTAAGAAACAATAAAGGTCTGCCACCCGGTCGAGTGGCAGACCTTATTCATATAAGCCGTAAGAGGAAGTTTATTTATCTTCTTCTACCTTTCTTGGGGGTGGTGGCTTTGGCGTTGCTCTTCTCAATGCCGAGTTTGGCAGCGATAGCGTCGGGGATGGCGTCTTTGTGTACGACATAGTTCATAGTCTTGTAACGGACGAAGGCCTTGCTGGCGAAGAACATACCATGATATTCGCCGTAGTCGCCCCAGCTATTCTTAACCATGTAGTACTCGTTGCCCATCTGGTCCTTAGCGGTGCCATAGATAATCATACCGTGGTCGTCGGTGGTCTCGCGGTTGTCATAGGCAATCTGGCGCTCCTCCTGGGTGACCCAGCGCTGAGGAGTGGGGTGCTTGGCGGCTTCGTCCTGGATGGCCTTGGCGCTCATGCCGGTCCAGTGGGCCATGTCGCTGCCCTGCAGGCTGGCGGCGGTAGCGGCATCGGCGGGAAGGACGCAGAAGCCCTTGCGGACACCCATGCGGAAACCCTGCTCGCTCACGTCACTGCCCCAGGCAATGGGATAGCCGTTGGCGATGGCGTTGTCCATGATTTCCATCATTTCGTCGATGGGAACATTGTAAGAGAGGCTCCAACGCCAGTTGTCCTGAATTTCAAGCACGAACTGGGTGTAGAAGGGGTGGTGGGTGTAGGAGGTGATGCTCACATAGTCGTCGGCATTGATGCCCAGACTCTCATAGAAGCTCTTGGGGGTATACTCTTTGCCGTTGTAGGTGAATTTTTCGGGGGCAGTGCCCAGGTATACGTCGTGAACGGCTTTGATGGCCTTGATGCAGAGGAGGCCGTCCTTGCCGCGCTGGAGGCTCTTGAGCTTGTCGTTCTTAGCGATAGCGGCCACCATAGCGTCGGTGAGGGCGCTGAGCTCGTTGTGATTAGAAAGAGTGTCGCCGTACATGACACCGGGACGCATATACTCCTCAGGAATGAGGCCGAAGGTCTTCATGCCATAGATTACGTCACCGAAAGCACCGCCCTGGCTGAAGCTGACATCGCCGCTGGTGCGGATGGCTGCCATGGCGCGGTCGTTGTAGGTGTTGCTGACGATGTACATCTCGCTGAAGTCATAGGTGCCTTTGCCCATGCGGAGCAGTTCGGCCTCGATGAAGCCAAGGCCGCTGTAGCACCAGCAGGTGCCGGCCTGGTTCTGGTTCTTGACGGAGGTGACGGGGAGTTCCTTGACGATGGTGAATTTGTAGCCCTCGTCCTCTTTCTGCTCGTCGGCCTTAGGAGCCTGTGCAACGGCTGTAGCGCATACGGCTGCAGCTGCAAGAGTCATAAAAAATTTCTTCATGTTTTGAATTTTATGTTTTGAATATATTATTTTTATGTTAGTCCACTCGTTGCGGTTTCTTCATTCTATCCGCGGTGCAAAAATACAACTTTTTTTCAAAATATTAGGAATATGAAAGAAAAAAATCCGCCGTGCCGCAATAAAACAGCCGCAACCCCGTTCTCTAGCACATGAGAAAACAGAAATCTGCACCCGAAGAAATACCCCAACTAGAGGGCTACAGTACGGAAAAGAGAACCGTCAGCATCCTAACCGCCAACATTAGGGCCCTTGTGGTCTTGGCGGCAATGGGAATTGTGGGATTTGTGCTTATCTACAGGTTCTATGCCCCGCTACGCTTTTCATTATTACTTGGAGGCCCTCTCATACTGGCTTTCCTCTTAGGCATTGTGGTGCACGAGCTGATTCACGGTTTCACCTGGATGTGGGCGACCCACAGTGGTTTCAAACATCTGAGGTTCGGCCTCATGACCGGGGCGGTTTACTGCCACATCGATGTCCCCATGCGCAAGAGGGCCTATGTGGCGGGAGCCTTGATGCCTTTGATATTGTTAGGACTGCTTCCGTATGTGGTTTCGCTTTTCATCGGAAGCCTTTGGCTGATGCTGTTTGGCACCATGCTTTCGGCTGCCGCCATGGGCGACGTGATGATTGTGTGGGCCATACGTCATGAAAGCCCCGATGCCCTGGTCTACGACCACCCTTCCGAAGCCGGCTGTCTGGTCTACCATAAAATCAATTCTGAATCCTGAGTTCACAATCTCAAGTGGCTTTCCCGCCGCATTGGATAAGGAATAAGGGCATCGGGACTCCATTAATAGGAAGGATATGGGTCGGATTCAATCCCGCGTCTCTTCTGAATGGTTTTCATTATTCTGATAATCACTATATTGTGGGTTATTAAATAACAATTCTCCTTTCTTCTGTGTCGCATTCCTAAAATAATTGTGCGGTGTTATTCGGTCTCTTACCTCTGATAAATGGAATAGAGCGTAATCACATGCGTTTTTGCATTTTGCAGAGGATAATTGGCGGCACTAAAGCTAAATGTGTTATTGCTGTTTCCATATAAAGAAACCAAGTTCTGAATGCTGAGTTGGGCTGGAGCCACTCGGCGTTCAGAACTTGGAATTATAATTTCTATCTCTCGCTTATTCCTCGGGTGAGAACATGGGGTCCCAGGCGGGGAGCATGATGGGTTTCTGGTGCAGCATGGTGATGTACTTGGCGGGGATGTATTTCTCCTCCAGCACCACGCGGAACATATACTCGTTAAACCAGTCGTTGGTCATGATGAGGAAGCCCTGGTAGCCGTAGCTGCTGCCCCAGCTGTTTTCCACCATCCACTTGAGGGGACGGCCTTCCTTGTCCAGGTCGACAGCGCAGAGGGTCATGGCGTGGCTGCTGCCGCTGGCGTGGGTGGCCACGCGGGCTTTCTTATCCATGCCGAAGGTGGTGCCGAAGAGCGAGCCGTAGTCGTAGTTGTTGACATCCATAAAGCCCTTGTCGCGGTTGAGGAACTTGCCCACGTCGCAGCTGAAATACATCATGGTGCTGTCCTTGATGGAGGCAATGCACATGGGGGCAATCTCGTCCATGGGGAGGTTGAGGTAGCGCCAGTTCTGGCCGTCGTAGACGTGGCGGTCGTACTGAATCTCATACACCTTGTAGTACTCGCGGGTGGGGTCGTTCATAATCATATAGTACTTGGAAAAGTCGGTCTTGGCAAACTTCTCGTAGAACGACATGGGGGTGTAGGTGTCGGTAGAGACAATCTCGCCCTTGGCGTCCTTCTGCTGCCAGGTGAACTGTGCGGGAGGCTCGCCCATGGTGAGGGCCAACATGCGGTAGATGGTGCCGAGCATCTCGGTCTTGCGCTGTTGCAGTTGTGCGGCGGTGACGCCTTTCTTAGCAGCCAGGGTGCGCAACTCCAGCCCGTCCTCGCGCAGCTTGAGCGAGAGGAGGTTACTGATGGAGCTGGTGTTGTCGGTATTGTAAGTCTCGGGCATGGCCTCGCGGGGAACCAAACCGTATTTGGCAATCAGGTTGGCCACGCCGGTGAACTGGCCGCCGTCGCCGATGGGGTTCTTGAAGAGCCAGTCTACCTCCTGATCGTCGAGGGGTTTCTGATAGGTGTCAATCATGGCCTGGAGGAAAAGGTTGGACTTCTCCAGCTGGTCGTAGAAGAAGGTGTAGGCCTGCGAGAACTGGAAGTCGGCGGGCAGGTTGTGCTCGCGGATGGCCTTGTTGCGCAGCACGTTCATGCCGGTGAACATCCAGCAGCGGCCGCTGGACTTCTGGTCGGTGATGGCTTTGCTCTCCACGCGGTTGGAGAAGTGGGAGTCGAAGGCGGTGCTGTTCTCATAATTGAGGGCCAGCTTGGCGGGGCTGTTGGTGACCATGATGTTGCGCAGGGCTTTGTCGCTGGCGTTGCCGCCGTAGCTCTGCTTCATCTGCTGCATCATCTCGGTGGTGATGCCGCCGTTGTAGTTGGCGGCGCGTTTGTCGTTTTTCTTTTGGGCCTGGCCGGGCACGGACAGCAAGAGCGCCGTGGCTGCCATGACGAAAAATACTCGTTTCATACTATTGTGAATTTGAAAGTTATTATCTGACATTCAGGGCTTCCTTGATGGCGGCTTCGATGTCGTCGCCACGCAGTCCGCGCTTGAGTATGGTGCCGTCCTTGTCGAGCAGAAGGATGGTGGGGATGCCCACCACGCCGTAGTTCTCGGTGGCGGCGCGGGTGGTGTCGATGAGCTGCGGATAGGTTATGCCGAGGTCCTCGACGGCCTTTTTGTGGTTGGGCAGTTTGTCCCACACGTCCACGCCGATGATGTTGAGCCCCTTGGCGCCGTATTTCTTGTAGAGGCGCACCAGGTTCTCGGAAATCTCCTGGCGGCAGGGGCCGCACCACGAGGCCCAAAAGTCGACCAGGGTGACCTGGGTCGAGTCGAGCATGGCGCTGAGGGTGGTGGCGTTGCCAGTGGCAAAGTCGATGCCCTCGATGTCGACGTAGGGCTTGCCCTCGGAGGTGTTGGCCACGTGGAGCAGCTGCTTGTGGGCGCTCAGCAGGGGACCGTAATTGGCAATGGCGCTGGAGGAATGGCTCATGATGCTGTCCAGTTTCTCGAACGACATGTCTTCGTATTCCACCAGGTTGCTGAGGGCGTAAGCGCCGATGATGTTATCCTTGTTCGCTTCGAACACCTTCTGGTTGTGGGCAATGTTGTGGGCGTTGAGCAGGCTGTCCGTCTGGGTGTATATCTTCACTATGGCGGCCTGCTCGGTGGCGTTGGCGGCCAGGTAGTAGCGTTCCAGTGTGGCCTGCATACGGCGCTGGAGGGTCTGGGCGGCGGTGTCGCAGGTGTAGGTGCGGAAGTAGAGGTCGTTCAGCGGGGTGCCGGAGAGCGAGTCGGTCACTAGGTTGATACTGATTTGGCCGGGTTCGAGCACGATGGTGCTGACAAAACGACTGGAGGGGTTTAAGGAGGTGACCAACTGTACCATGCGCGTCGTGTCGACGGTGCCAGTGAGTTGGAACTGGCCTTGGCTGATGACGGCAGAGTCGAGCGGCTCTTGGCCGTCCATCTCCACCATATAGACGGTGGCCCCGTCAAATCCGTTTTCGGGCATCTGGCCCATGATGGTGTAACTGTTGCGCCCCTGCTGGCAGGAGGCGGCTAGGAGCAGCGCGGCTGCAATCAATAAAATATTGTAAATCTTGTGCATAATGTATTAATTATTATCATCGCAAATCGTGCAAAAATACATATTTTTTTTTACATAGAGAGCTTTTGTTGCCGCCCATGCGATAAAAACATGCCGCCGTGGCCGCTCCCTCCCCCGGCAGGGCGGCCGCTGTGGCTCCGCTGCACCCTTGATACATCCTCTGTAGTTCCTCTATCGTTCTTCTATCTAGAGCCAAAGAACTGCGCACAAAACGTAGACCGAATGGTATGGGACAGGCGGACTCGCGGCGAAGCTGGGGGACTGCCGAGGGAAAAATGAAGCCCCCTCGCGGCCGAAAGCGAGGGGCGGCGGAGTGGCCGAAAGGGCTGAAAAATAGTTAAAAAGAGCCCCCTTGGCAAAAAAATACTCTTCATGTTGGAAAAAAAGTGTATCTTTGCACAATTTTTCAAACGGATAAATAAAATATAATTTATAACTATGTACACAGATACCACTAAATTCATTGGCGAAGGCCTTACCTATGACGACGTGCTGCTAGTGCCGTCTTATTCCGAGATTCTTCCCCGCGAAGTAACTGTTGCTACGCGCTTCTCGCGCAATATCAAGCTCAATGTGCCACTTGTTTCGGCTGCCATGGACACTGTGACTGAAGCCGCCATGGCCATCGGCATGGCCCAGGAGGGTGGTATCGGCGTACTGCACAAAAACATGTCCATCGAGCGCCAGGCCAACGAGGTGCGCAAGGTGAAACGCGCCGAGAACGGCATGATTACCGACCCCGTCACCCTGACCAAGGAGGCCAAGGTGAAGGACGCCCAGCGCCTGATGCACGAGTACGGCATCGGCGGCATTCCCATTGTGGACGAGGACAAGATGCTCATTGGCATGGTGACCAACCGCGACCTGCGTTTCGAGCGCAACATGGAGCGCCCCTTGTCCGAAATCATGGTCACCAAGCTTATCACTACCCGCGTGGGCACCACTTTTGCCGAGGCGACGGAAATACTTCAACGCCACAAGATTGAGAAACTGCCCGTCGTGGACGAGCAGGGACGCTTTATGGGCCTGATTACCTACCGCGACATCATGAAGACCAAAGAACGCCCCTTGGCCTGCAAGGACAAGAACGGCCGCCTGTGTGTGGCCGCCGGAGTGGGCATCACTGACGACATGATGGACCGCGTGGACGCCCTGGTGAAGGCCGGCGCCGACGCCATCGTCATCGACACCGCCCACGGCCACAGCATCCGCGTGGTGGAGGCCCTGAAAACGGTGAAGACCAAATACCCCGACCTGGACGTGGTGGTGGGCAACATTGCCACCGGAGAGGCTGCCCTGATGTTGGCCGAGGCTGGCGCCGACGCCATTAAGGTGGGCATCGGACCCGGAAGTATCTGCTCGACCCGTATCGTGGCCGGCATCGGTGTGCCGCAGCTGACGGCAGTGTGCGAGTGCGTGGGTGCGCTGAAGCAGAAGGGCTACGACGTGCCCGTCATAGCCGACGGCGGCATCCGCTACAGCGGCGACATAGTGAAGGCTTTGGCCGCCGGCGCTTGCACGGTGATGATTGGTTCGCTGATTGCCGGCGTGGACGAGGCTCCGGGCGAGACCATCATTTTCGAGGGCCGTAAGTTCAAGTCGTACCGCGGCATGGGCTCGCTGGAGGCCATGCAGAGCGGCTCGAAGGACCGTTATTTCCAGGACAAGGAGACCGACGCGAAGAAGCTGGTGCCCGAAGGCGTTGTGGGACGTGTGCCATACAAAGGCACTCTGAGCGAGGTGCTCTACCAGATGGTGGGCGGCCTGAAGGCCGGTATGGGCTATACCGGTTCGCGCGACATCCCCTCCCTGCAGCAGGCCAAGTTTATCCGCATCACGGCTGCCGGCGTCACCGAGAGCCATCCTCACGACATTGCCATTACGCGCGAGGCTCCGAACTACTCTAGATAATAATCAAGAAACATAAGTACCCATCCTGATGAAAAAAATTTTTGTCACTTTCTTTCTTACGGCAATGGCGCTGGGCGTGATGGCGCAATCTGCCGACCCAGTGGTTTTCGAAATTAACGGAAAGAAATACCACCAGTCACAATTTCTGAAAGATTATTTGCGCTCGATAGGCAAGGAGTCGGCCGACCCAAGTGCCACCGCCGCCGAGAAGCACAAGGCACTGATGGACTATGCCCAGCTGTATGTCAATTACCAGACCAAGCTGGCCGACGCCTACGCCTTGGGAATCGACACCAATCGGTACCTGAACGAGGAGCTGAATATGTATAGGAAAGATCTGGCCGCTCCCTACTTGATTGACTCGGCCACGCTGCAGGATTTGCTTCATGAGGCCTACGACCGCAATCATTACGTATTGCATGGAGCCCACATCTTGGTTCCCTGCGCCGAGAATGCCCTTCCCGCCGACACGCTGAAGGCCTACGCCCATGCCATGGAGCTTTACAACCAGGCACTGACGGCAGAGGATTTCTACACTGTGGCACAGCAGGAAATGCGCGAGCAGCGGCTGCACGACCGCGACCCGCTGATTCGTGAGAAGGCCGACCAGTTGGACCCCATGGAGGGCGACCTGGGCTGTTTCACGGCATTCGATATGATCTATGCTTTCGAATCGGCCGCATACGGCATGGTTCCGGGCGAGATTCACAAGCCGGTAAGAACCCGCTACGGCTACCATATCATTAAGCTTTTTGGCCGTTATAAGTACTACGGCAAGGCCCAGTTGGCCCATATTTGGATTTCGGAGAAGACCCCTAATGCCAAGGGTAGGATTTTTTCGGCTTACCAGCAGTTGCAGGAGGGTACCGATTTTGGCGTGGTGGCCAAGAACTATAGCGACGACCGCACCACCTCGGGCAACGGCGGCATCATGCCCGAACTGGCACCCAACCAGCTGCCATACGACTATGTCGACCAGGTGTCGCGCGGGCTGAAGGTGGGCGAGTATTCCCAGCCTTTCGAAAGCCGCTTCGGCTGGCACATTATCAAGCTGCTCAAGCAAGAGACTATGCCCGATTTTGAAAGTATGGTCCCGTACTACAGATCCCGCATGACCCGGGGCGAACGCGCCACCAAGCCGCAGCATATCTTTGTTGAGCAGTGCAAGAGCAGATATGGTTTTGTCGACTACACCACTACCAAGGTTTCTAAGAAAAAGAAGGCTCCTTATGCAGCCAGTCTGGACGCCGTCCGTTCCTTGCTGACCGACTCTATCTTCTCGGCTATTTTCCACTACGACAGCAACCAGATTACCGATATGCGTCCGCTGTTCAAGATTGGCGAGAAGGAGTTCGACTCGCGCGACTTTGCCCGTTATATCTATAAGAATAAGAAGGTCCGCCGCATTTGCGACCTGGATATTCTCACGGCTGAGCTCTATCAGAATTTTATCGATGCGAAGGTGTTGGAATATGCCGACAGCCGTTTGGAGATTGACAATCCCGAATTTGGCGAGCTGATTGAGGAGTACCGCCACGGACTGATGATCTTTACCTATAATGACCAGATGGTTTGGTCCAAGGCGCTGAAAGATTCCGTAGGTTTTCAGAATTTCTACACTATGGCCAGCCCCACGCACCGTTTTGACAATCCCGACGATGCTGTCTACTTCTGGAACGAGCGCGCAATGGTGAACACTATAACCGTTTCGGACAGCACCCTGCTGCCCAAGAGCAAGGCCATGAAGGTGATTGCCAAAGGGCAGAAGAAGGGCTGGGACAGACAGAAAATGGCCGACGAGATGGCAGCCAAGGTGAAGAAAAAGAGTGAATTCCAGGTTTCGAGTTCGATGCAGATTCTTGAAAAAGGCAACCAAGAGGTGTTGAGCGAGAAGGAGTGGAAGCTGGGCACGTATGTCCACAATATGGACTCCGGCAGTTATCAGATTTTGATGGTGGAGCGAATGATGGAACCCGAATTGAAGTCGTGCGACGAGGCCCGCGGTTTCTATCTCAACGACTACCAGAACTATCTGGAAGACCAGAACAATGCGCTGCTTCGCAAGAAGTATAAAGTGAAGGTCTATCAGGACGTCCTCGACAGAATTACATTTTAAGTTGTTTTCAATTGAAGGTAATCGCTTAGTTTAAGACTAATAATTGGATATATGAAGAGAATCATAGTGTTGATGCTGGCAGCGCTGCCACTGATGCTTTCGGCTCAGACGCAGCCGCGTCAAGTGGTCGACGGAATAGTGGCGGTGGTTGGACAGACTATCATCAAGAATTCGGATATAGAGCAGGCCTACGCCCAGGTGCGCCTCCGTCAGGGGTTGGACAATGCCTATGCCGAGCGTTGCCAACTGCTGGAGAGTATGCTCATTAGTAAGTTGCTGGTGCACAAAGGTATTGTCGACAGCGTTGAGGTGAGCGACGACCAGGTGGAGGAGCAGGTGCAGTACTATTTGAAGGCTGCCGTTCGTCAGGCGGGTGGCAAAGACAAGCTGCGCGAGGTGTACCAGTACAGCTATGACGAGTTGCACGACCAATACTTCGATTTGCTTCGCGACCGTATTCTCAGCCAGAGGGTTGAGCACCAGCTCACCGAGAGCGTGAAGGTTACGCCTGCGGAAGTGACCGAGTTCTTTTCTAAAATCAGCCAGGACAGCCTCCCGACCATTCCTACCCAATATGAGGTGTCGGAGATTGTGATTGAACCCACTATAGGTGAGGACGAGCGCGACCGCGTAAGGGGCGAGCTGGCCGAGCTGCGCGAGAGAATTCTGAAGGGCGAGAAGTTCAGTATGCTGGCCAAACTCTATTCGCAAGACCCGGGGTCTGCCTCTAAGGGCGGCGAGTTGGGGTTCTTTGGACGTGGCGACATGGTGAAAGAATTTGAGGCTGCAGCCTTTGCTCTGAAACCGGGCGAGGTCTCGCCTATTGTGGAGACTCAGTATGGGTTCCATATTCTTCAGTTGATTGAGCGTCGCGGCAATACTATTAATGTGCGCCATATCCTCTTGCAGCCGAAAACGTCCTCTGAGGATTTGCTCAGGGCGCGCATCACTTTGGACAGCCTGGCTCAGGAGATTCGTTTGGGCCACATCACATTTGAAGATGCCGCTCAGAAATTTAGCAATGGTGCCAGTAAGGCCCAGGGCGGTGCCGTCACCAATCCTACCACCGGAGGCAACCGGTTCGACAAGGAAGTCTTTTCGCAGATTTATCCTGGCATTGGAATAGTGGCCATGGAGGAAGGTGAGATTTCCAACGCCACCTCTTTTACTACGACGGAGAATAAGAGTGCCTACTGCCTCGTAAAGCTCAATAAGAAGATATTGGAACATAAGGCTAATCTGACCGACGACTACGACAGAATTTACAATGCCTGCCTGCAGAATGCGCAGACACAGAAGATTGTGGAGTGGGCCAACAGAATGGTGCGTACCACCTACATCCGTATTTCCGACGAGTATAAGGATTGTCCGAATTTCAAGGTCAATTGGCCTAGATAGTTAGTAAGTTTAAAGTAGAAAGTTATGTCCGATTCCGAGCTCTTAGACTCTTTTGTTAAGCAGTACAGAATGCTGAAGGGCGAGATTGGCAAGGTGATTGTCGGTCAGGAGAAAGCCGTTGACAGTTTGTTGCTCTCTATTTTTACAGGCGGACACTGTCTGCTGGTGGGTGTGCCGGGACTGGCCAAGACCCTGATGGTGAATACCCTATCCCGCGCACTGGGTCTTTCGTTCAGCCGCATTCAGTTCACCCCTGACCTGATGCCAAGCGACATCACGGGTTCTGAGATATTAGACGAGAATCGTCATTTCCAGTTCATAAAAGGTCCTGTTTTTGCCAATATAGTGCTGGCCGATGAGATAAACCGTACCCCTCCTAAGACCCAGGCCGCCCTGCTGGAGGCTATGCAGGAGAAGTCGGTTACCGTTTCGGGGAAAAGCTACGCCCTGCCTGCCCCATTTTTTGTCCTGGCCACCCAGAACCCGATTGAGCAGGAAGGCACCTATCCTTTGCCCGAGGCTCAGCTCGACCGTTTTATGCTTAATATCCGGATGGATTATCCCTCTTTTCAGGAAGAGGTGGATATTGTCAAAGGTACGACGGTGGACAGCCGTCAGCAGATTGATGTTGTTCTTTCGGCAGAGCAGATTTTGGACTATCAGGGGGTAATCAGACGCATGCCTGTGCCCGACAATGTCTGCCAGTATGCTGTGAAATTATCTTCCTCCACCCGCCCCAACGGCAATGGGTCGCAGCTGGCTACGAAATATCTCTCGTGGGGCGCCGGCCCCCGTGCTTCTCAATATCTTGTGATGGGGGCTAAGACTCATGCCGCCATGCAGGGAAAATATTCCCCCGATATTGAGGATGTTCAGGCTGTGGCCGAGGAGGTGCTTCGTCATCGAATCGTGCGCAACTATTATGCCGAGGCCGAGGGCGTCACGACAGAGCAGATCGTTTCCCAATTGGTAGCCATTTCTAATTAGCCCCATTTGTCTTTTACTATCAGTCTTTTTAGTCCTAAAAGTCTATGAAAAAGTCCCTTATTTTTATTGCCGCAGTGTTGGCCTGTGCCATGTCGGTGGCTCAGACTTCGGGTTTGCATATTCCTTCCGAAAAACCTATCAGACCCAAGGATTTACCCAAGGCTTGGACTAATCCCGAGGTCTTTTGTTTGCAGCTTTTTTTTGACGAGGGCGACAGCGCTTACCGAGAGGCTGACTTGGACCTGCTTGACTCGGCCTATATGACTGCATTCGACCGCGAGAGCCCGCGGCTGTATACCATGTCTATTGAGGCGTATGGCGACGCTCATAATTATGAATTAATGCGCGCGCGCGTGGAGTCGGTCTATCGGTACTTTACCATGCGGGGACACGAGGTGATGCCTGTGCGTTATGCTTTCAACCCTATTCACTGTAGCTGCCACGGCGACACGGTGGAGTTGGTGCGTTTTGAAGTACCTACCGATAAGCAGATTTACGATTGCGCAGAACTGCCCGACAGCCGTAAAATTCTGCCTCCGGGGATTCGATTGGAGAACTCTGTGCTCGTTACCTTCCGCGACAATCCGATTGAATGTCTGGGTGGCAACAGCGGATGCTTTCTCCCAGCGCAGGACAGCAATATTCGTGCTTACTATACCCAGGTGATTTTGAAAAAGGGCTCGATCTATTCCGTCCGTAATACCAAGGACGAATGCCCACCCCCGGTAGAGTTAAGCATTGAGGAGCATTTGGACTATCAGCAGATGGTCGACCGCTATTTCCTTGTCCCTCACCGCCGCCAGATTATTCTGCCGGTGGGGTATATTGTACTTCATTCGAGTTTCAACCGTCAACCCGATGAGTGCCAGTTTCTTTCAGATTCTATCTTTGTGCGCTTTCCCGTCACTGAGGAGCAGGTGGAGTCGGGATTGCGTGTCTTTGGCAAGAAATATTCGGCCAAGGGGCCTGAGTATAAGTCCCTTCCGACTAAAAAAATTAAGGGTGGTCCAGTGCTGATGATTCAAGGGGCGATAAACCCTACTATGTTCGATACTATTTTCTTGGCCAAACGAATAAAGGAGGATGAGATTTCAAAGTATCTTTATACTGCCGACTCTCCTACCGAGCAAGGCGCTGTTACCATTTTTGTAAAAGGGGAAGAGAGGTATTATAAGCCTTTCCGTATCAATAATAAGGGTGAATATGACTTTAAGAAGCCCTTTCGTGCCATGCTGCGTATTGTCGAGGCCGAGGAAGAGGAGCTCAACGAGGGTGGAATCAATTCCTTCCAAAATGATGGCGATGAAGAGTTAGAATAAAATTCAAAATAATAAAAAAGGCTTATTATGGCTTATTTGCAGACTGATGTGACGAAAGTCACTACCCATGTGCTCCAGCGCATGAAACAAAACGGCGAGAAAATTGCCATGCTTACCGCATACGATTACTCTATGGCAAAACTTCTGGATGCCACCAAGATAGATGTGATTCTCGTGGGCGATTCCGCCGCCAATGTGATGGAAGGACACGACACCACCCTCCCCATCACGCTTGACGAGATGATTGTATATGCCTCCTCTGTCAAACGTGCTGTCAAACGTGCACTTCTGGTGGTCGACATGCCTTTTGGCACATACCAAGGCAATTCCAAACAGGCTCTGGCCTCGGCTATTCGTATTATGAAAGAGACCGGTGCCGATGCTATTAAGCTTGAAGGTGGCGAGGAGGTTTTAGAGTCTGTCACCCGTATCCTTACCGCTGGCATTCCTGTTATGGGTCATCTTGGGCTCACTCCACAGAGTATTAATAAGTTTGGCACCTATGCCGTCCGGGCCACGCAGGAAGATGAGGCCAACCTGCTCATTCACAATGCACATGTGCTTGAGGAGGCCGGCTGTTTCGCTCTGGTTCTTGAAAAAATCCCCGCCAAATTAGCGACACAGGTCACGAACGAAATCAAAATCCCCACGATAGGCATCGGCGCTGGCTCGGGTACCGACGGACAGGTATTGGTCCTTCAGGATATGTTGGGAATCACTCAGCAGTTCAAACCCCGCTATCTGCGCACCTACGGTAGCTTTGGCGCTGACATTAGTAATGCTATCCGTCAGTATATTAGTGACGTCAAGAGCCAGGATTTTCCTAACGATAAGGAGCAATATTAATTATACTTCTTTTCGGTCAACTTGACAATGCACAAAGTGCAAAAGTGGCTTCTTCTGAATTCATAACCTTCACCTTGAGCGATAGCCATACCCTCACTTTTTCGGGAAGGATAACCGATAGCAACGGTGATAATGTTGAGATCACACAAGATTTAGTTGTTATTATTGGCGATGTTGTCAGTATAGTAGAACATACAAGAAAAGTAGTCCACGATGAAGGCACTACAGTCAATCAGTAGTTCTGTCCTGCTGCAATCTACGTAATATGGAAAAGCCCACACCCGATATGGGCGTAGGCTTTCCTATTATGTTGCGAGGGGAATGACTATTTTTTAGGTGTGGGGTCGGAAGTGTAGCCGATACCTAGTTTCTTGAATATTTTCTGGTCTACCTCACTGAGCATGACTGTGGAGTGCACTTGGCAACCCTGAAGGAGCGGAAGTGTGTCAAGTGCTTTCCGGCAGATTTCATTGTGTAGGCTTAGCATGGAAAGAGCCACCAGCACTTCGTCGGTATGCAGTCGGGGATTGTGACCGTGCAGTAGGGTGGTCTTGGTGTGCTGGATGGGTTCAATGTATTCTTGGGCAATAAGTTTCACACCGTGGTCGATACCTGCAAGGTGTTTTATGGCATTAAGTAGTAGTGCGGCAGAGGAGCCCAGCAGGGTGGAGGAGTGCCCGGTGATGAGGGTGCCGTCAGCCAGTTCGATGGCAGCGGCAGCGGCGTTTTCTTTCAGCGCACGTTCTCTGGCGGCCACCGTTGTACGCCGGTCGTCGGTCGTGATTTTCATCTGCTTCATCAGAAGGGCATTCTTCTCCACTTCTGATTCCGATATTTTGCCTTCGGCATATTTGCAGAGGGCGGAGTAATATCGGCGGATGATTTCGTCCTTGGAGGCACGGCAGCAGACTTCGTCGTCGCTGATGCAGAATCCTGCCATATTAACCCCCATATCGGTTGGGGATTTATAGGGATTCTCGCCATAGATGCCCTCGAAAATGGCGTTGAGGACGGGAAATATCTCAATGTCTCGGTTGTAGTTGACAGCGGTTTTGCCATAGGCTTCCAGATGGAATGGGTCTATCATGTTCACATCGTTAAGGTCGGCGGTGGCGGCCTCGTAGGCGACGTTGACAGGATGTTTCAGCGGAATGCTCCAGATGGGGAAGGTCTCAAATTTTGCGTATCCGGCCTTTATGCCGCGCTTGTTTTCCTGGTAAAGCTGGCTTAGGCACACGGCCATCTTGCCGCTTCCGGGTCCCGGGGCGGTTACCACGACCAGGGGGCGGGTGGTTTTGATGTACTCGTTCTTTCCAAATCCATCGGTGGAGCAGATCAGGTCGACATTCGTGGGGTAGCCTTCAATTAAGTAGTGATAGTAGCAACTGATGCCGAGACGTTCAAGTCGCTCTCTGAAAGCTTGTGCACTGGGCTGACCATTGTACTGAGTAATGCATACGGCACTAACCAACAGCCCTCGATTGCGAAACTCGTCGCGCAGCCGCAGCACGTCGTCGTCGTAGGTGATGCCAATGTCGGCACGGACCTTGTTCTTTTCAATATCTTTAGCACTAATGGCGAAGACTATCTCGGCATCGTCGCGCAATTGCATAAGCATTTTAAGCTTACTGTCGGGTTCAAAACCGGGCAACACGCGGCTGGCATGGAAGTCGTCAAAAAGTTTTCCGCCAAATTCTAGGTAAAGCTTGTTTCCGAACTGAGAGATGCGCTCTTTAATGTGTTCGGACTGAATTCTGAGATACTTCTCGTTGTCAAAACCGTTTTTCATAATTCCGTCTTTTCGATAAACAAAAATACGGATTGCAAAATTACACATTTCTCCCGATATGGCAGTTTTTTTTTATTCTTTTTTATCAACAATAAGTCCCCCATATCGGTAATTCTCTGGTTTGTAGAAAGATATTTTTCTCACAGGTGGCATCTTTTGTGCTGCAAAACTAGATGAAATAGATGCCTTTGCTACACTGGTCGGTAGGCAAGAATACGGTACTTTCTGGTCGGAAAAACAATGCCATTCGCTAGCCAGTGACATCTGTAATGGTCAGGCGGCAAGCGATTGGGGCAACACCTGCGGTGAAGGCTATTCGCACATGGTCCGCAGCCTGAATAGACAAAACCGATAAGTAGTACACAATATACAGAGCGGCGTTGCAGCCAACATGGTACTTTGTGCGGAGTGGTTGGCAGTGTAGAGGAATGTCTGGCTGCTGTCGGCATTGGTCAACATACCGTACAAAATGCACCTGATTATTACGGTACAACCTAAAAACTATTTCAAGATAAGACTATCAGAAGATAGTATGGATTGCCAATAGATTAGTAATCAACCTTATGTCAGGTTGTCTTGAGGTAGAAAGCCCGATTAAGTGGAGCGAAAAAATCAGCTTTTTCTTTTGTGCAACGCATTCTCGTAAGCGGAAATATATAAGTCTAAATATTGTTTTCCAACCACTTCAGGGGCAAATTTTTCTAGTACTTTCTTTCGGCCAAAGTTACCAAGTCGGTTATCGGCATTCTTATCCAAACACCACCGAATGCCCTCGGCCAAATCTTCTGGATTGTAGGGATTGGCCAAGTAGCCATTTATTTTATGGTCGACTATGTCAACTAAACCTGTACAGCGAAAAGCAACAACAGGTATACCGCATGACAAAGCTTCGGAAGCTGTCTGTCCAAATGTTTCCGATAAAGAAGGAACGACCATCACGTCTGCCATATTATATAAGGAAACAAGTTCTTCGGTCTCACTTACATACCCCACGTAGTGAATGGGTATGTTCAGGTCCATTTTCAATTCAGCCTCGTCCGCTCCGAATACCACCAGTTGAATGTCGTCCACCCTACCGCTCTTTTCCAAGTATTGTAAGGCTGATAACAACTTGTCAAACCCTTTCACCATGTCTGTTGTGGCAGCAACCGCACCGTATAGTATTATCTTTTTGCCTGCGGTTTGTTCCCTCAGTTTCGACCATTTGGGTGAGAGGTCCTGCTTCTTGATGGGTTTGTAGGTGTTTGTGTCCAGTCCGTTAGGTATTACCGTTACAGGAAACCGGCCTAACAGACTGCTTTTCTTAGCACAATCTCCCAGCCAGCGGCTTGGGGTGACAATGTGCAAGTCTAAGTCTTTGTATGCCAAAAATTTCTTACTCCAAATCTGGTGACTCAAATCATTCTCGTTCGATGAGTGTAAGTAAGGGCAGTTGCCACAGGCCGTTTGGTATCGGGTGCAGTCAATGAAATAATGGCACACGCCGCAGAATGGCCAGCTGTCGTGAAGTGTCCAAACGATGGGTCGGTCCTTCGGCAGTTTGTCCAGCGAAATAAAGCGTTGGTTAATCCAGTGGAGATGCAGCACGTCGTAGTCCAATTTCTGCAAAGCGCCGTGTATGTCCGTCGCTCTCAGGTCCGACATGAAGACCTTGTCGCGATTGGGATAGCGGTTCCAGCGGTAGTGACTAATCTTATTTGAAATCTTAGTGCGTACCAAGTCGAAGGTCTTATAGAAACTGTTCTGTGGGACAAACGATGCTAACGGAATTACGTCTGAGTCTTGGCTTCCTTTGTCTTTGACGAACATGTGGCTGTCAACCCCCAGCATTTTTAGGCTCTTGTGAATGCGATATGCCGCACGGGCGGCACCTCCGAACACGTCTGAAGTGCAGACTGATAATATTTTGGGTGTGCTCACTTTTATAATTTTCGTGTTTTTATTTCTGCTCCTTTAATCTGTTTATACTTCATCAGCACAAAGTGTCCCAAGCCTTTGGACCACAATAGATAGCTGTATAAAAACGATATGCTGTCCTTCACCCATCCGTTGCTTTGGTTTTTAGCCCAGCAAAGGGCATCTCGTTTCTTATCAACTATAATTGAGTCGGGGTGGGTGAGGGGCAGGATGGGGTACACCTCGCGTCCTCCGCGTTCGCCGTTATTATTGAGCGTGTGAGTGCCTTCGCTGTCGAAACCTATGTTGCTGATTAGGTTGCGCTGTGGGTGGATAGTCAGTGCGTTGTGACGGAAGAGATGCATCTGCATCTGGAAGTCCCAATAGGATTTTTTGCTTTTATCCTGCTGAATCTCTTTCAAGATGGCGTACCACCAGTTCGCCTCGCCACGGTTCCCGGTCAGTTTCAGCACGTGGTGTCGAAACTTCATGGCATTCAACGTCTTCAGATCCAGGTCGAACCCCTGCCATGTCCTTCGCCATCCTGCCCAGGCTCCGGTTACCATGTAGTGCGAAAAGCCGTAGGAGGCATCGCACTGCCAGCGTTTGTGATAATGCGTGGCGTTGATGAAAAGCACCTGGGGGACGGACTCATACCGCTCGAGCAGCTCTTGGCAGTATTCAAAAAAGTCGGGATGTGGCAGGCAGTCGTCCTCCATCACTATGCCGCGTTCCACCTGCCCGAAAAACCAGTCAATCCCTGTCATGGGCCCTGCCCCGCAGCCGAGGTTGGTGTCGGAGAAGAAGGTGTGCAGGCGCGTGGGGGAGTCTTTTGTCAGGCGTTCTACGGTCTGTCTCACCAGGGGCACTTTTTCGGCATCGTTCGCGTTGTCGCTCCGCGCGCCGTCCTGAAAGACATATAGGTCTCGGGGCTGGGCAGACATTATTGTTTCCAATACCCTTTGGGTATGGGTGGGGCGGTTGAAGGTAATGAGCAGTATGGGTGTGTCGAGCATTTGGTTTCTATTTATTTGTGGGTCAGTTCAATTGTTGGTGATTGGGGAGAGTCGGTTGGCATCGATTGCTTGGTTGGCATGAAAAGGTTTCGGCCTCTTCGCGGCGGGGGCGCTTGCTGTCCTCTGCCGCTTGGTTTGGTATTATTCCGTTATTTGATTCAGCATAGAGGAAGGATGGACGAACTATAGAGGAACAAACAAGGAACAGCTGGAGGTTCCCCAGACTTTGGGTTGGGGTGGGGAAGAGGCTCAGGGGTGAGAAGGAGGCGCTGTGCATATTTGTTCGAACTGGGCGGGTCTGTTGTGCGGGTCGTTACGGCCTGGGTTTTGGCGTTTTTGTTGGCAGTGGGGTCCAGAGGATGGTTTCGCCTATGCCCATTAGCGAACCGCGCATTTTCAGGCGGCCGTCCTGCTGAAATTCGCATGTGCAGTTGGCTACGATACCGCGGGTGGGGTCGTACACCTTGCCGCTGTCCCAACGGTGTTTCTTGGCGTTGTATTCTAGGCTGTGGAAGATGATGATTTGGTTGCAGGGCGTGTGGCGCAGGCTTTTGTCCGGGTTCTTCTCGTCCACCACCATTTTGCCGGTTTTGGGGTCAATGCTGTCCTTCAGCCAGATGCATTGTGCGGTGTAGGTGCCGTTTTTTTCTTTGTAGACGCGCACCTTGGACTGCTGGCCGCCGTGGTTGACGCTGTAGGTGCCCACGATGGCGTTGGGGGTGTTGTTTTTGCTGTTTTGGGCCGGCGCGGACAGAAATGATGCCAAGAACAGGAGCAGGACGATTTTTTTCATGCTGATGAATAGAAACAAGAACCTCTCAAAGAGAGGTCCTTGTCGTTTCTAAGAAAGAATTATTTCTGACCGTCGAGCGGTTTGTTGGCGGTTTTTCCGGCGGGCTTTGAGATGCTCTCACGCATGTCGGTATCGGCTTGGATGTTCTTCATGCGGTAGTAGTCCATAATGCCCAAATTGCCATTGCGGAAGGCTTCTGCCATAGCTTTTGGCACTTCGGCCTCGGCCTCGATGACGCGGGCGCGGGCTTCCTGTGCTTTGGCTTTCATCTCCTGCTCGGAGGCGACGGCCATGGCGCGGCGCTCTTCGGCCTTGGCTTGGGCGATGTTCTTGTCGGCATTGGCTTGGTCCATCTGCAGTTGGGCGCCGATGTTCTTGCCCACGTCGATGTCGGCAATGTCAATGGAAAGGATTTCGAAGGCGGTGCCGCTGTCCAAGCCCTTGGCCAGCACCAGTTTGGAAATGCTGTCGGGGTTTTCGAGCACCATTTTGTGGGTTTCGGCCGAGCCAATGGCGGTGACGATGCCCTCGCCCACGCGGGCCAGGATTGTCTCTTCGCCGGCGCCGCCCACGAGTTGCTTGATATTGGTGCGCACGGTGACGCGGGCCTTGGCTATCAGCTGGATGCCGTTCATGGCCACTGCGGCCACGGGCGGGGTGTCGATGACTTTGGGGTTGACGGAGGTTTGCACGGCTTTGAGCACATCGCGGCCGGCCAGGTCGATGGCGGTGGCGGTGTGGAAGTCGAGGTTCATGTTGGCTTTGTTGGCCGAGATGAGGGCCTGCACCACGTTGCTGACGTTGCCGCCGGCCAGATAGTGGGCTTCCAGTTCGTTCTGTGAGAGTTTCAGTCCGGCCTTGGCACCGTTGATCATGTTGTTGACGATGATGCTGGGCGGCACTTTACGGAAACGCATGAACATGAGTTGGATGAGCGAGGTGTGCACACCCGATACTAATGCTTGGAACCATAGTCCGACGGGAACTAGGTAGAAGAAGAGGCACAGGAGGATAAAAATCACTGTGACCAGGATAATTGTAGTTATTGGCATAATGGTGGGTTTATTAAATTAATAAATGATTGATTACTTTTCTTCCAAACCGTCGGGCAGTCCTTCGAAGCGGTCGTCGTTGGGCACTTCGATTACGTCGATGCGGTAGCCTTCGATGCCGACGACTTTGATGGGGCGGTCGGGGTCGATGAATTTGTTGATGGCATGTACTTCAACGAGTTGGTCTTCGATGAGGGCTTTGCCTGTGGGAGCCAGGCGGGCTATGGTGCGGCCCACGGTGCCTACGGTAATGTCCTTAGTGTCGATTTGGTTGACGGTGCTGTCCGACTCTTCGTTGAGGCTGAATCGTTTCCATGTCTTGGCCTTGAGGAATATGACCAGGAGGATGGCGGTGAGGGCTGTGCAGATGATGAGGATGGTGTTGCCCATGGGTTCGCCCCAAAGGATGTAGCTCTGCCAGACGCCGAATACGAGCAGGCCAAGGCCGAAGATGCCGGCCACGCCTCCGGGCAGGGCCACAATCTCTAGCGCAAGGAGGACTACACCGAGGATGAGAATGATGATTAATAGTGTTGTGTTCATGGTATGAGATGATATGTTGTTAGCGGGTGGGTGTTTATTTTATTATTTCAGAGGTCAGTTGTTTGTCCAGCAGGGCGGTGTGCATGGGCAGGAGGGTTTCGTAGCTGCCGTGCTTGATGGTGCATTTTCCGTGGCAGTGCACTAGGATGGCGCACTGTTCGGCTTGAGAGCTAGAGATGCGACAGATGTCGACAAGGGCCTTGATGACATAGTCGAAGGTGTGTACGTCGTCGTTGTGTAGAACGAGGCTGCAGCCGGAGTCTTCTAGTACTTCGGCTTCGCTTTCGGCTTGGGGTGATATCTGTGGCTTTTCCATGATGGTTAGATTATTAGGAGTTGGAGTCGGTTAGACGGTGGTTGGCTGGTTTTCCTCTATGAGTGCCACGGCGTGGGCGCTGATGCCTTCTTCGCGCCCCTCAAAGCCCAGCCATTCGGTGGTGGTGGCTTTGACTGAGATTTGGCCTACCTTGATGTTGAGGGTCTGGGCCAAGGTTTCCCGCATTTGGGGGATGAAGGGGCCTATCTTGGGCTGCTGCGCTACGACTATGCTGTCGATGTTGGCAATGTGGTAGCCCTGTTGGGCTAGTAGTTCGCCGCATTTGCGGAGCAGTATTTTGCTGTCGATGCCTTTGTACTGGGGGTCTTTGTCGGGGAAGTGCTTGCCGATGTCGCCCAGTGCGGCGGCACCCAGCAGGGCGTCGCAGATGGCGTGGATGAGTACGTCGGCATCGCTATGGCCGAGAAGGCCTTTGGTGTGCGGCACTTCGATGCCCCCGAGCCAGAGTTTGCGGTCGGGTACTAGTTTGTGTACGTCATATCCAAGTCCTATGCGCATTGTCAGATGGTTTTTTTCTTGGCCAGATTGAAGGTGAGGGAGATGCGTATGGTGTTGGTGAGGGGGTTGCTGCTGAAGGCGGTGGTGGGGATGAGGTAGGCAAAGTCGAACTGCATGACGTTGTATTTCAGACCGAAGCCCACGGTGGCATAGCGGCGGCCTCCTTTGGTGTCGTTCTCGTAGAAGTAGCCGGCACGGGCGGCCAGGGTGTTCTTGTACCAGTACTCGGCACCGACGGATACCTGCAGTTCGCGCAGCTCTTCGGAGAGGCCGCCGGGGGCGTCGTAGAAGGATTGGATGATGCCGCGCATGACACCGGTGTTGTAGTACTCGGTAAGGTTGGGGTAGTAGTCGCTGTAGGTGTTGTCGCCCACGGTGACGGGGGGCGTGGGGACGAGCAGTTTGTTCACGTCGGCCATTATGCTGATGCGGTTGGATTGGTCGAGTGTGTTGGAGTAGCGGGCACCTAGGCGCAGGTTGGCGGGGAGGAATTCCTGTCGGGTGTCGTCGTTGGAGTAGGAGAGTTTGGCGCCCATGTTGCTGACGAAGGCGCCCATGGCGAGGGTCTGCGCCCCGTCGAGGGGGTGCTGCCAGTAGAGGCCTAGGTCGGCGGCCAGGCTGCGGGCGGGCTTGGTGGTGACGTAGCCGCTGCCGTCGGATACCTGCTGGCCGTTGGTGAGGTCGGAGTGGACATAACGTCCGCTGGCGCCGAGGGAGAGTTCGTCGTTGAGTTTCATGGCGTATGTGACGTCGGCGGCAAACTCGTTGGGGTTCATGGTGCCGCGAGAGTTGCCATCGGGGTCGGTGCTTTGGATTTCGCCCAGTGAGAAGTAGGTGAGTGAGGCTGCCACGGTGCCGCGGCTGCCGAGGCGTTTGTAGGCACCGAGGTAAAGCAGGTTCATGTCGCCCACGCCCAGATTGCGCAGCCATGGGGTATAGGTGGTGCTGAGACCGAAGTCGCCCTCGATGAAGGCGAACTTGGAGTTGTTCCAGTGGGAGGAGTAGATGTCGGGGGTGGTGGCGGCTCCGACGTCGCCCATGGCACCCGAGACGGCGTCAGGAGCTACGAGGAGGATGGGCATTCCGGTGGAGATATAGTTGCGGGTTTGGCCGGTCAGGGCGGCAGGGGTTTGTGCGTTGATGTTGCAGGCAAAGCCAATTAGAAGTGCGCCGGCGAGTAATGTTGCAATTTTTCTCATTATGCTAGTTTACTGTGTTATTTTTTACAAGAAACGGAGGTGGGCTGTTTTTATTGTTTTGGGCGGTATTTTTTTAGTTACGCACCACTTTGGTGGTTTGGGTGAGTACTTCTCCGGAGATAGTGGTGAGCACCACGCGGGCAATGTAAATTCCCCTGGGTACCACGGACCCGTTGGATGAGGTGAAGTCCCACGGACAGGCTATCACGCAGCCGTTGGCAGGAGGAACGGGGGTGAAGTGCTGAATGTGGCCGCCCCGTATGTCGTAGAGGTCGATGGTGGCGGACTGCACGGTGTTGGTGAGGTTGTGCTCGATGCGTATGACGGTGCGGTCGTGGGCGGGGTTGGGCGCTGCGGAGAAGGTGCCTATCTGCGCCTGACGGTCGTTGGCCACTACAAAATGGATGGTGGCGCTGCCGGAGTAGTTGAATATGTTCCAGCACTTTACCGTGAGTGTGTGGGGGCCTTCTTCGAGCTTGCCCAGGGTGTAGTATACTTCGCCGTTGCGGCTGTCTTGGATGTCGGGTTGAAAGTAGTCGTTTAGGGTGACGGTGCTGTAGGGGTTGTTGTCGATGATGGCGGTTATGTCGTGGCCGATGCCGCTACCGGCGGCGTTGATGCCGACAGAGTCGGAGAGGTGGGCGTAGAGGGTGGGAGTTTCGTTGGTGAGGCCGCCGTTGCGGAAGTTGGTGTCGTTGATGTAGAGCGCCACGGTGGGATGCAGTTCGTCGAGCTGGGTCTCTTCGTTGAAGCCTCCGAACATGATGTTGCTGTATTGGCCTGTGGCGTTGTCGTCGAGGCTGCGGGCGTAGTGGGAGAGTTTGGCGTAGTCGTAGTGGTAGGCTACGTCGCGGGGGATGATGAAGGAATAGGAGAAGCGACCGTTGCTGACGGTCTCGCGCCCTTTGTAAAGTACGTTTTTCTGTTGGAAGAAGGTGACCTCGGTGCTGTCGTTGTCATTGGCTAGGGTGCTGCTTTTTACTTCGCGGTCGAAGACGATGGGGAAGATGGTGCCGTTGAAGTCGGAGAGGAGGGAGCCGTCAGGGTTGCGTATCTCACCCTCGACGGTGACGCGTGAGAGCACCTGGGCTGAGTCGGTCACACCGGCTTTCACATCGCGGTCGTTGATGCGGGTGACAACCACTTGGTTGGTGGGTATGGAAAGCCGGAGGGCGGGGTCGCCGAGGAGGGCGATGCAGTGCGAGACCGAGACTTGGTTCTTGGCCAGACGCAAGGCGTCGCCGATGGAATTGTTGGGGTCGAGGGCATAGATGCAGGCCCGACTATTGAATGAGTGGGAGTGGTGGATGGGGCGGGCGGCCGTAAGGATGCCGATACCGGCCGCATCGGCCAGAAGGAAGGCTTCGGCTCCGCAGATGTCGTCGACAAGGTCGAAGTGGCCGAAGGAGCAGGTGCTGGTTACGAAGAAGGCCAGGCGGTCGGTGTTGGTGTATTTCTCGATGTCGGAAAACTCCATGTAGCGCTCTGTGCCGATGTATTTGTCGGAGCCATGGCCGATATAGTTGAGCAGGAGGGTGCCGTAGTTGATTCGTTGGCGGAGGGCGTTGTTGACGTCGGGGTAGTAGCTTCCGTCGACACCGGATTGCTGTTCATAGGAGTCGGCAAAGATTTTGTCGATGTTGAGGTGGGGATAGCGGGCTTTGATGTCGCGGGCCATTTTTTCGGCATCGCTGGCAAAGACGGAGTCGCCGCCATTGGAGGGGTCGGCATCGTCGGCTAGGAGGGTTACGTAGTTGCGCCAGTCGCCACGCACGTTGCTTTGGTTGAAATCGCGCTTGTTTAGGTATCCGTCTATTTTGTCCACAAGGTGTTCGGCTTCGGCGACCGATTTGGCTGGCAGTCGTCCGATGCTTACGGACAGTTTGCCTTCGAAAATGCCTGCAATGCTGTCGTCGAGATAGCCGTAGACGTCGTCGCTGGGATAGGCAGAGGTCTCGTTAATCACTTGGCTGGGATACTGAAAGGTAATGGTGGAGATCTGATTGGAGCCTAGAATGTTGCGGTTGTCGTAGGTTCCCTTGCCGAACAGAAGAAGGTAGCGTGGGCTTTGGCCGGAGGGGTCTTTGCTGCGCAGGTGGCGGAGCATTTGACGGATGGCGATGGGGTCGGGACGGCCGGAGGAGTATTCGTTGTAGACCTGTTCCTGGGTGAGGACTAGGACGTCCATGTTTTCTTTCTGCCGATGCAGGTCGGCCAATTTTTCGGCTTGGGTTACGAAGTCTTTGTGGGTGACTATCACATAGTCGGGGGTGGCAGTGCCGTGGATGTTTTGGTTGGCGACGGGTTGGATGTTGGATGGATGGAGTGCGTCGTCGTTGGTGAAGAAGATGAATGTGCCAGGAATGGAGGTGGAAGCGGCAAAGCCGAATTGGCCGTTGCCGGTATTATGAACCGTAAGGTTGGAGGGTTGGCTCGGGGAGGTGATGTCCCAGATGCGCATTCCGTTGCTGTAACCGGTTCCGATAAATTGGCTGATGTTGCCGCTGTAGATCAGTTGGGTGTTGCGGACGAATTGCTGTCCGCCCTTATATTGCAATGGTACTAGGGTGCTCAGTTCGATGAAGTCGAGGTAGCCGGCGGCGCTGTTTTCTCTGGGAGTATAGGTGAAGGAGAGGTCCATTTCGTTGCTGCTGGAGGCGGCAATGGTGCGCTTGAAAATATTGTAGGTGAGGAAGGCATCGAAGGAGTTGGTCCAGTTTTCCAGGGGGCTCTGGAGGTGGAATTGCCCAGAATAGTCGGAAATGTGGGCAAGGCCGTAGCGGCAATTGACGACCCCGTTGGTTGATACGCCGGGAAAGGTGAGTGAGTAGTTGCGAGAGGAGAGGCTGCTGGTGTATTTGTCAGCCATCCATAACTGTCCGCCGTTGATGGGGTTGATGTTGTCTTGGTGGTAGTATGCTAGGGCGGTATAGGTGCTGATGGGACTGTTGGTATTGGGAGTAAGTGTGGCGCTTTCGATTCGTGCCGGGGCATCGGTTTGTGTGTAGTCAGGGGTTAGAAAATAGTAGTTGCTGTTGGAGTAGACGTGCATTTTGTACTCGAAGAGTTGGTCCGAGGTCTGGTATCGCCAGACGCTTGGACCTTCGCCGTAGAAGAGTAGGTAGTCGTCGAGCTCAAAGATGCCGTTTCCGTTCAGGTCGACCACCTCAATGGCCGCAGGCACTAGGTCGTCGGGGTGTGAAGCCATGTTGCTGGCTGAGAGCATGCCACTGGGGTCGCCGAAGAGAGCGATTTTGTCGCAGGGGGCACCGTAAAGTTCGGCTATGTCGGCGGTGGTGATAACGTATATGCCGGAATTATTGACAGGTATTTTGTACCAACTCCCTTCAGCTAGACGGGAATGGTCGGTATAGCTGCCTTGGGCTAGGGCTTTGGGAATGCTGCAGAGCGAAAGAAAGAGAATGCAAGCTGCAGTTGTGATTGTTCTTATGTGCATGTGATGATAACTCTCTTTCTCGTTTTTTATTGCCCAAGAGAGGAAAAAAATGGCGGTATTGTTCTCGGTCGGAGGGGAGCAATCGCTTTAGGGTCATACAAGCAGGTCACCTTTGGCAAGAATGCGGCACTGGCCTCCTACGAAGATACCCCCATCGGAGCCGAGTTTGGCCGAAACGATGCTGGGCCGCCGCATGGCTTCGCCTTGGACAAAACTGCATTCTGAGGGAGCGGACACAATTCCGTTGAGATGCAGGTAGTGCAATAAGGCGGCATTGGCAGTGCCCGTGGCCGACTCTTCGTTCACGCCGTAGAGCGGTGCAAAGTTGCGCACATGGGCACTGCTGGAGTCGGCAGGGTCGTGTGTGAGGGCAAAGGCATGGACTCCTACCACTTTTTTCTCTCGACTGAAGTCGGCAAGCGTTTCCATGTCGGGGTGTAGGGCGTTTAGCTCTTTCAAACCATCGACAGGCAGAATGATGTCGGGCAATCCGGCGGTAACGATGGCGACGGGCGTAGACGGTATTCGGGCCGTCATGATGTGGCAGAGGCGTTCTAATTCGTCAGGTTGGTCGATGGAAGCTATCTGTTTGGGCTTGGCCATCTGCATCATGAGTTTCTCTCCTACGGTAACGGTAAGGTCTCCGGCAAGAGTATGGTTGAGGCAATTGCCATCGGAGGAAACACCTTCATGCCTTAGCACTCCAAAGGTGGCAATGGTGGCGTGGCCGCACAGGTCTACCTCGCTCAAAGGGGTGAAGTATCGGGTGGTGTATTCAGTGGCGCTCTGAGGTTGCACAAAGGCTGTTTCAGAATAGCGCAGTTCGGCGGCGATGTGTTGCATCAGCTCCTCGGAGGGGAAAGACTCTCCCTTGCCCAGCAGTACCACGCCTGCAGGGTTGCCTCCGAAAGGCTGGTCGGTGAAGGCGTCTACAATATAATAACGGTATTTCATAATTTTATTATAAATAGCAGTTAACGTCCTTTTCCTTTTTTTATTGTGCTCTGCCATGGTTTACCGAGTTCATGGGTTCGGCTTGCATTGCATCGGAATACGGATCATGTCCATTTAATGCTGTTTCTGTGAAAGCTTATGGGATGGTTGATGCAAGCGGGTTGGGGTTCATCCGAAGGGTAAGAGGGACACACAGATGGTGCTGTTTTACCAATCGATATGGAAGAAAATTAGAGAGGACGGCCATAATAGCCGCCCTCTCGGATAGAATTAGTGTTCGTGGAAGTAGTAGTTACTTCACGATGAGTTTGCGTACAGCAGTGCTCTGCTTGCCAGTGACACGGACGAAGTAGGTGCCCTGGGCATAGCCTCTCAGGTCGACGGTCACGTTGTCGTTGGTGGCAATGGTGCGGAAGATTTCGCGGCCATTCATGTCAAGAATGGTGACGTTGTCTCCGTTTTCAATGCCATTGATTTTGACTTCGCTGCTGGCCGGGTTGGGGAAGAGCATGAAGTTGGCAGAAGCGACATCGTCAATTCCTACAGGCTGCGGGTCGAAGAATGCTTCAATATCGACATTTTCGTTGAGTGTGAAGGTGTAGGGATTGGTGAGGATGGTGTCGTTAGTGCCGCTGAACTGCCAGCCTTTGAAGACGTAACCGGCTTCAGGTGTGGCGGATATGGTCACCTCGCTGCCGGCATCGTAGGTACCGTTGCCAGTGGCATGGCCTCGGTAGGGATTGTAAGCAAGGGTGACGGTGTATCGCTGCATGAAGGCGGCAACGATGGATATGTCGCTGTTGACCTGGAAAGTGTAGGGGTTGTCGTTGCTGACTAGTTCGCCGCCGACATACCAACCGTTGAAACGGGCAGTGTTGTAGGTGGTGGCTCTAACCGTCAGGTTCTCGCCTTCGGCCACGAGGGTGTCGCCATAGGGAGCCACATTGCCGAGCGTGGCATCGGCCGAAGAGACGTTGACAGTGTAGTACACAATGTCTTGCTCAAAGAGTGCGGTGAGGGTGAGGTCGGAAGTGACGACGAAGGTATAGGGGTTGTCGGTGCTTTCCAGTGTGCTTCCGTTGCTCCATCCTACGAAGTGGTATCCGTCGTTGGCGGTAGCCGTAGCAGTGAAAGGACTGTTTTCGACAATCGAGGTCACACCTGCAGGGCTTACGGTACCCATAGTGCTGTCGGAGGACAGGAGGGTGACATCGTAATAGGTGGGAGGAAGCCCCGTGGAAATGAGGCTGAGGTTGTCGATGTGGAAGTCGTTATCGGAGTTGCGAACGAAGGACTCGCCGTAGAATGCGATGCGGATAGTCTGTCCCATGTAGGCCGTAAGGTCGATGGCCACGGAGTCGGGGGTGTTAGATACAGAGCTGAGTTCAACATCGTAGTCGCTACCATGGCCAAAGGTATAGACCGGGTTCCAAGTGGCACCACCGTCGGCAGTGACGAGAACCATGAAGCGGTCGTCGGTGCCGATGGAGTCGATGGAGTCGGCGCTGTTGTATTTAGTCAGGGCATAGTGGAAGGAGAATTCAGTGGGAGTGCTGAGAGTAAAGGTGGGAGTTACCAGCCAACGGTAGTTGGTGTCGCCGTAGATGTTGCAACGCAGGTGAGCCGAGCCCATTGCATAGTTGTTAAGAGCGAAAATGTCGGAAGTGACGGGATAGCCGTTGACACTATGGGTAGAGTCGATGTAATGGCCGCGGAACATTTCCCAGCAGGGCAGATAGCCGCCGGTGTACACGTTGTAAGTGTTGGCAGGAATGCTGTTGAAATCTTCTGACCAGGGAAGAGTGGTGATGGCAGCGCAGAGGGTCTGGAAAGACACTGTGACGGGGGCAGTAGTGTTGCCGTCGGGGCAGATGGCGCTGACGCTGACAATATAGTTGGTAGCAGGTGTCAGGCTGGTGAGTGAAAGGGATTGGGTGGTGAGGATAGAAGTGTCGGTTCCGTTGACGATCACGCGGTAGTTATTGACATTGGTAGTGTCGGTGATAGCAAGGTCGGCGCTGTAAGCCGTGATGCTGCTGACCGTTACGCTGGCGGGACGCTGGCAGTTGGGCGCAATGCCTACGGTGAAGTCGTCGAGATAGAGGTTAGTGTAGCTTCCGTTATAGCGGAGGGCGATAAGGCCGGTGGCATTGCTCGGGAAGGTGATGTCGTAGATTTCGTAGTCGCTGCTGGAAGTGTTGATGCAACTCTGCAAGGACACGAAAGTGCTGGCATCTGCAGGGTTAGTAATGTAGCCGGCTTCAACTCCGTATGAACTAGTGGTGGTCTTCTTCATGTGGAAGGTGAGGACCAGGTCGGAGAGACTGTCGGTAAACTGAGGCAGTGCCACAATAGTGGAGCTGCTGGAGGTGCCATAAAGACAGAGACTTTGGCTGCCACCGTGGGCGTAAGTTGCATTGTTGTTGATATAGGGATAGGAGGCGCTATAGCGGTTCAAGATAGTCCAGCAGGGGTCGTTGAAGGCACTAGTGGCCGACGAATAGCTTCCACCTGTGAAGCTCTCGAAGTCTTCGCTCCAAGGCAGCATGTCGTGGGTGATTAGTCCGCAGGCGGAAGTGAAGGTGACGGTGGCACTATTGCTGACTTCGCCAGCCGAGCAGAGGGTCATAGCCGTAAGGGTGTATGTGGTGTTGGGGGTGAGGCCGGTGAGTGCGAAGGTATTGCCGATGACTTCCACGCTGTCGGTGGGAGAGGTGAAGAGGCGGTAGTGGTTGGTGCTGTTGGCATCAGTGAGGGTTACCGTGGCACTCGTGTCGGTTATGTCGCTCACTGCAATGACAGGGGCGCTGCACTGGGGCGCGTTGTCGACTTCGAGGTCGTCAACCCACCACCAGTAGTTGGAGTTGTTTTTCTGCGAGATGGCAATACGCGAACCTGCAGGTGCTCCGGCAAAGAATACCTCTACCTGCTGATAACTAGTATAGTCGGCGGCGTTGTACAGGGCAGTCTGCACGAATGTGCTGCTGTCGCTGGGGTTGGTCAGGTATCCCACACGGAGGTGGCCCGAGTTGGTGGCGTTCTCAGCTACAATCCACATGTTGAGTCTGAGGTTCTGAATGCTGTCGCCAAAGTAGGGCAGGATGGCATAGTTCGGGTTCTGGCAGTTGCCGTTGAAACGGAGCGACTTGGAGCCGCTGTGTACGCGAGATGAAGTGTTGACAACGATTACTTTACTGCTGGAATTGCCGTTGGCAATATAGCTCCAGCAAGGCAGGTCGTTGGTCAGGTCGAGAGCCATGCTTTCGAACCCTTCGTTCCAAGGCAGGGAGTCAACTGCTGTGCAGGGAGTGGTGAATTGGATATTGAGGGGGAGGTAGCTGTAGCCGTCGGAGCAGTTGGCAACAACGTCCACAGAGTAGTTTGTGTTGGGGGTCAGACCGGTGAGGGTGACCAGTGTGTCGGTGGCATTGATGGTATCGGTGGTAGTGCCGTAAGAGAGTGTGACGGTGTAGTTATTGCCTGCGGTGGTGTCGTTGATGTGGAGCACTGCCGAACCGGTGGAAATGTCGCTGACGGCTATATGTGTAGGTCTTGCACAGGAAGGAGCCACGCGGAGTTCAATTTCGTCAATGTAAAATCCACGATAAGAGCTGCTCTCAGAGAAGCGGAAAGCAACATAACGGCCAGTGTCGCTATACTGACGCAGGTCGGTCATATAGTAGTCCCAGTTGTTGGGGATGGACACGGTTTCCAAAACGGAGAAGGTGGCGGTGTCGGTGGGGTCGGTCATGACGCCTATCTGGGCCTGGATGGTGTAGCTGCCAGCCGATTTGGCATAATAGGCAAGCTGCAGATTGCTGAGACTTTCTACCTCGGGAAGGGCAAGGTATTGAATACCATTGTTAGTGTAGAAATACATCACCTTGCTCGAACTGCCCAGACGGCCAGTGGTGCTGTAAGTCTGGGGATAGGAGGTATAGGAAGAGCCAAAGCCTTGGCGCGTCCAGCAGGGGATGGCGTTGACATTAGCATTATAGCTCTCAAAGTCTTCAACATAGGGGAGGTCCTCCGAGGTAAGGGCAGCGCATGCCGTGCGGGCCGAAGCGGTAAGTGCGACAGTGTAGCCGCCATCATAGCATTCAGTACGCACTGCAATGGTGTACAGGCGGTTAGGATTCAGGTTGGTGAAAGTCCAGGAAGTGTCGGAAGTCGAGACGGAGTCAATGACGACGTCGTTATAGAAGATACGGTAGTCGTAGGAGTTGCCCTCGTCGCCGGTCACGCTGACGGTGATAGAGGTGGTGGTCACATCGGTAATGGCAATGCTGGTAGGCATTTCGCAAACGGGCAGGGGATGGACGTCCACTTCGTCCACAAACCAGTAGTAGTTGCTGGCAGCGGAGTTGTGGCGCATGGCCATACGGGCACCCGAGGGAGCATTGGTAAAGGATACAATCTTCAACTCGTAGCTTCCGCTGAAGTCGCTGTAGTCGTAGTGCTGAACGCTGACGAAGGTGGTCGAGTCGGTGGCGTCGGTCATATAGCCCACGTCGAAAGAACCGCTGGAACTGCTGGTGCCTTCAGGACGGGTCTGGAACTGGAGCTCCAGTCCGCTAATGTCGTCACTGAACTCAGGCAGCACAATGTAGGTTCTGCGGTTAGCCAGTCCGGGATAGAACACCAGGCTGTAGCCTGCGTCGCCGTAGCGATAGCTGGAACCGGACAGAGACATGTGGGCGCCAGGATTGCTCTTAATGAGCCCCCAGCAGGGTATCATCTCGCCCGTCATCTCATTGGGATAAGAAGTGAAAAGACTGGCGTAGCTGTCGAAGTCTTCGTGCCAGGGAAGGGCATTGATGATGCCGCAGGAGGTGCGGAAACTAATCGAGACGGCTTCGGTCATGGAGTTGTCGTTGCAGATGGTGCGCACACTCACGTTGTATACCGAGCTGGGTGTGAGGTCGGTCATTGAGTAGATAGTGTCGAAAATCTCCACGCTGTCGTTTGCCGAGAAATAGAGCATGTAGTGGTATGTGCCGTTGGCGTCGCTAATAATAATGTCGGCGCTGGCCGTGTCGACGTTGACTGCCGTCACTGACGAGGGACGGGTGCAGCTGGGCAACTGGCTGACGGTGATGTCGTCGATATAGCTATAGCTAGTGTTGGTGCCGGCATAGCGGAAAGCGATATTGCCGGAGTTCTGGTTGGCAAAAGTCACCTCGTAGTGTTCCCAAACCGAAGTGCTGGCAGGTGTAAGGGTCTGCATGGGCACAAATGTGCTGGCATCCATCGGGTTGCTCACAACTCCAACCTGTACGGGCTGGCCTTGGAGCCAAAAGTCGAGCATCAGGTTGCTCGGGCTGTCTTCAAAACGGGGAAGCGAAACGACAGTGGGAGTGGTGTTGTTGCTATAGATGGCCAGCCCCTGGTTGCCAGTGTAGTGATACGACGTGGTAATGTAAGGGTAGTTGTTGCCGTAGCGGTTCACCACGCTCCAGCAGGGAATGTCCATAACGCTGCTGCTGGAAGAGTAGGAACTGCCGTTATAGGCCTCAAAACCTTCAAAGAAAGGCAGGCTGTCGCTAGGAATGGCAATGCAGGCGGTCTGGAACTGGGTGGTGAGCGTAGTGGTGGTGCCGCCGTCGCTGCAGTTTGCCGTCATGCTGACGGTATAGTGCGTGTTCGGGGTCAGCGAGTAGAAGTTCACCACGGTGCTGTAGGCCTCCATGCTGTCCACCATAGCGGAGTCGTTATAGAGCTTCACGGTGTAGCTAATGGCGTCGCCCACCGTGTCTATAATATTCAGCTCGGCCTCCTCGTCAGTGATATTGCGCATGGCAATGGCTGTCGGGCGGCTGCAGGAGGGAATTGTGTTGACAGTGATGTCGTCGATGTAGGCAGTACTGTAGTTGGAACCGTTATAGCGGAAGGCGATTTCGCCGGAGGTGATGCCGCTAAAGGTCACATCGAACATGGTCCAAATATTGGCTGCGGTGGGATTGAGCGTCTGCACGGGCACAAAAGTGCTGGGGTCGGAAGGATTGCTCATGACGCCCACCTGCACCGACTGGCCGTAAAGCCAAAAGTTGAGCAGAAGGTTCCCCGGAGTGTCCTCGAAATGGGGCAGTGCCACCACCGTGGGGTTGGTAGACATGCTATAGATGGCCAGGCTGTTGTTGCCGCCGTGTTGTACGGAACTGCTGATATATGGGTAGTTCTCGCTATAGCGGTTGGTCACGTTCCAGCAGGGAACATTCATGGCCGTGGAGGCCGAAGAACTTCCACCCGTGTAGGCCTCAAAGCCTTCGAAGAAAGGCAGGCTCTCGTGGGCAATGGCCACGCAGGCGGTTCTGAACTGACTTGTGAGGGGAATGTAGGTCCCGCCGTCGCCGCAATTGGCAGTCATGCTGACCGTGTAGAGGGTATTCGGAGTGAGGTTGGTGAGCGAAACCACCGTGTCATAAGCCTCCAGGCTGTCCACCAGCAGGGTGTCGTTGTAGAGCTTTACGGTGTAGCTGGCAGCCGTTCCCACCGTGTCGAAAATGAACAACTCGGCCTCGTCGGAGCCAATGTTGCGCATGGCAATGTAAGAAGGACGGGCGCAGGAAGGCGACTCGTAAACGGTGAAGTCGTCGACGCGGATATTATTGCTATTGCCGTAGTAGCGGAAGGCAATGCGTCCCGTTGCGTTGGTAGGCATGGGGGTCTCGAAATACTCCCAAGTATTAGTGGCGCTGGGTATTAGGGTGGACACCTCGGTAAAGGTGCTTGTGTCGGTGGCATCGGTCATGTAGCCCACGCCCAGATAGGCTGCGGCAGCGTCAGAAGTCATCCATAACCCTAACGAAAGGTTGGATACGGCCTCGCTAAAGGCCGGCAGGATGATGTAGGTGGGATAGTTGGTAGTGTGGCCGTAGATGCGCAGGGCGTTGCCTGTGGCCTCGCTGTCGTGGTTCCAAGAGCTCTGGAGGAATGTGTAGTTGCCGTAGTTGCCAATCACGTCCCAGCAAGGCAGGTTGGTCACCGAAGAGGTGGCATCGGAATAGGTGGTGCCGGTGTAGGAGTTGAAATTCTCGTTCCAAGGCAGGGCGGTGATGTAGCCGCAGGCTGTGCGGAACGAGGCGGTGGCAAAACTGGAGGTGTCGTTCGTGCCGCAGATGGCGCGCACCCGGGCGGTGTAGGCCGTATTGGGAGTCAGGTTGTCAAATACATAGACCGAGTCGTAAACAACGTCGACGAACGAACCGTTCAAATACACTGCCCAGCTGTACTCGCCGTTGCGCGAATTCCAGCTGAGGGTGGCGCTGTCAGGGGTTACGTTAGAGACCGTAAGGTGTGAAGGAGAGAGGCAGATGCTTCCGCCACTGGAGTAGGAGAAAGTGACCTTGGGCAGGAACTGCTGCGTGTAGGAGGGCGTGGAGCTGCCTATCGAGCCAGCGCCATTAACGTATGCCGAAGCAGGGTAGGAGAGGCTTTGGCCATAGAAGTAGCTGTAGGGACAGCCCGTGCCTGCGGCCGTGTTCATCACGCTGATTAGCAGATTGCCGCCGCTGTACATGTAGGGGTTGTCCAGCGTGATTTCCCAGCGTCCGCCAGTGACGGTGCAGGTGCCGGTCCAGGCGGTGTCGGTGCTGTCGGGCATCTTCCAAGGGGTAGAAGAGGAGTAGGAGGTGTCGCTCACCTCGGCTATCCTCAGCACAAGGTTCGAGTTCCAGCTCTGGTCGCTGCTGGCGTAAAACGTCAGACCCGTGATGGTGGAGCCAGCCATATCGCCCAGCAGTCGGGACGGATAGACAAACTCGTTTCTGAACCGTGAGTCGTTGTAGTACCCGTAGAAAGGTATGTACGTGTTGGTCGTAGTGCCGTCGCATACCTGTAACGAGTCCTGAGCGCTCAGGGTCATTGGCAGTAGCATGGCCATGAGCAGTGCAGTTAGGATTACTTTTCTTTTCATTTAGTTGTTATTTAATTAGTTTGTTTTGTGTGTTTCTCTTAATGTGAGCTGTATTGTCTGCTATTATCATATGTATTAATTTATTCATTGTTTAGTGGAGACGCTCCTGTATGATGATGGCTTCAGTCCTGTTGTGTGTCTACTCCTCATTCCAATAAGGATAATAGAACAAATAACGTAGGAGTATGTATAAAAATTGCATCTATTTATAAAAAAATATCATGTTCACCTTTATCATCGTGCGTAACAACAACTGTTCTAGCCATATTGTATTGGCACTGAGTTCCCGAGCTGTGCGGTGTGGCTGTTGACAACGTGTCGTTCCGCATCTCCATCCTTATTATATACGTAACAACTTCCCAAAAAACTACACCTGAACCAAAATTTTCTTTTCAGCCCATGGCCTTCATCGCCCTAGAGTGGGATTATCTGAACCCCCAAATATGTCATAAACCTTATTGACCGATTTGGGTTAAAAGGCACCCTTGGGTTTAGAGTTATTTGCTTGGTGCAAGAGTGTAGGTGTCATTCTGAGATGGAGTTTCGGCCCAAGAGATCTCTACTCTTCCGGCAGATTGCCTGCGCCTACGTAGGTGCAGTGAGGCAGGTGCAGATTGCAGGTTATACAGTTGGGCTGGACTGTAATCCAGCCCAACGAGAACAAAAGGGGATGTCGAACGTCTGCCGCGACGAATGATATGGATTGATTTCATTTCTGCCGTTCGTCACATCTTTCCGCGCATACCTCCGCTGCCTCTTTGGGACTGCCAATGGACATGTTTCTGTCATTATTGGTGTTAACTGTCATTCACACAATCTTTTATCCGCGCTCTCGGAATGTAGTATTTCTAATCAAAATTCTCGTAACGTTAATGTGCGGATAAAAATTGCGCACCATGGCAAAAAAATAACATTTTTTATGATACGCCGACCCTAATTGCCATCCATGTCACTCAAAATCCCCCCGATAGAACGTTTCTTAATGCCTTGTTTCTATAAGTAGATGTATTGTAGAGTGTTGTAGTCACCGTGTGCTGTCTTGGTGTGGCATCGGTTCGGGTTCCCGTCAGCACTCCTGTTTCTTTGTCTTGAACGGAATTAACTTGACACTTTTTTGCGCAAAAAAAAAGCAAAAAGG